>CAMAUX010000048.1 GCA_945861435.1 Chthoniobacter flavus | reverse complement strand
GAGGGGGAGGTGATGGGGACGCCGCAGTACATGTCGCCGGAACAGGCGCAGGGGATGGTGGCGGAGCTGGATGTGCGTTCGGATGTGTATGCGCTGGGGGCGATTCTTTATGCGATCCTGACGCTGCGCGCGCCCATTGATGGGAAGACGCTGGATGAGGTGCTGAGCAAGGTGCGGAGCGGGCAGATTAGTCCGATGATCACGCGGCGCGGAGGGAAGGCGGAGAAGAGCGGAAACGATGGTGTGGTTGTGGGCGAGGGAACGGCGATGGGCTCGGAAGTGCCTGCGGCATTGCAATCGGTGACGATGAAGGCGATGGCGACGCAGCGTGAGAAGCGGTATGCGGGAGTGGAGGGGTTGGTGGCGGATATCGAGGCGTACCAGAATGGATTTGCGACGAGTGCGGAGGATGCAGGGGCGTGGACGCGGGCGCGGTTGTGGGTGGGTCGCAACCGTGTGCTGGCGGTGTCGGCGGCGGTGCTGGTGTTGGTGGTGAGTGGGTTCACCGTGAAGGTGGTGACGGAGGGCAGGAGGGCGAGCGCGGCGCTCAAGAGTTTGCGGGAAATGGCGCCGATGGCCGCGTCGAAGGCTGAGGCGTTGATTCGGGACGGGGAATTCGTGGAGGCCTTGAAATCGGTGACGTACGCGGTGGATTTGCAGCCCGAAGAGGGTGGGTTCCGACGGATCCGTGGGAATGTGCTGCAGTTACTGGGACGCTGGGAGGAGGCGTTGAAAGAGTACGGGCAATGCGCGGGGGAAGACGGGGTGGAGACGAGCCTGCGCCTGACTGGGGAGTTGCTGGCGGTGAAGGCGAAGGAGGGGGAGGAGAAAGCCCATGCGAGGCTTTACGAGGCACTGCTGGAGGGGGGAGGCAGGCGGAGTCCATTGCGTATGCGAAGGTGCTTGGGGAAGGATTTTGGAAGCGGCACGGGGCGGAACTGTCGTCGAAAGCGAAGAGCGAGGGAGCAGAAGTCGAGCTCGCATGGAGACAGGCGCGCAAGGATCCGAGCGTGATTGGCGAGCTGGTGAAACGTTTGGAAGCGAAGCTGCTGCCGGTGCCTGGAACGCAGGTGCTCATGAGTAAGACGGAATGTACGGTGGGAGAATGGAAGCTGTATTTGAGGGCGGAAGGGTTTCTCGACTGGCAGCAGCCGTCCAAAGACTGGACACAGACGGACGAGCATCCCGTGGTGAGTGTGAGTTGGAATCGAGCGAAGGAGTTCTGCGACTGGCTGAGCGCGAGGACTGGTAAGCAGTGGCGTCTGCCGACGAATGCGGAGTGGGAGGCTGCGGTGGGACCGACGAAATATCCGTGGGGGGATTATTACCCGCCGCACTGGGATGACGGGAATTACGCGGTGGGGGTGGATGGGAAAGAGGATCCTCAAAAAGTGGGAGTGGATGGGATTCTGGGGACAGCGCCCGTGGGTTCATTCAAACCGAATGCTTTGGGTTTTTACGATTTGGGAGGCAACGTCTGGGAATGGATGTGGGATGGACAGGATGAGAAAACAGGTAACCGGGTGTTCCGTGGCGGGAGCTGGAACCGCTTCGCGGAGTACTGCGCGGTGGGGTTCCGGTACAGCAGCTACCCGACCTACAGCTACATCGCCTACGGGTTCCGGCTGGCTCTGAGTTCAGATCCCTGAGCGGCTGTGCCGCGGGCTTTCGCGGAGCGAAAGGGCGCGTGGTGGGAGGAGGGAGCAGCCGATGACGGCGGAGCCGGCACCGCCCGGAGGGCGGAGGCTGGGCGTGTGGGCTGGGCTGGACCGGGCGGGCTGCAGTTGCAGCGAGCGCGGGGGTTGTGTGAGTGGGGCGGAGACTCGCCAGTCTATGGAGTCCAACCGGCCCCTGCACTCGCCACGCCTCTCGCGCCCGCTGCCGGGGCGCATCGCATGTGGTTTTGAAACCGGCGGTTTCCTGCGTCCGCTTTGCGGACTGCGTTCACCGCCGGCTAATCGCTTTCATGCCTCCGGCATGGCGGCAGAGACGCCCGGGAAAAGCCGTTGACGGCGGAGCCGGCGCCGCTCGGAGGGCGGAGGTGGGACGGGGCGGGGTGGGGCTGGAGCGGGGCTGGAGCGGGGCTGGAGCGGGGCTGGAGCGGGCGGGCTGGAGCGGGCGGGCTGGAGTTGCGGCGAGCGCGGAGGTTTTGTGCGCGCGGCGTTCAGATGGCGGCGGCGTTTTTCCGGGCGGGTCTTGCGGGCTTTGACGCCTGTGTGCGTCTTGGCGAGGCGAGGCCGAGTTTGCGACGGAGTTCCGCGGCGGAAAGGCCGAGGGCTTCGGCTGCAGCGGCGAGGTCCTGTTGATGGGACTGGAGGGTTTGCTCGAGGAAGGTGCGTTGTTGCGTGGCGAGGAATTCCCGGAGGGTTTGTTGCTCGGTGCCGTGCGTGGACGTTGCGGTGGTTGCTGGCGATACTGGTGATGCGGGCGATGTCAGCGTCAGCGCGGGGGAAGCGGCTGGCGATGGGAGGTCGGCGAGGCGCGGTGGGGGCGTGGGATTTTCGGCCGAGCGGAGGACCTGTGGGGGGAGATCGCGGACGCGGATGAGGTGGTCGTCGCAGAGTGCGCAGGCGCGTTCGATGGCGTTTTCGAGTTCGCGCACGTTGCCCGGCCAGGTGTGTTTTTGGAGGGCTTCGACGGCTGAGGGCTCGATTTTTCTGGGTTCGGAGGCGGAGTGGGCGGCGTTTTTTTGGAGGAAATGTTGGACGAGGAGGGGGATGTCGTCGGTGCGCTCGCGGAGCGGGGGCATTTCGAGGGGGATGACGGCGAGGCGGTAGTAGAGGTCTTCGCGGAAAGTGCCGTCCTTGATTTTTTCGAGGAGGCCTTCGTTGGTGGCGGCGAGGACGCGGACGCTGATGGGGGAGCTCTTGGTGTCGCCGACGCGGCGGATCTGGCGTTCTTGGAGGACGCGCAGGAGTTTGGTCTGGAGGGGTTGGGCCATGGAGTTGACCTCATCCAGGAAGATGGTGCCGTGCTCGGCTTCTTCGAAGAGGCCGATTTTGTCCTGAACGGCGCCTGTGAATGCGCCGCGTTTGTGGCCGAAGAGTTCGCTTTCGAGGAGGTTCTCGGGAAGAGCGGAGCAGTTGATGGCGACGAAGGGGTGGTGCTGGCGGTGGCTGTTGAAGTGGAGGGCGCGTGCGACGAGTTCCTTGCCGGTGCCGCTTTCGCCTTGGATGAGGACGGTGGAGTCGGTGTCGGCGATCTTGGCGATGAGGCCGTAGATTTCCTGCATCCGAGGGCTGGTGCCGATGATGTTTTCGAAGCGGTACTTTTCGCGGACGATCTGACGGAGGGACCGGTTTTCGCGGACGAGGGAGTGGTTTTCGAGGGCGCGTTCGACGGCGAGGAGGAGGGCGTCGATTTTGAAGGGTTTGGTGATGTAGTCGTAGGCGCCGAGTTTCATGGCCTCGAGGGCGCTTTCGACCTTGGCGTAGGCGGTGATGAGGATGACGGGGGTCTGGGGGAGGATCTCGCGGCAGTGGCGGAGGATTTCGAGGCCGCCGACCTTGTCCATTTTGAGGTCGGTGATGACGAGTTGAGGGGCGTGGGTGGCGAGTTCCTCGAGGGCCTTTTGTCCGGAATTGCAGGCGATGGTCTGGTGGCCTTTCTCCTGGCAGATGTCGGAGATGACCGAGACCATCGCGGGATCGTCGTCGATGATGAGGATGCGCGCCATGAGGCAGGGTGATGCGCCGGACTATCCGCCGTGAGTTGGGAATTATCCAATCCCGTTTTTGGGATTTGGCGGTGGGGCGCGGAGCGGGCTGTTTTTGCCGGAGGCTCGTCGGCGCACGGGGGGCGCGGGGGGCGTCCGGGAGTGGCGCTGGTGGATGGGGAGGCCGCGGTGGGTGTACGGCCGTCTGGCGGCGATGAGCGACGGCGATCGCGCGCTCGGTGCGTCTGCGGGTCAGCGCGGTTCCGGGGGGAGTGGGCTGCGGAGGAGGGAGGTGCCGGGGGTGGGCGGCGTGGCGGGTGATGCAGCGGGAGCCGAGGCTTCTTCGAAAGTGGGGATGGAGGGCGGGGGTGTGCGTGTGAGGCCGAGGTTGAGGAGGGCGGTGCTGTCGTCCCAGATGCCGGGTTTGTTGGTGTGCATGACGACGGAGATCACCTCGCGTCCATCGCGCAGGGCGGCGCTGACGAGGACCTGTTGGGCGGGGATGGTGTAGCCGGTTTTGACGCCGGTGCAGCCTTGGAAGCGGGTGAGAAGGCGGTTGTGGTTGAAGAGTTCGCGATCGGTCTGGCCGACGGTCCAGACGTGTTTCTGGGTGGAGACGATCTGGCGGAAGAGGGGTTGCTGCATGGCGGCCCGTGTGATGATGGCGAGGTCGCGCGGGGTGGTGAAGTGCTGCGGATGATGCAGGCCGTGCGGGTTCATGAAATGGCTGGAGAGTGCGCCGAGTTCGCGGGCGCGAGCGGTCATGCGTTCGGCGAAAGCGGGGACGGAGCCTGCGTTGTCGCGGGCGAGGGCGTGAGCGACGTCGTTGGCGCTTTTAAGGAGGAGGCCGTAGAGCATCTGGCGGCGGGAGAAGCGCTGGCCGGGTTTGATATCGAGGCTGCTTTCGCCGACGCGGCTGTCTTCGGGATCGATCTCGACCTCGCGATCGAGGTCGCCGCTTTCGATGATGAGGAGGGCGGTGAGGATCTTGGTGGTGCTGGCGGGGAACTGGGCTGCGTCGGCGTTTTTTTCGTAGAGGGGAGTGCCGTCGAGTCCGTTGACGACGATGGCGCCGCGGGCGTGGAGAGGGAGTTCACCGTCTTCGCCGAGGGTTGCGGGCTCTGAGGACGGGGGCTGGGTGGTGGGTTTGGGGGCGGGCTTGGCGTTGGGTTGGGCGGGCTTCTTGGGGGTTGAAGCGGATTTCGAGGGTTTCGAGGGTTTGGTGGATTTGGACGATTTGGATGATTTGGTGGTGGAGGTTTTGCTCTTGGAAGAAGGGGTGACGGCGTTGGCGGGTTCCAGGCCGATGGCGAGGAGGAGTGCGCAGAGGAGTGCGCGGAAGAGTGCGCGGGTCCTTGTCTGGGTTCCCGTGCGGGTCCAGGCGCGGGAAGCTGCGGAATTAGGCCACGATTTTTCCATCGATCATCATCCAGTGGACGGGTTCTGTGCAGGCCAGCACGGAGTCGTAGGCGAGCTCTGAGACCTTATGTGGGGAGGGGAGAGCGATCAAGTCGGCGCAGGCCCCGAGCGTGAGTGCTCCGAGCTGGCCCTGGCGTTGGAGAGCGCGTGCGGGATTGAGGGTGACGGTTTCGAGAAGTTCCCTTGCGGAGAGGGAGGGTTCGGTGGTTTGGAGGCGGCGCAGTTCGCGCAGGAGGCTGAGGGAATCGGTGCTGGCGAGGCTGTCGGTGCCGACGCAGAGGTTGATGCCGAGGGATTGGAGTCTGCGGAAGGCGAAGGGGGAGTGGTTGAAGTAGCTGTGGCTGCCGGGGCAGTGGACGATGTGGGGGCGGCGTTCTGTGGGGGCGGTTTCGAGGAGGGCGAAGTCGTCCTCGGTGAGTTCGTTCATGTGGACGAGGATCCATGAGTGATCGATGGAGCCGGTGTGCCAGAGGTGAGCGAAGGGGGTTTGTTTGTGGCCGCAGTCTTCCATGGGGCGGCCGATGTCGCGGAGGAAATCGTGGAGCGGGCCTGAGCCGTCATGGAACATGGCGAATTCCTCGCGGGATTCTGCGAGGTGGGTGCACACGGGCATGGAGAGTTTGCGGGAGCATTCGGCGGCGAGGCCGTAGAGGGTGCGGGAGGCGGTGTAGGGGGCGTGTGGGCTGAGGCCGCCGCCGCCGGTTTCGCCACCGGGCGCCTGTTGGTTGAAGAAGGAGAGGGCGCCTGCGACGACGTCTTCGGTGGTGATGCGATGGCGGACATCGATCATTTCATAGAACCACCAGATTCGGAGCGGGGCTGGTGGGATGCGGGGCATGAGTTCGGGGAAGGCCTCGATGTTGGCGACGCTCGTGGTGCCCCATCGTCGTAACTCGGCGATGCCGCGTTGGATGGCGGCGAGGTAGTCGTCGGCATCGAGGCTGCGTTTGAGGGCGTTGATGCGCTGGACCCATGCGGTGAAGCTTTTGGGCGGCGAGATGGCGCCTCGCATCATGGAGTAGTCGAGGTGACAATGCGCGTTGATGAGGCCGGGGAGGACGATGTGGTCGCGCAGGTCGACCACGTGTTCGCCGGGTGCGGGCGGGAGGGAGTCGCGATGGGCGAGCGCGCAGATGCGGTTGCCCTCGATGCGGAGTGCGGCGTCGGCGATGGGCGGCCCGTCCATGGTGACGAGCAGACCTGCGTGGACGATCATGGGTGCGGTGGCGCTGCGGTGGGAGCCGCATCCGCGGGCGGGGGTGTGTACGGGGTCTTTTTGATTTCCTCGCGGAATTTGGCGACGAGGAGGTTGCAGGCTTCGGCGCAGAGGAGTGGGAGGAAGGGTGCGGAGCCGGGGAGTTGGGGGATGGAGGGGTCGGTCTTGGAAGCTGGGAGGCTGGAGACTGGGGTGGTGGGGTCGATCTGCCAGAGGTGCGCCTTGAGGCAGCCGTGTTCGGAGTTGCAGTTGCGTGCGATGACGGCGAGGGCTTGGTTGTCGGTGACTTTTTTGGTGATGGCGTACATGCCGCTCTGGCGGCCGACGGTTTCGCGCAGGTGGACGCCTGGGAGTTCGCCGCGCTCGAAGCTGAGGAAGGAGCCGAGCATGGCTGGGTAGAGGGCTTCGAGAGCGGTGCGCAGGGCGGTGATGTCGGGGAGTTTCAGGAGCCAGCCGCGGCGGAGGTTGGGGGTGGTCTTGATGGGGCGGAATTCGCCGGAGGCATCGGCGACGGCGATGCGGCGTGCGGCGTTTGGATCGGTGTGGGGCTCGAGGTCCGCGGAGGGGGAGTCGAGGTGATGATGGACGAGGAAGCCGTGATCGGTGGGGAGGAAGAGGACTTCGCCGATCTGGCGGCGGCCTTGGGAGATCCAGCGTGCGAGGGCTTGGGTGAGGTCGCGTTTCACGGGAGTGCGGGGTGTGCGAGGTCGAAGGCGGTGATTTGGTCGAGGATGACTTCTGCGAAGAGGGGTTCGGTGCCGACGGCGCTGGCGTAGTAGAGGGTGCGTCCGCGCATGTGGCGTGGGTTGTCGCGGAAGACGCTGCGCTGGCTGGCGGCGGCGGTGGGTTCCTGCTCGATGCCGAGGAGGACGGGGATGTCCTGGTAGCTGTGGAGGCCGTCGGAGATGAAGAAGGGGACGACGACGACGTTGGGTTGGGTGGTGAGTTCGTCCCACTTGGCGATGAGGGGTTCCTCTTCCATGAAGGTGCTGAGGACCTGGGCGTAGATGCCGCTGGCGGCGATGCGGTCGACCTCGCGTTTGGCGGCGAAAGCGGAGTTGTCGTTGAGGTTGGTGCCGTGGCCGACGATGAGGAGGCTGGTTTTTTGGGGATCGACGCCGGGGGCGACTTCTGCGGCGCGGCGCAGGAGCAGTTCGGTCATGCGTTCGTGGTTGCCGACGGGCTCGCAGTATTTGAGGGTGCGTCCGGCGCGTTGGGTGAGAGGGCCGGTGAGTTCGAGTTCGCGGGGGATGACGGTGCGAGTGAAGTAGCCTTCGCTAATGAAATTGGGGACGATATAGATGTCGTCTTGGTCGACGAGGTGGAGGGCTTGGCGCATGCTGGGTTCTTCTTTCCAGAAGACGCATTGGACATCGCCGAAGAGGCCGCGGCGGACGAGGGATTCGGCGTGTTCGAAGGAGGGGGTGGAGGAGTCGGGATTCGTCGTGGAGCCATGGCCGACGATGATGAGAGCGCTGTGGGGCTTTGGGGTCATGCGTGGGTTGGGTTACTAAACGGGGAGGCGGGGTGGCGTCGACGGAGAATGTGACTGAGTAAGGGGGGAAAGGGTGGAGGATTGGCTAATGAAGGCGACGTGATTGTGAGGGGTGGTGGTGCGATTTAGTTGATCGTTGAATTGGCGTGGGTCGTGGGTGAGGGTTGGGGATGCGTGGTTTGAAATCCGTGTTTTTAAAAAGCCTCGTGCGAGTGCTGACGTGCGTCGCGGGTTTTTCGTGGTGGCCGGGTGGAGTCGGTGTTGCGCGCGGTGGCGGTGCGGAGCTTCCCGTGGAGGTACAGCAGTTGGTGGTGGGTATTGCGCAGGATTGGGATGCGAGCCGCGGATTTGCGCAACGCTTTGAGCGCGGGGTTGGTGGGGGCGATGGAGGTGGGCGGGAGGGTTGGCGCGCGGTGGGGAAACCGTGGCCGGTTTTGTTTGGAAAGAACGGGCTGGCGTGGGGGCGCGGTGTGAGGGGCGAAGGCGAGCCGGGGCTTCAGAAGGTGGAGAAGGATCGGCGAGCGCCCGCGGGCGTGTTCGCATTAGGCACGGTTTATACCTATGACCGGGAGCTTCCTGCGGGTGCGGACTATCCATTTCATACAGTTACGGCGGCGGATGCATGGGTGGATGACCCGGCGTTGCCAGAATACAACCGGCATGTGCGTGTGGAGGATTTGGCGAAGGCGCCGCCGTGGTTTGAGAAGCAGCGGATGCGGCATGGGGACTTTGCGTACCGGTGGCTGGTGGAGATCCGGCACAATGCGGATCCGCCGAAGTCCGGGGCGGGGAGCGCGATTTTTTTTCATCTGAGGCGCGGTGTGGACCGGCCTAGTGCGGGATGCACGGTGATGGGGGAGGAGGATTTGGTGCGGATGATTCGGTGGCTGAGGGCGGGGAAGCGACCGCACTACGCGCTTCTGGAGCGCGGGGAGTATTTAGCGAAGTGGCGGGGGTGGGGTTTGCCTAGGCCGGAGGCGGCGGCGGGCTTGTTGAGGTGAGAGGGGAGTGCTGATTGAAGTGATGCGTGGTGGGTATGGGTGGGTGCGAGAGGGAGGATGGAGGGAAAGTTTTTGAAGGGAATACGGCTAAGGAAGCGTGTGGTGGGGGGATGATAAGGGGTAAACGTCGGTTGCAAGTTGCCCTTTCCGGTGTTAGATAAAGACCATTCGTATGAACTCCCTCGCCTCCTTCTTCAACCTTGCGGGTCCTGATCTGATCATCATTTTGGTGATCGTCCTGCTGTTGTTTGGGGCGAAGAAACTTCCTGAGCTTGCGCGTGGGCTTGGGCAGGCGGTGAAAGAGTTCAGCAAGGCGAAGGACGATTTTGAGCGGGAAGTGACGCATCCGGTGAGTGATGCGTCGCGGTTGGATCAGTCGCGTTATCAGGAGACGCGGACGGAAGATCCTTCGCATTCAGGTCATTCGGCTCATGCAGGGCATGATGGGCATGATGGGCATCATCCTTCCGGGCACGGAGTTGCGGAGAGCGTGCCTCAGGGTGGAACTCAGGCGGCGAAGCCTGAGGAGACTAAGACGGCGCATTCTTAGGTCATTAATTAAGTCATTAGGTCAGTGTGGCTGGGGTGATGGTTTTGCTCCGTTGGTTTTGGTTGGTTTGTTTTGTCGGGTTTCGGAGGGAGTCTTTGGGTGTCTTTCGCGTGGTCGGGCACCAACAGGGTCAATAATTTGGTCTTTGCCATGGTAGCCATGGCGATCCATGGGGTGCGTCGTGGTCGATTGATCAAGTTGTTTGGTTGGAGGGGTTGGGGGACTGTGCATGAAGCCTTCGTGTCATTGGCATGCTGTGAAAACGGAGTTGGGGCGTTCTTGGCGGTTTTGGCGTGTCTGGGTGGGGCTCCTCTGCGCGTGTGCGGTTTTCGGCTTTGCCGTTTTTGGGGCGGTTCCGCCCGCGGTGGTGTTCTGCCATTATAACTTGGAGAACTATGTGGGGGAGGATCAGGTGGCAGAGGGTGGGCGGCGTGCGCGACCGAAGTCTGAGCAGGAGATGGCGGTGTTGATTCGGATTATTTCGGAGATCAGACCTGATATTCTTGGAGTATGTGAAATGGGGTCAGCGAAGTTGTGGGCGGATTTTCAGGGGCGACTTGCGGCGGTGGGATTGAAGTACGAGAGCGCGGAGTACGTGGATGGGCCGGATCCGGACCGGCATTTGGCGTTGCTGAGTCGGTTTCCGGTGGTGGCCCGTGATTCGGCGAGGGAGGTGGATTACACGCTGGCGGGTTCTGTGCAGAAAGTGCGCAGGGGATTTCTCGATGTGACGGTGGAGATGGGGAGTGGGTATCGGTTGCGGGTGGTGGGGGCGCACTTGAAGTCGAAGCTTGCGGCATCGGAGGGGGAGGCATTGATCCGGAGGCATGAAGCGCATTTGCTACGGGTGCATTTGGATGGGATTTTGGAGGCGGATCCGGAGGTGAACCTGTTGTGTTACGGGGATTTCAATGAGGCCAAGAACGAGCCTGGGTTTCAGGAGATCGTTGGAGTCCGAGGGAGCGCGGGGCGGATGTCGGACTTGTGGGCGCAGGATGCGGTGGGGGATCGGTGGACGCACTACTGGCGGGCGGCGGATTTGTATTCGCGGATTGATTATCTTTTGGTGAGCCGTGGGCTTTGGCCGGAGGTGGTGCGTGGAGGGGCGCGGGTGTATCGGGGGCCGGATTGGAATCGAGGGAGTGATCATCGGCCGCTGTACGCGACGATCGTTGCTGAGGACCGCGGAGGGGGGATGCAGGGAAGGGGGAGGCGGCGGGGGTGATGGATGAAGGGCGGGGGAGGAGGTTGAGTGGAGGTTGAGTGGAGGTGGGTTGGTGGGGGCGTGTCGGTGTGGGTCTTGCCAAGTGGTGTCGTTTGGACAAGCGTCGGTGGATGCGTTCGCGGATGATTGTCTTTTGGATGCTTGTGCTGTGTTACGCCCTTGCGCCGATGGCGGTGGCAGAGACGGCAGAGGAGTTGTGGAGGCAGGTCCTGAGTTTGGATGCCGGTCCGGGCGAGGCGTTGCAGGAGCAGGGCAAGGCGGCCGAGGCGATCCTGAGTCACTTGAGAAAGCAGGAGCAGGCTCTCCGAAAGTTTTTGGAGAGCGCCCCGGAAGATCAGCGTGCTTTTGAGGCTGGTATGCGTCTTGCGCGCATGCTGCAGATTCAGTCGGATTTGACGGGCAGTCCGGGATCGTTAGGGGAGGCGGAGCGGATTTTTGAAGAGCTCGATCGGAAGGCGGTGGGAGCGCAGAAAGTGGAGGTGGAGTTTGCGAAGTTGGCGATGCAGATGCGGCTTTACCGGCCGGGGGACGCCGAGCGCCGGGAAGCCCTGCTGGGCGCGGTGAAGCAGTTTGCGAAGAGGCATCCTGAGGATCGGCGGCTTGCGGCGCTGCTGGTGGAGATGGCGGGGCTATATCCTGAGCAACCCAAGACCATGAGGGGGTTGTTGGGAGAGGCGCAGCAACTGGCGAGGGGTGACGAGATGCGAGCGCGGATTGCGGACGATTTCCGGCGTCTGGACTTGCTGGGCAAACCGCTGGGGCTGGAACTCACTGGGTTGAATGGGAAGAGGTTCCAAGTGGAGAATTTGCGAGGACGGGTGGTGGTGTTGTTTTTCTTCGGACTGTTTGCGCCCTACACGTCGGAGGCGGTGGAAACGTTGAAGAAGGCAGCGGCTGAGGTTCCGGAGTTGGTGGTTGTGGGGGTGAGTTTGGATGCGAGGCCTGAGCCTGTGGAAGCGATGCTGGCAGGTGCTGGTGTGCACTGGCGCGTGGGCTTTGACGGGATGGGATGGGAGGGGCGTGCTGTGCGTTCACTGGGTGTGAACAGCGCGCCGAGTGCGTGGATGCTCGACCCGAAGGGCCGTCTGCGCTCGATCTCGGCGCTTAACGAGCCCGCGAAGATGGCGCGGCAGTTGTTGCGGGAGCTCTGAGCCCTGAAGGGGAAATAAAAAGCGGCGCGCCCCGCTGTTGGTGGAGCGCGCCGCAGTAAGATGCGGAATGTGTGTTTCTGGCAGCCGATCTACGGGAGAGGCGAAGAGCCTCAGGCGCCGACTTCGGCGCGGGCGTCGGCTGCGAGTGCGGTGGAGAGGTAGCGTTCGCCGGTGGAGCAGGCGATTGTTACGATGAGTTTGCCTTTGTTTTCGGGGCGCTTGGCGATTTCGATGGCGGCCCAGACGTTGGCTCCGGTGCTGATGCCGACGAGAAGGCCCTCTTCCTTGGCGAGGCGTCGGGCCATGGCGAAGGCGTCGTCGTTGCTGACCTGGACGCACTCGGTGATCTGCGCCTGCCCCTGCTCGTTCTTGAGGTGGAGGTTGTTGGGGACGAAGCCAGCACCTGTGCCCTGGATCTTGTGTGGGCCGGGCTTGACGGGTTCACCGGCGAGGGTCTGGGAGATGACGGGTGAATCCTTTGGCTCCACGGCGATGGCTTGAAAGCCCGGCCTGCGGGGTTTGATGACCTCGCAGCAGCCTGTGATGGTGCCGCCGGTGCCGACAGCGGCGACAAAGATGTCGACCTTGCCGTCGGTGTCCGCCCAGATTTCCTCAGCGGTTGTACGCTGGTGGACTTCGGGGTTGGCTGGGTTGTTGAACTGCTGTGGCATCCAAGCGTTGGGCGTGTTTTTGACGAGTTCCTCAGCCCGTGCGATGGCGCCCTTCATGCCTTCGGCACCGGGAGTGAGGACGAGCTTGGCGCCAAGCATGGCGAGGAGAGTGCGGCGCTCGAGCGACATGGTCTCGGGCATGGTGAGGATGAGTTTGTAGCCCTTGGCAGCCGCCACAAATGCGAGGGCGATGCCCGTGTTGCCGCTGGTGGGCTCGACGATGACGGTGTCCGGTTTGAGGATGCCGCGCTTCTCGGCGTCTTCGATCATGGCCGCGCCGATACGGTCCTTGACGCTGCCGAGCGGGTTGAAGAATTCGCACTTGAGGGCGATGGTGGCTTCGAGGCCGGCGGTGACCCTGTTGAGGCGTACGAGCGGGGTGCGGCCCACTGTTTCGACGATGTTGTTGTAGATGTGACCCATAAGAAAAAGAGGCGGGGAGGAGGCTGGGGGTTGACTGACGATTGGGGGCAGGCGGTTGGTTTGGCCTGGCTGCCGGGCTTTTTCGACTCTCTACACACGGCCGCCTGAAGCGGCAAGGTCGATTGTTTTTTGGAGGAGCGGACTGTGAATGGGAGCTGCCTTCGCTGCTCCTCGTTTGAGGAAAATGAGGATCATTTGTGGATCGGGGGGGCGGGGAGCGGTGTGGTCGGGAAAAGTGGGGATGGGGAAATGGCGTCCATCCGCCCAGTGATTGTCCTTCCTGCCATCATCAGCGGAGGTGGGTGATGGCGTGATGGCGTGGTGGCGTGATGGCGTGGTGGGGTGGTGGGGTGGTGGAAACTTTTTTATGGTTGGTCAGGGTGTTGCAGAAAGTGGCGGGGAATGGCAGGGAATGGGGAAATCGGAAGGGTAAATCTTATGAAACAACTTTTGGATTCGCAGGATATCAAGGAGTGGCTGAAGCGGGTGCCCGAATGGGACTTGGATAAGAAGGGGATTGAGCGGTTGTTCGAGTTTGAGGATTTTCAAGGGGCGATCGATTTCGTGAACAGCGTGGCGGAGATTGCGGAGGAGCAGGAGCATCATCCGGACATGGACATTCGGTACAACAAGGTGAGGCTTGTGCTTTCGACGCACAGCGAGGGAGGGCTGACGGAGGCTGACTTTGAACTGGCTGAGAGGATTGGTCTGCTGGTGGGTGGATAGGTCGGTCTGGCTCGTTGCGGTATATCTGGGTAATCTTGCGGAGGATGTTGGGAGGTCGCAGGGTGTACCGCTCGGGGCTGGTGTGAGGATTCCCGCTGGACTGGTTGGTGTGTGAACTGGGAGTTGTTGGATGGTGTTTTGCATCCGCACCATCCCCCTCCTTGGATAAAGAACAGTTCCAGCGTCCCGTGATCGAGTTTGCCCGCGCGGATTTTCCGCTATTGCGGGCGGGGATGACCATTGGGGATGCGCTCCGGGCGATTCGGGAAAAGGGGGTGGGAGATCGGATTATTTATTTTTACGTGGTGGATGAGGAGGCGCGTCTGGTGGGAGTGCTGCCTGCGCGGCGGTTGCTGACATCTGCGCTGGAGACGGAGCTGGATCAGGTGATGATGAGGCGGGTGGTGGCGGTGCCGCAGCGTGCGACGTTGTTGGATGCGTGCGATATCTTCGTCCTGCACCGGTTTTTCGCGTTGCCCGTGGTGGATGAGGGGCGGCGGGTGGTGGGTGTGGTGGACGTCGGGGTGTTCGCAGCGGAGGTGATGGAGAGTGAGGAGCCGCAGCGCGGGGATGAGTTGTTTGAGTCCATTGGCTTTCGCGTGTCGCAGGTGCGTGGTGCATCGCCGTGGCGGGCGTTTTTGTATCGGTTTCCGTGGCTGCTCTCGACGATTGGGAGTGGGACGGTGTGCGCGCTTTTGGCGGGGGCATTTGAGGCGACGCTGGCGCGGGCGCTTGTGGTGTCGGTTTTTCTGGCGTTGGTGCTGGCGCTTGCGGAATCGGTGAGTATCCAGTCGATGACGCTGACGCTGCAGAGTCTGCGCAGCAGCAATCCGACGCTGCGCTGGTTTTGGCTGGCGGTGGGGAGGGAGTTGGGGGCGGCGTTGTTGCTCGGGGTGGCGTGCGGGGCTGTGGTTTTTGGGGTGGTGTGGATGTGGAGGGGGGAGGGAGCTGCTGCGGGGGTGGTGGGGTTGAGCGTGGTGGGGGCGGTGGTGATTGCGTGTTTGTCGGGGTTGGTGGTGCCTGCGGTTGTGCATGCGTTGAAGTGGGATCCGAAGATTGCGGCGGGGCCTGTGACGCTGGGATGCACGGATGTGCTGACGCTGCTGTTGTACTTTTCGCTGGCGCATTGGCTTCTCTAAGGGGTTGAAGCCCTTCGGGGTTTGCCGTAGGAGACGGGCATCATTCATGAAACCACCTCTCGTGATCGCTCCGTCGCTTTTGGCATGTGACTTTGGAAGGTTGCACGAGGAGGTGCGGCGTGCGCAGGAGTCCGGTTCAGACTGGCTGCACTGCGACGTGATGGACGGTCACTTTGTGGATAACATCTCCTTCGGGCCGGCGTTTGTGGAGGCTGTGGCGAAGGTGTCGACGATCCCGCTGGACGTGCATCTGATGGTGGAGCGTCCGGATCACTATTTTCCGCGGTTCACATCGGTAGCCAGTGTCATCACGGTGCATGTGGAGGCGCAGCACGACGTGGCCGGGACGCTGGCGGCGATCCGCAAGGCTGGGTGCCGGTGCGGGATTTCGCTGCGGCCTGCGACTCCGTTTGAGGCGGTGGAGCCGTTTCTGCATCGGATTGATTTGCTGTTGGTGATGACGGTGGTGCCTGGATTTGGGGGGCAACCGTTCATGACTGAGATGATGGCCAAGGTGGAGGCTGCGGCGGAGGCGCGTGCGCGTCTGGGGCTTTCCTACCGGATCGAGGTGGATGGGGGAATCAACCGTGAGACGGGCTTGCTGTCGATGCGCAGCGGTGCGGACACCTTGGTGGTGGGCACGCATGCGTTCAACGCACCCGACATGGGGGCGGTGATCGCCAAGTTGCGCACTGCCTTGTTGTAAGTCTTGCGGGGTGCGGGGTTCTTGTTGCGGGAGAGCTTTGGAAGGAGTCCCCAGCTTATTGGATCCGGCTGGCTGAGGCTGGGCTACTGGGATCCGTGTTCCCCGGAGGCCGCATGAATGCCTGTTTCCACAAGGGATTCGCCGACGAGGAAGAGGCTTCCGGTGACGAGCGCGCGTTCGGGGTGGGAGGTGGAGCGCTGGAGGGCGGCTGAAAGGCTATCCATGGGGGTGGCGGGGATGTGGGGAATGTTTTCGCGCCAGAGTGTGGCCATGGCTTCGGCGCTCAGGGAGCGTTCGTTTTGGACGCCGATGGTGAGGATGCGTGTGGCGATCGGAGCGATGGCGCGGCAGAAGCCCGCGGCATCCTTGTCGCGCATCATGGCGAGGATGAGTGTCGCGCCGGTATCGCCGAAGGTTTCGCGCCACGTGAGTGCGAGGCGGTGTGCGGCCGCCGGGTTGTGCGCGCCGTCGAGGATGAGGTGCGGGGTGACGGCGTGGAAGCGGCCCGGCCATTGGACTGTGCGGAAGCCTTCGGCGATGGCGCTTGGGGATGTGGGGAATTGCGAGAGGGCGAGGGCGCGTGCTGCGAGCGCGGCGTTCCATGGCTGGTGGCTGCCTTGGAGGCCGACGGGGCCTGAATAAGGATGGGTGATGAACTCGATGGGAGCTCCGCGTTGGAGGGCGGCGAGGCGCAGGGCCTGTGCTGCTTCTTCGGGTTGAGGAGCCGAGATTGCGGGGATGCCGGGTTTGAAGATGCCGGCTTTTTCGGAGGCGATGGAGGTGAGGGAGTCGCCGAGCCATGCTTGGTGATCGAGGTCGATCGGGGTGATGACGCTGACTGCTGGGGTGACGACGTTGGTGGCGTCGAGGCGCCCGCCCAAGCCGGTCTCGAGGACGGCGACGTGGACATCGTTTTCTTGGAAATGGGCGAGTGCGAGTGCGGTGACGATCTCGAAGAACGTGGGAGCACTATCCCAGGAGTCGGTGAGATCGCGGATTTTGGTGAGGCCTTTGGCGAGGCCGTGTTCCGGGAGGAGTTCGCCGTTGATCTGGATGCGTTCGCGGAAGGTGACGAGGTGGGGGGATGTGTAGAGGCCTGTTCGGAGGCCGGAATTGCGGAGGGCGGCGGCGAGGAGCGCGCAGACGGAGCCTTTGCCGTTGGTGCCTGCGACGTGGAGGAAGCGAGGTGCGGCAGGGGAGTGAAGGTCGACGCCGAGGCCTGAAAGGAGGCGGTGGATGGTGTCGAGGCCGAGTCTGATCCCGTGGAGCTGGGAGGCGTAGAGCCAGTCCAGGGATTGTGCGGCGTTCACCTTGCGGGTGCGATGTAGGAGAGGAGTTGGCCGAGGGTGTCGCGCAACTGTTTGCGCGCAACGATCATGTCGACCAATCCGTGTTCTTCGAGGAACTCGGAGGTTTGGAAGCCTGCAGGGAGGTCCTGATGGGTGGTCTCGCGGATGACGCGAGGTCCGGCGAAGCCGACCATGGCCTTGGGTTCTGCGATGATGATGTCGCCCACGGTGGCGAAGGAGGCGCTGACGCCGCCGGTTGTGGGGTGGGTGAGGATGGAGATGTAGGGCAGGCGGGCCTTGGAATGGAGTGCGAGCGCGCCGCAGGTTTTGGCCATCTGCATGAGGCTCAGCACGCCCTCGTACATGCGTGCGCCACCGGAGGCGGAGAGGATGATGACAGGGATGCGCTGGCGAGTGGCGTGTTCGATGATGCGGGCGATTTTTTCGCCGACAACGGAGCCCATGGTGGCTGCGATGAAGGAGAAGTCCATGACGGCGATGGCCACTGGGTGTTCATGGATCTTGCATTCGCCGGTGATGACGGCGTCTTTGAGGCCGGTCTTCTTCTGGTAGCTTTTGAGCCGGTCGATGTAGCTGGCCATGCCGGTGAACTTGAGGGTGTCGACGGAGATGAGGTCTGCGTCGTGCTCAGTGAAGGAGTTTGGGTCGGCGAGTTGAAGGATGCGCTCACCGGCTGCGAGGTTGAAATGGTGCTGGCATTTGGGGCAGACGAGCAGGTTCTGGATGAGTTCGAGATTGTGGATGACCTCGGAGCAACTCGGGCACTTCTGCCACAGGCCCTCGGGGACATCGCGTTTCTTTTCTGAGGTGAAGGAGGGTTTGGAAAAGATGCCCATGGGAAAGGTGTTGTTGGTTCAGGCGCGCGCCACGGTGGCCACGCGCACGGAGCGGGCCCCTGCGCGGCGCAGGATTCGTGCGCACTCATCCACCGTGGAGCCGGTGGTGAGGACGTCGTCGATGAGCACAAGGTGTTGGTGCCGCACTTGTTGATCCTGACGCACGGCGAAGGCACCGCGCAAGTTTTCCATGCGGGCTGTGCGGTCGAGTCGCGTTTGGGTGGAGGTGTTGCGGAGACGCAGAAGCGCTGTGGCCACGGGCGTCTGGAGTGCCGGGGCGACGAGGTGTGCGAGCTCTTCGGCCTGATTGAACTGCCTTTCGCGTTTGCGGACCGGATGCAGTGGGACGGGGATCAGGAAGTCGGGCCGCGGGTTTTGGAGGCGAGGGTCCTCGAAGGCTTCCAGCAGCCAGTGGGCGAGGGGATGGCGTAGATGGAATGCGCGCATGTACTTGAAGCGGTGGATGCATTCCCGCACGAGGCCGCGGTTCCTGTAAGCGGAGACTGCGCAGGTGAAGTGGATGCGGCGGCTGCGGCAGTTGGGGCAGCGGAAGGGGGTTTCGATAAGGCCGGCGAAGGGTTGCGAGCAGCGTTGGCAGAACGGGGCGCAGATTTTGGGAGCCTCGGCGAGGCAGTCCTTGCAGAGGTGTGCGCCGGGGAGGGTGTCGCTGAGGCAGTGGGAGCAGTGCGGTGGAAGGAGGAGCGAGAGCGCGGCGAGGGCGGCGCTTGAGAGTAGCGCCAGTGGTCCCGAAGGAAGGGGGTCAGCGGATTGAGGTTCCGGCGGGGTTGTCGGCGCCGTTGTCCCGTCCTTTTTCTCCGAGCTCCCCGTGTTGCGCATGCTGCAGTTGCCTCCAGAGCACCCAACCACATGCGAGGAGGATTGCCACTGGAACCAAGCCTATCTGGAGCTCGGGGCCCACCCAGGGGAGGAATTGTTGGTGGCGTTCGGTGAGTTTACTGAAGCCCATTTTCACAAAGACGATGCCAGCGTGGAAGCCGATGCTCAGCCAGAGGGAGCGGGTCAGTTGACGTGCCATGCCGGCCACCCAGCCCAGAACGAAGATGGTGCTGAAGCTGGCCAGCCAGAGGCCCGGTTCCGCAAATTGATGGAATGCGCCGGGAAGGAGTTGGAAACCGGAAAGCCAGTTCACTGGACCTGTCAGGGTTTCCTTGTCTGGCTTGAGGAAGTGGAGCGAGGAGAAGAGGAGGGTGACGGACAGCAGCGAAGTGCGGGCGGACATGTTGCGCTGGAAAACTCCAAGGAAGACGCCACGGAAGAGACTTTCTTCGAGGAGTCCGACCACGGCGGCGCTGAGAGCGAGTTTGGGAATGCGGCCCCATGGGAGCACGGTTTTCCACTGGTAGATTCCGAGGGCGATGTAGACCGCGGCCATGATTCCGACGGCGATGGCTGCGACGGCGAAACCGGCGAGCAGGTGGCGTCCCCAGCGTGGGTTGGGGATGAGACCGAGGCCCTCAAGGCTGTGGAGTCGCAGGGAGCGCGCCAGGGGCCAGAGCAGGCCGAGAGCGGCGACGAGCATGGCGCGGTGGAAGTATTTTTTGAATCCCACTCCTTGCAGGGAGGGGAGGACGCCGTGCTGGGAAAGCGCTTCGCCGGCCCAGAAAAAGGGTGGAGCCAGAAGGCATCCGAGCAGTACTACGCCGACGAAGTAAGCGAAGATTTTGGCGGGATCTTTCAAAAAAGCTTGTGGTGATGGGGCGGGTCGGGGAGATGAGCGCGGGGATCATTATGCGAAACTGCCACGTTTGGAAGACAATGACAGAGGACGGCCGCAGGCGGGAGGTGCGTGCGGAGAAGTTTGGGAAGCGCTGGCGGCTGCAGGCCAAGTGCAAGGACGAGGTGATGTGGACGTATTACGACACGCCGCTGCTGGAGGATCTGCTTTCGCTGCATGAGGTGCTGTGGCGCAAGTACCAGCGCAAGCATCTGGCTTACGATGACATCGCTGCCATCGAGCAGTTCATCCGCGACGCGGGTGGTGCCGTGCCCGTCTACGAGTGAGGGCGGTGGCGGGCTGGGTTCAGGATTCGCTGTGAGGATTTGCTGTCAGGATTCGCGGATGAAGCGCGCGGCGAAAGCGCCGTCGATGTGGTCGACGAAGGGGAGGATGCGGCGGCTTTCAGCGAGGTGGATTCCTGGGATGGAGTGGAGAGCTGCGGAGACGACGTCCTCGTTCTCTTCGTGTTCGAGGCTGCAGGTGCTGTAGACGAGGCTGCCACCGGGTTTGAGGAGGGGGATGAGTCTGCGAAGGAGGGCGAGTTGCTGTGCAGGCATGCGCAGGAAGTCTTCGTCCGTGAGGCGCCAGCGAACGTCGACTCTGCGTCGGATGACGCCGGTGTTGCTGCAGGGAGCGTCGACGAGGATGCGGTCGAAGCGTTCCGAGGCGAGGGGGCCGTCTGCCTGCATGCAATCGTGTTGAAGGATGGTGGCGTTCTGGACGCCCATGCGTGTGCAGTTTTCGCGGAGTCGTGCGACACGGGAGTCGTAGAGGTCGCAGGCGATGAGGCGTCCCTTGTTCTGCATGAGTTCCGCGATGTAGGTGGTCTTGCCACCGGGTGCGGCGCAGGCGTCGAGGACGGTTTCGCCGGGTTGCGGGTTGAGGAGGTCGCAGGCGAAGAGGGTGCTGGGATCTTGAACGTAGCAGAGGCCGTTCATCATCCAAGTGAAGGGGAGTTGGGAGACTTTGAGGGCGCGGGGATGAGCGGGGCAGGGCTCTGCGGCGGGGGTGGTGTGGAGGAGTTCGCCTGCGCTGATTTTCAGGCCGTTGGCCCGGACGTGGACTTCCGCTGGAGAGTTGTTCCATCGGCAGAGTTCCTCCGTGGGGGCTTCGCCGAAGGCTTTGTTCCAGCGGTCGAGGAGGAATGTCGGATGGGAGCTGCGGATGGTCTGCGGGGCTTTGGCGAGGCGTTGTTCGAGTGACTCCTTCTCGCGGAGGGCGCGGCGGAGGATGGCGTTGACGAGGCCGCGGGCGCGTCCGGCGAGGGAGACGGTTTCGTTGACGGCGGCGTGGGGTGCGGTGCGGAGGTGGAAGATTTGGTAGATGCCGAGGCGGAGGACGGCGCGGGTGGGGTGGTCGAGGCTGCCCTGGCGCAGGCAGTCGATGAGGAAATCCAGAGAGGTGAGGTTTCTCAGGATTCCGAAGAAGGTTTCCATGAGGAAGCCGCGATCCAGCGGGGTGAGGCGGGAGCTGGCGATGGTGTTGTGGAGGATCTCGTCGGAGAACACCTTCCCCTTCTCCCATTCGAGGAGCGCATAGACGCAGGCTTGGCGGGCGGTGTTTTGCATTGGGACCTGTGAGGGAATCTACGGCGTCTTAGGCGATCGCCAAGGAGGTTCCTGAGGGATGGTGGCGTGGATGGGGGCTGTCCCCAGACAAGGCCAACGCCCTCCTTTGAGGGGAGGGCGCTGGGAAGGCGATGCAGGCGGGTGTTGGTGGCTGTTGGTGCCGGCGGCTAGGGTTTGACGGTGGGCCTGCCCATGGAGAAGTAGGTGAAGCCGAGTTCGCGCATGGTTTCCGGGTTGAAGAGGTTGCGGCCGTCGAAGACGAGCGGGGTGTGCATTTTGGCCTTCACCTGAGCGAGGTCGACGTTGACGAACTCCTTCCATTCGGTGGCGAGGATGAGGGCTTCAGCGCCTTCCACGGCTTCGAGGGGGGACTTGGTGATGCGGACCTTGGCGGGGTCGACGAGCTTCCAATCGACGGCTTTTTCGGCGCCCTTGGGGTCGTAGGCGGTGACGTGTGCGCCGTCGCTGACGAGGCGGTTGATGAGGTCGATGGCGACGGAGTTGCGGACGTCGTCGGTGTCCGGCTTGAAGGTCATGCCCCAGACGGCGACTTTCTTATCCTTGAGGACCCAGAGGGCGTCGCGGATTTTGTCGATGAAGCGGTTGAGTTGGTGGGCGTTGATGCGTTCGACTTCTTCGAGGAGTGCGAAGGGGGTGCCGAGTTGGCGGGCGATGGAGATGAAGGCTTTGACGTCCTTTGGGAAGCAGGAGCCGCCGTAGCCGATGCCGGAGTTGAGGAAGTTGCGGCCGATGCGTTTATCCATGCCGATGCCGTCGGCGACCATCTCGACGTCTGCGCCGCTGGCCTCGCAGATGGAGGCGACGGCGTTGATGTAGGAGATTTTGAGGGAGAGGAAGGAGTTGGCGGCGTGTTTGATGAGTTCGGCCGAGTTGATGTCGGTGACGAGGATGGGGGCTTTGAAGGGCTCGTAGAGGCGCTTCATGAGGTCTGTGGCCTTGTTGCTGGCGGAACCGATCACGATGCGGTCCGGGTTCATGAGGTCGGGCACTGCGCAGCCTTCGCGGAGGAATTCGGGGTTGGAGACGACGTCGAAGTCCGCATCGCGGTTGTAGCGCTTGATGGTGGCTTCGACCTTCTCGCCGGTTTTGACGGGGACGGTGCTCTTGTCGACGACGACGCGGTAGGCGTCTTTTTTGAGGACGCCTGCGATTTCGCGGGCGACCTGTTCGATGTAGGTGAGGTCGACGCTGCCATCGACCTGAGGTGGGGTGGGGACGGCGATGAAGATGACTTGGGAATGGTCGACGCCGTCCTCGATGGAGTTGGTGAAGCGGAGGCGTTTGGCGGCGACGTTGCGGTGGACGAGGTCCTCGAGGCCGGGTTCGTAGATGGGGATCTTGCCGGCTTGGAGCATCTCGACTTTGCGCTTGTCGTTGTCGACGCAGACGACGTGGTGACCGACTTCGGCGAAGCAGGCTCCTGAGACCAGTCCGACGTAGCCTGAGCCGATGATGCAGAGTTCCATTTTTAAGGGAGGTGAGGAGGTTGGTATTGTAGATGGGGCCGCCTCAATCTTGGAGGGGGCGGAGCGCGGGGATTAAGCGGTAATGGGTGTGGAGGGCAAGGATATTGGTGGGGCTGGGCGGGCCCCGAGGGGGGGGAGCGGGGGGTGGGGAGTGTGGGTGTTTTACTGAACGAAGCGCTGGGCGACAGGCATTCGGCGGCCGAGACCGAAGGCGCGGCTGGTCACTTTGAGGCCGGGTACGGCTTGGGCGCGTTTGTACTCGTTGAGGTCGACGCGGCGCTGCACCCAGCGGACGGTGGCTTCGTCGAAGCCGTGCTGGACGATTTCAGCGACGGAGCGTTCTTCCTCGACGTAGAGTTGGAGGATGGGGTCGAGGACTTCGTAAGGTGGGAGGGTGTCTTGGTCTCGCTGGTTGGGTTTGAGTTCAGCGCTGGGGGGCTTTTGGATGGTGTCCTCGGGGATGATCTCGCCGTGGCGGTTGATCCAGCGGGAGAGTTTGTAGACGAGGGTTTTTGGGACGTCGCTGATGACGGCGAGGCCGCCGCACATGTCGCCGTAGAGGGTGCAGTAGCCGACAGCGAGTTCGCTTTTGTTGCCGGTGGTGAGGACGAGGTGGCCGAATTTGTTGGAGAGGGCCATGAGGGTCATGCCTCGGAGGCGGGGCTGCATGTTCTCCTCGGTGACGTCCTCGGGTTTTCCGGCGAAGATCCCGGTGAACTGGGCCTTGAAGGCTTCGAAGGAGTTCTGGATGGGGATGTTCAGGAGGCGGATGCCGAGTTTGGCGGCGAGTTTTTCCGAGTCCTCGACGCTGCCGCGGGAGGAGAACTGGGTGGGCATGGTGACGCCGAGGACGTTCTCAGGGCCGAGGGCTTCGGCGGCGATGCAGGCGGTGAGCGCGCTGTCGATGCCGCCGCTCAGGCCCAGTACGGCCGAGCGGAACCCGCATTTGCGGAGGTAGTCGCGGGTGCCAAGGATGAGGGCTTGGTGGAGCTGCTCTTCGTCGGGAGGAGGAGCCTGTGTGGGCGACGGGGCGTTGAGTTCGACGACGGCGAGTTGTTGTTCGAAGGCGCGTAGTTGGTGCTGGATGGAGCCGTCGGAGCCGAGGACGAGGGAGTTGCCGTCGAAGACGAGCTGGTCGTTGCCGCCGACGCTGTTGCAGTAGACGATTGGGCAGCGGGCGTCGCGCGCGACTTCGGCAAGCATCTCGCGGCGGCGTGCGGGTTTGCCGAGGGTGAAGGGGGAGGCGCTGAGGTTGAGGATGATTTCTGCGCCGTGCTCGACGAGCGAACGGACCGGGGAGCAGCCGTAGAGGTTGCGCGGGAGGTATTGCGGGGTCCAGACGTCCTCGCAGATGGTGATGCCAAGTTTTCGGCCAGCGACTTCAAGGATGGCGGGCTCGGAGGCGGGCTCAAAGTAGCGCGCTTCGTCGAAGACGTCGTAGGTGGGGAGGAGGGACTTGAAGGCCTTTTGGATGGGGCGCGCTTTTTGGAGGAGAGCGGCGGCGTTGCGGAATGGGCGGCCCTGTCCGTGATTGTGGTCGACGAAGCCGACGAGGAGCGGGACGTGGCCGACGGCGTTGTGGAGGGCTTCGAGTGCTGCGAGGTTTTCGGGGACGAAGCGGGATTTGAAGACGAGGTCCTGAGGCGGATAGCCACAGAGAGCGAGTTCGGGGGTGATCACGAGTTCTGCGCCGGCCTGCACGAGGTGGTGGTAGGCGGCGAGAATCATGTCGCGGTTGGCCTGGAAGTCGCCGACGACGGGATTGATTTGGGCGAGGCCGATTTTCATGGGGAGCGGAGGTTCAGTTTGCGCGGGAAACTGCCGGTCATGGCGTGTGTGGATGGAAAGGCCTCAGCCGTGTTTTGAGCGGAGGAAGAGTGAGTGAAGGGTGGGATGGGCGCCAGCATTACCCGCATTGCCCGCATTACCAGAAGCCCCACTGGCCGGAGAGCGTGAGGTAAATGCCGAGGAGCAGGTTGGTGAGCGCATGGGCGAGCACGCAGGAGGAGAGGCGGCCGGATTTGCATGCGACGAAGCCGTACACGGCTCCCGCGCAGAGGGCGCAGAAGAAGTCCGGACCCCAGTGGGAGAGGGCGAAGCAGAGGGTGCTGATGCCGAAGCCGAGGGGTTGGAATTTTTCGAGCGGGAGCTGCTGGAAATCGGCTTGCGCGACGTAGCGCGGGACGAAGCCGCGCCAGAAGATCTCCTCGATCATGGGGACGACCACGACGAGGCGCAGCCAGCGCAGGGCGATGTGGAGGATCCGCAACCAGCCTTCCTGCGCGAAGTCCGGGCGGAAGCCGTCGAGGCGCGGTGCGGCGGCGAAGACTTCCTGTGGGGCGATCCAGAGGAGGAAGATGGCGATGCCTGCGCCGAGCCACCAGACGGGGCGGGTGGGTGGTTGCCAGCGTTGGAGTGGCCAAAAGTGGTAGAGGGTGTAGCCCGCGGCGAGAGTCTGAAGGGGGAAGATCCAGTACTGCGGATGGGAGTGCCACCAGCCAGCGCCGGGCCCTAGAACCGAGGCGAGGAGTTCGCCGAGGGCCCAGATTCCGAAGAAGACGGCGAAGGGGGCGATGTGCGCGATGAGCCCGGCCGCAGCAGGGGTTGGCGTGGGGATCTCTGCTGCGGCGGTGCGTGAGGGGCGCTTTGCCGTGCGTCCTGCGGGCGTGGCGCGGGTGATGCGGGAGGTGCGCCTTGAGGTGCGAGGGGCTGGGGGTTTGCGTTTCAAGCCCGCGCGTTGAGCTGGGCGAGGACTTCGGGGTCGCGGACGTCGGCCCATGAGCCCTCGAGTTCAAAGGCTTGGACGTGGTGACCGCTTTGGGCGAGCTGGCGGATGGCGTCGGTGAGTTCGTATTCGCCGCGCGGGGATTTTTGGAGCGTGGCGGTGAAGGTGAAGATGGAGGGGCGGAAGGTGTAGACGCCGGCGTTGTACCACGGGCTGGTGGGCTCGCCGGGCTGGGGTTTTTCGCGGAGATCGGTGAGTTCGAAGCGGTCGTTGACGAAGACGGCGCCGCCCTTGGAGACGTCCTCGTTTTTCTTGACGCTGATGAGGGCTTCCTCGGTGTCGAGGCGCGTGAGGCGGAGGTAATTGTCGGGCTGGACGAGGATGTCGCCGTAGCTGAGGACGAAGGGGTCCTGACCTGCGAAATCGCGGGCGAGCTCGACGACGCGGCCGGTGCCGTCCTGGACGACCTGGGTGATGTAGGAGACGGAGAGGCCGAAGGCGGAGCCGTCGCCGAAGAAGGAGCGGATGACATCCTCCCTGTAGCCGACGACGATGAGGAGGTGGGTGATGCCGGCGGAGCGCAGGCCTTCGAGGATGTGCTGGAGGATGGGCTTGCCCTGGACGGCGATCATGGGCTTTGGGAGATCATCCGTGAGCTCGCGCATGCGGGTGCCGCGGCCTGCTGCGAGTAGGACGGCTTTGCGGACTTGGAGCGGGGAGGAGGTGCCCATGGGTTCAGTGTTTGCGGGAGGATTCGGCGACGAACTCGGCCATGCGTTCCATGGCGATCTTGATTTGTTCCAGGCCGGTGGCGTAGCTGCAGCGGATGAAGCCTTCGCCGCTGGGGCCGAAGGCGGTGCCGGGGACGCAGGCGACCTGTTTCTTTTCGAGAAGGCCGAGGGAGAATTCGCGGCTGGAGAGGCCGGTGCTGGAGATGTTGGGGAAGACGTAGAAGGCGCCCATGGGTTTGAAGCATTCGAGGCCGAGATCGTTGAGGCTGCGGACGATGAAGTTGCGGCGCATCTCGTATTCTTTGCGCATGAGGTCGACATCGCGTTCGCCGTGTTCGAGGGCCTCGATGGCGGCGTCCTGGGCCATGGTGTTGGCGCAGAGGATGGCGTACTGGTGGATCTTCATCATGGCCTCGGTGAGCGGGGCGGGGGCGCAGGCGTAGCCGACCCTGAAGCCAGTCATGGCGAAGGCCTTTGAGAAGCCGTGGAGGAAGATGGTGCGTTCGCGCATACCCGGGATGCTGGCGATGGAGGTGTGGGTGGCGCTGTCGTAGGTGAGTTCGCTGTAGATCTCGTCGGTGAGCACGATGAGGTCGTGGGCGATGCAGAGTTGGGCGATCTTTTCGAGTTCGGCCTTGTTCTGGGTGGCGCCTGTGGGGTTGCAGGGGAAGTTGAGCATGAGCACGCGGGAAGCCGGTGTGATCTTGCGTGCGAGCGCCTCGGCGGTGAGGGTGAAGTTTTCCTCGGAACGTGTGGGTACGGCGACCGGGATGCCGTGTGCGAGGACGATGCTGGGGCTGTAGGAGACGTAGCAGGGTTCGTGGTAGAGGACCTCGTCGCCCGGGTTGAGGAGGGCGCGCAGTGCGAGGTCGATGGCCTCGGAGACGCCGACGGTGACGATGATCTCCGACTTGGGATCGTAGGCGACGCCGAAGTGGCGCGCGACGTAGGTGGAGATGCGTTCGCGCAGGACGGGGAGTCCGAGGTTGGAGGTGTAGCCGGTGTGGCCGCGCTCAAGGCCGTAGATGGCGGCCTCGCGGATGTGCCATGGGGTGTTGAAGTCCGGTTCGCCGATGCCCAGAGAGATGACCTCCTTCATGGACTGGACGATTTCGAAGAAGTCGCGGATGCCGGAGCGCGGCAGGTCGCGGACGTGGTTGGCGATATGTTTCTGGAAATTCATGGATGCAGGGAAAGGGGGGTGCTGGTCGGGCTGGGGGTGGCTTGCTCAGGGGGTGACGGCGAGGCGGTTGGGGCGTTCCTCGCGGATGAGTGCGACACCGTTTTCCTTGTAGGCCTTGAGGCGGAAGCGGGTGGCGGTGGAGATGACGCCCTTGATGGTGCTGAGCTTTTCGGAGATGAAGCTGGCGACCTGCTGGAGGGTGTCGCCTTCGACGACGACGAGGAGATCGTAGCCGCCGCTCATGAGGTAGCAGCTTTGGACCTCGTCGAACTTGGCGATGCGTGTGGCGAGGCGGTCGAAGCCGCCGCCGCGTTCCGGGGTGATCTTGACCTCGATGCAGGCGGTGACAGCGCGGCTACCGCCCTGCTGGGGGTCGAGGACTGCTTGGTAGCCGAGGATGAGCCCATTGGCCTCGAGTTCGGCGATGCGGGTGCGGACGGCTTCCACGCTGGAGTTGAGTTCCTTGGCGAGGTCTTCGAGCGGGGTGCGTGCGTTATTGCGCAGCAGGGATAGGAGTGGGTCCATATGGGATAAGGAGGGGGGTAAAAAGCGGGCGAGCATAAGCCTCCGGGGGTGGCGAAGTCATTCAGAACTTGCGGAGCCTGAACGGGGTGTCGGGCCCGGGGGCTGGGCAATCCGGGCTTGCTGGTGAATGGGGCGGAGCCTTAAGTGGCCGGCACTGCCTTATGATGAAGTATTCGACTTACCTGATCTTTGGAGCGCCCGGGAGCGGGAAGGGCACCCAGGGTAAAATTCTTGGTGCGATCCCTCGTTTTTTCCATTTCTCCTGTGGGGATGTGTTTCGAGCGCTGGATACGCGCACGCCGCTGGGGCAGGCGTTCATGGAGTATTCAAGCCGCGGGGAGTTGGTGCCGGACGACCTGACGGTGAGGCTCTGGCAGGCGCGGATCGCGGACATGGTGCGTTCGCATCATTTCAAGCCGGACATCGACTCGCTGGTGCTGGATGGGATACCGCGCAATGTGGGGCAGGCGCGTATCATGGATTCGATCATCGATGTGAAGAAGGTGTTTCATCTGGACTGTCCGGATCGGTCGGCGTTGATCAACCGGCTCAAGAAGCGGGCGTTGAAGGAGAATCGCTTCGACGATGCGAATGACGAGGTGATCCGCCGGAGGTTGGTAACGTACGACAGCGAGTCCAAGCCGGTGCTCCAGCATTACGGGGCGCGGCAGATCCGCGAGATCGATGCGACGCAGCCGCCCGTGGAGGTGGCTTTCGAGATTCTCCGGGAGATTCTGAGTAAGTAGCACTCGCGCTTGGAGGGCCGCGCGCACGCGGATTCCCGGGCAAGGATGACGATCATGCGCATTGTTTTTCTCGGGACCGGAGACATCGGACTGCCCACG
Organism: Chthoniobacter flavus; assembly: GCA_945861435.1. Lineage (GTDB taxonomy): Bacteria > Verrucomicrobiota > Verrucomicrobiia > Chthoniobacterales > Chthoniobacteraceae > CAIURC01. The sequence continues at coordinate 14,255 of CAMAUX010000048.1, read as the reverse complement.
CTGGAGGCTCTTCTGGCGGATCCGGCGCATGAGGTGCTGGCGTGTGTGACGCAGCCGGACAAGCCCGTGGGACGCAGTCAGGAGCTGCAGGCACCAGCGGTGAAGCGGCTCGCACTTGCCCGGGGGGTGCCGGTGTTTCAACCTGCAAAGGTCCGGGATCCGGAGATGGTGGCGCAGCTTCGGGCGTTGGAGGCGGATGTGCTGGTGGTGATCGCGTATGGTCAGATTCTGCCTAGGTCGGTGCTCGATCTGCCGAAGGTGGCGTGCCTGAATCTGCATGCATCGTTGCTGCCCCGGCATCGGGGTGCCGCGCCGATCCATGCAGCTATCGAGGCGGGAGATGTGGAGACGGGGATGACGGTGATGTACATGGCGGAGGGGTTGGACACGGGCGATATCCTGCTGAGCAAAACGATTGCGATCGGTGCGGAGGAGATCACGGGCGAGTTGCATGACCGGCTCGCGGAGCTCGCACCGGTGGCGCTTGCTGAGGCCCTGGGATTGCTCGCAGAGGGGTGCGCGCCCCGCACTCCGCAGGATGATGCGCGCGCAACGTACGCGGCAAAGCTCAGTCGCGAGAATGGCGGGATTGCATGGGGTTCCGACGCTGCGGCGATCGTGCGGAAGATCCGTGCGATGAATCCATGGCCGGCTGCCCATACCTCTCTGCCGGTGGGGGACGGGGTCAGAAAAATGAAGGTGTTCCGTGCGCGCGAAGTTGCGACGGAGAGTGGGGTGGCAGGGTCGGTGTTGGGGGCGGGTCGCGAGGGGATTCTTGTGGCGGCTGGTGTCGGTGCGGTGCGGCTTGAGGAGGTTCAGCTCGAGGGGAAGAAGCGCATGGCTGCGAGCGATTTTGTGCTCGGGCATCCCGTGCCTGTGGGGACTTTGCTCGGCGGATTGTGAGCGGGAGTCCCCAAGGGCTGCTTGAGGAACTGGTGCGCGAATTGCGGGCGTGTGCGCTTTGTCCACGAATGCACCGCCCGGCGGTTTCCGGCGGGGCGGTTTTCAGCCGGGTGATGACGGTCGGGCAGGCACCCGGAGACCGGGAACCCGTGATTGGAAGGCCCTTCGCGTGGACCGCTGGGAAGACGCTGTTTCGGTGGTTCGAGGGCGCATGCGGCATTCGCGAGGAGCAGTTTCGCGCGAGTGTGTACATGGCGGCTGTGTGTCGCTGTTTTCCGGGAAAGAATCCGGCGGGCGGTGATCGTGTGCCGGACGCGGTGGAGATCGGGAACTGTTCGCGGTGGCTGAAGCGGGAGCTGGATTTGCTGCGTCCCGAACTGGTGATCCCGATTGGCAAGTTGGCGATCGGGCAGTTTGTGGAGGTGGAGAAATTGAGCGGAGTGATTGGGCGGCAGTTCTCGGTTGAGGTGGGGGGGCGTCGGATGGATGTGGTGCCGTTGCCGCATCCTTCCGGGGCATCCACATGGCATCGATCGGAGCCAGGGAAGTCGCTCTTGGAAAAGGCGCTTGGGTTGATTGTGCGGCACCCTGCGTGGCCCTTTCCTGCGGGGTTGGGAAGCACGCCGGTCGCATCAGTCCGCGGGTGAGCGGGGCTGGATTTTTCAGAGGCGGAGGGCCTCGATCCAACCCGCGACCTTGGCGGCGAGCGGGGGATCGTCCTTGGAGCAGGCGTAGAAGAGGTTGGTGAGGATGCGGATGAGGATCTGGCGGGGGCTCGGGGGCTGGAGGTGTTCGGGGCGGAGGACGAGGTCCTGCTGCAGGAGGAGGGCCTTGCACTCCTCGAGGGTGACGCGGCGGCCGCCGTGGAATGGGTCGAAGAAGACGTCCTCGTGGCGTGCGAGGAAGTGGCCCGGGAGGTTGACGCCGGAGATCTCGAGGCCTGCGCGCTGGCCGACAAGGATGTAGACCATGCAGAGCGAGATGGGGATGCCGAGGCGTGTCTGGACGACGCGTTGGAGGAGGGAGTTTTCTGGCGCGTAGTAGTCTTCCTCGTTGCCGCGCAGGCCGAGGTCGTCGCCGAGGTATTCGGCGAGGGTCTCCACGCGGTCGAGTGGGGTGGTGGCCTTTTGCAGTCTGCGTGCGGCTTCGCGGGCCCATTGGTCGAGGTGGGCCATTTCCTCGGTGAAGTCTTCCCCCGGGGAGAAGGTGGCGGCGAGTCGCCAGAGGGCGTCCTCGAGGCGGGTGTGGTCGGAGAATTCGGAGCAGAAGCAGGCGAAGGAGTGGTCGACCTCGCGAGCCTCCAGTTCGGTGATGAGCTCCTGAATATGGAGGGCGGCCATGGGATCTTCAGCCTCTTCGAGGAGGCTGCGCAGGTCGGCGATGCATCCGGGTCCTCGGGCGAGGAGCTGTTCGCGCAGGGCGGCGAAGGTGTCGGGATCTTCTTCCTCGAGAAGTTGGAGCAGGGCGCGACGGTGCTCGATCATGGGGTGGGTTTAGCCGCGGCTGATTGCGACGTCGATGATTTCGCCGGGTTCGCAGCGCACGTCGAGGGCGATGGGGCGGCAGCACACGGTGCAATCCTCGACGAGTTCGTGGTCGCCCTGGGAGGTGTCGATCCAGACGGGGAAGTTTTCCCCGCAGTAAGGGCACTGCACGTCGGCGGGTTGCAACATGGCCGGATTCTAGCACGCATGCGAGCGGGGTGTGCAGCAGGATTTTGCGGGCTGCGCGTGGGTGTTACGGGGTGTTGGAGGGGGCGTCGAAGCGCCACTGGGTCTTGAACGCGGGGGAGAGGGGCTGCTGCAGAAGGCTTGCGCGTGCGAGTTCGACCGGGATGGGGCCGAGCTTAAGGAGAGCGTCGTGGAACTGTTGTTCGCTGAGTTTGCCGGAGCCGACGAGTTCGCGCTGGAGGGCGAGGAGTTGGAGTCCGCCGAGCATGTAGCCGCACTGGTAGAGGGGGGCGTAATTGCCACGGATGAAGCGGCGGACCTCGCTGGTGGCGCCGAAGCGTTCATGGCCGACGCGCTCGATGAGGAAGTCGACCATCTGCTCGGGCTCCATCTGGCCGAGGTGGAATTTGAGGGTGACGATGATGCGTGCGCAGCGGTGCATGCGCCAGAAGAGGGCGCCGATGCGGTCTTCGGGAGTGGTCTGGTAGTGGAGCGCGTAGAAGCGCATTTCCCAGTAAAGGGACCAGCCCTCGACGAAGAAGGGGGTGCTGAAGAGGCGGCGGTATGGGCGTTCGCGAGCGGCCATGTAGCCCTGGAGGTGGTGACCGGGGATGAGTTCGTGGGGGACGACGTTGCGGGTGAAGGGGCGGTTGTTGCCGCGCATGGACATGAGTTTGTCCTCGTGCTTCATGGACTCGCTGGCGAAGGCGACGAGCATGTCGTGCCCGGAGTAGGCGGCGTAGGGGATGTCGCGTTGTTCTGCGAGTGGGAGCATCCGGGTGCCCCACCACTGCTCGCACTGGGGGGGGACGGTGACGAGCTGGCGTTGCTTGATGAAGGCGGTGGCGCGCAGTGCTTCGTCGCGCACGAAGGCTTCCTGTTCGCCGGGTTTGACGTGCTGGAGCTTGGTCTGCTGGAGGGCTTTTTTCCAGTCGTCGCCGAGCTGCATTTCCTGCGCTGCGGCGCGCATCTGCTCCTCGCACCAGGCGAATTCGCGCTCGGCGATGGTGATGAGCTCGGAGGGGGAATAGGGGATGAACTCGAGGGCGAGGTGACGCCGGAGGTTGTCAGCGCCGATGGCTTTTCCAAGGAGCGGGTTGTCTGCGTCGTCGGCGTCTGGGCTGGACGATTCCTTGTCCTTGGATGGGGCTTTGATGCCGGCGATTTCCTCGCGCAGATATTTGGCGTAATCGGCGAGAGCCTTGGCGGCTTCATCGTGGGGCTGGCGGACCCACCATGCGAAGTCGGGGAGGAATCCCTGGTAGTTTTCGAACCAGCGTTTGAGGTTGGAAGCAAGGGCCTCAGTGGCTTCGGAGGCGAGGAGTGCCTGATGAGGGGTGGGCAGCGCGAGAGCCGGGACGGGTTCCTTGGGCGAGGATGTTGTGGCGGAGGATTGTGGAGGCGCGTCCGTTTTTCCGTCCTTCTTCTGCTTGGCGGTCTTGAGTGCTTCGCGTGCGGCCTTGATGGCCTTTGGGGCTGGAGCGAGGAGGGATGCGGCCTTTTCTGGATCGAGGGGTTCGCCGCGCACGCGGGCCTCGGTGAGGCTGTCGACGAGGGATTGAAAGGGGAGCCACGGGGCGAGTTCCGTGCGGCGTTCGGCGCGGATGTCGAGTTGGAGGAGGGAGGCTTGGAGCTCGTTTTGGAGGAGGACGGCGTCGACCTGCTGGTCGTGGGGGAGTTGATCGAAGGGGAGGGCTGTGATGCGTGCGACCCATCGGCGGAGGAGTTCGCGCTGGTGAGCGAGGGCGGAGTCGGAGTTGCCTGCGAGGGCGAGGTGACGTTCGAGGAGATGCTGGTCGGCCTCGTATTGGGAGATGAGCGAGGGAAGCGCAGGCGGTTCTGCTCGCAGGGGCATGAGCGCGAGCGCGAGCAGGGAGGTGAGGCAAGCGAGGCCGGCGAGGTGATGGTGTGGCATGGGGAAGGTCTTTCAATTGCGACCCGTGCCCGCATGGCTCATGGCTCATGGGCTGTGGAGTCTGGAAGGAGAGGGGGCTTGGGTTCAGGCCGCGGTATCCTTGGATCGGAAGATTCTGCGGATGGTTCCGAGTGGGATCCGGGACCATGCGCGTTCGTGGAGGTAGTAGAGGAGGATCTTGGTGAGGACGTCTGTGGCGCCGATCATCAGAGCCTTGTTGGTGTCTCGGGTCCAGAAGTAGGAGACGAGAATGGTGTCGATGGTTCCGACGATGCGCCAGCTGATGGCCTTGAGGAAGCTGCGCAGGTTGGAATCGCGCAGGGGTTGATCGGAAGCCTGATCTGGGCTGGCGAAGGGATTGTGTTTGCGGACGGTGCCGAGTGGCACCTTGGCCCAGACTCTTTCGTGGATGTAGTAGAGGAGGACCTTTGTGACGACCTCAGAGCCTCCGATGGCGAGGGCCTTGGATGCGTGGCCCGTCCAGAGGAAGGAGATGCCGATGGTATCGAGGGTGCCGATGATCCGCCAGCTCACGGCCTTGAACATGCTGCGCGGATGCGATTCCCGCAGCTGTGCGGCAGTCGCCTGCTCGCGGGTCTCGCGTTCTGCGGGCGTCTCGCTTTCCGTGGCGTTGTTTTGCAAGGGGCGGAGGTGGTTTGCTCCCTTTGGAGCTGGGAGCCTAGGTGCCGGCGGAGACGAAGGTGGAGCGAGGCGCGTCGCTCCAGAGGTCCTCGAGGCTATAGAGCTTGCGCTTCTCGGAGGTGAAGATGTGGACGATGACGTCGATGTAATCCGCCACCACCCACTGGCTGCCGGGGACGCCGTCGATGGACAACGGGCGGAGCTGGTGTTCCGTGCGGAGGCGGTCGCTGAGTTCTGCGGCGACGGCCTTGAGGTGCGGCTCGGAGTTGCCGGAGCAGATCACGAAAAAATCCGTGAAGGTGGAGATGCCACGCAGGTCGATGACAAGGATGTCGTCCGCCTTCTTCTCGTCGGCGATGCGTGCGATGGTCTGGGCTAGCTGTTCTGAGTTAATGATGCGTGCTCCGGTAGAGGTGATGGCGGTGGATGAGATTTTGAACCGCATCCGGAATCAGATACCGGATCGAGGCGCCGCGTGCAACCCGCTGGCGGATTTCTGTGGCGGAGAGGTCGAGGCGGCGTTGGAGGCGAGGGAAGTCGTGGGCGTGGGAGGTGGTGCCGCGACCGTAGACGACGAAGCGGACGGCGGCGCGCAGTTCGTCGATACGGCGCCATGTGTGGAGCAGGGGAAGATTGTCTTCGCCGAGAAGGAAGAAGAGTTCGGCGTCTGGGTGGAGGGCACGGAGGGCGTGCGCGGTATCGATGCTGTAACTCGGGCCTTCGCGGGAGAGTTCCAACGGGCAGAGGGCGAAGCCTTGTTCGCCTTCGATCGCGGCGGCGATCATCTCTGCGCGGAGATGGCCCGGGGCCGGGTTGGTGTCGGGTTTATGGGGCGAGTGTGCCGCGGGGATGAAGAGGACGAGGTCGAGTTGCAGTTGTTCGAGTGCGTCCCTTGCGAGGATGAGGTGTCCGTGATGGACGGGGTCGAAGCTACCGCCAAAGAGGGCGATGCGGCGTGGCGCGCTCGGTTCGCTCGCTGGGTTCATGGCGCTGGAGGTGCCGGGATCAAGGGTAGATGAGGTAAGGCCGCCGGGCGGATTCGAAGCGTGTGACGTTGTCCTTCCATCCCGCGACGATTTTTGAGGGAGGCACGGAAGCTTCGAGTTGGGTGCGTGCGGACTTGCTTCCGTAGCATTTGTAGAAGAGGTCGAGCTTTTCGCCGGAGGAGCGTGCGAAGAGGCTGGGACGGGAGAGGCGGTTGCTTTCGGCGAGCATGAAGATGCCGAGGGCGGTGAGGTTTGCCGAGCAGTGCGGGTCGATTTTGAGGCGCACGCCCTGCCATGGAGCGGAGCGGTAGGGGGTGAATTCGACGCCGGAGAAGCCCTGTTTGCGGAGATAGGCGGCGAACTGGTCGGCGTCGACTCCGCGTGAGGAGAAGATTTCGAAGGGGGTGGGGCCACCGGCGCCGTTGTCGAGGCCGGCGAGTTCGCCGGCGAGGCCCGTGGCGACGTAGTAGAAGGGGGACATGGCGCGGGGGATGTTGGGGGAGGTCTGGACCCATCGGAGGCCGGTGTCGGGCCAGGTCATGGAGCGCTGCCAGCCGCGCATTTTGAGGACGTTGAGTTTGCACTTTGCGGTGGTCCAACCGGAGGCGTTGGTCATGAGGGCGAGTTCGCCGACGGTCATGCCGTGGACATAGGGGACGGGGAGCTGGCCGACGAAGGAGATCCACTGGGGCTCGACGGGGGGGCCTTCGATGCGGAGGCCGCCGAGGGGGTTGGGGCGGTCGAGGACGAGGAATTCGACACCGGTCTCGCCTGCGGCTTCCATGCAGCGCGCCATGGTGGAGATGTAGGTGTAGCTGCGGCTGCCGATGTCCTGCATGTCGAAGACGAGGACGTCGATTCCCTTGAGCATTTGAGGGGAGGGTTTGCGCGTGGGGCCGTAGAGGGAATGGACCGTGAGACCGGTGACGGAGTCCTTGCGTGTGGCGACGTATTTGCCGGCCAGCTCCGTGCCGTCGAGGCCGTGTTCGGGAGAGAAGAGGGCGACGAGGTTGACCTTTTTGGAGTTGTGCAGAATCACGCGCGTTTTGCGCAGGCTCGAGTCGACGCCGGTTTGGTTGGTGATGAGGCCGACGCGTTTGCCGGCGAGGGGTGCGAAGTCGAGGGCTTGGAGGCGGTCGATCCCGAGTTCCAGCGCTGGAGCGGGTTGGGAGGCGCCGAGCAGCAGGAGAGTGAACGTGAGCAGGAGCAGTGTGCGGAGGTGGGAGCGCATGGTGAGGCGGGACAACTCATTCAGAAATTCCTTCAGAGTGGAAAGTCTGAACGCAGGGAATTTTGGGCTGGAGCGGGTCCGCACTTGATTCTGCGCGGAGAATGGCCTTTGCAATGAGGGGTCATGCCCGCCTCCTCCCTTGGACAACTGCTTCTCACCGGCGTGCCCGGGCCGGTGCTGGACTCGGAGACGGCCGCAACGTTCCGCCGCATCCAACCCGGCGGGTTCATTTTGTTTGGGCGCAACATCGAGTCGGCGGTGCAGCTGAGGCGGCTGATCGACGATCTGCGTTCGGTGAGCGATGTGGAGCCCGTGATCACGATTGATCAGGAGGGCGGGCGCGTGTCGCGGCTCAAGCTCATTGGCAACGAGCCGCCGAATGCGAACCAGTTGCGCGACCGTGGCGATGGGGCGTTGATTGAGCGGCACGGCAGGATCACGGGGCGGCTGCTACGGATGTTCGGGTTCAACCTCGATTTGTGTCCCGTGCTCGACATCTCCTTCGATGACGAGGCGGACAACTCGCTGCGTGGGCGGTGTTACGGGAACGATGTGGCGCAGGTGATCCGCAATGCGGGGCTTTTCAACGAGGGTTTGCAGGCGGAGGGGATCCTGAGTTGCGGGAAGCATTTCCCGGGTTACTCGCGAGCGGCGATCGATGCGCATCACGAGCTGCCGACGATCGCGCTTTCACGCGAGGATCTGGAGCGGCATGAACTGGCGGTGTTCCGGCACTTTGCGGGCAAGGTGGATTCGATGATGATCGGCCACGGCTTTTATCCCGTGCTGGAGAAGACGCAGACGCCGTCCTCGCTGAGCCGCGCGGTGATCACGGACCTGCTCCGCGGGGAGCTGGGGTTCCGTGGTCTGGTGATGACGGACGACTTGGACATGGGTGCGATCCTGAACCATTTTGGGTTGGAGGAGACGATCCGTCTGGCGATCACGGCGGGGAACGATCTCGCGATGATCTGTCACCGGGTGGAGTGTGTGGAGCAGGCGCTCGGGTATTTGGAAAAAGTGGATCGGCCGTCTCTTGATCGTGCGTTGTCGAGCGTTGCGGCCTTCAAGGCGCGAGTGACGCCGCCCGATCCGTGGGATGAGGAGGAGTTCCGGCGGCGGGATGCGGAGGTGTGGGATTTGCGGGTGGCGACGCTTGGAGCGGAGGGTGCGGCGCGGCGCAGTCCGGAGGATGGGAAGCGATCACCGGTGGAGGTTTACTAGAGAGCAGCGAGGAATTTCGTCATGCGAGTCACACTTTTTATTCCGTGTTTTATCGACAGCCTTTATCCGCAGGTGGGGCGGGCGATGGTGGAGGTGATCGAGGGGTTGGGGCACACGGTGGAGTATCCCGAGGGGCAGACGTGCTGCGGGCAGCCGCCTTTCAATTCCGGATATTGGGAGGAGGCGCGGGTGGTTGCGCGCCGACAGTTGGAGTTTTTCCGGGACGCTGAGGTGGTGGTGTCGGCGTCGGGTTCGTGCGGCGCGATGTTCAAGGTGTTTTACCCGCAGGTGTTCGCGGAACAGCCTGAGTTGGAGGATGCGAAGTCGTTGTCGGCGCGTACGTTCGAGTTTTCGGAGTTTCTCGTGAAGAAGCTGGGTGTGCGGGACGTGGGTGCGCGGTTTGAGGGGAAGGTGACTTTTCATGACGGCTGTCACGGGCTGAGGGAATTGGGGACCGAGCAGGAGCCGCGGGAGTTGTTGCGAGCGGTGCGCGGGTTGGAGTTGGTGGAGATGAGCGAGAACCAGAGCTGCTGCGGGTTTGGGGGGATGTTTGCGGTGAAGTATCCGGAGATTTCGACGGCGATGGCGGAGGTGAAGTGCCAGTCGGTGTTGGAGACCGGAGCGGAGTACGTGGTGAGCAACGACTCGAGCTGCCTCATGCAGATCCAAGGCTGGCTGGGGCGCAACAGTCCGCGGACCATCAAGAGCCTGCACCTTGCGGAGATTCTCGCTTCGCGTTGAAGACGACCTCATGAGCCAGATCCTCGATCAGTTTCAAAGTGACACGGCACGCACGACAGCGGACGTGCCTCGGCGCGCGTTTGTGCGCAAGGCGCTGCGGGGATACGAGGTGAAGCGGGACGAGACGAAGGCGACGTTCACGGACTGGCAGCGGGCGCGCAACGCGGCGTCGGCGATCAAGTACGAGGGGGTGAACCACCTTGATCGTTATCTGCAGGAGTTTGAGGAGAAGTTCACGGCGCGTGGCGGGAAGGTGTATTGGGCGAGCAATGCGGCGCAGGCGCGGGAGTACATCCTTGGGCTGGCGCGGGATCGCGGGGTGAAGTCGATCGTCAAAAGCAAGGCGATGACGAGCGAGGAGATTCACCTCAATGCAGCGCTGGAGAAGGAGGGGTACGAGGTGGTGGAGAGCGACCTTGGGGAGTTTATCCAGCAGCTCAAGAAGGAGCCGCCGTATCACTTCGTGTTTCCGTGCATGCACTTGAAGCGGGGGGAGATCAGTGCGCTTTTCGAGAAGGAGCTGGGCACGGCGCCGACCGATTCGCCGGAGGAGCTCACGCAGATTGCGCGACGGTTTTTGCGGAGGCAGTACCTGAAGGCGGACATGGGGATTTCGGGGGGCAACTTCATTGTCGCGGACCGCGGGGTGATCTCGATCACGGAGAACGAGGGCAACGCGCGGCTGACCACTGCGATGCCGAAGATCCACGTGGCGCTTATTGGCATTGAGAAGATCCTGCCGCGGATGGAGGACCTTGCGCTGTTTCTTCCGATGCTGGCGACGGCGGGGACAGGGCAGCATCTGACCTGTTACAACTCGATGTACGGCGGGCCGCGGCAGCCGGGCGAGATCGACGGGCCGGAGGAGTTTCACGTGGTGCTGCTGGATAATCATCGCACGCGGCTTTTGGCGGATCCGGAGCAGCGCGATGCGCTTCACTGCATCCGTTGCGGCGCGTGTCTGAACGTGTGCCCGATTTTCAAGAACATCGGCGGGCATGCGTATGGGACCACGTACCAGGGGCCGATTGGTTCAGTGATCACGCCGCATTTCCGGGGGCTGCAGGATTGGAAGCATCTGAGCGGTGCGTCCTCGCTCTGCGGGGCGTGCACGGAGACGTGCCCGGTGAAAATCGACATCCACCATCACCTCCTGCGCAATCGGCGCAATGCGGCGGCGCAGAAGCCCGTGTGGTGGGAGCGGATCGTGTGGTTTGGATATGTGCAGACCATGACGCGTCCGTGGCTGCTGCGGATCGCTACGAAGCTTGCGCCCTTTGCGCAGAAGCTGCATCCGCTGGTGCTCGGTGGCGTGTTCGATCCCGTCCGTGCATGGACGAAGTCGCGTGAGTTCCCGGAGGTGGCCGGCGAGTCGTTCCACGACTGGTGGAAGAAACGGAAGGCGAAGAAGTCATGAAGGGTGATCGGGAAAAAGTGTTGGCGCGGATTCGGGAGGCGTTGGTGCTTTCTGCGCCGCACCATGACGAGCCTGTCGGAGTGAAGGCCACGAGCAGTGCGCCGTTTCGTGCATGGCTGCCGCCCGTGGGCGAAGCCATCGGGGAACAGGTGGTGCTTTTTGCGCGGCAGTCGGAGGTGTTGAAGACGGAATTTTTGGAATGCGCGGATGTGGCGGTGGCGGCTGCGCATTTGGCAAAGCTGGCTGCGGAGAACGGGTGGAAGAGGCTTGCGTGGCATGCGGGCGCGCTCAACGAGGGGGTCGTGCCGCACCTCTCCTCCGTGCCTGGGCTTGAGCTGCTGAAGGTGGGTGCGGGTTATGATCCGGACGCCTTGGAGGCTTGCGATGCGGGTATTACAGAGTGCGAGACTCTGGTGGCGCAGACGGGTTCGGTGATGGTGAGCGCACTGAGTTCGGGGGGGCGTGCGCTGAGCGTGCTGCCGCATCACCATGTGGTTGTGGCGAGGCGTGAGCAGATGGTGTCGGATCTTGCGGAGTCCTATGCGCGGGTGGAGAAGCGGTATCCGGGCGGGTTGCCGAGTTTTCTTTCGTTTATCAGCGGTCCGAGCCGGACTGGGGATATTGAGCGGATCCTTGTGCTGGGGGCGCACGGGCCGAAGAAGTTGACGGTGTTGCTGCTGCCCTGACTGTGGTGGTTGGGGCAAGGGGGCGCGTCGATTCAGAAATCCGTTCTCCATTGGAAGGACATGCGTCGTCTTTTGGAACTGTCCGCAGATTGAGGCTGGATGGGGTGCGGTGGGGCGTTTGCGCGGCTGGGGAAAAAGGGTGATCTCCGCGCTGGCATTCCCGTGGATCGTGCTGTTGGGTGGTCTGAGTTAGACGCCCCAACTTTCGCATGAATCCCACTGACAAACTGATCCAGAAGTTCCAACTCGCACCGCTGCCCGGAAATGTTCAGAGGCTTGGAAAGTTGATCCAAGGCGGGTTTGCGCAGAATGCGGACGAGATTGCGGCGTTGATCAAGGCGGACGCGGCGTTGAGTGCGCAGGTGATTGCGGTGGCGCAGCGGAAGCGGAATGTGGAGATGGAGGTGGAGCAGGCGGTGATGCGGCTGGGGGTGACAGCGATCACGCTGGTGGTGATGAGCGAGCTCCTGATGAACGCGGTCACGAAGACTTTTTCGACGATGCTGAATGCGCCGCTGGAGAAGCGGGAGGAGCTCTTCGAGCATGTGGAGGAGATCCTGGGGAGCATCCGTTTCAGCGGTCGTGCATCCGGGCAGGTGTTCCTGCGGGTGCCGGCGACGTGTGGTGCGTGGATGATCGGGCGCTTTCTCGGGGAGGAATCGGTGCCCGAGGATCCAACCGAGATGCTGGGCGACGTGGTGGGGGAGTTGCTGAACATCGTGGCGGGGAATTTTAAGAGCAACCTGTGCGATGCGGGGCTGAACTGCGACCTGAGTGTTCCTTCGATTGTGCGGCGCATGGGATTCAAGCCGGAAGTGGGGGAGGATCAGCATCACCAGTTGATGGCGTTTTTGACGGATGGCCTGCCCGTTTTCTTGGACTTGGTGATCACGCCTGTTTCTGCCTAAGACTGACATTTTATGAGCCCGAAAATTCTGACGATCGACGACAGCAAGATGGTGCATTTGATTGTGGCGAAAACGTTTGAGACGTTTGACTGCCAGATCGTTTCCGCGGCAGACGGTGCGCTGGGCGTGGAGGCAGCGTTGCGCGAGAAGCCGGACCTTATTTTTCTGGATATCACGATGCCCGTGTTGAACGGGATTCAGACCCTCGAGAAGATCCGGGGCACTCCGGAAATCGCCGGGACTCCCGTGGTGATGCTGACTGCGGAGTCCGATGCGCAGAGGCTCGGAGCGGCCGATGCGCTCAAGGTGAGCGGGTATATTTCGAAGCCGTTCAAGCCTGCGCAGTTGGTTGAGTTGACCAAGTCGCTGGTGAATCTGCAGGCGAAGGCTTAAGGGGGCGGTAAGTGTGAGCGCCCACCCAGCCCTCCAACCGGGGTTGAGATGGTGGCGGGTTGAGAGCGCGCCGGGTTGAGAGTGCGGGCGGGGTTTGAGAGTGTGGCCGGCGTTTCGGGCGTGTCTGCCGCCATGCCGGAGGCATGAGAGCGGTTAGCCGGCGGTGGACGTAGTCCGCAAAGCGGACGAGGGAACCGCCGGTTTTCGGAAAACACGCTGCGCGCCCCGGCAGGGTGCGCGAGAGGTGGGGGGAGCGCGGGGGAAGACATAGGCGGCATGGACTCCATGGACTGGTGAGTCTCCTGCATGGGTGCCGCACACTTATCTAATGATATTGCCGGGAGTTCTTCTTCTGGCAGCATCGTGCGTTGTGCATCAATGGCAGCTCACTCTGCATGGCCCTGAGGGGGTTTTGAACCGGGTTGAATCCGGGGAAGCGCAGTTTGTTCTGGGGACGGAGGAGGCGGGGGATGTCCTGCGCTTGGAGGGTGATGGTGTGGCGCCTCGGCATGCATGGGTGTGGATCGCGGGTGAACGGATGCAGGTGGAGGATCTCGCCGGGGGGACTTTGGTGAACGGGTATCCGATTTCGGGACGCGTGGAGGTGGATTATCCGGCTTCCGTGCAGGTGGGCGCAGTGACGCTGGTGGTGGAGCGGGTGGCTTCCGAGACCGCATCAGATCTTGATGTGACGATCCCCCGACGTCCGCCCACCGTGAGCGGCGGTGGCGTGGATCCGGAGGTGACCATTCCACAGGCTCGGTTGAATGCGGGAAGCGCGAGCGTGGATGTGACCATTGCGCAGGGTCCTGCTGGTGGATTGGAGCGGCGCGGAGTGGCTTCTGGAACTGTTCCGGTCGCTGACAACGAAGCTCCGTTGACCGGCAAATATACCCTCGTCCGCGAGATTGCGCGGGGCGGGATGGGGCAGATTTATTTTGGGGAAGATCCGCAGTTGGAACGGCAGGTGGCGGTGAAGGTGAGTAGTATCGCGCAGGGTGGGATGGATCCACGGTTCGCTAAGGAGGCGAAGGTGCTGGCGCATCTCGCGCATCCGAACATTGTGCCGATTTATAACATCGGGACGGATGGTGTCGGGCGACCCTTTTACTCGATGAAGTTGATCAAGGGGCGGACGCTGCAGGCGGTGCTCAGCGCGCTTCGTAAGGGCGACGCGGCGGTGATGCGCGAGTATTCGCGGAGCGCTTTGCTGACGGTCTTTCGGAAGGTGTGCGATGCGATGGCGTTTGCGCATTCGAAGGGGATCCTGCATCGGGATTTGAAGCCGGAGAACATCATGGTGGGGGAGTATGGCGAGGTGCTGGTGATGGACTGGGGATTGGCCAAGGTGCTGGGACGGGAGGAGTCGGAGGGGGCTGCGACGGGGCCGTTGCGGGATACGGGGGATTATGGAGCGACGATGGAGGGGGAGGTGATGGGGACGCCGCAGTACATGTCGCCGGAACAGGCGCAGGGGATGGTGGCGGAGCTGGATGTGCGTTCGGATGTGTATGCGCTGGGGGCGATTCTTTATGCGAT
>CAMAUX010000047.1 GCA_945861435.1 Chthoniobacter flavus | reverse complement strand
GGTAGGTCTTGTAACGGTTGGCAACGGCTTGGCCCGGGGGCACGATGAACCCGGAATAACCCAGCACATCGCTCTGCAACCATCGGGTCTGCACCTTGAGGGAGACCAGCGGCTCGGTCTGGAGCGGGGCCCGTTCCGACTGCCAGCTGAGGGCAACTCCAGGCGAGCCGGGCCCAGCCGCGCCGGGCGCGGGCGGCACATCGCCCGCGTTGTAGAACTCGAGGGCGGTGCGCCCGGCCCCGTCGACGCGCTTGCAGGCATCGGCGGGGTTTGTGGGGTCCAGGCCGAGGGCTTTTTCCCACGCATTGGGGAGGCCGTCGCCGTCGCTGTCGTAATCGAGGCGGATGCTTTCGGCATCGAGCGCGACACCGCGGCGGATGGCGACCTCGTCGATGCGGCCCCGGAACCCGTCGTTTGGGCCCGCCGGCTCCCCTGATTGCACGCCGGCAAAGAGGATGGGCTGGGTGTTGGAGAGGATCCGGCCGGTGCCGGTGGCTGAGAGAGCCCCGTTGATGTAGAGCCTGAGGGTGGAGGAGGAGTCGAAGGTGAGGGTGATGGACGACCAGCGCCGGGGCTCAAGCGGGGCGGCGGCGCGCACGGGCCCCAGAGTGCCGCCTGACTGGAGGGAGGAGAGGGTGAGAACCCCCTGATCCATACCAAGGGTGAAGCCACTGAGCCCGTCCTGCGCATTGCCCATGAGGCGGGGCACGTTCATGGCCCATGGTTCCGGGGAGATCCAGAAGGAGAGGGTGAAGGGGCGGCCCCCGCCCGGGAGGATGTCGGTGGTGGGGTTGGGGATGCAAAGGGCGTCCTGAGGTTTTGTGAAAAGGAGGGCGCCTGAGGCGTCGAAGCTGGGGCTGCGCCCCGTGCGCGCGCTGATGGAGCCCGGCCTGCCCGAGCCGCTGGCATCGCGCGCCTCCACCGGGGCGGGGAGTCCGTCGGCGCCGGGCTCTGCGACGGGTTCATCGAGTCGCAGCCAGGAGGCGAGGCCGGCGGCGCGTGTCGTGATCTGCCGCGCCACGGGGAGGGAGCCGGCGATGGAGGCGGTGAACACAGAGTTGCGTCCCTCGGCCGGGGCCTTGAGAGCCACTGAGGCGAGGGAGCGCCCGCCTTGGTTGAGTGTGCGCACGAGGGTGCTGCCCGACCACTGAGGTGAGCCGGAGACCTGCGCCACAAAACCGTCTGATATTTTCCCCCTCCCAGACGCGCTGAAAGTCACAGGGGCGTTGAAGAGGGGACGTCCCTCCGGGTCGGTCACCTCCACCGTGAAATTCTGGGCGAAGCGCGCACCGGGTTCGCCGAACTGGTCATCGCCGGAAACCACGCGCAGCTGTGCGGCGGCGCCGTTGAAGAAGTCGCGCGGATCGGAACCCGCCGCCTGCTCCTGGAGGTTGGTGCGGCCATCGCCATCGGGGTCGGCGGCGGGGTCCTGGCCGCGGGCGCCGAAGTACTTTTCCTCCCAGCGGTCGGAGAGGCCGCTGCCATCGGTGTCGCAGTCGCTGAGTGCCTGGAGTTCCGCGGCAGCCAGCGTGCCGGCGTAGACGCGGAGGTCCGCAAGGCAGCCGTGGAGCGGGAGGCTTTGTGGATCCCCGGCGATCCCCGCTCCGAAGCAGACGGGACTGCTGACGCTGGTGGCGAGGGTGCCCGTACCTGTGGCGGCGGCGACGCCGTTGAGGAGGAGCTGCACCACGGGGGAGGTGCCGGTCCCTACGATCAGAGCCACATGGTGCCACTGTCCGAGGGTGATCTTTGCGGTGAGGCCGGAGGCGGGGCTCAATCCGGGGGAGACCAGAGCGAGCTCAGCCGCCGCATTCGTGGTGGAGCGCGCAAGGAGGCGGAAGCCGGCCGGGCCGCCGGCCTCGTTGGAGAGAACAACCGAGGCGGTGTCTGCCGGCGGGAGGTTGTTGAGCTTGAGCCAGAATGCAACGGTCCACGGGCGGGTGCCGGCCGGTGCGCAGAAGACGCCGCCCGCGTTGTTGAGGCTCAGGCTGCACGCGGTGGATGGGTCGACGCCTGCGGCGGTGAACGCTCCGAAAGCCGGGCTCCACAGGGGGGTTGAGGCGTCAAGGCCATAGCCCGTGCCGGAGGAGTCAGCACCGCGGTTGGAGGATTTATCAAACTGCCAGCGGCCGACAAGAGCGTTGGTGGAGGCGTTGAAGGTGGCGGACACCGACTGAGTGGGAGATGCGTTCAGGCTGGCGGTGACGCGGATGGCGGAGGGGGTGGCGCCGAGGGGGCCCTGCACGTAAAGCACGGAGGCGCAGCCGTCGGCGCCGGTGCGCTGGATGGCCCCGTCGAGTGCGCTGCCATCCGCCTTCAGGAGCCGGCCCCCACCAGAGGCGACGCTGAAGCTCAGCGGGGCATTGGCTAGCGGGATCTGTGTGGCACCGCTCAGTCGTGTGACCCGGATCTTCAGGGGTGCGGGAAGCGGGCTGCTGGCGGGGCCGGCCTGGTTGTCGCCGGAGAGCACGCTCAGCGTGGGCAGCTGGCCGTTGTAGTAGTCCGTGGGTGAGGTGAGACCGCGGTATTCCTGGAGGTCCGCGATGCCGTCGCCATCGAAGTCGCCGGCCGCGGAGAGTGCGGAGAGGTTGGGCGCGTGAGTGAGTTCCCACCAGTCTGGGAGACCGTCGCCATCGGAGTCGCAGAGGGCGAGGACCTCGTCTGGGCGATAGCAGCTGCCAAGGATGCGGACGTCCTCGAGAACGCCCCTGAAGAAGCGGTTCTTCGCGGCATTGGCACCGAGCAGCAGAGATTCGATGGGCCATGCACCTACACGCACGGGCGTGCCGCCGGCGGCAGGCGTGGTGACATCGCGGCCGTCGATGTAGAGGGCACACTGGTTGTCGGCATCGCGGGTGAAGACGACGAGGTGGGGGCGGCCGTCGCACAGCAACGCAGACTGCTGCAGGAGCGGATTGAGCTCCCTGCCCACCTGCCCCGCACCGGGGTTGAGGAGGATGGAGAGCCCGTTGGCGGGGCCGCCTTTGAGAGAGAAGCAGAACCCCTGACCGTTGTTGTTGGATGCGGACACCAGCGGGTATTCGTCGGTGAGGGCGGCAAGGGGTGCTGCAGGATCAGGCACCACCCATGCGGCGATGCTCAACGGAGCGCTGGCAAGCACCCCTTTGGTGCGAGCGGAGGGGGACACCACGGCATACTGGCCGGCTCCCGAGAGTTTGAGGGCGCGGCCACCGGGAGCTTCGAGCATCATGCTTTGGCCGCTGAAACCGGGCATGCGACCCGCGCCGCCTTGGAGGATGGCGGTCTGCGCGTTGGTGGAGCTGTCGGAGGCGAAGGCGGCCGTGTCCGGCGTTTCATTAAAGCGCCAGAAGCCGAGCAACTCGTGAGTATACAGCCTGAAGACGAGCGGAGTTGCAGCGCCCACTGAGGCGAAGACGGTGCTGCTGATCCCCTGCGCACTCGGCTGCAGGAAATAGGCGCTCGCGATCCCATCCGCGGCCGAGGTGAATGAGAGCAGGGATTTCGCGCGGGACGCTGTGGACGAGTTGCCGGACGCGAGCCATCCGCCGGAAGCATCGGCTTGGAAGCGCACGGGTGCGCCCTGCACTCTGGGGCCTCCGAAGCTGACCGCCACGCCCAGCGCATCGGGGGCGAAGGCGCCGGCCGTGGAGGTCTGCGGGGTGCCGCTGGTGATGCTGACCACGGGGGCCTCGCCATTGAAGTAGTCCGCGGGATTGCTTCCACGCAGGTACTCCTCGAGGTCGCTGTAGGCGTCCTGATCGAAGTTACCCACGGGCCCCATGGGGAGGAGGGAGCCGAGCCAGCGCAGTTCCCATTCGTCCTCGATGCCGTTGACGTTCACATCAGCCGCGGCGGTGTAAAACACGGCATTGCGCAGGGTGGCTCCCTGCCCGGAGAGGGAGGTGTCGAGAAGGAGCGCCCCGGGGAGTGTCATGCTTGCGGTGCCTGTGGGTACCAGCGCGCCGTTGCGCCAGAGCGTCACCACGCCAGCTTTGCGCTGGAAGCGGAACACATCGCCGAGGGCATACGTACCGCCCCCCACCTTCACATTGTTGAAGCGCAGCTCGAAGGTCGTTCCACCGCTCAGCAGATAGAGAGCGCAACGCATCCCTGTGTAGTTCCTGTCGGGATCGGACTCCGCCAGTCCGGCAAAAGCGGCCTTGCCGGTGGCACCAGCCGCGAACTGCCACCAACCATCGCGCCCGGGCGCGAGACCATCGCTGGCCGCGGCGCCGGCATCCCATGCGGTGGTGGCGGTGGTTTTGGCAAGCGTGCTGCCTGCGCCCGGCTGGGTCCGGGTGAATCCGACCCCGGCCTGATCGCGCCATACCACATCCACGGGCACGCCGATCCATTCGCAATGTGAGATCGAGGCGGGTGCCGCGAAGGAGGCCTCCGCCCGCAGTTCGCCCGCAGCGGGAAGCGGGTGCTCGTAAAACACCGTGCCGCTGACGAAGTACTGGATGGACTCGACCCCGCTGGAAACCCTGCGCCGGAGGCCCAACACATCGCCGGGCGTGAACGCTCGGGTGGTGCCGGGCACCAACACCCCGCCCTCGCTCACCTGCACGAGACCGCCTGCCAGCGTCTGAATCGCGAACTGGGTGCCGGACCCGGTGAGCGCCACCTTCACCCCGGCCGTGGCCTGGTCGAACGCAAAGCGCAGCAGTCCGTTTGCGGGCAGCACCTTGGCGCTGGTGGTGCGGGCGTTTGGCACCGTCGCGACAAGGCGGCTGCGACCCGAGCCGACATCGGCTGTGAGCCCTGCGGCGGCGTTCCACGACACCTTCTCGAGGGTGCGCAACGCCGTGGCCCGGCAGCTGTTGATGGCGGCGCTGGCTGAGTAAAGGAACGTCTCCACCACAAGCGAGGAGGCCGCCACGGGAGTCGCCGAGGTGTAAACCCACACGTCGTTCTTAAAATACGCCACGCCATAGTCCGTGCGCTCGATGCGAAACACGTCCGACACCGTGTAAGACCCGCTCCACCTGGCCAACCCCCGCTCAAGCACGCGGCAGACCCCTGCGGTCGTGGTGGCCTCAATGGCGTAGTCGATCTGGGCCGACTGGGTGTGCGGTGTCGCGCCGCTGAACCCCTCTGCGCTCAGCCCCACGGCCGCCTGGCAGTTGTTCTTGGAGAACCGGAAAACCAGCGACCCATTGCCCTGAAGGCGCATCGCCCCGGAGGCCCCCACCCAACCGGCCACCGCCGTCTTTGAAAAGGTCGAGCCCGCGTCCGCGGTTGCGTTGTAGCCGGCCGCCCCGCCCGTGCCGCTGAGGTTTTCCCACACCACATCCTCCAGCTCTGAGAGCCCCGCGTACTTGCAACCCACAATGGCGGCGCCGGCCTCGTAGAGGGAGGTGTCCACGTAGAGCGCAGCCACCGAGCGAGCCGAAACCGCGGTGCTCAGCAGCGCGATCGGGAAGCCATTGCGGAAATAACCCACGGAGCTTCCCGTGCGCCGGACCTCGAACAAATCCGTCGCCGAGTAGGGAACTGCGGCGCTCAGCGCGACTCCCTTTTCGGAGATGACAAACGTGCCGTTGCTCTTGGCAGTGATGCCGTAATCGATACTGAGGGCGGTGGCGTCGCTATTGGCCGTGGCCAGTCCAGCCACTGCGTTCTTATTCACCTGCCCGAAGCGGAACTGCACATAGCCATCGCCGCGGATCGCCCTCCAGCTGCACGCGTCAGCGTTCCAGCCGGATGCCGCGCCGGTGTTCTTTGTGAGCGTGCTCCCGGCAGGCGATCCACCCGCAAGGAGGGGCAGATAGGTGGCGGTGGTCGACACGGGTTGCGCCCAGTCCACGTCCTGCAGCACGAACACCTGCGCATGCGCGGCTCCTTGCAGCAGACCCATCCACGCGCCGGCCATGAGCGCCAGCAGCCCCACCCAGCGACGCGGCCCCGCACTCTCACCTCTGCGCGCCCGGCGCGTATCGCCTGCAAAAGACGCCCCTTCTGATAAGGCCCGCAACGAAGACACCCAGAGCCGGCGGGGCTCCATCTAGTGCAAACGCTGGATCAAGGAGTCAAGGTAGGAAGCGGGCGTCAGGTGCATAAGGATTTTCCCGTAAAAAGCCCGGAGGAAGTGGAGGAGCGGAGGCACCCGATCAAACTTGTTCCGCGCCCCTACCCCACCCTCAGGACCAGCCTTGAGGAGCCGTGTCGCGGACCGCCACCGCGCCGCAGCCTCGGAGCAGCGCCCACTCCTCGCATGACGGCGCGCCGGTGATGGGGTTTGATCCAACGCCACCGCCCGCGGAGGCATGGGAGTGGTGTGGCGTAGTCAAGATTACGGCCGATCGCCGCAACGCGGCTTAACTCCAGCACGCGCCGGAACCCGACCTCACTGGGCAATGCGCAGGGACAGCGAGGACTTTCCTTGCGAGCCACTGGCGGGTGCATGGCCGGAAAATCCTGGGAGACATTCCACCCCACGGAGCATGACCTCCGGCCCCGTGCGTTTCTTGGCGGACCTCCTGCGGAAGGAGGTTGTTGCGCCGATTCGAACCAAACAGCACGGCAGTGAAGTCGTCGCCCAGAGCCTCACCACCGTGCTGGGGCGAGCAAATCACAGTCTTGCCTAAACCCCCTGTGACAATCGTGACATCCGTGACAGTCGCCCCTCCGGCTATTCCTGACGCCCACGCTTAAACACCCTGCTCAAACGCACGCTTTGTTTTTGCAGAGCTCGCAGGCCCCTTCACCGGCGCTTTTCCCATCGATTGCCACACGCATGGCTCGGGAACGCCAGAGACAGGATTTTTGTAGGGCATCTCAACCGGGGGGACCGTGAGCCCCCTAAGCACACCCGCAAACGACCATGGATGAGGGTGGAGATCGGTGCAGGTTTTCTCACTTCTTTTCTCACTCCAGCCATTTCCGGCTGCCTGCGAGACCCCCATAAAATCAAAAACCCCTCGCGAGGAGGGGTTTTTGGAAAGATGGAGCGGGTAGAGGGAATCGAACCCTCCTAGCCAGCTTGGAAGGCTGGAGCTTTACCACTAAGCTATACCCGCAGAAAACAGCCATATCCTATCCCGACGCCCACCGCTGTTGACAAGCGGGAATTACTCAAACCACCTCGGCGGAAATGCCCGGAGCCTGCGTCGACCCGGACTCCACTTCGGGCGCCCGCAGCACCTGCTCAAAACGGAGACGCTCGGCTTCAAACTCCTCTTCGGTCGACGTGGCGGCCACGACATGAGCCGCGCCGAACACCACGTCCACCCGGGAAAATGGCACCGGCAGCCGGAACCCGTCCCAGCTTCGCAGGGCCCAGAAACTTTCCATGCGCAGATGAAGGGGGACGATCGGGATGCCGGTGACTTGGGCGAGTTTGACCACGCCGGGGTTGACCCGGTGGACGGGGCCGCGGGGACCATCCGGGGTAAGCGCCACCACATGGCCCGAGAGCAGGGAACGCCGCATTGCCACAAGCGCCGCGGCACCCCGGCGCGAACTGGACCCACGAACGGCTTGCACGCCGAAGCGTTCGATCAGCGCGGAGATGACCTCGCCATCCTTGCTCACGCTGGCGAGGGCGGCGCCGCGGTGGCGGGGGAAGAAGCTGCGGAACATGTGGGCCGTCAGGAAGAGGCGGTTGTGCCAGAAAGCCCAGATGGAGGGAGTCCCCGGCGCAATGGCACGGAGGGTGCCATGCGGGTCCACGATGCGAAGCCGGATGCTCGCGCACCACACCCGCATGAGCACGTAACCCACCAGGCCCACCAACCACACCTTCAGTGGACGGCTCATTCCAACTCGTTCCCTGCAGAGCCAGAGCCTGCCTCTCCGCCGGAATCCCTCGCCCCCCCCCCAGCCCCCAAAGAACCGGAACCGCACCAGCGGAAGCCGTTGGGGTCCGGAAGACCGAGCTGGGAAAGGATTCTGGAGACTACGGTGTCAGCCAGTTCGTTGAGGTTCGCGGGCTTGCTGTAAAAGGAAGGGGAAGCGGGGAGCACGAGTGCACCAGCCTCCATGAGGGTGACGACATTGCGGGCGTGGATCAGGTTCCACGGGGTCTCGCGCGGAACCACCACGAGCTTGCGGCGTTCCTTCAAAAACACATCGGCTGCGCGCAGGATCGTGGTGTCCGCGATGCCAGCCGCGATGCGGGCGAGGGTGCCCATGGAACACGGCACCACCACCATGGCATCGAAGGGGGCGCTGCCGCTCACAAACGGCACATGCATGGTCTTGTCGCCGTGGAGATGAACGCCGGCCGGGGGGGTCCATGTCCCGAGTTCCTCTCGAATGACTTGGCGCGCATAAGCGCTCAGGACCACATGGACCTCGTGAGCGGCGCAGTCCACCTGTTCCAGCAACCGCTGGAAATAGATCGCCCCGCTGGCGCCGGTGGCGGCAACGACCAGCCTCATCAGTTCGCCGCGGGCTGGGTCTCGGCCGCGTCCTTCTTCAGAAACTCGTTGAGGGCGGTGCCCCACTTGTTCCAGTCCGCGCCGTAGTCTGCATCGAGGAAAATCTGGAGATCGGTCTGAGCCTCCTCCTGATGCGGATGCCCAACCATGCGGGCCATTTCAAGGAGGACCGGGAGCTTGACCTTGTTTTCCCGGTTCATGAGGTCGGTCATGAGGACGTCGTGGACCTCTTGGGGAAGGCGCAGGTTGCGGACCAGAGGCATGAGCCGCTGGTACTCCTTGTCGACCAGCAGATTCGTCGCATGCAGAATCGCGCCCACCTGTCCTTCGGGAGGGAGCGTGGGCACCATGTTAATGATGTTTTGCGCCGTCTCAGTTTCGCCAAGGTTCGAGGTGAGCAGTTGGTCGATCTTGATCTCCCATGGTGCGAGCGGTGCGGGAGCGGGCTTCGCCTTGCCCTTGCCTGCATCCACCGAACTCTTGCCACTCAAGGGTTTGGGAACCGCTTCGGGCTCGGGTTCGACCGCAGGAGGCTGGGGGGCGGGGGCGCTCTCGGGCTTCACCACCGGCGACGGGTCCACCGAGACGGGGCTCGACTGAAGGAACAAGCCCACACCCACGCAGAGGGCAACCACAAGGGCGGCCATCGTCGGGAGCATCCAGTTTTTCATCGGTGTAGGCTGGGGAGCAGAAGGCTTCCCGGCTGGTTGATTCGTCCGGGTGGAATCCGATTTTTTCATAGATGCTTTTCAGTTTAAGGAACGCTCGTCCGGGGGCTTAGAGCAACCCACCCGTATGCAGGCGGCGCGTCAAGTCAGTCTGACGCGACAGGGACTGCACGTAGAGATCGCGGGCCGCCACACGGGGCTCCGCCCGGGTCGTGGAATCGAGTTGCACCAGACGCCCGCAGAGCTCGCGGAAGGTGGTGCTCTGCCCATTCGCGTGCATCGCTGCGTAGGCCCCCTGAATCGCAGCCCCGAGCGCCGCGCCCTCCGCAGATGCGAGGCACACGGTCGGCACGCCAAAGACATCTGCACAAATCTGACGCCAGATACCGCTCTTGCTTCCCCCGCCGGTGAGGCGGATCTCAGTCGGCGCGATACCCAGTTCACGGAAGCGGGCAAGCCCGTAGCCGAGGCCAAGGGTGACGCCCTCCATGACCGCGCGCGCCATGTGAGCGGGAGCCATGTTCTCGGTCGTCAGACCGTGAAAAACACCGCTGCCAGTGGGGAGGTTCGGGGTGCGCTCGCCGTTGAGGTAAGGAAGGAAGAGCATCCCGGACGCCCCGATCGGTGCGCTGGCGACCTCGGCCTCCAAGCGGATGTGATCCCACCCAAAAAGTTTGCGCACCTGCTCAGTGGCCACGGTGACATTCATCGTGCACACCAAAGGCATCCAGCGGTCCGTGCTGTCGCAGAACGCCGCCACCTCGCCTGCCGGATCCACCACCGGTTCTGAAGAGCATGCGTACACGGTGCCCGAGGTCCCGAGGCTCACAGTCACCACCCCGGGCTGCACGTTCCCCGTACCGATGGCGCCCATCATGTTATCGCCACCACCGGCGCTGACCACCGGGCTTTTCTTCAAACCCCATGCCTCGCGCAAGCTGTCGCGCAGCAGGCCCAGAGCGCGCCGGGAACTACCTGGCGCAGGAAGCGTCTCCTCAAGCTTGGGGTCGATAAAGTCCATCAGAGGCTTGGACCACTGACGCGTGCGCACATCCATCAGACCAGTGCCGGAGGCATCGCCGTATTCCATGGCGCGCTCACCCGTGAGGTGAAAGTTGATGTAGTCGTGCGGCAGCAACACGGAGGCCAGGGCGTTGAAGTTGCCGGGCTCGTTCTGCTTGAGCCAGAGGATCTTGGGCGCGGTGTACCCCGGCAGCATGGCGTTACCCGCCAGCCCGATGAGTTCCTCCGCCCCGCCAAACTCGGCCTCAAACTGCCTGCATTGGTCGAGGGTGGAGGTGTCGCACCAGAGCTTGGCCGGGCGGATCACGCTCCCCCGCCGGTCCAGCGGCACGAACCCATGCTGCTGGCCACTGACCCCGATTGCCACCACGTCGTCCTTGCGGGGGCCGAGCTGACTCAGGCAGGCCTTGACGGTGGTATCCACTGCATCGATCCAGTGCTGGGGCACCTGCTCCATGTGCCCCTGCGGCAGCCCCTCCACCAGCCCGTAGGCACTGGAGGCGGAGGCGAGGATCGCACCCGATTCAATGTCGAGGGCGATGGCCTTGGTGCTCTGGGTTCCGCTGTCGATTCCGATGGCGATCATGTTTTGTAAAATTCGGTTTGGGAATTTCCCCCGGCCGGAGCTATGACAGTCCCGGCCGATCCCCTTTCGGGGCTACACAACGGCCCCACACAAATCGAGAACCGAAATGAGGGTGACCCGTCTTCTCCATACCCGTTACCGGGTCCACGACCTTGAAAAAACCGTGCACTTCTACCGCGAAGTCCTCGGCCTTGAGGAGGTCCAGCGCCATCGTTCCCCGCGCGGCTCGGAACTGGTCTTCTTCAAAGCCCCCCACAGCGACGAACTCATCGAGATCTGCAAGTTCGACGCCTCGGGTCCCGTACAAGTCGGCCCCGACCTCACCCACCTCGCCTTCGAGGTAAGCGACCTCGCGGCGTTCAGCGCCCACGCGGCGAGCCTTGGATACCCCCTCTCCGACGGCCCCACCCGCACCGGCTCCGGCAGCCTCATCGCCTTCCTTGACGCCCCCGAAGGCTACGAGGTCGAGCTCATCCAGCGGAGCTGACCATGGAGTTCGACTGGCTCGACGCGCCCTTCGACCTGCGCACCATCACCCCGAAGGAAATCGAGGAATCCTTCGAGGACCCCTTCAGTCTCCGCATCCTCCCAGAAGCCCACGGCGACCAGCAGGCCCGCTACTTCAACCTCGGCAAGAGCGTCTCCGAACGCCCCATCTTCTCCGTCTTTTGGACCGACGGCAAACGCCACCGCGTCCTCCTCGCCCGCGAGATGACCCCGGAGGAATCCTCCTTCTACCAACGCAAAAACACCGAGGCCGGCCACTGATATGCGCCTGATTTCCCAATGGTCTGAGATCCCCCAATTCGCCTCCGAGGCGGAGGAGGCTGCGTTCTGGACCAGCGCAAGGCTCGACGCACGCCTCATGAACGCCGGCATGATCAAGGCCGACAACCGCGAGTCCACCACCGTCACCCTCCGCTTCGACCCAAGGATGCTCGCCCGCATCAAACGCATCGCACGCTCCCGCTATCTCAATTACCAGAGCATGATCAAGCAGTGGCTCAGCGAGCGCCTCGAAAAGGAACTCTGATCCGGCCCCTCGCGTCAACCAACGCACCCTTCGCCGCCCTCCCTCAGGGAGATGGCAGTCCGGCCGTCCTTGCGAAGAGTTTCCCCCCGGTCTCCCCGCGTTGCGCCTCACGGCCGAACTGCATCCCTGTGAATTAGAATCCGCAAATGCGGACGTTCCCTTCGTTAGCACCCACCGTGCCAACCGCAGCGCCCCGCTCTCTTCCCAAGGGCCAGACCGCGTTCCGAACCCGCGGGAATCCAAGAGCGCTGTCCAATTCCAGACAGCATGCACATGAAACGGCACCAACTTTGGCGCACTGCGAACAAAGAATCACCCTGATGGGCCATGAACAAACCAGAGCGCCGGGGCAAAAGATCCACAAGGCACGCCACTGCCCGCCGATTCCCGAAAAACCTTTGCACCTGCCCCTACGCGCCGCCTAGGCTCCCCGCCCTATGATCGACCTCGCCGCCTTGCCGGATCAGCGTGGCCACTTCGGCCCTTATGGCGGCATGTTCGTGCCCGAAACCCTCATGACCGCGCTCAACGAACTGAGCGCTGAATACGAGAGGGCTCGGCGCGACCCCGCCTTCCAACAAGAACTCGCCGCCATCCTCAAGGACTTCGCCGGGCGCCCCACGCCCCTCTACTTCGCACAGCGCCTCACCGAACAACTCGGCGGAGCAAAAATCTACCTCAAGCGCGAGGACCTCCTTCACACCGGCGCTCACAAAATCAACAACGCCCTCGGCCAGATCCTCCTCGCCCGTCGCATGGGCAAGACCCGCATCATCGCCGAGACGGGCGCGGGCCAGCACGGCGTCGCCACCGCCACCGTCGCCGCGCGCGCAGGCCTCGAATGCGTCATCTACATGGGCGCCGTCGACATGGAACGTCAGGCCCTCAACGTCGCGCGCATGCGCTTCCTCGGCGCCAAGGTCGTCGCCGTCACCGCAGGCCAGGCCACCCTCAAGGAGGCCATCAACGAAGCCATGCGCGACTGGGTCACCAACGTCCGCCACACCCACTACATCCTCGGCTCCGCTCTCGGCTCCCATCCCTATCCGATGATCGTGCGCGATTTCCACCGCATCATCGGCGACGAAGCCCGCGCGCAAATTCTCGAACGCGAACACCGCCTCCCGGACCTCCTCGTCGCCTGCGTCGGCGGCGGGAGCAACGCCATCGGCCTCTTCTGGCCCTTCCTCAACGACGAAGGCGTCGAAATGATCGGCGTCGAAGCCGGCGGCCGCGGCATCCAAGACGGGGACCACGCCGCCCGCTTCCAAGGCGGAAAACTCGGCGTCCTTCAAGGAACCAAGACCTACCTTCTGGCCAACAACGACGGCCAGATCCAGCTCACCCACTCCGTCTCCGCCGGCCTCGACTACGCCGCCATCGGACCCGAGCACGCCTATCTCCGCGACCTCGGCCGCATCGGCTACGACTTTGCAACCGACGACGAAGCCCTCGAAGCATTCCAGCGCCTATCCCAAGTTGAAGGCATCATCCCAGCGCTCGAAAGCTCACACGCCATCGCCTACCTGCTCAAGCGCGCACCCAAGATGCAGCCGAGTCAGGTCATCGTTGTCAATCTCTCGGGCCGTGGAGACAAGGACGTCGCACAGGCCGCAGAAATCCTCCTCAAGGGGGGGCCTCGATGAGAAGTATGACAGGCTACGGCCGCGGCCAGAGCTGCAGCGCCGGTGGCAAATTCTCCGTCGAACTCAACTCCGTCAACCGCAAGCAGAGCGACGTCTCGGTCACCCTCCCTCGCGAACTCAGCGAGATCGAACCCCGCATCCGCGACCTCATCAACGCCGAGGTCTCCCGCGGGCGTCTCAACGTCGTCGTCGCGTACCACCGCGCCTCCGCAGGCTCCCCGCAACTCTGCCTCGACGCCGATCTTGCCCAGACCTACTTCCGCTCCATGCAGGCCCTCCAGCGCCAGCTCAGCATCCCGGGCGAGATCAGCATCGACACCGTCCTTCGCGCGCCGGGCGTCCTCCGCCTCCCCGAGGAACAGCTCTCGGTGGAAGACTCCTGGCCCCATGTCGAATCCTCGCTCAAAGAAGCCCTCAAGGACCTCGTGAAGATGCGCGAGACGGAGGGACGCAACCTCGCGCGCGACCTCATCAAACGCATGAAGGTCGTGCGCGGACACCTCCGCAACATCGGCAAACTCCAGCCCGCCGTCATCAAGCGCTATCGGCAGTCCCTTCAGGAACGCATCCAGCGCGCCGGCGTGGATCTCGCACTCGACGACGAGCGCCTCACCAAGGAGGTCATCTTCTTCGCAGAAAAAAGCGACATCACCGAGGAGGTCACCCGTCTCGAAAGCCACTTCGCACAATTCGCCCACCATCTCCGCAAAGCAGAACCCGTCGGACGCACCCTCGAGTTCATGACCCAGGAAATCGCCCGCGAATTCAACACCCTCGGCGCAAAGGCCAACGACGTCCAAATCTCCCAGCTCGTCGTCCTCTGCAAATCCGAAATGGAAAAAGTCCGCGAGCAGATCCAGAACATTGAATAACCCGACACCCAGCTCCGCATCCCTCGAAAATCCGGGCTCCATGCGCCGCCTCGGGATCCTCTTCCTGATCTCCGCTCCGTCCGGCGCCGGCAAGAGCACCCTCCTCAACTCCCTGCGACAAAGCCCGGACTTCGCCTACTCCGTCTCCTGCACCACCCGGACACCGCGTCCCGGCGAGATCGATGGCGAAGACTACTTCTTCCTCACCACCCAGCAGTTCGAAGAACAGGTGGCCGCTGGCGAATTTCTCGAATACGCGCAGGTCCACGGGAACTACTACGGCACGCGCCGCACCACCATCCTCGAAAACCTCAACGCCGGCGTCGATGTGATGCTCGACCTCGATGTCCAAGGCGCCGCCCACATCCGCCGCGAGGGCGGTCTCATCCGCGAGTGCCTCGCAGACATCTTCCTCCTCCCTCCCTCCCTTGCCGAACTCCGCCACAGACTCCAGAAGCGCGGAACGGAATCTCCTCAGCAAATCGAACTCCGCCTCACCAACGCCGTCGAGGAGATGAAGGCGTGGCCCCAGTACAAATACACCCTCATCAGCGGATCCGTGGAGGAAGACCTCCAGAAGTTCCGCGCCATCATGCGCGCTGAACGCTACCTCAGCCGCAGGCTCCTCCTCTCATGAGCGCGACCGGACACACCGTCCTCGTCGGCGTCACGGGTTCCATCGCAGCCTACAAGGCCGCCGACATCGTCAGCCAACTCGTGAAGCGCGGCTGCAACGTCCACGTCATCCTCACTCAGAGCGCCGCGCAATTCGTCACCCCGCTCACCTTCCTCACCCTCTCGAAGAACCCGGTGGTCACCACCAGCTTCAGCGCCGAGACCGATTGGAAGCCGGTCCACATCGATCTCGCAGACCGCGCCAGTCTTCTTCTCATCGCCCCCGCAACCGCCAACATCATCGCCGAGCTCGCACACGGCAGCGCATCGCATCCGCTCACGGAGATCGCTCTCGCAACGCGCGCACCGCTTCTCATCGCACCCGCGATGAACGGCAAAATGTGGGAGCACGCCGCCACTCAGCACAACGTCGCGCTCCTTCGCAGCCGCGGCGCAGAGTTCATCGGACCCGACTCCGGAATGCTCGCATGCGGATACGAAGGCGCAGGTCGAATGAGCGAACCCTCCGCCATCGTCGAGCGCGCCTCCGCGCTCCTCGCTTCACGCTGAAGGCCGCGAAGCCCGTCCAGCAAAGGATCCGCAGACCATCCGCACCGCGGCGCAGACCGCCGCAATCCCGCGCACCACCTCGCAGCGCACACGTCTCGCACCGCGCGACTCACTCAACGCGCACAAAAAAACTGCGACTCACAACATCAAGCGCGTGCGCACGCGCAAAAATATTTCGCGACCTCCAATCGTCTCGCGATGAACGTCGTGAAATTTCGGATCGCCCGCGAACATCGATGCACACTCACCTCGCGAGCAGACGCACTCGCGTTCACAAAATTCACGCACCCGCACGCGCGCCATCAACCCACACCGCCGCGCACAAAATCATGTTGACGCATCGGGCGCTTCTCACTACCCAACACACATCGAACGCAAGATGTATTCGATCTCTGTGCTCAAAAAAATTTCCGTGAACCGCTACTGCGGTTTGAAAGGGGGGATTATCGATGGCGACTAAGAAAGCTGCTCCGGCCAAGAAGGCTGCTGCTCCTAAGAAGGCTGCTGCTCCTAAAAAGGCTGCTGCTCCTAAGAAGGCTGCTGCTAAGAAGGCTCCGGCCAAGAAGGCTGCTGCTAAGAAGAAGTAATCACTTCTCTTCAAACTAGTTTAAAATGGGAGGAGAAATTTCATTTCTCCTCCCATTTCTTTTCCACAACACCCCTCCCAAT
Source organism: Chthoniobacter flavus (assembly GCA_945861435.1). Lineage (GTDB taxonomy): Bacteria > Verrucomicrobiota > Verrucomicrobiia > Chthoniobacterales > Chthoniobacteraceae > CAIURC01. Next base: position 27,139 of record CAMAUX010000047.1, on the reverse strand, counting down.
CACGCCTCAATGAACGACCTCCATCTCCAAGCCGCCACCGACGCAGCGCACGCCGCCGGCCAACTCCTCCGCGACCACTTCGGCGGCACCCCGGACGTCAACGCCTTCGAGGCTCATGACATCAAACTCGAACTCGACATCCAGTCGCAGGAACTCATCACCAAACTCCTCCTGGAACGCTTCCCCACCCACGCCATCCTCGGCGAAGAAGGCGTCGCCGGCGATTCCTCCAGCCCTTGGCAGTGGATCGTCGATCCCATCGATGGAACCGTGAACTATTTCTACGGCATCCCCCACTTCTGCATCTCCATCGCCCTTCGTCACCACGAAGAGATCCAAGTGGGCGTGATCTACGATCCCATGCGCGACGAACTCTGGGCCGCTTCCATCGGCACCACCCCCACGCTCAACGGAAAACCCATCCAAGTCAGCCCCCGCACCAAACTCTCCGACGCCGTACTCTCCGTGGGCTTTTCCAAAACAAAGACCACCATCGCCGCGGGCCTTCCCCTCCTCGCAAAGTACGTCCAGCGCGCGCGCAAGTGCAGGCTCATGGGCAGCGCCGCACTCGACCTCGCCTACGTCGCCTGCGGAAGACTCGACGCTTACATCGAACAGTCCGTGAACCTGTGGGACATCGCGGCCGGAAAACTCCTGGTCGAAACCGCCGGCGGAAAAATCACCTGCACCGAGCGCGCAGACGCTCCGCAGAAAATCTCCGTCTGCGCATCCAACGGCCGCATCGACCTCGAGCTCACCCCATGAACCTCGTCGGCATCGGCTACGACGTGCACCGCCTCGTCGAGGGACGACCCCTCGTGCTCGGCGGCGTCACCATCCCCCACTCTCACGGCCTCGAGGGACATTCCGACGCCGACGTCCTCGCCCACGCCATCGCCGATGCCATCCTCGGCGCCATCGGCGAACGCGACATCGGCCACCACTTTCCCAACACCGACGAGAGCATCCGCGGCATCAGCAGCATGGAGATCCTCCGCCGCACCACATCCATCCTCAGCCAGCGCGGCGCGCGCCTGGTGAATATCGACTCCACCCTCATCTCTGAGGCCCCAAAAATCGGCCCTCATCTGGAGGAGATGCGCTCCCACCTCTCCGAAGCCCTCGGCCTCCCCTCCAAGCGGATCGGCATCAAAGCCACCACCAACGAAATGATGGGTTTCCTTGGCCGCCGCGAAGGCATCGCAGCCATGGCGGTCGTCAGCGTCGAAGTCACCGAATCCTGAGGCCCTTCACCGTTCCCCTTCGATGCCCATCCACCTCTTCAACACCCTCACACGCCGCATCGAGCCCTTTTCCCCACTCGACCCGGCGGGGCGCGAGGTGCGCATGTACACCTGCGGACCCACCGTCTACAACCACGCCCACATCGGCAACTTCCGCGCCTACCTTTTCGAGGACCTCCTCCAGCGCCATCTCGAGGCCCGCGGCTACCACGTCCTGCGCGTGATGAACCTCACCGACGTCGACGACAAGACAATCCGCGACTCCCGCAAGGCCGGCAAACACCTCGCCGACTTCACCCAGATCTACAAGGACGCCTTCTTCACAGACATCGACACCCTCCGCATCCGCCGCGCTCTCCACTACCCCGCCGCCACCGAACCGCGCTACCTCGATCGCATGATCTCCATGATCCAGCAGCTCCAGGCCGCTGGCATCGCCTACCAAGCCGAGGATCGCTCCCTCTATTTCCGCCTCTCAAAATTCCCCGCCTACGGACGCCTAGCACATCTCAACCTCGAGGAACTGCGCCCCTCGGGCCGCGTCCGCAGCGACGAGTACGAAAAGGAAAGCATCGGCGACTTCGCACTCTGGAAGGCATGGGATGAAAACGATGGCGATGTCGCGTGGGACTCCCCATGGGGCCGCGGCCGCCCGGGCTGGCACATCGAGTGCAGCGCCATGGCCACCGCTCTCCTCGGCCCGGAACTCGACATCCACTGCGGCGGCGTCGACAACATCTTCCCCCACCACGAAGCCGAAATCGCCCAGTCGGAGTGCTGCACTGGCAAACCCTTCGTCCGCCACTGGCTTCACTGCGCCCACCTCATGGTCGACGGACAGAAAATGTCCAAGTCCCTCGGTAACTTCCACACCCTCCGCGACCTCCTCGCCCGCGGGTTCACCGGACGCGAAACCCGCTACGCCCTTATCACCGTCAACTACCGGCTGCCCTGCAACTTCACCATCCCGGGGCTCGAAGGCGCACGCGCAGCACTCAGCCGCCTCGATCAATGGGTCGAACGGCTCACGGAGAACGCCGCAGACGCCACCCCGGAATCCAGCCCCCTCTCCGGATTCAGCGGAAGGTTCCTCGACTGTCTCGACGACGACCTCAACATCTCCGCCGCCATGGGCCAGCTCTTCGACCTCGTGCGCGAAAGCAACAAGGCCCTCGACGAACACCGCCTCACCAAAGGACAGTCCGCCGCCCTCCTCGCGGAATGGCGCACGATCAATGCCGTCCTCGCACTCGAAGCAGACTCCCTCACCATCCCCGCACAAGTCCTCGACCTGGTCGAACAAAGGCAGCAGGCGCGCGCCTCAAAAGACTGGGCCCTCAGCGACCAGATCCGCGACCAGATCGCCGCTCTCGGCTGGCAGCTCAAGGACACCAAGGAGGGACCCAAGCTCCTCCCCACCTAAGACCGCCCACCCCATGCCTGCTCCCCAAGACTACCTCGACCTCAACCACACCGAGCACCGGATGCTCTTCGAGAACGCCTCGCACGTCTGGGAGGCCCTCGCTCAAATCACCAGCTACCTCCAGTTCCGCCTCAAACCAGGCATCCACGGACGTCTCATCGGCAAACCCTTCGTCAGCGGCGCAGTCTTCGTCGGCCACGGCACCGTCATCGAACAAGGCGCCATGATCAAGGGCCCCGCATGGATCGGCGAAAACTGCGAAATCCGCAGCGGCTGCTACATCCGCGAAAACGTCGTCGTCGGATCCGGCTGCGTCCTCGGAAACTCCTGCGAGTTCAAAAACTCCATCCTCCTCGATGAAGCCCAAGTTCCCCACTTCAACTACGTCGGCGACTCCATCCTCGGGTACCGCGCCCACCTCGGCGCGGGCGTGATCCTCTCCAACGTGAAGCTCGACCGGGGCGAGATCACCGTTCCTGCGGGCGAAGCCCTCCTGCCCACCGGCCTCCGCAAGTTCGGAGCCATCATCGGCGACCATGCCGAAATCGGCTGCAACTCCGTCCTGAATCCAGGCTCCCTTATCGGCAAGCGCTCCGTCCTCTATCCAGGCACTCAGTGGCGCGGCGTGCTCCCCGCGGACTCCATCGTCAAGACCCAGCAGTCCCACCAAATCCTTGCCCGCCGCTCCTGACCAAACACAGGTGCCCCGCAAGCAGACCCCTATCAACAGACTGATCTGGGCTTGCCCTCCATCCGGCCCTTTGAAAGTTTACCCAACCTTATGTCCACCCCTGCAGAAAACAGCCAACCCACCGACCACGGCTTCGATCCACTCGCCTTCTGGATCGAACACAAAACCAAGGTGCTGGCTCTCTCCGCGGTACTCGCCGCGGGTCTCGCAGCCTACGGCATTTACCAATACGCCAGCCAGCGCGCACAGGATGCCGCGGCCGCAGACTTTGCCCAAGCCAAGTCTGCAGATGACTTCCGCAAGGTCATCCAATCCCATAGCAGCTCCCCTGTCGCAGCCAACGCAGCCCTCCTCCTCGCGGAACAACTCCGCAATGAAGGGAAACTCGACGAGGCGGCCACCACTCTTCGCAAGTTCACCACGGAGCATCCCTCCCACCCCCTGATCAGCGGCGCATGGAACAGCATCGCCACCACCTTGGAGGCCCAGGGCAAAACAGACGAGGCGATCGCCACCTACCAGAAAGTCATCGCCACCTACCCCTCAAGCTTCGCCGCCCCGGTCGCCATGATGTCTCAGGCGCGCATCCACCACAGCCGCTCTGAGGATGACAAAGCCCGCCAGATTTACGACCAGATCATCTCCCAATTCGGCCAGACCTCCTTCGCCCGTCAGGCTATTTTCGAAAGTCAGAAACTCAAACCCGCTGCTCCAGCGGCTCCCTCCCTCAGTCCTGCCGCACCGCCCGCTCCCGCTCCTGCCGCAACGCTCGCTCCCCCTGCAACTCCTAGTGCAGCGCCCGTTCCCACTGCCACGCCGGCCCCCGCTCCAGCACCTGCCGCAGCTCCTGTGGAAAACACTGGCAACAGCCAAAATCCGCAGCCCGCTCAGAATAATGCTGAAAAGAAATAGTCTCCGCCGCTCCCCACACCCACTGAACCGGCCAATCACCGGCTCTTCAGGGTGTCATTCAGGCGCAGACTCGTCAGAAGACTCTTCCTGATCTTTCGAGCCGTCCACTTCTGGCTCGTCCGCTTCTGACTCATCCACAGGAGATGCTCCCGCGGAGCTGGATTGTTCCGCCGCGAAAAACTCATCCTCCGTCTGCGCGGGTGTTGGGCTGATGAAGAGGTCACCGGTGAACACCCCGCCTTTCTCCACGGAAATAGACTTGGCGTGCACGACGCCATCCAAATGTCCTCCCTTGGAAATAGTCACACGGCCGTCGCACATAATGCGGGCCGTGATCTTGCCGCCAACCTCCACCGTGCGCGCCTTCACCGGACGGATGAACTCCACCTCACTGCGTTTCTCGATGGTCAGCCCCTCGGTCTCCACCGACCCAAGAAACCGCCCCTTGCACTTCACACGGATTACTCCGGTGCAGAGCAGGCTCCCCTTCACCTTCCCCTCGATCAGCGCTGAGCCGCAGGAAATACGCGAACTCGCCACGTCCCCCTTGGACGTGACGATCAGATTTCCATGCGTCTGGATGCTCCGCCCAAATGGTCCGGCGATCTTGAACTCCCGCAGGTCCATGTAAGACCCGCATGCTGTACAAGAAGTCGACTGAACCTCCGTGCTGACCTGCTGCTTCGTGCGGCAGCCAAAGCAGGTCACGTCCACGATCTTGTCCCTCATGATCAGCTTTGAAAGCCGATCGAGAAGGGAGGGCGCCTTGAGGCTCGAAGCCTCCTTCATCAGCAACTTCTCAATATTGAAGTGCTGGCCGCATTTGCGGCAGAAGGTGGACTTCGCGTAGGCAGACTCCAGCTGGCTGAAGCCACAGTGCGGACAATCCGCACTGATCTTCTCCGCCTGCTTGGGAATGTTTTGATTGGCCACGATGGGCCGCTACTTACCGAGCCGGGTTTGCGGCGACCTTGCCCGGCTCAATGCCGCGAACATCGGGCTTCATCGACGCAATCTTGTTCGGAGAAACTTCCGACTTGCCCACGAAGGTCGCGCCTTCCTCGATCACAAGACGTGAAGCCTTCAGGTCGCCGTGCAGCACCGCACGCGCCTTGAGCTCGCAACGCTCGTCCACGGTAATATTGCCGTTCACCTTCCCGTGCACCGTCGCAGACTTGGTCTTAATCTCCCCACGAATCTCCGCATTCTCACCCACCGTCAAAACCCCCTGCGAAATGATCTCGCCCTCGACCTTGCCGTCGATGGTCAGATCGTTGGTGAACTTGATGGATCCTTTGATCTCCACATCTTGGGAGAGCACATTGCGGGTGTTGTTATCGGACATGGGTGGGTTTGCTTTGGTAAACGAGAGCGAGAGGGCAACTCGCTTGGGTAATTAATCCAGCCCCCGAAAGCCTGTGGCTCTCTGATTCCGGGACCGAATCACCTCCGACTCTTATCCGGCCACCCCGCTCTGTCAACGCCCCCTTGGCACCACTTTCAGTTTTCCCCCGATCCCACAACAAGCCCACTCCCTGTCACGCCAACTCCTCTGCCGGATACGTCCAAATTTCGCTCAGGGTGGGATGATAATGAGGCACACGCGCAAGGTCGCCCGCCGTGCCTCCAAAGTGCATCGCCACCACCACCTCCTGGATCAACTCAGCCGCCGACGGCCCCACCACCGCAGCCCCGGCGATCTTCCTCGATGCCCGCTCCACCACCAACTTCACAAAACCATCCTCCTCCCCCTGCACCATCGACCTCCCATGATCGTTGAAGGGATACCGCGCCACATCCACCTCCAAACCCAGCACGCCAGCCTCTCTCTCCGTTAATCCCACCGCAGCCACCTCGGGTCGGGAAAAAACCGCGAACAACTTCAACCGATAGTCCATCCGCTCCAGCCCCCCACCCCCCCGCAGGAGCCGCGCAGCATTGCGGGCAGCAACCTCCCCCTGCTGAACAGCAAGATGCACAACCTCAAACGGACCACACACATCTCCCGCAGCAAAGATGTGCGCGACATTCGTCTGCTGCGTGCCCTCCACCCCCACCCCGCCCACCCCGGCCTTCACACCCGCAACATCCAACCCAAGACCATCAACCATCGGCTCTCGCCCAAGCGCGCAGACCAGTTGCTCCACCTCCACCTCGCGGCGCTCACCGCCACGCACAAAAACCACCCGCCTGCCTGCGCCCGCGCGCTCCACCCCAATCAACGAAGTGCCGCACAACACCTCCACACCGCGCCGCTCCAGGCCTGCAGCCAATCCGGACGCCACGTCCGCATCCACATCCCTCAACAACTGCCCACCGCGCTGGATCAAAACCACCCGCACCCCAAACCCCGCATAGTAACTGGCCAACTCCACCGCCACCGCACCGCCTCCGAGCACCGCCACCGACTCCGGCAGGCGCACGCTCTCCAGAACCTGGTCACTATCCCAAAACCCCGCTTCCTCAAGCCCGGCGATGTCCACCCGGCGAACGCGGGAACCCGTGGCCAACAAGAACGCACGACCCTCCACCCTCCGCACTCCGCCACCGCGCATCTCCACGTTCAGCGTGTGCGGATCAACAAACCCCCCCCTTCCTCTCACCAACTCAAAGCGTCCATCGCTCAGCTGCCCCTGACGGTACCCCGCAAACTCCCCAACCAACCGGCGTTTGCGCCCGATCACCGCAGGCAGATCCACCCCCTCCCATCCCACCCTCAAACCAAACTCCGCCGCACGCCGCACCACCTCCGCCCGGTGGGAGGATTCCAGCAGCGCCTTGCTCGGCATGCACCCACGCAGAATGCAGAGTCCGCCCAGTTCGTCGGCCCCGTCCACCACAGCACAGCTCAGCCCCTCGCGAACGGCAGTCGCCGCCGCAGCATAACCCGCGCTCCCACCACCGATCACCACCAAATCATAAGGTCCATTCATTAGGCAGATCTTAAGATGAAGCACAGCACCGGGGAGCGAAAAACCTCCCACCCCTTCAAAATCACCCACGAATCACCCGGAAAAGCCCCGCCCCGCTGCAACTCCCGATCCTACATCTTGTGGTCTGAACGTCGACACAGCCCAATTACTAGCGCTTCCTCGAAAAAAGCGTTGTTCCACCCATGGGCGCTGACTAAATTAACCGCTCAGCTTTTCCCTCAACGCCCCACTTCATTTTTCCTTCCCTGTATTATGGCCGAACCTTCCCCTGAAGACTCCACCCCCGCTGCTGCCGACCAAACCATGCGGCCAGTCGAGGCAACGTACGATGCCTCCAAAATCGACAAACTCGAAGGACTCGCCGGAGTCCGCCAGCGGCCCGGCATGTACATCGGGCCCACCGATGAACGCGGCCTTCACCACTGCGTCTTCGAGGTTCTCGACAACTCCATCGACGAACACCTCGCCGGCTACTGCTCCAAGATCGACGTCATGATCCATGTCGACGGCTCCTGCACCATCCGCGACAACGGCCGCGGCATCCCCGTCGACATCCATCCCAAGTTTAAGATCCCCGCCCTCGAGTTGGTTCTCACCAACCTCCACGCCGGTGGGAAATTCGGTCAGGGCGCCTACAAATACTCCGGCGGCCTCCACGGCGTCGGCGCCAAGTGCGTGAACGCACTCTCGGACTGGTTCAAGGTCGACGTCACCCGCGATGGCAAGATCTACCACATGGCCTTCGAGCGCGGCGTCACCACGCAGAAACTCACCGTCACCGGCGAGGTCAAAAACAAGAAGCAGACAGGCACGGCCATCACCTTCCTGCCGGATGCCACCATCTTCACCATCACCACGGAGTTCCAGTTCGCCAAACTCGCCGCACGCCTGCGCGAACTCGCCTTCCTGAACCCAGGCCTCGAAATCAACCTCGTCGACGAGCGCGGCGAGACACTCCGCAAAGAACAGTACCTCTACAAACTCGGCATCGAGGAGTTCGTACGCCAACTCGGCGAAGCCAAGCAGGTCCTGCATCCCAAGCCCATCGTCATCGCCGGCAAACGCTCGGTCTCCTTCCGCAACAAGGATCAGCAGGAGATCCAAGACGACATGCACATCGACTTGGTCCTCCAGTACAACGACTCCTACAACGACCAGATCCTCTGCTTCACCAACGCCATCCCCAACCCGGACGGCGGCACTCATCTCACCGGCTTCCGTTCCGCCCTCACCAAGGCCATCAACCAGTTCGCCAAGCAGAACAACCTCCTCAAGGAAAAGGACCCGACCATCAGCGGAGACGACGTCCGCGAAGGCCTCACCTGCGTGCTCGCGATCAAGCACCCCAACCCAAGCTTCAACGCCCAGACCAAGGCCAAACTCGTCAACCCGGAAGCCGAGGGCATCGTCGCCTCCGTCGTCTACGAAGGCCTCATGACCTACTTCGACCAGAACCCTCCGGTCGTGAAAAAAGTCATCGAGAAATGCCTCATGGCCTCCCGCGCACGCGAAGCCGCTCGCAAAGCCCGCGAGACCGTCCGCAAGGGCGCCCTCACCGGCGGCGGTCTCCCGGGAAAACTCGCCGATTGCTCCGAGCGCGAACGCGAACTCACCGAACTCTACATCGTCGAGGGCGACTCAGCAGGCGGCTCCGCCAAGCAGGGTCGCGACCGCCGCTACCAAGCCATCCTCCCCATCCGCGGCAAGCTCATCAACGTCGAAAAGGCCCGTTTGGACAAGGTTCTCCAGAACCAGGAAATCCAGACGATGATCACCGCCATCGGCACCGGCATCGGCTCAGGCGATCAGGAAGGCTCCTTCAATATGGACAGGCTGCGTTACGGCCGCATCATCATCATGACCGATGCCGACGTCGACGGATCCCACATCCGCACCCTCCTCCTCACCTTCTTCTACCGTCAGATGCCGGAACTCGTAAAACAGGGCAAAATCTACATCGCCTCCCCGCCCCTCTACCTCATCAAACGCAAAAAGCGCGAGGAGTACGTCGACGACGACGCCGCCCTCAACAAAATCCTCATTTCCCTCGGCGCCGACGAAGTGAAGCTCAAGAACCTCGCCGACAGCAGAACATTCACCGCTCAACAACTCAAGGACATGCTCGAACTGCTCGAGCGCCTCTCCAAGTTCAGCGAGTCCATCCGTCGTCATGGCGGCGACTTCGAGGCCTACCTCTCTGAACGCGATCCGAAGGCCGGCACACTCCCCACCCACCTCGTCCGCGTCCGCGAAGGCAACCAAGAGTGGGTCACCTACTTCCCAGGCGAAGAGCAGGTGCGCGCATTCCACGAGGAAAACCGCGACCTCAACCTCTTCGACGTGGAGCCCGCGGAAACCACAGAATCCGCTGCCACAGAGCAGGCCCCTGAAAAAACCGAGCGCAAAAAGAAGGAGGACGCCTCCCGGCGCCGCGCACGCCTTGTCGAACTCCACGAGAGCGTGCCGGTCCAGAAGATCCTGGGTGAACTCGCCAAGAAAGGGCTCACCATCGAGCATTTCGCAGACCGCGACCACCCCATCTTTGAACTCATCGACGGTGAGGGCGACAAGGCCGTCGTCCACCCCCTCTTTGCCATCCCGGACATCCTCAAAAAAGTCATCGAGATCGGCAAGAAGGGCATGCAGATCCAGCGCTTCAAAGGCCTTGGAGAGATGAACCCCAAGCAGCTCTACGAGACCACGATGAACCCGGATAAGCGCAAGCTCTTCAAGGTCGACCTCAACGAAGACAACGCCGTCAAGGCCGACGAGATGTTCACCGTCCTCATGGGCGATGTCGTCGAACCACGCCGCGCCTTCATCGAGGACAACGCCCTCAACGCCAAACTCGACGTCTGAGCCGCCACTAAAGCCCTCACACCCGCAGCGCAACCCCTTCGCCTTCCATGCCCAACCCGCACGAAAAAATCGAAAAGATCGACGTCGCCGACGAAATGTCGAAGTCGTTCCTCGACTACTCCATGTCCGTCATCGTCTCGCGCGCACTGCCAGACGCCCGCGACGGCCTTAAACCCTCCCAGCGACGGATCCTCTTCGCCATGAGCGAACTGGGCATCACCCCGACGCGCAAGCCCCTCAAGTGCGCGCGTATCGTCGGCGAAACCATCGGTAAATACCACCCACACGGCGACCAAGCCGTCTACCCCACCCTCGTCCACATGGCCCAATCCTGGGCCATGCGCGAAATGCTCGTCGAAGGTCAGGGCAACTTCGGCTCCGTCGAAGGCGACCCGCCAGCCGCCATGCGTTACACCGAAGCCCGCCTCAAGCACCTCGGCGCGGCGCTCATGGAGGACATGGACAAGGGAACCGTCGACTTCGTCCCCAACTACGACGAGTCCCTCTCCGAGCCCACCGTCCTTCCCGCCGCATGGCCGAACCTCCTCGTCAACGGCGGCACCGGCATCGCCGTCGGCATGGCCACCAACATCCCGCCTCACAACCTCGGCGAGGTGATCGACGGCATCTGCGCACAGATCGACGACCCGGATATCACCATCGACGGCCTCATGGCCCACGTGAAGGGCCCCGACTTCCCCACCGGCTGCAGCCTCTGCGGAACCGCCGCCGTTAAACAGTACTTCCACACCGGCAAAGGCTCGCTGCGTGTCCGCGGCAAAGCCGGCGTCGAAGAACTCAAGGGCGGCAGGGAACAGATCATCATCACCGAGATCCCCTACGGCGTGAACCGCGCCGAACTCGTCAAACGCATCGCCGAACTCGTCCACGAGAAGATCCTCACTGGCATCTCCGACGTCCGCGACGAGTCGGACGAAAACACCCGGGTCGTCGTCGAACTCAAGCGCGACGCCAATCCCAAGGTTCTCCTCAACAACCTCTACAAGCATACCGCGCTCGAAAGCTCCTTCGCCGCGTCCATGCTCGCCATCGATCACGGCAAGCCAAAGCTCCTCTCCCTCAAGGACGCCATCTCCTGCTACATCGAGCACCGCCGTGAAGTCGTCCTCCGCCGCACCCGCTTCCTCCTCAAGGAGGCCGAAGAACGCGCAGAACGCCTCGAAGCGCTCCTCATCGCTCTCGCCAACCTCGATGATTTCATCAAGATCATCCGCGACTCCCGCGACCGCGACGATGCACGCGCGCGCCTCATGGCCCTCTCGTGGTCCAAGCGCTCCGTCGAGCAGATCGGCATCCTCATCCGCGACGAGGCGCGCCTCGTCGACGGCAACTACAAGTTCAACGAACGCCAGGTCAACGCCATCCTCGACCTGCGCCTCTACCAACTCACCGGCCTCGAGCGCGAAGCGATCAAGAAGGAGTACGACGAGCTCATCGCCACCATCAAGGACCTCCTCGACATCCTCAAACGCGAAAGCCGCGTGCTGAGCATCATCAAAAAGGAACTCAGCGAAATCAAGGAACAGCACGCCACCGAGCGCCGCACCCAGATCGTTCCAGACCAAGGCGAGATCGCCCTCGAGGACCTCATCGCCAACGAAGGCTGCATCATCACCATCACCCACAACGGCTTCATCAAGCGCACCGCCATCAGCGCCTACCGCGCACAGCGCCGCGGAGGCAAGGGCGTCATGGGCATGCAGACCCGCGAAGGCGTCACAGAGGAGGACGGCGACTTCGTCGAACACCTCTTCACCGCCACCACCCACGACTACCTCATGTTCTTCACCGCGCAGGGTCGCTGCTACGTCGAGCGCGTGTTCGAAATCCCGGAAATGGGACGCGCCTCCAAGGGCCGATCCATCGCCAACCTCCTCGAACTCAAACCCGAGGAGAAGATCGCCGCCACCATCCGCATCCAAGGCAAGAAGAACGAGGGCGAAACCTGGGACCCGAACAAAACCATCTTCTTCTGCACCCGCAGCGGCCTCGTGAAGAAGAGCAACCTCGAGCGCTTCCGCAACATCCGCAAAGGCGGCATCATCGCCATCAGAATCGAAGAGGACGACCGCCTCATCGACTGCATGCTCACCGAGGGTAACGACGAAATCGTCATCATCACCCGCCGCGGCATGTCCATCCGCTTCCACGAAGAGGAAGTCCGCGAAATGGGACGCGACGCCATCGGCGTCTGGGGCATCCGCCTGGAAAAGAGCGACTACGTCGTAGCCGCCGTCCTCACCAACAAGGACGCCACCCTCCTCGTTGCAGGCGAAAACGGCATCGGCAAGCGCACCCCCTTCGACGACGCAGACGGCGAAATCTACCGCCGCCAGTCCCGCGGAGGCAAAGGCGTGATCACCATGAAGGTCGGCGACAAAACCGGCCAGGTCGTCGGCGCCCTCTCCGTGCATGAAAACCAGGATCTCATGCTCATCACCAACAAGGGCCAGATCATCCGCACCCGTGTGAACGAGGTGCGCGTCATCGGCCGCAACTCGATGGGCGTCAAACTCATCGACCTCAGAGCCGGCGAAAAACTCCAAGCCATCGCTCCCGTCGTCCGCAACGACGACGAGGTTGAAGGCTCCCCAGCAGAGGGTTAATCCCCTCCCTCCACCACAGCCCACTCTGGAAGCCCCGGGACGACTCTGTCGCCCGGGGCTTCTCTTTTTCCCCAGACCGCCACACAAAACGAGCGCAACTCTTTCCTTTTTCCCTCTTCGAGTTAGCTTCGCACTCCGTTTCCCGCATGCCTGACTCCACCCCGCCCGCTAAGAAAAAACCAAAAGCTCTGCGCCTACTCCGTGCCTGCACGCTTGGCGCACTCGTGCTTGGCCTTCTCCAGACTGAACCCGAAGTCTTCCACGCCACAGTACGCACCGGCGTATGGCTCGCCGCCAAATCCCGCGGCGCCACCGTGCAGATGGAACGTCTGGAAAACACCATTTTCGAACCCCTCCTCATCCAGGGTATCAGCGTGGAACACACCTCCTCCACAGGCAATAAACTGCAGTTCCGCATCGCAAGACTCGAGGCAGACTTCTCTTGGAAAAAGCTCCTTCTCGGCAGCTTCGACCGATGCTTCTCCCGCATCACCGTCGACGGTGCGCAGGGCTCCTACGTCCTCGCAGATCACCCACACGAAACCCAACTCCGCGCCGCTGCCGATCCCGCCAGCCCCCTCCCTCGCTTACCCGCATGGACGCTGCCTCTGCCGCAAACGCTCGACGTGCGAAGACTCGGCATCACCGTCCAAAACGGGAAGCACTCTCTGGAAATTAACCAAGCAAGCTTCCTGCTCAGCGCGTTGGAACCGGGCGCCGTTTCCTTCCGGCGCATTGCCATTCACCAACCATGGCTCGATCGCACCTTCCGCAATGTCCGCGGCAGCACGGCTCTCCAAGGATCCCGCCTCCTGCTCGGCAAACTCTCGCTCGAGCCAGAACTGGAAGTCACCTCCTTCTCCGCGGACCTCGCCCGACTCGGTGGCCTAGATCCAGAAATGCAGGTCCAGATGCAAGCATTCGGCGGAGCCTGCCGTGGACAGGCCCGCATCGTCCCCGATTCCGAATCCCTCATCCTGGACGGCAGCACCACCTTCACCCAGATCGACCTCGCCAAACTCGCCCTCTTCTTCAACCTCTCCGACGCAGCTGGCGGCACCATCAAGGAGGGTAAGCTCAACTTCCGCGGCGGCCCCCAACAACCGGAAAAATCCACCGCCAGCCTCCTCCTCGAAGCCACCAACTTCCAGTGGGAGACGCGCCAGTGGGACTCCCTCTCTGTGGGCGCAGAACTCATCAACTCGAGACTCAAGGTCTCGCGCCTCGAACTCGACCAAGGCCCAAACCGCATCAGCCTCAGCGGCGAAGCATCCCTCCCAGCCGAGGGCGTCAACTGGCTCCAAAACGAATTCACCTGCGACGTCAGTGCCGAACTCAACGACCTCACGGCCCTCTCCGCCCTGCTCCTCCCGGAATTCAAATACACCGCGGGCAAGGCCAAACTCGAAGGCTCCATCCGCAGCCGCAACCAAAACTTCACCGGCCAACTCATCCTCTCAGGCTCCAGCCTCAAATGGCGCAACGCCCCCATCGAAAACCTCCACGCCGCACTCCGCCTCTCCGGTAACGACTGCCACATCCTCAACCTCGAAATCTTCAACGGCGCCGACTACCTCCGCGGACGCGGAGTCGTCAACATCCTCGGCCCCTCCCAATATTGGGGAGAGTTGCGCGCCTCCATCGATGAGATGGCCACTTATGACGCCCTCATCCAAAAAACACCCCTCCTCCCCTCCCCTCTAAGCGGCGGAGCCGTCATGGAGTGGACCGGATCCGGCTCCACAAAGGGCCATGAAGGCAACTTCCTCGCCCGCCTCCGCCGCGTGAAGCTCTCAGCCAAGCCCACCCAGGAACTCACCCCCTTCAATCTCGAAACCACCGGCAGCTACACAGGCGACGCACTCCAACTCTCAAGCTTCACCCTCACCGACGATCACAACCACCTCCAAGCCGACATCGCCCTCCAATCCACTGGCCTCTCCGTCAAAAAAATCCAGCTCGCGCAGGACGGAAAAACCACCCTTCAGGGCAGCGCACTGCTCCCGCTCTCCCTCCCCTCAGCCGAGACACCCGCCGCCTCCACCTCCCTCTTCCCTCCCGATAAGCCAGGATCACTCGACCTCTCGGCGAACGATCTCAACCTCCAAGCCATCGGACGACTCCTTGGCCTGCGCAATCCGCCCTCCGGCCACCTCTCGGGAACCCTTCAAGCAACGGGTTCAGCAACCGCCTGCAAGTCCGACGGCAGCATCTCCATCACCGACGCAAAAATCCCCCTTAGCGAGACCGGCCCTGTCCTCGCCATCGCGAACATCACGGGCTCCCTCCAGAATGGCGAACTCCAGGTGCAGCCCCTTCAAGCCATCCATCCCTTCGGCACCGTGCAACTGGGCGGACACATCTCGCTCGCCAACATCCTGAGACCACAGCTCCATCTCGAAGCGACGCTGCCGTCCGCCACACTGCCCCTCTTCGGCTCCGCAAAAACGTCCGCTGCCGACGCCTCTCTTAAACTCCAAATCGAAGGACCCGCTGATAAAGCGAAGGTTTCCGGCGCAGTCACATCCGTCCAGTTCCAGATCAAGGACGACCTCCGCTCTCTCTGGCAGCAAAAAGCCAAGCCCAGCCTCCCCCCGCTCTTCGGCGAGGTTCCGGACGCATGGAAACTCTGGGAACTCGACCTCCAGTGCAAAACGGACCGCCTCGATCTCCACATCGGCGGCTCCATCGCCGAACCCGCCCTCGAGGGCACCGTAAATCTCAGCGGCCTCAACGCCTCAGCCAATGGCAAATCCCTCACTCTCCAAGAAGCCAGCGTCCGCTTCTTCAACGCAAATCCCTCGACTCCTCTCATCTCACTGATCGCCATCGGTGAAGAAAAGGGCACCCCTTTCAACGCTTACGTCACAGGTTCCCTCGACCAACTTCGCCTCTGGTCGACCCTCCCTCTCGACGCTGGCGAGAGCTTCATCCCCGATCTCCTCGGAGGCCCGCCCTCCAAAGATGCAGCACCGCAGCCAAAGCCGGATGCCGCTTCACAGAAACCCGCCCCACCGGCGGTCGTTCCCTAGCTCTGCACTGCCATCGCTCTTCAAGGCAGCCGCACCTCCCCCCCCTCCTTCATGCGCTGGCGGACGCTGATCAACCGCCGAAGCAGCCTTCAAATCGGCAGCTGCCGAGGCATCGCACTCCACCTGCACCTCTCCTGGTTCCCCCTCGCCGCGGTCGTCTCTTACACCCTCGCGTCGCAGTTCCTGCCCGAACTGCTGCCAGATCGAAGCCCCCTCACCTACGCCGCCACTGGCCTGGTCTCCTCGCTCCTCTTCTTCCTGAGTATCCTCCTCCACGAACTCGGCCACAGCATCGTCAGCCAGCGCTGCGGCGTACCGGTCACCCGCATCACGCTCTACTGCATCGGGGGCGTCGCAGAAATCGCTCGCGAGCCAGATGATCCCACCTCCGAAATCAAAATCGCGCTCGGCGGCCCGGCCGTCACCGTACTCATCACCCTCCTGTCCCTCTGCCTCGGACTGTTTCTGGAAAACCGCGAAAACGACCTGCCAGCCGTCATCAGCTACTGGCTCGCCGCAGCAAATTTCTCACTCCTCATCTTCAACCTCATCCCGGCTTACCCACTCGATGGAGGCAGGGTCTTGCGCGCCCTCCTCTGGAAACGCACCGGACGCCTTGCCAGATCCACATGGATCTCCTCCCGAGCCGCACTAGTCCTCAGCGCCGGCCTCGTCCTCTGGGGCGCTTACGGCCTCTTTGCCAAACACCAATGGAGCGCCCTCAGCTTCATCCTGATCGGATGGTTTCTCCAACGCGCCGCCCGCCGCGGCTATCAACACTCCCTGGAAAAGGAACTCCGATCCAACGGCCCAGCCCACCACTCCAACCCCGGCCAGTCCCCCGAGTCCCAGCCGCATTCCAGCGACCACACTTCCTAGGAAACCACAGGCCTCGCCATCAAAGAAGCAGCAGCGGAACGCGGTCCCGAAAACTCCAGCGCGCCAAAGTGCCGCGGGCTGTGAAACGTGCCCGACAGCGTCGGCACCCATGCACTCAATTCACGCGGCCTGCCCTTGGGTCGGTCGATCCTGCAGAAGTTCACACGCCATACCGCACCCGCCGCGGGAGGCTCCGCGGCAACTGCCAGAAACGGGATCTTCCAACTCCCCACCCACCCCCACTGCGTCCTGCGAACGCCGGTACTCAACCCTTCGCACACCCATCCGAAATCCTTCAAAAAACCACTCCGGTTGCGCCGGAGCGCCAGATCCAGAACCGTATTCAGGGGGTTTAGTTCCAATTCGAAATACCCCTCCCCATCCCCCGCGGGATCCAAAAACACCTCCACCACCTCCTCCGTGTACAAGAGTGCCTTGCGCTCCAACAGCGTCGCCCAAGGATCCGTGTCCCAGACCGCAAACTGCAGGTGCAGCGCGTCCCTTGTCCAACACGCCCGGACTTCTGTCCGCTGCTCAGGCACCCCCCCACCCGTACATTCACTCAACTCCAACGCACCCACATCCCCCCACAGACCATCCCGAGACTCCCCGTCCTCTTCCACCCGCTCCACCCAAACGCATTCGGCTCGCGGAATCGCCCGGGCCCCGGCCATCGCCTAGAGCGAAACCTCCATGCCGAAAACCAGAAAAATCACCCATGCACCCGCCAGCAACGCCAGAACACCAAAGGCCATCACCGCCACCGCACCCACGTCCCGCTTTTGGGTCCGCGCTTGAAAAGGGGAAGCATTCGAAAAGTTCGAAGGCCGCTCACTGGAAGCACCAACACTCGCCACCTCCATCTCCGCATCCGGCAGCGCAGTACCCCCCGACCCATCCCCTGCGTCCGCACCTTCCGTGTAAAGAGCAGACACACTCCCAAGAACCAACCTGTCTCCATGCGCGAGCCCACGATCCTCACCCACCTGCAGTCGCACTCCGTTGACCTCCGTCCCGTTCGTCGAACCGAGGTCCCGCAGGACGTAGCCACCCTCCACAAGCATCAACACCGCATGCCTGCTCGAAACCGAAGCGTCGGGAAGCTGGATCAGGTTCTCTTCCAAACGTCCCACCGTCACGCTCTCATCGAGCAACTCGGTGTGGACCTCACTGCCATCCTGAAGAACGAACTTGAGCGTGGGCATGAATTCGGGGGGGGTGATTCCAAAACTGCAAGCAACCTCTAACGCGACCCGCCAGAACGCGCAATCAGATTGGCAAACTGCTCAAAAAAGTAGCTCGCGTCGTTGGGACCAGGCGCAGCCTCCGGATGGTACTGCACACTGAAAATCGGCAAATCCCGGTGCCGCATCCCCTCCAGCGTCCCATCGTTGAGGTTCACATGCGTCACCACCACCTCCCCCGGCAACGATTCCGGATCCACCGCAAATCCATGATTCTGTGAAGTGATCGACACACGCCCCGTCTCCAGATCCTTCACCGGTTGATTCCCCCCACGGTGCCCAAACTTCAGCTTAAAGGTCTTCCCTCCAAACGCATAACTCAGCATCTGGTGCCCAAGGCAGATACCAAAGATCGGCGTCTTCCCAATCAACCCGCGCAGGTTCTCATGCACGTAATGCAGGGCGGAAGGATCCCCGGGGCCGTTGGAAAGAAAGACGCCGTCCGGCTTCAACGCCAGCACGTCCGCAGCCGGCGTGTCCGCCGGAACCACCCGCACCTTGAACCCCTCCTGCCGCAAACGCCGGAGGATGTTCACCTTCATCCCAAAATCATACGCCACGATCGAATGCCTCGCCGGTGCGAGAGGTTCAAACCGCTCCCCGGCTGCCACCTTTTCTCCGGGCGCCGGACTCCCCTTCACCACCGTCCACTTGCGGCTTAGTTCATCCCCGGGATCCCAGTCGTAGGCGGCCTTGGGAGTCACTTCCTTCACGTAATCCATACCCACCACACCGCTGCCCTCCTTTGCCCTTCGCACCGCTTCCTCCACGCTGATCGACTCACTCGTCAGGCACCCCTTCATCGCCCCCTTGTCCCTCAGATGCCGCGTAAGCGCACGCGTGTCGATCCCCTGAATTCCGGGAACGTTCCACCGCTTCAAATAAGCGTCCAACGTCCCCTCTGATCGCCAGTTGCTGGCCACGGGACTCAGCTCCTCAATCACAAACCCACGCACATGCGGCCCCCCGCTCTCCTCGTCGCAGGCGTTCACTCCGTAGTTACCGATCTCGGGATAAGTCATCGCCACCACCTGTCCACGGTAGGACGGATCCGTCAGCACCTCCTGATATCCTGTCATCGACGTGTTGAAGCATACCTCGCCCACCGTGGTGGCTGATGCACCAAAGGCTTCCCCAACAAAGTGACGTCCGTCTTCGAGAGCGAGAATCGCGCGCATGTAATTAACTAGTTAGGAGAACGCGCCCCCAATTTTGAAGCGCAAAGAATCACTCCGCCCACTTTCCTTCCCCTCACACCCACCGCCCGCCCTCCATCGATCCACACAAAAAAACAGGCGCCTCAGGGAAGCTCATGTGAGCCGTCCTCTGAGGCGCCTGATTTGCCCTGCGATTGCCGTCTCGATGGAGCACCACGTTCCCCCGAAGGTTCACGAGCGGACGACCTGGGACGGGCCTTTGTCTTCCAACGAAGGCATGACATTAACACGCCCACCCCGGCCTCCTGTGTTATGTAAGATTACCGGACCGGGATTCCCGCCGATTGGTCGAACAACACAGGGCAAACTTGTTGAGTCCATGCCCCCCGCATTCATGGGAATGCAGAAAACAGGCCTCGAAATCTCCAAAGAACTCCGCCTCCTCAAGGAAGGACTCGCCGCAGCAGGAACTCATTCAAAGCCACTGCAGTCACTCGCGGAAACTCACCGCCAACTGCCCCGCCAGTGCCTCTTTCAGGCGCCCGTGGGCCGCGTTGACTTCTTCTGTCGTCAGTGTTCGGTCCACCGACCGGTATGTCAATGAGTAAGCCAGTGACTTCCGATCCGCAGGCACCTTCTCCCCACTCGCATCCGCAAACACATCGAACAGTTCCACCCCAACCAACAACGGCTCCTTCACACTCTCCAGCACCCGCACCACCTCCGCGTGCCCCAACCCCAGCGGCACCAGCATCGCGATATCCCGCGTAACCCCCGGAAAACGGGGAACCGCCTCGTACACACGCCCACCCCTGCTCCACCCCGCCTGCGCCAACGCATCAAGGTTCACCTCCGCAAACATCACCGGCGCCTTCGCGTCCAACGCCCGCGCATCGGCAGGCCAGAGCTGCCCAAGCACCCCCACCTCCCGACCCCCGACAGTCAACGCCAGCGACAACGCCAGCGCAGAATTTTCCTTCAACTCAAACCCCACTCGGGAACCTAGCACCCCGCTAAGAATCCCCTTCAAATCAAAGAGGTCAGCCTCGCGCCCCTGCCCACCCCGCCACGAACGCCCATGCAAAGCCCCGCTCAAAACCATCGCCAGACGGGATCCCTCCTCCTGCTCACCGCGGAAAAAAACCCGCCCCACCTCAAAGAGCCGCACCGACTCCGCTTGCGCGCGGAAGTTGTCACCCACCGCCTTCAGCAGTCCGTGCAAAAGGTTCGGCCGTAGCACCACCTGATCATCAATCATCGGGTTCTTCACGCGGATCAACGCCTCCGCTCCGATCCCCGTCAAAGACAGCCCCAGCGGAATCTCCGGCACCAGCGTGATGCTCCGCGCCTCGTGCAAACCCGCTGCCACACAGGCACGCCGCAACTCCATCGCCACATCATAACGCCCGTCCGTATCACTCGCCGGCACGAAACGCGCCTGCGTCTTCGCAGGAATAGCCTCCATCCCAAACACCCGCGCCACCTCCTCCACAAGGTCGATCTCCCGCGTCAGATCCGCACGGAACGACGGCACCCGCCACCCATCCCCTTCCCTCACCAAACCGAACCCCGTAAGAATCTGCTCCACGCGCGCAGGCTCCACCTTCACCCCCAACAGACTGCAAAGGCGCTCGGCACGCAGCCCCACCACACACGCCTCCCGACTCAGCGCGTCCACATTCCCACCTACCTGAACAGGACCCGCCTCGCCCCCAGCCAGTTCCAAAATCAGCTCAGTCGCACGTTGCGCCGCACGCAGCACCCCCGCGCGATCCACCCCCCGCTCGAAGCGATAGCTCGAATCCGAACTCAGCCCCAATTTGCGCGCACTACGCCGAATCCCGCGTGGCTCGAAATACGCGCTCTCCAACAACACGTTCACCGTGCGCTCCGTCACCCCGCTCGCCTCGCCTCCCATGATCCCGGCAATCGCTTGCGGACGCGCTCCGTCCGCGATCACGAGCTCCTCGGCCCCAAGCCGGTAACTCTTCCCATCCAGCGCCACCATCTCCTCTCCCTCCACCGCACACCGGACGCGGACCGCGCCCTCAAGCACATCCGCATCGAACACATGGAGCGGCTGTCCAAGCTCGAGCATCACGAGGTTCGTCACGTCCACCAAGTTGTTGATCGGCCTCAACCCCACTGCCTCCAGCTTGCGCCGCAACCATTCGGGACTCGCCACCACCTTCACCCCACGAATCGCTCGCGCACTGTAAAACGGACACCGTTCAAGACTGGCCACCTGCACCGCACCAGCCCCGGCATCAACCCCGGACACAGCGGACTGCGGCCCCACAAAACGGACCGGCTTGCCCGTCAGCGCACCGATCTCACGCGCGATCCCATTCACGCTCAACAGATCCGGCCGGTTCGGCGTCACCTCCAGCTCCAGCACCGTGTCCGATGGAAACAACGCACCAAGCGGCGTCCCCGCAGCGGGCTCATTCCCGAGGATCAGCAACCCATCTTCCCCCTTCGGCATCCCGAGTTCTTCAGCACTGCACAGCATCCCCTGGCTCTCCACCCCGCGCAACTTGCCCACCTTAATCTTGAAATCGCCTGGCAACACCGCGCCCGGAAGCGCCACCGGCACCTTGTCGCCCACCCGGTAATTCTTCGCTCCACACACGATCTGCCGCAGCGTGCCGGACCCATCATCGATCTGGCACACGCTAAGCCGATCCGCATTCGGATGCTGCACGCTCTCGCGGATCTCGGCCACCACCACGTTGGCAATCGCGACACCGTGCTGCTCGATATCTTCCACCTCCACGCCCGCCAACGTCAGCAAGTCCACAAGACGCCCCGTGTCCTCCGGCAAATCCACCAGTTCACGCAGCCAGTTGAGGGAAACTTTCATGAGAAAAAAACGGGATCTGAAATTTAGAACTGCGCGAGAAAGCGCTGGTCGTTGTCCGTGAAATAACGGATGTCCGGCACCCGCGAGAGGATCATCGCCAAGCGGTCTAATCCGAACCCGAACGCAAACCCGGTCACCTTCTCCGGATCAAACGCACGATCACCACGGCGCGTGTTGATCGCCTCGAACACCGCCGGATCCACCATCCCGCATCCGGCGATCTCCAGCCAGCGATCCGCACTGCCCAGCGCGCTCGTCTTGATGTCCACCTCGTAACTCGGCTCCGTGAACGGGAAAAAGTGCGGCCGGAAACGGAACTGCGCATCCTTGCCAAGCAACTCGCGGAAGAAGAACTCCAGCGTTCCCTTCAAATCCGCCACGCTGACGTTCTCGTCCACGTACAACCCCTCCATCTGCGTGAACTGCGCAAGGTGCGTCGCATCAATCTCATCGCGCCGATACGCCGCTCCGGGCGCAATGATGCGCACTGGCGGCGCCACCTTCTCCATCGTGCGCACCTGCACCGAACTCGTGTGCGTGCGCAACAACCGCCCGTCCCCAAAGTAAAACGTGTCCTGCTCGTTGCGAGCCGGGTGATCCGCCGGCGTGTTGAGCGCGTCGAAACAATGGAACTCCGTCTCGATGTCCGGCCCATCCGCCAGCGCAAACCCCATCCGCCGGAAAATCTGGATCGCCCGCTCCTGAAGCTGCGTGAGCGGATGCAGGCTGCCTTGAGGCAACCCGGTGCCCGGCAGAGAACCATCGACTCCCGCAAACGCAGCCTGATCGGCCTTCGCCAAAAGCGCCGCCTTCGCCGCGTCCAGCGCCCCACTCACCGCCCCGCGCACCTCGTTGAGCAACTTCCCAATCCGCGGCTTGTCCTCCTTGGGCAGCGACTTCATCGCCTCGCTCGCCGCCGAAATCTTCCCGGCGCGCCCGAGGTACTGCACCCGCACCGCCTCCAACGACGCCTCGTCGCCGACCCCGGCAATCTGGGCAAGCGCCGTCACGCGCAATTCTTCAAGTGATTGGTCCATGGCTGATTCTTCGTGGAGTCTGAAAACGGCACAGCCTCGAACACGCACACGCGCATTCGAGGCTGGAAAACCGTGGGGCTGAAGGTCGACTTAGGCCGCCTTCTTTTTCGCCTCGAGCGCGGCCTGAGCCTTGGCGACCAGCGCCTTGAACCCAGCCTCGTCATGAATGGCGAGGTCGGACATCACCTTGCGGTCAAGATCCAGACCCGCCGCCTTGATGCCCTCAATGAAGCGGCTGTAGTTCATCCCGTTCGCACGGGCCGCCGCGTTGATCCGCTGCTGCCACAGCATCCGGAAATTGCGCTTGCGCGTCTTGCGATCCCGGTAAGCCCATACCTGGGCTTTCATCACCGCGTTCTTCGCGTAACGGAAAAGTTTGGAACGACGGCCGCGGTATCCCCGGGCGGCGTCGACGATCTTCTTGCGGCGCTCGCGACTGGCGGGCGCATTCGTGGCTCTTGGCATAGGTTAGTATTTTGCTTTCGGAATCCCTGTTTCTTTTTAGTGAAGGATCCCGCGTCTCAGGTTCCGATGCGTCCCGCAAAAGGCGGGACAGACGCTGGGATCCCGGCCGCCGCCCCCCGGATTTCCCGGGCAACAGCAGCCAGTGGTTAACGCCGCCGACTTAGGCGAACGGCAGGCATTCTGCGATCCGAGCCACCATGGTCTCGTGAACCTGACCCACCTTCCCAAGGTTCCGCTTGCGCTTCGAACTCTTGGAGGAGGCCAGATGCCGGAGACCCGGTTTACGGCGAAGAATCTTGCCCGTCGCGGTCACTTTGAACCGTTTGGCGGCCGATTTTTTCGTCTTACGACGTGCAATGCTTTTTGGCATGGGGGGCAAAAACTAACGCCCAAAACCCGATTGGCAATCTCTTTCTAGGGCCTCAACACCTCCCGCCCCAAGCAAGTCAACCCGAACATCCCACCCGGTTTCCACCCATTTCAGCCACCCCCACTCAGGAAGCCTCGAGCACACTCATCGCCCATCCAACACCCTCACACCTCCGCGCCCACCCATCCTCTCACCGCTTGGGCAGCGCTCCAAATACCCGTAGCGCCTCCAACAACCCCACGCTGCACGCCCCCTTCGCCACATACCCACCCACCCGCTGCACCTGCTCCTTCACCGCCCCCACCGCATTACCCGGACACGCCACCCAGCGCGCATGCCGCCCGTCCAGCATCGGCAGATCGTTGTAATGATCACCCGCCGCAAAAATCTCGTGCACCCCGATCCCCACCAACCGCGCCAACTCCCCAAGCGCCGTCCCCTTGCTGTAATCCTCGTGACAGAACCGCGCATACACCGTGTTGCGCATATAATAAAAGCCCGGCACCCGACTGCGTTCCGCATCCAAAAACGCGCATACCTCCTCCATCCCAGCCTCCGTGTCCGTCGCGAGCCCCACCATGTGATCCCCCTCAAAAATCGGATGCGCCTTCCCATGCGTGCGCAAAAAAAACTCCACATCCCGCAAAAACGGCCGCGCATCCACCAGCAGTTTCAGGTGCGCCTCCTGGCAGCGCGCATTCCAATCCCCAAAATCCTGCCAGCACCCGTCCTGCCCCTTGTGGAAAACCTCCCGCTCCGCCGTCAGCACGAAGTCCGGCTCCACAGGCACCCGAAACTCCCGCAACCCCTCCACGATCTGACGAAGGTCTCGCCCAGTGTTGATCGCCCACAACGCCCCACCAGCACGCAATTCCCGGATCGCCTCGAGAAACCCGGGGTCCACGGCGGGCACCGCGTTGTGGTCCACCACGGTCCCGTCAAAATCGGTGCTCAACAACTTGATCATGCGTCGCAGAAAAATTGCAGCAAATGGAAGAGGGCCTCAGCAGGAACGTCGCAGGAATGGAAGAGGCCGCAGCGCAAACAGGGTTGGCAACCCACCACCTTCCCGTGAAGGATGCAACCCGCATCGCCCACCCTTCTTCGCGCCCCAACGCCCCCCATGCAACCCTCATTCTCCTAACTCTGATGAAATCCGCATACGAACTCGCCATGGAACGGCTCGAGAAACAGGCTCCCGCCGTCAAACTCACCGCCGAACAAAAGGCCGCCCTCGCCGAGGTCGACTCCAAATTCCGCGCCCGCATCGCCGAACGCGAAGTCTTCCTCAAAGACAACCTCGCCAAGGCCCAAGCTGCAGGCTCCTTCGAGGACGCCGCTCAGATCGAGCAGGAACTCGCCCGCGAAGTCCGCAAACTCCAGGACGACTGCGAGGCGGAAAAAGAAAAGCTCCGCCGCCGCTGAGCGCACCGCTGCTCCACGACAGACGCCCGGGGCAAACGACCGGCGCAGGACAGCGGCCCCGCCATCGACGCCCAACCAGCATTGCCCCGTCGGCCCACACCCTTCAAGGCAACTCCTCGATCCGCACGTCCCGATACCACACCTGCGCCTTGCCGCCCCCGTGGATCTGGAGCCCGATCCGCCCGTCCTGCACAAGCGTCTCGTCGGCTTCCGTGTAATCCACCGTCTGGACACCATTGATCCAAAGCTGGATCCGCCGCCCTTCACACCGAATCCGGTACGCATTCCATTCCCCGACCTTGAGTGCCTTGGCAATGACCTCCGGTGCAGGCGCCGCCAGCACCTTCCGCCGACGCGACTCGTCATAAAGCGCCCCGTAATACTTCTCACCCAGATCGGCTTGGTAACCGATCATCTCGAAGTGATTCGGAACCCGTTCACTCCGAATCTGAATCCCCGCATTCACCTGCCCCTCGGTCCCCACGAGCTTGAACTCCACGTGCAGCTCAAAGTTCGCGTACCGACGCTCCGTCGCGAGGAATGCGTTGTGCGGCACCTTCTCCTCCAGCGAACCGCCCACGATGCTCCCCCCCTCGATGCGCCACGTTTTCTGAGTGTCGCCCTCCCATCCGGCGAAGCTTTTCCCATCAAAAATGGGCACGGGAGCCGCGAACACACACGCACAGTTCCAGAGAACAGCCAGCAGGGGGAGGGTACGGAGAAGTTTCATCTGAGCCGTGCACTCTGCCCGCAGGCGCCATCCATGGCGAGCCCTCCGTAGTAGAACGTAAAACAGCACACGCCCAGCCTCCGCCCTCCGGGCGGTGCCGGCTCCGCCGTCATCGGCTGCTCCCTCCTCCCACCACGCGCCCTTTCGCTCCGCGAAAGCCCGCGGCACAGCCGCTCAGGGATCTGAACTCAGAGCCAGCCGGAACCCGTAGCCGCCGCCGTAGCTGCCGGCCGGGGAGTAGTAGATCCGGTACCCCACCGCGCAGCCCTCCGCGAAGCCGTCCCAGCCCCCGCCACGGAACACCCGTTTCCCTGTTTTCTCATCCTGTCCATCCCACATCCATTCCCAAACGTTGCCTCCCAAATCGTAAAAACCCAAAGCATTCGGTTTGAATGAACCCACGGGCGCTGTCCCCAGAATCCCGTCCACTCCCACTTTTTCAGGATCCTCTTTTCCATCCACCCCCACCGCGTAATTCCCGTCATCCCAGTGCGGCGGGTAATAATCCCCCCACGGATATTTCGTCGGTCCCACCGCAGCCTCCCACTCCGCATTCGTCGGAAGACGCCACTGCTTACCAGTCTTCGCGCTCAGCCATTCGCAGAACTCCTTCGCTCGATTCCAACTCACACTCACCACGGGATGCTCGTCCGTCTGTGTCCAGTCTTTGGACGGCTGCTGCCAGTCGGGAAGCCCATCCGCCTTCAGGTACAGCTTCCATTCCCCGACGGTCATCTCCGTCTTGCTCATGCGAATCTTGCTCCCAGGCACCGGCAGCAGCTTCGCCTCCAACCGCTTCACCAACTCCGGCAACACGCTCATGTCCCGCTTCCGATCCTTCCAAAAATCTCCCAACTCCCTTCCAAACTCCAGCGCCTCCGATTGACGCCCCTGCCCATTGAGCGCTTCAAACAAGGCCACTTTTGCCTTGGCCTCACCTTCGCTCTTGGAGCGCACCATCAAGCTCTCCGTCAAAGCCAGATTGTCCTTCACTCCGGCATCCGCACCAAGTCGCACCGCCGTCCGATACGCCTCCACCGCCTCCGGCCATCGCACCAAGACCTGCAGCGCATTGCCACGCAGCGCATGGTACTCGGAGTTCTTGGGCTCCAATTTCACCGCGAACGTCGCCGCCTTCAGCGCCTCCTCAAACTGCCCGCCCCGCAGTGCATCCTGCGCACGCACGGCAAACGTCGGCGCCGTCTCACGCAAACTCGCCAGCGCCTGACTCGCCTCGCGCCCCTTCTG
>CAMAUX010000046.1 GCA_945861435.1 Chthoniobacter flavus | reverse complement strand
CGCCACACGGCAATGCACATGAAGCAAACCGGAGAACAGCCTCCGAGAGCCGGATGCGGGAAATCCGCCCGTCCGGTTCGATGAGGGGGAGATGAGGACATGGAGTGGTTGTGGCCGCAAACCATCCTCGTCTCCCTACTCTATTGAGGCCAACGGCGATGGCTCGGTGGGGTAGCTCGGCCGCGAAACAATCGCTCTCATCGCCAGCATGCTGGAGGCATGAGAGCCGGTCGGTGAACGCAGTCCGCAAAGCGGATGGAGGGAACCACCGGATCGCGTCTCGCCACGCGACGCGCCCCGGCAGAGTGCGCGAGAGGGATCATGATCAGAGAAAAGTTGCCTGTTTCTATCAGCTCCCGATGTGCACGCCGTTTGAGTCATGAGCCTTCTTGCGCCCCACCGGGGCGTATCGCGTGGGGGGTGTGGGTCCGGCGGTTCCCTTCGTCCGCGATGCGGACTGCGTCCACCACCGGCTAATCTCTCGCGTGCCTCCGGCACTGGGACATCGAGGGTGTTTGGAAGAAGCGGGAAGAAGCGGAGAGAAGAGAAATATTGCCAGAAGAGAAATATTGCCTGTCCCTATCGGCTCCTACGGTTGAGGCGTTGGAGGATGCCATCCCCGCTGGT
The DNA here is from genome assembly GCA_945861435.1 of Chthoniobacter flavus. GTDB lineage: Bacteria > Verrucomicrobiota > Verrucomicrobiia > Chthoniobacterales > Chthoniobacteraceae > CAIURC01. The sequence goes on along the minus strand of CAMAUX010000046.1, from coordinate 42,646 downwards.
CTTGCAGCGCGGGAAGACCAGAGTGTCAGCATGCCGGAGGCATGAGAGCTAATAGCCGGTCGGTGACCGCAATCCGCAACGCGGATGAAGGGAACCACCGGATCGCGTTTCCCCGCGCGCCGCGCCCCGGAAAGGGGCGCGAGAGGGGTGATGATCAGAGGAAAGTGGAAATATTGCCTGTCCCTATGGGCTCCAGTCCCTATGGGCTCCACCATCCCCGCTGGTCTTGCAGCGCGGGAAGCGCTCTGAGTGCCAGCATGCCGTAGGCATGAGAGCCGGTCGGTGAACGCAGTCCGCAAAGCGGATGGAGGGAACCACCGGATCGCGTCTCGCCACGCGACGCGCCCCGGCAGAGTGCGCGAGAGGGATCATGATCAGAGAAAAGTTGCCTGCTTCTATCAGATCCCGATGTGCACGCCGTTTGAGTCATGAGCCTTCTTGCGCCCCACCGGGGCGCATCGCGTGGGGGGTGTGGGTCCGGTGGTTCCCTTCGTCCGCGATGCGGACTGCGTCCACCACCGGCTAATCTCTCGCGTGCCTCCGGCACTGGGACATCGAGGGTGTTTGGAAGAAGCGGGAAGAAGCGGAAAGAAGCGGAAAGGGAAATATGGAAGGGAAATATGGAAGGGAAATATTGCCTGTCCCTATCGGCTCGTCCCTCGGAAAGTGGAAATATAAGTGGAAATATTGCCTGTCCCTATGGGCTCCACCATCCCCGCTGGTCTTGCAGCGCGGGAAGCGCTCTGAGTGCCAGCATGCCGTAGGCATGAGAGCCGGTCGGTGGACGCAGTCCGCAAAGCGGATGGAGGGAACCACCGGATCGCGTCTCGCCACGCGACGCGCCCCGGCAGGGTGCGCGAGAGGGATGATGATCAGAGGAAATGTTGCCTGCCCCTTGCCGGCGGTCACTTGCGGACGTTTGCCCTGCCAGTGTCGTCCCCAAACACCACGCCGGAGCCTCTTATCTATTGGGCGTCGTACATTATGGTGACACCCGGAATGCCCATCCTCTGGACGCTGCTCTGTCACCCTATTTCGCGATCCTCGATAAGTGCCATTCGGGACGGACGCTTTGTCCGTGGTCCAGGGCGGGCGGGAGGAACAGCCGGACTACGTGCTGCACATGTATCAATGCGCCGCATTGGGGGAGTTGGGAAATGTGGTGCCATGGTGGCTGCCCTCGACCGTTCTCCAACATGGCCCGCCACTGGATCTGCCGTTGCCCCGGGACGACGGGAGTGCCGGAGGCGCTGGTGTCGGGAGTGACTCTTCCGACGTTGGTTCCTCAGTTCAGCGGTTGAGTTGCCAGAGGCTGAAGTTGAGCGCGGAGGCGAAGGTGACCCATGCCATGTAGGGCGCAAGCAGCCATGCTGCTGGGCGGCTGACGCGGGCGAAGGCAGCAAGGGTGACGAGGACGCCCAGCCACAGCACGGCGATGTCGATGAGGGCCCAGAGCGGTTGGTGGCGTCCGAAGAAGAGGGGGCTCCAGAGAGCGTTTGCCGAGAGCTGGATGAGGTAGACGCTCAGGGCCTTGGGGTTTTCACGCCAGCCACCCCGCCGCCACACGAGCCACGCGGCGACAGCCATGGCGAGGTAGAGAGAGGTCCAGACCGGGGCAAAGATCCAGTTGGGCGGGTTCCATGCAGGCTTGGCGAGTTGCGCGTACCATGCGTCCGGCATGCTGCGGAATCCGGCGGCCGGAGCGAGGAACGTGAGGCCGATCCAGCCGAGGAGGGCAAGCCATGCGGGGGCGGGCTTCATGTTCCGTGGGGGCGGTCTTCGGTGGCTTGAGTGTTCCAGCGGCTCTGGAGGCGCGGCTTACAGCAGGGTCTCCACTTGGACGAGCGCTGCGGAAAGTTGGGAGGCGTCCTTGCCCGCGCCACGCGCGAGGTCCGGGCGCCCGCCGCCCTTGCCGCCGACGAGCGGGGCGATGGATTGGATGATCTTTCCGGCGGCTGCTTTGCCGGCGAAGTCGGGGTGCACTGCAGCGACGAGGGCGACCTGACCTGCCGCGGCGCCCGCGAGGACGGTGACTCCCTTGAACTGGCCCTTGAGGATTTCGGCGATGGCTTGGAGTTCATCGCCGGTGGCTCCCGGAATTTCCTCGGTGATGAGCGGCACGTCCTTGATGGAGCGGGCCTTGGCGAGGAGGGAGGTGGCTGCTGCTGCGGCCTGTTTTTTACGGAGGGCGTCGAGTTGCTTCTCGAGGTCCTTCTGTGCGGAGAGGAGGGAGTCGATGCGCTTCTCGAGTTCTCCGATGGGGGAGCTGAGTTTGGTGGCGAGTTGTTTGAGGCGCTCAGAATCAGCGTGTGCAAGCGCGTAGGCGTTGAGACCTGCGGCGGCTTCGATGCGGCGAACGCCGGCGGCGATGGCGGATTCGCTGGCGATGCGGAAGAGGCCGATCTCGCCGGTGGCGCTGGAATGCGTGCCTGCGCAGAGTTCCATGGAGTAGCCGTCGAAGGCGTGTGCACGGCCGCCGATCTGGACGACGCGGACGCTGTCGCCGTATTTCTCACCGAAGAACTGCATGATGTCCGGGCGGCCCTTGATCTCAGAGAAGGGGACTTCGCGCCACGAGACGGTGGCGTTCTCGACGATGCGTTCGTTGACGAGGCGCTCGATGTCCTGGACTTGGGAGGGGGAAAGCGCGGCGCTGTTGAAGTCGAAGGTGAGCTTGTCTGGACCGACGAAGGATCCCTTCTGGGTGGCTTCCTTGCTGACGACTTCGTGGAGCGCCCAGTGCAGGAGATGCGTGACGGTGTGATGACGCTGGATGGCAGCGCGGCGCTGGGTGTCGACGCTGAGGTGCACTGGAGTGCCCGGAGCGGGGAGTTCCTCGGACGCGGCGGAATCCACGAAGTGGAGGAAGGTGTTGCCGCTCTTCTGGGTGGCGGTGACGGCCCATGCCTGACCGGAGCCGGTGATGAGGCCGGTGTCGCCGACCTGTCCGCCCATCTCAGCGTAGCAGACGCTGCGGTCGAGGATGACGGCGGTCTTGTCCTTGAGTGTGACGACTTCGAGCACCTTGGCCTCGGCTTCGAGCGCATCGTAGCCGGCGAAGGCGGTGGGTGTGGTGGTCTCGATCTGAGAGAGCTCGATGATCTGCTTCTTTTGTGCGGCGCGCGCGCGGGCGCGCTGGGCTTCCATGAGGACGTTGAAGCCTGCGACATCGACCTTCAGGCCTTTCTCGCGGGCCATGAGTTCGGTGAGGTCGAGAGGGAAACCCTGCTCGTCGTAAAGGCGGAAGGCAAAGGCGCCGGTGATGGTGTCGCCCTTCTTCTCCGCCGCGGATTGGCCGTTGGCTGCTGCTTCGAAGAGCGCGATGCCTTTGTCGAGGGTCTTGTTGAATGCCTCCTCCTCGACGCGGATGACGTCCTGCACGTGCTTCTGCTTGGCGCGGATTTCGGGGAATACGTCGCCCATGTTGCGGGCGAGGACGTCGGCGAGTTTGTAGAAGAAGGGTTCGCGGAAACCGAGGCTGCGTCCGTAACGCACGGCGCGGCGGAGGATGCGGCGGAGGACGTAGTTGCGGTCGCTGTTGCCAGGTTGAATGCCGTCGGCGATGGCGAAACTGAGGGTGCGGATGTGGTCCGCGATGACGCGGAAGGCGACGTCTGCGCGCTCCTGTTCGGTGTCGCCGGTGGAGCCTGTGACGGGGAGAGTGGAGCCGTAGGAACGTCCGCTCATGCGGCCGAGTTCATCGAAGAGCGGGCGGAAGATGTCGGTCTCGTAGTTGGAGATCTTGGCGTGGGCGAAGTCGGTGAAGTTCTTGGTGCCTTGGATGATGGAGGAGACGCGCTCGAAGCCCATGCCGGTGTCGACGTGCTGTGCGGGGAGCGGGGAGAAGGAGCCGTCGGGGTTGGCGTTGAACTGGATGAAGACGAGGTTCCAGATCTCGATGCAGCGGGCATCGCCCATGTTCACGAGGCTGCCGCGGGTGTCGCCCGCAGGGGTGAGGTCGACGTGGAGTTCGGAGCAGGGGCCGCAGGGGCCCGTGTCGCCCATCATCCAGAAGTTGTCCTTCTTGTTGCCGTTGACGATGTGGACGGCGGGATCGAGGCCCTTGGCGCGGAATTTTTCGGCCCAGAACTCCCATGCCTGCTGGTCGAAATCGCTGGGGTCGCCCTTGGATTTGTCTGGGGAGTAGACGGTGGCGTAGAGGCGTTCTGCGGGGAATTGCCAGCGTTCGACGACGAGTTCCCATGCCCATGAGATGGCGTCCTTTTTGAAGTAATCGCCGAAGGACCAGTTCCCGAGCATCTCGAAGAAGGTGTGGTGGTAGGTGTCGAGGCCGACGTCATCGAGGTCGTTGTGCTTTCCACCGGCACGGATGCATTTCTGGGTGTCGGCAGCGCGGCCGGGGGAGTAGGGGCACTGGATCTGGCCGAGGAAAATGGGCACGAACTGGTTCATGCCCGCGTTGGTGAACAGCAGGTTGGGCGAGTCCGGCATCAGGCTCGAGGACTGGACGACCGCGTGCTGTTTGGAGGCGAAGAAGTCGAGGAAGGATTGGCGGATCTCGGCGCTGGTCATGGCAGGGGTTTTTTAAGAGGGGCAGAAGGTAGCGCGGCTGCGGGAAAGGTAAAGCGTGCGGGGTGAAGCATGGCCCGCGACTCCGAGGAATCGACGAAGGGTGATCGTTCCTGCCGGATGCCGGGTTTAGTCGGCGCGCAGGGCCTTTACCGGGTCGAGGCGGGCGGCGAAGTAGGCGGGGATGAGTGCGGCCACCGAGCAGATGACAAAGGCGCTGGCGCAGATGATGGCGACGTCGCGCGGGATCACCTCTGCCGGGATGGCGCTGAACTGGTAGATGCCTGCCGGGAAGATCTCGATGCCGAGTTGGTTGGCGAGCCAGTCCTTGAATTCATTGCGCCATTGCACGAGCGCCATGCCGGCGGCGAGGCCCGTGGCGTTGCCAAACACGCCGACGATCATTCCTTGGGAGAGGAACACCCAGACGATCTGGCCCGTGGTGGCGCCGAGCGCCTTCATGATCCCGATCTCGCGCGTCTTCTGCACGGTGACGGTGATGAGGGTGTTCATGATGCCAAAGGCGGCCACGACGACGATGAAGAGGAGCAGAAAGAACATCACGTTGCGCTCAAGGCGGATGGCGTCAAAGATCTGCTTGTTTGAGTCGATCCATGTCCGGAGGTAGACCAGACCGGTTGACGGCCCGCCGCCCTGTTCCTTTCCGGATGCCTGCGCGGCCTCCATCATTGCCTTGTCGATGATGGGCTGGAGCTCCACGGCGAGCGTACGCTTGACCGCGTCCACCCTGTACGGGTCGGTGGTTTGGATGCTGATCCCGTGGAGGGCGTCGCCGAGGCCGTAGAGTTCTTGGCCGATGTGCAAAGGGACGAGCACGAACTCGGAGTCGAACTGGTAGTGGCCGGATTCGAAGATGCCCGAGACGGTGAGTTCCTGCGGGAGGACCATCTCGCGCAGTTCGGCGAGGGTCTTCTTGTTGCCGGGATCCTGTTCGGCCTTTTTGATTTCCTCGACGATGTTCCCGATGTTGCCGGGGGAATAGACGATGAGCTTGTCGCCCACGGCGATGCCGAGGCTTTCGGCGAGCACGCGGCCGATCACGGCTTTGTCGCCATCCAGATCGTATGCACCGGACTGGATGGTGTTGCTGATGTTAGTGATCTTCGATTCCCGCTCGGGATCGATCCCGCGGATTTTGGGGGTGAGCCGGTGGTGGTTGAACTCCACGATCACGGGCCCTTGGACGAAGGGGGCGGAGGCGACCACGCCCGGGGTCTTGTCGACCTGATCCTGCAGTGGTCGCCATGGGTCGAGGAAGGTGTCGCTGTGCAGGAGGAGATGGGCGTCGAAACCGAGCACCTTGCGGCGCAGTTCCTGATCGAAGCCGGTCATCACCGAAATAACGACGATGAGGACCGTGATACCGAGGGTCACGCCAAGCACCGAGACCAGGGTGATGGTGGAGACGAAGGTGCGCTTCGGCTTGAGGTAGCGCAGTGCAAGAAAAAGGCTGAAGGGCGGTTTCACTCGGGGACCGCCGATGGGCGGGATGACAAGGTTGGCGATGCGGGGCCTGCGGCCAAGTCCAAACAACCCCTAAATCCGGTCAAACTGGCTCGGTCGCTCTTATTTGCTCCCTGGCCTTCTGCGAGTGGAGTCGCGCCACGCCGCGCTCACCCCTTCGGATCAGGCGGTGAGCGCCTCTGCGGGTTTTGGCGCGCCGTAGGGGAGAGTCTCCGGCAGGGGGGCGATTTCTCCGATCCATTCCCAGAGCTGGGAGTAGTCGCGGTTGAGGTCGCCGGAGAGGCAGTCGGTGATCTGGTCGGCGGCCTCCGGATGACGCATGACCACGTCCTTGAAGGAGAACTGAGGGTTGTAAAACGCGTACACGAGCTTGCGCATATTTTCGACCCCCTCGCGCATCTGGGCTCCGTAGTCTGCGAAACATTCGGGTGAAAGGTTCCCGCCCGCCAGCCCCCTGTGGATGCACTCGCCGGCGAGGACCCCGCTTTTGAGAGCGAGCATCACCCCGCTGCTGAAGACGGGATCAAGGAAGGCGAAGGCATCGCCCACCAGCAGCAGTCCGGGCGAGGCGCAGTAGCGCGAGTGCCTGCTGTACTCGCTGGTCACCCAGAATTCCCCGGTGCACTCGCCCGACTCAAGGTGCTCCTTGATCCAAAGGTTCTCGCCCACTTCCCGCTCGAACATCGCCTTGGGATCCTTGACCCCGTCCCGTGTCAGGTACTTGCCTTCTGCGACGACCCCTACGCTGACCATGTCGTTGTGGAGGGGGATGTGCCAGAACCAGCCTTTCTCCGGGATAAAGGCGACGGTTGTGGATCCTTCATCGATGCCGCCTTCCCGCTTGGAGCCTTTGTAATAGGTCCACACCGCAATTTTGTTGAGGTAGGGATCGTTGATCCGCCATCCGCGCTGGCGGGATGCGAACGCCTCCTTTCCGGAAGCGTCGACCACGAGCGAGGCGCGCACTTCGTACACCGTTCCATCCGGTCCGCACGCCTCGACCCCGACCACTCGGTCTCCTTCCGAGAGCAGCCGGTTCACCTTCGTCTGTTCCCGGACCTCGGCCCCGCGTTCCCGGGCGTGGTCGAGCATCATCTGGTCGAATTCCGCGCGCATGACCTGCCATGTCTGCGCCACCGTTTCCCGATCGTACCGGTTGAAGAAGTAGAACGGCTGGGAGCGCTTGCCGTCGGTTTGCACGAAGCTCACGCTGTATTTCTTGGTGAAATGCGAGGCCCGCATTTTGGGGATCAGGCCGAGGCGTTCGAGCGGCCCGAAGGTGAAGGGGATCAGGGATTCTCCAACGTGGTAGCGCGGGAACTTTTCGCGTTCGAGCACCAGAACGCGGTGCCCGTATTCGCCGAGGATCGCTGCAGTGCTGGCGCCGGAAGGACCGCCGCCGATGACGATCACATCGTACTCAGAAGACGTAAGGTTGGAGTGCATGGGTTGTTGGGTTGGATGAGGTGGGAATCAGTCAGGAGGCGGTCGCGGGAACGGTCGGCGTTGTGGGGTTGGGTGAGCTCCCCACGAGGCGTTCAAAGATGGGCGAGGCCATGAGCGTGGTCACCACCGCCATGATCACGAGCACGGCGAAGAGGCTCTCGGAAATGATCCCCCGCTGCAGGCCGATGTTGATGATGATGAGCTCCATGAGACCGCGCGCATTCATGAGGATGCCGATCCCCATCGCCTCGCGGCTGGGAATGCCCGTGGCGCGCGCCGCCAGCCAGCAGGCGACGCCCTTGCCGAGGATGGCCGCCACCAGCACCGCAGCGCACATGAGCCACAGGAAGGGCGTGTTCAGGAGGCCGATCTTCGTGTTGAGCCCGGAGTAAGTGAAGAACAGGGGGAGCAGCAGCGCGACTGTGAGCGGTTGGATCCGTGCGATCAGATCGCGGGCGACGATCCCGCGGGGCATCGCGGCGCCCATGACAAAAGCGCCGAAGACTGCGTGCAGACCGATGGCATCGGTGAGCCACGCGCCGAGGGACATCAGCGCGAGTCCGATGACGAGGCCCGCTTCGCTGAGCGCGCCATCCTTTGTGAGCAACCCGGAGGCTCGTGCGAGCAGCGGTCGCAGCACGCAGAGAGCCAATGCGACATAGGCGGCGCCACCGCCGATGTTCCAGATGGCATGGCTCCAATTGTCGTCGAAGCTCGCGAGCACGACGGCGAGGAGGCACCATGCTGTCGCGTCATCCAACGCTCCGGCCCCGATCGCGACGGTGCCCATGGCGGTTCCATTGAGGCCCTTGAAGTGAATGATCCGGGCGAGCATGGGGAACGCCGTGATGCACATGGATGCGCCGAGAAACAGCATCGCCTCCATCAGCGACGTCCGCTTCGGAAACAGGTCCGTGTGATGGAAGAAGAGCCAGCCTAGTCCGGCGCCGAGAACGAACGGCGCCACCATTCCCGCAAGGGACACAGCGAGTGAACTGCGGAAGCGCTCGCGGATGATGTCCACGCGGAACTCGAGCCCGACGACAAACATGTAGAGTGCGAGTCCGAGCTGGGAGGCCGGGAAGAGGTAGCTCTGCGTGTCCCGCGCGTGCTGGGTGCGGTCCCACGGGAAAAGAGCCGCCTGGGTTTCCGGGAGGAGCAGGCCGAAGAGCGAAGGGCCAAGGAGGACGCCGGCGATCATTTCGGCCACGACCTGGGGCTGGCCGAAGCGGGCGGCGACGATCCCGACCACGCGGCAGAAGAGCAGGATCACTGCGAGTTGCAGGAAGAACTGGATGGCGAGGCTCAGGTTGCTCATGGGGTGAACGCTTCCGACGATAACCCTGTGGGGCTTGTAACGGAAATAGAGTCTTGGCATGACTTTGATGCCGGATCGGCATAAGAATCCTTCCCCTCATGGAGCTCCGACATCTCCGTTATTTCCAAGCCGTCGCTGAGGAACTCAGTTACTCGCGGGCCGCTGTCCGGCTGCGGATCGCCCAGCCGGCGCTGAGCCGCGTGGTGAAGGAGATGGAGGAGGAGCTGGGCGCGCTTCTTCTTGAACGCAATCGGAGCCGGGTGCGTGTGACTCCTGCCGGGGCGGCGCTGTTGCGCGAGGCGACCCTTTTGCTTGATCGCTGGGAGGAATCCCTGCGGCGTGTGAGGAGGACCGCGCTGGGGGAGGAGGGCGAGCTGCGGCTGGGCTATATTGGTCCTCCGACCCAGCCTTTTCTCGGAAGGTTGCTAGCCGAGTACCGACGCCTCTACCCGAGGGTTTCCGTGCATCTGGAGGAACGCACTCCTGAGCGTGTTTGGGAAATGGTGGCGAGGGGGCGCCTTTCGATCGGGCTGACGCGCCCCGTGCCCCTCTCTGGGGAGCTGGGCTTGCGCACCATTTTGCTTCGTGAGGAGCGCCTTGGAATCGTTCTGCCCCGCACCCATCCCTGGGCCGCGCGAGCACACATCCCCTGGACCAGCCTCGAGCGCGAAGCCCTCATCGTGCTGGCTCGCCGCGAAGGGGTGGGCCTTCACGATGCCGTCCTGGCGGGATGCCGTCAGGCCGGTTTCATCCCGCGGCTTGCACAGACGCCGAGCCTGATTGGAACTGTGTTGAGCTATGTGGAGGCCGGTGCGGGTCTTGGGGTTGTCACCGACAGCGTGGTCGGTCCGCATCCGGATCTGTGCTTTGTCCCGCTGCATCCGGAGGCTTCCGTGCCGCTGGTGCTCGTCTGGCAGGAGGACGCTGATTCCCCGCCGGTGGCGCGTTTTCGCGAACTGCTTGAGGTGTGGAAGGCCGCGGGAAAACTCTGGGCTCCTCGCGCTCGTGGGCCGCAGGGCGGGAGGAAGGGAAAGGGTGCGGGCTCGCCGAGGGAGAAGAGAAAGCGGTGACTGAAGCGGGGAAGCCCGATGCATGGTTGAATCTGCGGGGGGCGTGCGCCAGCCGCAGATGTCCGCTGTTTATGGTCGGGCTTGGAGATGGTCGAGCACGCGGGCGAGTGCGCGGGCCCGGTGGCTGAGGGCGTTTTTCACGGAACCCGGCAGTTCGGCAAAGGTTTGGGTGTGGCCTTCGGGAACGAAGAGTGCGTCGTAGCCGAAGCCGCCGGAGCCGCGTTCGTGGTCGATGAGGGAGCCTTCGACGGCGCCGGAGAACACGCCTTCGACCTGTGGTCCCCGTACGAGGCACATGACGCAACGGAATCGTGCGGTGCGCGGGGCGTTTTGGAGCTGCGGGTGGGCGAGTTCGCGGAGCAGGCGTGCGCGGTTGTCGGCATCGGTGGCGAGCGGGCCTGCGTAGCGGGCGGAGTAGACGCCTGGTGCGCCGTGGAGTGCATCGACTTCGAGGCCGGAGTCGTCGGAGAGCACCCAGCCCGGGAAGTGAGCGGAGGCAGCGAGAGCCTTGATGCGGGCGTTTTCCTCGAAGGTGGTGCCGGTCTCCTCGGGGGGGGTGAGGTCGGGGAGGGCGGTGAGATCGGAGACGGCGAACGCGGCGCCGAGCATGGCCTGGATCTCGGAGGTTTTGTGGGTGTTGTGGGTGGCGACGAGCAGTTGCATGGAGTGTGGGGTCAGCGCGCGGCGACGTGGCCGTCGACGTAGACCACATGCATTTTTTTGCGGCCGCCGGTTTCGCCTTCGTGGACGGAGTCGTAGTCGGTGATGAGTGCGACGCGAGAGCCTTTTGCCGTGAAGGTGCGGCGCGGGGTGACGATGCGCACGTTGCCCACGGTTTCGTCCTCCACCGGAGGCTGCCACATGTAGCTGGTGTGGACCTTGGCGAACCAATTGGGCCCTTTGATATCCGCCTGGCACTGCACGGACTTTGATGTGATGCCGTATTTTTCGAGTGCGGGCTGGAGTTCCTTGGCGTCCTCGCCGGCGCTGCTGTCGGAGGGTTTGAGGCGGATGGCCGGGTAGCGGTTTTCGTTGTCGGTGGCGGCGGCGTTCACGGCCACCCAGAGCTGGCGGAGGTTGTTCTGGCAGGCGATGGCATGGCCGCGGGCGCTCATTCCCTGAAATGCGGGATAAGTGAGGGAGGCGAGCACCGCGATGATGGAGATGACGAGGATCAACTCGATGAGGGTGAAGCCGCGACGTGAGCGACGGCTGGTCTTGTGCAGGAGGGGCTTCATTTTTTGGAGGCGCTGAGTGCCTGCTGTTTGCGTTCCCGGTACTGCTGGGCCTTGGCAACACGCTGTTCCGGCGTTCTTCGGGAGTTGCGCTCTGCCTCGCGTTTGTCCCAGCGTTCCTGCACTTCCGGCCTCTCGAAGAACTCCTCCATCTTGGCGCGGCGCTCCTCGGCGGGGAGTTCCCGCAGCCCTGTGAAGAAGGTCTTGGTTTGCTCGAGTTCCTCGCGCGCGGCGGCCTGTTCGGCGGGCGGCATCTTCTGAATTTCGGCGAGGACGCGTTGTTCCATCGCCTCGCGGTTGAACTCGCCGAAGCCGCGTGGTGATGCGCCACGGTCGCCACCCCGATCGCGGTCCGCGTTGTCGCGACGGTTGTTCTGCAGGAGGATGAGTTCCTGCGCCTTGCCATGGACGGAGGCCGCGAGTCGCGGGAGGGTCTTGGAAACTGGGCCGGAGCCGGGGGAGGCAGGGACGTCGGGGTTCCAGTTTTCCGGGGTGATGAATGCGGCGGAGACGGAGCGTGCGGCTGCCTCGAGGTAGGATTGGAGCTTGTGTTCAGCCGGGGGCTGCACGTTCCAGATGTCGCTGCGCGGGTCTGCGGTTTTCGCCTCGTCGGTTTCGAAGCTGGGGGGGAGCGGATAGAAGAAGGTTTTCCATCCCTCGAGTTTCTTCTCGGATCCGATGGAGCCCATGGCCGATGTCACGGCGCTGGAATCGCCGACGAGATAGGTGAGGCGCCAGCGGCCTTCGGTGATGGCGGCTAGGGATTCCATGGCCTCGCCGATGGGTGCGCGGTCGAGTTGGAGGGTGATCTTTGTGGCCCCGTCGATATTGGATCGGATGAGAACACCGGCCTGCTTTTCAATCTGGTGCAGGACTTTTTGGAGGGGCTCGTTCGTGGCGTGGAGGGTGATGAGCCCCCAGCCGCGGAAGAGAAGGTAGGCGACGGAGGCCACCGCAAGGAGGGCGAGGAGTGCGGCGAGGTGTTTGCGTTGCATGCAGGAGGTCAAACCCCCGGTGCTGCGCGGGGTTGCGGAATCTTTGCGACGGCGGGCCGGGGGTGTTGGAGGGCCGCGGTTAGTTGGCGACGATGTTCACGAGTTTGCCGGGCACGACGATGACCTTGCGGATGGTCTTGCCCGTGGTGTGCTCGAGCACCTTCGGAGTGGAGAGCGCGGCCTGCTCGATGTCTGCGGAGGACGTTTCGCGGGGTACGACGATCTTGTCGCGCAGCTTGCCGTTGACCTGGACGGGGATCTCCAGGTCGTCTTCGACGAGGAACTGGGCGTCCCATTGAGGCCACGGGGCCGAGGCGAGGGGCTGCGCCGGCGCGCCTGCGTGGATCTGCTCCCAGAGTTCCTCGGTGAGGTGCGGGGCGAAGGGATTGAGCACTTGGAGGAGGGCCTTGAGTGCGGACAGGGGTCGCGGATTGGCCGGGATGAACGCGTTGACGAAGATCATCATCTGCGAGATGGCGGTGTTGAAGCTGAGGCTCTCGATGTCCTCGCCGACCTTCTTGATCGTGGCGTGGAGGGTCTTGAGTTGCGCCTTGTCGAGTGGCACGTCCTGCACGGCCGGGGAGGGGACCCACTGGCCCGCTTGATTCTCCTCCATGAACAGGCGCCAGACGCGGGCGAGGAAGCGGGACACGCCCTCCACGCCGGTCATGCTCCAAGGCTTCATCTGTTCGAGGGGCCCCATGAACATCTCGTAGCAACGGAAGGCGTCGGCGCCGTACTCGACCACGACGTCGTCCGGGTTGACCACGTTGCCGCGAGACTTGGACATCTTCTGTCCGTCCTCGCCGAGGATGAGGCCTTGGTTGACGAGGCGCTGGAAGGGTTCGGGGGTGGAGACGTGGCCGAGGTCGAAGAGCACCTTGTGCCAGAAACGTGCGTAAAGGAGGTGGAGGACGGCGTGTTCGGTGCCGCCGACGTAGAGGTCGACGCCGCCGTGCGGGCGGGGGGCGCTGTCGCCGGAGGCGCTGGAGCGTTCGGGATGGATGCGGCCCGTCATCCAGTACTGCTCGGCTTCTCGGCCGATGAAGCGGCTGTCGCAGCGGGCGTCGGTATAGCGAAGGTAATACCAGCAGGAGCCGGCCCATTGCGGCATGGTGTTGGTCTCGCGCGTGGCGCGCTCGCTGTAGCGCACCCAGTCCACGGCTTTCGCCAGCGGGGGTTCGCCGGTGCCGGTGGGCTTGAAGTCCTCGAGCGGGGGCGGGTTGAGCGGCAGTTCGTCTTCGCCAATGGCGCGGTGGCTGCCGTTTTCCCAGATGACCGGGAAGGGTTCGCCCCAGTAGCGCTGGCGGGAGAAGAGCCAGTCGCGGAGTTTGAAGGTGATGGTTCTGCGACCCGCGCCCGCGGCTTCGAGGCGTTGGCAGATCTCAGCTTTGGCCTCGGCGGTGGAAAGGCCGTCGAGCGGGCCGGAGTGGATCGCGTAGCCCTCGCCGGCCATGCAGGTGGCGGGTTCCGCGGAGCAGGCGGAATCGCCGCCGAGGCCGATGCGCGGGGTTTCGGAGACGACGGCGCGGATCGGGAGTGCGAATTTGCGGGCGAACTCCCAGTCGCGCTCATCGTGAGCGGGGACGGCCATGATGGCGCCGGTGCCGTAGCCGCTGAGGACGTAGTCGGCGATCCAGACGGGGACCTGCTCGTTGTTGACGGGGTTGACGGCGAAGGAGCCGGTGAAGACGCCGGATTTTTCCTTGGCGAGTTCGGTGCGTTCGAGGTCGCTTTTGCGTGAGGCGGCTTCGCGGTAGGCGGCGACAGCGGCGCGCTGGGAGTCGGTGGTGAGGGAGTCGACGAGGGGGTTTTCCGGAGCGAGGACGAGGTAGGTGGCGCCGAAGAGGGTGTCGGGCCGTGTGGTGAAGACGCGGATTTGGCTGCTACCTTGGGCGAGGGTGAAGTCGACCTCGGCGCCTTCGCTGCGGCCGATCCAGTTGCGCTGGAGAGCCTTGATGGAATCGGGCCAGTCGAGGCCGTCGAGTTCGTTGATGAGCCTGTCGGCGAAGGCGGTAATGCGCAGCATCCACTGGCGCATGGGGCGGCGGACGACGGGGAATCCGCCGACTTCGCTTTTGCCGTCGACGACCTCCTCGTTGGCGAGGACGGTGCCGAGGTCCGGGCACCAGTTGACTGGGACTTCGGCGACGAAGGCGAGCCGGACGCTGTCGGGGTTGTCGCCGCGGTAGGTGCTGATGGGTTCAGCGCGTTGGGTATCCGGGTTGAACCAGGAGTGGTAGATCTGGAGGAAGATCCATTGGGTCCAGCGGTAGTAGGCGGGGTCGGTGGTGTTGACCTCGCGCTGCCAGTCGTAGGCGAAGCCGAGGCGCTGGAGCTGGCCTTTGAAGCGGCCGATGTTTTCCGCGGTGGTGATGGCCGGGTGCTGGCCGGTCTTGATGGCGTATTGTTCGGCGGGCAGGCCGAAGGCGTCCCAGCCCATGGGATGGAGCACGTTGAAGCCGCGCATCCGCTTGTAGCGTGCGATGATGTCGGTGGCGGTGTAGCCCTCGGGATGGCCGACGTGCAGGCCCGCGCCACTCGGGTAGGGGAACATGTCGAGCACGTAGTACTTGGGCTGCTGCGGATCGAAGCCGGGTTCGCCGGGGTTGGGAGCGTGGAAGCTTTGGTGCACATCCCAGAAGGACTGCCATTTGGGCTCGATCTGGTCGAAGGGGTAGGGTTTGCGGCGCTCGGTGCTCATCGGAACGCGCGAATGAACAGGAGTGGGGGGCCTCAGTCAATTGCCGGGGGGGCGCCCCTGTTGTGCGGAGGTCTTGATCCAAAAGGGGGACTTGGGAATAATGGAGGGCCCTGTCGGTCCCGTTGGGTCTGGCAATTCCCAAACCTGACCTTATGGAGATCTACATTCTGTGTGATGGAAAGCAGCTCGGGCCGTACGATGAGCTGACCGTGCGCAACCTGATGCAGGAAGGCCGTGTGAGCGAGACGGACTTCGCATGGGTGGCTGGCATGGAGGCATGGGCCGAGCTGCGTCAGGTTCTCCCGGCCGCCCAGCCCCTGCCAGAGTCCCAGCCCAGCGCTGAAGCGGTTTCAGCGGCCGAGTTGGAGGTGGTCGCGCAGACGCCCGAGGGGCAGGATCCGGCCACTCAAAAGCAGAGGGCTTTTCTGGAATTCATGGGCTTGCAGGTGGGTGCCGGGCTCACGCAGGGACAGGCGGCCATTCAGGTGAACCGCATCCTTGAGTTGCGGCAGGATCCCGAGCGGATCGTCCTCTGGAACAGCGAGAGGCTGCGGCTGCATCCGGAACTTTTCGTCGATGAGGCCGCCGCCGCGCTTGAGCAGCGCCCGGTGCGTTATCTTAAAGAGGTGGAGAAGGAGGCGGGCGCCTTTTTTCCGAAGGTCACCAAGGCGCACTGCCAGGTGCTCGTGAAGCATTTGGACACGCGCTTCCCAGACTGGGAGAAGCATGAGGATCCGCTGCGGCGCTACTTCCTGCCGGCCCTCGTGGAGAAGTTCCCGAAGCTCGCAACCAGCGAGGGTAAGCGCAGGTTCCGTTCTTCCGATGCCTCGGCGTCTTCGGCTCCGGTCGTGGTGGTGGCCAGTTCGGCGGTTCGGCGCGATACGCCAGGCCGCGCGGCGGGGCGCGGTGTCTTGTTTGGAGTGCTGCTGCTGGGGTT
The DNA here is from genome assembly GCA_945861435.1 of Chthoniobacter flavus. Lineage (GTDB taxonomy): Bacteria > Verrucomicrobiota > Verrucomicrobiia > Chthoniobacterales > Chthoniobacteraceae > CAIURC01. The sequence continues at coordinate 26,926 of CAMAUX010000046.1, read as the reverse complement.
GTTGTACGGCGGCCAACTGGGTTGGGCTCGTTATCGGCAGGCCGGAGATGCGTCCGCAGAGACTGATGCTGGCACGGCGTCCGCAGGCGTTGCATCTGGCGAATCGATGCCGGCGGAGTCGTCGAAGGAAGTCGCGGCTGCTGCGGCTTCGCCTGCGCTTGCGGCGACCGGTAATTCTGCAGCCAGTGCCGATGCCGAAACGAAGTCCGAGGCAAAGTCCGGGGCGAAATCGGGGGACGGTTCGGAACCGGCTGCGGCCGCTGCTCCCGCGATGAATCTCGCCGCTGTGTTGTCTGCCGAGATGGCGGAAAAGACGGCTGACAAGGTGCCGGAATCGAAGCCTGCGGAGCCCGCAGCGCCGGCTGCTGAGGCTGCGCCGATGGCGGGTGCTGCTGCAACGCCGGCCGCTGATGGCGCACCAATGGCGGGTGCGGCCGCAGCGCCTGCTAGCGAGGGTGCGTCGATGGCGGGTGCGGCCGCAGCGCCGACTCCCGAGGGTGGGCCGATGGCGGGGGCTGCTGGAATGGCTCCTGCGCCTGCAGCACCGACTCCGCTTTTTGACGCAGCGCCCGCTGCGCCGGGTGGAGGCGATGCGGCCATGAACGGGGCGCCTGTACCGCTTCCCGGTGCCGATGCGGCGGCTGGGCCGAAAAAATCCGCGGTGTTGAAGAAGGCGACGGAGGTGACGCTGCCTCTTGGCAAGGCCACGATCGCCGCGGGAACCCGTCTGCCAGTGGTTTCGCAGGAGGGGGCTTCGCTCAAGGTGCGCTACGGTGCGGAGATCATCACGGTGCTGGTGGCGGACACGGACTTTGCCGATGGTGCGGCTGGTGCGGCGGCCCCTGCGGCAGCACCCGCAGCGCCGATGGCGCCGAAGCCCGCGGGGTCGTTGTTCTAGCAGCGCTCAGCGCGCCCGTTGCCTTCGTGCAGTCTTGGTCCTGACCTTGGCCTGGGCGATGGATGCGGAAGGGTTGAGGTTGTGGATGATCCGGAGGCCCTGGAGGGTGAGGTCCTGTCGGATGGTTTGGATTTCCGGGAGGCCGGCGGCGATGAGGCTCGCGTAGCCGCCGGTGGCCACCACCTTGAGATTGCGGGGGGCGCCAAGTTCGCGGCGCAACTCGACGAGGATCTGGCGGACGAGGCCGCGGTAGCCGAAGACGGCGCCCGCGAGCATGGCCTGTTTGGTGGACTTGCCGATGGCGCGCGGGGGTTCGAGGAGGCTGATCTTGGGAAGGAGCGCGGTGCGTTGGTGGAGGTAGTCGGTCATTGCCTCAAGTCCCGGCGCGATGACGCCGCCCACGTAGTCGCCGGCCGTCGAGAGGATGTCGAAGCTGACGGCGGTGCCGAAGTCCACGACGATGGCGGGCGCTCCGTGCAGGGCGGCGGCGGCTGCAGCGTTGGCGAGACGGTCGGCGCCGATGCGGGCGGGTTTGGGGTAGTCGATGCCGATGCCCAGCCGCAGTTTGGAGCTCACCCGCAACACCGGGATCGGCGCGAGGGTTTTTTCCAGAAGATCGCCCATGACGGGCACCACCGAGCAGAGGATCACGCGCTCGAAGCGCCATCCCTTCAGCGCGGCGCGGATTCCGCTGGCGGTGAGGGTTCGCGTGGCCAGTTTGCGCACGGTGCTGATGCGCTCGGCTGAGCCGAGGGCGAACTTGGTGAAGGAGTTGCTGTTGTCGATAAAGAGGATCCGCGGGGCGGGGGCAGCCATGCGGCGCATCTGAGAACGGCAGGGCCCTGCAGGTCAAGGATGCGGGATGCTTGCCGGGCGCGGGCATGGGGGGATAGGTTGCGCGGATGAACCTCCCGAGGCGTCCCCGCCGGCTGCGTTCCACGGCTGCACTGCGCGATCTGGTGCGCGAGCATTCGTTGGAGCCCAACGACTTCATCCTGCCGCTTTTTGTCAGTGAGAAAGTGGACGCGCCCGTGCCCGTGCTGAGCATGCCGGGGGTCTGTCAGTGGCCTTTGGAGGCGATGGTGGAGGAGGCTGCGGCAGCGCACGCCCAGGGGATCGCGAGCGTGCTGCTCTTCGGGATTCCAGAGCACAAGGACGAGCAGGCCACGCAGGCCTATGCCGAGGACGGGATCGTGCAGCGGGCGGTGCGCGCACTGAAGGCGCGGTGCCCGGGTCTGGTGGTCATCACCGATGTCTGTCTCTGCGAATTCATGAGCCACGGCCACTGCGGGGTCGCCCGATTTGAGGACGGCCGCGCCCATGTGCACAACGACGCGTCCGTGGAGCTGTTGGTCAAGGCCGCCATCTCCCACGCCGCAGCAGGTGCGGACATCGTCGCGCCCAGCGACATGATGGACGGCCGCATCGGCGCCATCCGCCGCGGACTCGATGCCGCCGGGTTCACCGATACGGTGGTGATGAGCTATGCGGCGAAGTTTGCCTCGGCCTTTTACGGGCCGTTCCGGGATGCTGCGGAAAGCGCACCCAAGGCGGGCGACCGCCGCAGCTACCAGATGGACTCGGCCAATGCGCTGGAGGCTTTGCGGGAGGTGGCGCTCGACGTGGAGGAGGGGGCGGACATTGTCATGGTCAAGCCGGGCATGCCCTGTCTCGACATCCTCTGGCGCGTGAAGGAGCGCTTCGCCCTGCCCACCGCCGTGTACAACGTGAGCGGCGAGTACGCGATGGTGAAGGCCGCTGCGGCGCGTGGCTGGATCGATGAGCGCGCCACGGTCTTGGAGCAGATGCTTGCCTTCAAGCGGGCGGGCGCGGACCTGATCATCACCTACTGGGCACGCGAGATCCTGGGCTGGCTGCGAGCCTGAGAAGACCGTCCCCGCTCCATCCGCCGATGGGGAGGGTGTGGTTCCGTGCAACGGTAACGGCAGGAATCCCGACGGGCGGTCGGGAGGAAGGGGGATGTATCCGGAGTTCCCCGGGGCGTCCTGCCTGCTTGGCGCGCTGTGCTCGCACGCAGGTGGGCACGCTAGCTCCGGTCTCCTCGAGATGGCGGGCGATTCCCTGCGCGTTCTCGTGCTTGCGGCGCACCCCGATGACGCGGTGATCGGGGCCGGGGGCCAGCTCGCGCGTTGGCGGCCGCTGCGTGTCGTGCATGTGACCGACGGCGTCCCGAGGCATCTGCGCGGCGACTCTGCGTACGCGGATGCGCGGAGGACCGAGGCGGAGGCTGCCCTGGCGATTGCCGGCTTGGAATCCGACCGCATTGAAAGGCTGGGGCTGCTGGATCAGGAGGTCGCTTACGAATTGGTGCGGCTGCACGGCATGCTTGTGGACTTGCTCAGCAGCCTGCGTCCGCGCGTGGTGGTGACTCATGGCTACGAGGGTGGACACCCTGACCACGATGCCATCGCTTTCGCTGTGCACCATGCCTGCAGGCGCCTCGGCCCGCGCGCCCCCGCACTTGTCGAAATGACTTCCTCTCACATCCGACGCGGGCGGATCTGCAGTGGCCGGTTTTTAGCAGACCCTTCCGCACCCCGTTGCACGGTCCCTTTGATGGGTGCGGAGCTCGATCTCAAGGCTCGGATGATCCGTTGTTTCCGGACTCAGGCGCCGGTGTTTGCCGCCCTGCGTCCCCAGCGTGCCCGTGAATCTTTCCGGATCGCCCCGGGGTACGACTTCTCGCGTCCCCCGCATTCTGGGGCGCTGCTGTATGAGGTTTTCCATTGGGCGTTTGGGGGGATGACTTGGCGGCGGTGGCGGCGCCTTTGTGCGGAGGCGAGGCCTTTCCTTGCGCGGGGTTGAGGTCTTTTTTTGTTAGTTATATATAGCTGAATATTAGATTCTTATGTTGTTTTGACTTGGTGCTTCGCGGCGGTGATATCGCGGCTTTTGGGTGGACGATTTGGGGCGCGTCAAGCTGGGCTGAATATTTTTCTAATAAAACGCCGCCAAATAAGTTAAATCTGGGAGGCGCTGTACAAAAACGACGGTGCTTCACCCTCAACGCAAACCCAACGTCCCCCCTCCTCCTATGAGCAACATCCAACCCGTTACCTGGCAGGATGATCCTGCGCACTTCCGCAAGCCCTCGCGCCGCGAATTCCTTTATTCCGGTCTGGTTGGAGGCCTTGGCCTCACCCTTGGCGATTTCTTCAAGCTGCGTGCCGCAGAGCAGGCTCTCTCTGAACCGCTGGTTGCCCGCGCCGAAGCGCTGATCCACATCTACCTCCCCGGTGGATGCGCGCATCAGGAGACATGGGATCCGAAGCCTTTCGCTCCGATCGAATACCGTGGGCCGCTGAGCGCGATCGACACTGCCATCCCTGGCGTGAAGTTTTCTCAATACATGCAGAACACGGCGAAGATCGCCGATCGGATCACGGTGGTGCGTTCGATGACGCATGGTGAAGCCGCTCACGAGCGCGGGACTCACAACATGTTCACTGGTTATCGCCCCTCGCCGGCGCTGCGTTTCCCGTCGATGGGCTCCGTGGTTTCCCACGAGCTGGGATCGCGCAACAACCTGCCTCCCTACGTCTGCATCCCGAACATGCCCAATGAGTTCGCCGGCAGCGGGTATCTTTCGACCGCTCACGGGCCCTTCAGTCTCGGCAGCGATCCGGCTGCCGCTGGATTTGCGGTGCGTGACCTGAACATGGGTGCCGGGATCACTTCTGAGCGCTTCGATCGTCGTCGCGACATCCTCTCCACTGTGGACGAGCATTTCCGGACGCTGGAGAAGAGCGATTCGCTCACCGCGATGGACAGTTTCTACCAAGCGGCCTATGCGCTGGTTTCCTCCAAGGAAGCGCGCGAGGCGTTCAACCTCACGGCTGAACCGGATGCGGTGCGCAACGCCTATGGCCGCAACGAGGCTGGGCAGCGGATGCTGATGGCCCGTCGTCTGGTGCAGTCCGGCGTGCGTTTTGTGTCGCTCACCTACGGCGGTTGGGATCACCACGCTGGCGTGGCCAAGGCCATGGAGAAGCAGCTTCCGAGCTTCGACCAGGCCTATGCGGCCCTCGTCAAAGACCTCGATGACCGCGGGATGCTCGACAAGACCCTCGTCATGGTCAGCTCCGAATTCGGTCGTACTCCGAAGATCAACAAGGACGCCGGCCGCGACCACTGGCCGCGCGTCTTCTCCGTGGCCTTCGCTGGCGGCGGTTTCAAGCGCGGCTTGGTCTACGGTTCCTCGGATCCCACCGGCGGCGAGCCCGATCAGAACCCGCTGACGGTCGAGAACATGGCGGCCACCGTCTTCAACCAGCTGGGTATCCAGCCGGAGAAGAAGTTGATGGCACCCGGCAATCGGCCCATCGACATCGTCCGCAACGGGCAGGTGGTCACCGACCTCCTGGCCTAAGCGCCGCGCGGCCCTCCGGGTCGCCACCTCAGAACTTCAGTCCCTGAACCTATGACGCGCCCCTTTGCGTGGCCGGCGGTGCTGGCCATTTCCGGTATCCTCTGGACTCCCTCCGCCATGGCGGGATCGCCCCGTTGTTCGGTCATCTCTCCTGGCGGTTGCCAGCGGGGTGCGGAGATGGAGTTGGCCTTTCGTGGTAGCAATCTTGAGGACGCCACGGGTGTGCTCTTCGACGAACCCGGCCTCCAAGCTGAGGTGGTGAAGGCCGAGAAGGGCCGGGTGCTCATGAAGGTGAAGGCTGCGGCGGACGTTCGCCTCGGCGAGCACCGCTGCCGCGTGGTCACCGCCTCGGGCATTTCCGATGTGCGGTTGATCTATGTGACGCCGTTCCCGATGGTGCAGGAGATCGAGGACAAGAAGGCTCCCGATAGTGCGCAGCCTATCGCGCTGGGGACCACCGTGTACGGTCAGGTGCAGAACGAGGACGTGGATCGATTTGAAGTGGAGCTCAAGAAGGGCCAGCGTCTTGGCGTGGAGGTCGTCGCGGTGCGGTTGCAGACGCAGACGCTCAACGACACGCTCATCTCCATCACCAAGGCGGACGGATCGAAGATCGCAGAGATCGATGACGCTACGTTCACGCAGCAGGATCCCGTGACGAGCATCGTCGCCCCTGAGGACGGCAAGTACGTGGTGTCCATCAAGGACTCCACCAATTCCGGTCAGGGCGATGCGCAGTACCTCCTGAATATCGGCACGTTTCCGCGGCCGGTGGCGGTCTATCCTCCTGGTGGCAAGGTGGGTGAGGATCTGAAGGTGCAGCTCATCGGTGACGCGAGTGGCGTGATCGAAAAAAGCTTCAAGCTTCCGGACCAACCCCGCGACCAGTTCGAGCTCTTCAGCGAGGACGCACAGCCCACGCCCCAGCCCAATCTCGTGCGCGTTTCGGCCTTCCCGAACGTGCTGGAGGTCGAGCCCAACAACGACGTGGCGCAGACCCCCTCAGCCGGGATCGAGCCGCCCTTCGCCCTCAACGGCATCCTGCAGGAAGCCGGTGATGTGGACGGGTTCCGTTTCACCGCGAAGAAGGGACAGGATCTGGACTTCAACGTTTACGCGCGCAGACTGCGTTCCCCGCTGGATTCGGTGCTTTCGATCTACGACCTCAAAGGCAACCGACTCGCCACTAATGACGATGCGGGCCAGCCCGACAGCTACCTGCGCTGGAAGGCGCCTGTGGACGGGGAGTTTGTGGTGAGTATCTCGGACCAACTCAAGCGTGGCGGCCCCACCTTCACCTACCGCATCGAGGTTACGGCGCCGCAGCCGCGTCTCGGCCTGTGGTTCCCGGAGATGGTCATCAACCAGAATCAGGAACGGCGTGCGGTCGTCGTTCCTCGTGGCAACCGGTATGCGACGCTGGTTCGTGCGAAGCGCACCGACTTCGCTGGCAGTATCGAGGTGGCGTCTGCGGACCTGCCTCAGGGTGTTTCGGCAAAGTCCATGCTCATGGACAAGAGCGTCGACACCGTGCCGATGGTATTCGAGGCCGCGGCCGATGCTCCGCTGACCGCGAAGGTCTTCCACCTTGATGGCAAGTGGACCGACGCGCCTGAGGGTGCTGCGATCAAGACGGAAATCGACCACATGGTGGACATCGTGGAGAACGGCAATCAGAAGTCTTACTACTCCCTTCGCGAGCGCGCCCTGCCGGTGAATGTTTCCAAGGAGATTCCGGTGAAGCTGCATCTCGAGCAGCCCAAGGTCTCCGTGCTCCAAGCTGGCTCCATCGGGCTCAAAGTGAAAGCGGAGCGGAAGGACGACTTCAAGGGGCCCATCAGTCTTTCCCTGCTCTACGTTCCGACGGGGCTTGGGACTGCCGGCACCGTGCAGATCAAGGAGGGCGAGTCCGAGGCCGTGTATACCGTGAGCGCTAATGGCAATGCGGCTCCCCGCAAGTGGCAGATCTGCGTCGTGGGCAGCGCCGACTTTGGTGCGGGGCCGGTGTGGATGAGCACGGAACTCATCGATATTGAAGTGGCTGAGCCTTACGTCGCGGGCAAGATCGGGCGCAGTTTCGTTGACCAGGGCGACTCCACGACGATCACCGTTCAGCTCGAGCAGAAGCGTCCGTTCGAGGGCAAGGCGAAGCTCAGTCTTCTGGGCCTCCCGCCGAATGCCACAGCGGAGGACAAGGAGATCACGAAGGACACCACCGAGGTGCAGTTCACGGTGAAGGCCGGTGAAAACACCCCGGCGGCCACTCACAAGCAGCTCTTCTGTCAGTTCCAGCTCACTCAGGAAGGCGAGGAGATGAACACTGCTTTTGCCAACGGCGGCATCCTCCGCGTCGACAAAGCCAGCCTCGCCAAGAAAGAAGACCCCAAGAAATAAACCGCTATGATCCTTCGCCGGCTTCTCCCCCTCGCCTGCATCGCCCTGAGCACGGGCTTCGCCAGTCCCGCACGTGCTGCGATCCATCCCGACTTCGAGGTGTTCCCCTCGGAAGTCAGCCTCTTCACCAAGGCCGCGCGGCAAGGTGTGGTGGTGCGCGTCACGGAGCCCAACGGCATCCACCGCAACGTCACCGCCGAAGCCACTCTCACCCTTGCCGATCCGGCGAAGGCCAAGGTCGACAAGGGCGTCATCACCCCTCTCGCCGATGGTGAGACCAAGCTCAAGATCGCTTGGAAGGGCCGCACCGCCGAGATCCCAGTCAAGGTCGCCCAAGCCAGCGCCGACCGGCCGGTGAGCTTCCGCCTCGACGTGATGCCCATCTTCATGAAGGGCGAGTGCAACCGCTGTCACGGCGCCGCCCGCGGGCAGGACGGCTTCCGCCTCTCCCTCTGGGGCTTTGATCCGGAAGGCGACCACTATCGTGTCACGCGCGAACTCTCCGGCCGGCGCATCAACCTCGCCCTTCCCGAGGAGTCCATGCTCGTGACCAAGGCTAACGGAGACGCCCCGCACACCGGTGGCAAAATTTTCGAAAAGAACAGTGAGTACGTCCGCACGATGGTGCGCTGGCTGGAGGCGGGGGCGCCGAATGATCCGGCGGACCTGCCCACCCTCAGCAAGGTGGAACTCCTGCCCAAGCAGCTCCTGCTCGAGAGTCCCGAGCAGAAGTTCCCGATGGTGGTGCGCGCCCATTATTCCGACGGCACCACGCGCGACGTCACCAACCTCGCCCTTTTCCTCACGAGCAACGAATCCTCGGCCAAGGTGTCGAAGGAGGGTGTGATCACCACGGGACAGCGCGGCGAAGCCTTCGTCATGGCGCGTTTTGGGACCATCACCGTCGGCTCCCAAGTCATCGTCATTCCGAAGGGGCTCAAGTTCGAGTGGCCGCAGCAGGTGGAGGCCAACTACATCGACAAGCTGGTGAACGACAAGCTGCGCAACCTGCGCATCACGCCCAGCGAGCTCTGCAACGACGAGACCTTCCTGCGTCGTGCCTTCATCGACATCACCGGCACGCTGCCCTCCAGCGACGAGGTGCAGAAATTCATCGCCCAGAACGAGCCCGACAAGCGTGCCCGCAAGATCGACGAACTGCTCCAGCGGGGTGAGTTTGTCGACATGTGGGCGCTCAAATGGAGCGAGCTCCTCCAGATCCGCACCGGCCAGAACGTCGCCCAAGGCAGCTACAAGGCCACCCTCGCCTACTACAACTGGCTTCACGAACGGCTCAAGGAGAACGTCCCCATCAACGAGATCGCCCGCGAACTCATCGGCGCCAGTGGCAGCAACATCGAGCATCCCGCCGTCAATTATTACCAACTCGAGCAGGACCCCCTCAAACTCGCCGAGGACACCGCGCAGGCTTTCTTTGGCATCCGCATCCAGTGCTCCCAGTGCCACAACCATCCCTTCGATCGCTGGACCATGGAGGATTACCGAGGCTTCGTCGCCTTCTTCTCCCAAGTCGGCCGCAAGGTCGGCGAGGATCCCCGCGAGAAGATCATCTTCAACAGCGGCGGTGGAGAGTCCAAGCATCCCGTGGGTGACCGTGTGATCCCGCCGAAGTTCCTCGGTGGAGACGCTCCGGAAGCCAAGGGCAAGGACCGGCGGGCGCTGCTGGCCGATTGGATTGCATCCCCGGAGAACCCTTATTTCAGCAAGCACATCGCCAATCTGATCTGGGGCCAGTACATGGGTCGCGGCATCGTCGAGCCCGTGGACGACGTGCGCATCTCGAACCCGGCCTCCAATCCAGAACTGCTCGAGGCTCTCGGCCAGAAGCTCGTGGAGTACAACTACGACCTGCGCCGCATGGTGCGCGACGTCTGCAACTCCCGCACCTATCAGCTCACCACGCGGCCCAACGATTCCAACGCCCTCGATGAGCGCAACTTTGCCAAGGCCACCGTGCGCCGCATGCGCGCCGAGGTCCTGCTGGACTGCATCTCGCAGGTGACCGAGACCAACGACAAGTACCGCGGCCTCCCCGCTGGCGCCCGCGCCGTGCAGGTCGCCGATGGTCGCACCACGAGCTATTTCCTCACCACCTTCGGGCGCACCGACCGCGAGGTCATCTGCGCCCGTGAGGAAGTGGGCCCCACGCTCAGCCAGGCCCTGCATCTCCTCAACGGCACCACCGTCGAAGGCAAGATCGGCCAGGGTGGCGTGATTAAGAAGCTCATCGATGCCAAGAAGACCCCCAAGGAACTTGTCAGCGAACTCTTCCTGCGCAGCTTTGGTCGGTTCCCGACCGAGAGTGAACTCAACCGCCTTGAGAACCACTGGGGCGTCACTGAGCAGCAGCCGCAGGTCTTCCACGATGTCTTCTGGGCGCTTCTGAACGCCAAGGAGTTCATGTTCAATCACTAACCCGCCGGGCTGTCCGCCCGAATTTATTGCACCGTGAGAACACGCCTCTCTCTTGCCCTTTTTGCTGCACTCGCTGCGCCCGTCTCTGTCTGGGCTCAGGCCAAGGTCAATTACAACGAGCACATCCTGCCCATCTTCCGGAACGCGTGCCTGAACTGTCACAACCCTGACAAGAAAAAGGCGGGCCTCGATCTCTCCACATACGACGCCACGCTTCAGGGTAGCGAGAACGGGAAGGTTGTTCTCTCCGGCAACGCCGGCGGCAGCCTTCTCTTCAAGTGCTGCAAACAGACCGAGGAGCCCAAGATGCCGCCGAAGGGCGACAAGCTCAGCGATGCCGAACTCGCCCTGCTCGAAAAGTGGATCGCCACCCAGCTTCTCGAGAGCGCTGATGGCAAGGCCGTCGCCGCCGCCAAGAACAACGTTCAAGTCGCGGTCGTCTCCCTGGAGAAACCCGACGGTCCGCCGCCGATGCCGGGCGATCTGCCTTTGGAACCCTTCGTGAAGACCTCGCGTCAGAGCGCCTTGGTCGCGCTCGCCGCGAGTCCGTGGGCTCCGCTCGTCGCCGTCGGCGGTCCCAAGCAGGTCGTCCTCTACAACACCGAGACCGCGGATCTTCTGGGCGTGCTGCCCTTCCCTGAAGGCTTCCCCGCCATCATCCGTTTCAGCCGCAACGGCCAGCTCCTGCTCACCGGCGGCGGTGTGGGTGGCAAGTCCGGGCGGGTCGTCCTTTGGGACATCAAGTCCGGCGAGCGTATTGCCACTCTTGGCAACGAGTTCGACCAAGTCCTCGCCGCCGATCTCAGCCCCAACCAGCAGTTCGTCGCGCTCGGCGGCCCCAACAGGCTGGTGAAGATCTACTCCACCAAGGACGGCAAGCTCGTCCACACCATCAAGAAGCACACCGACTGGGTCACCGCCATGGCCTACTCGCCGGACGGCAAATTCCTCGCGAGCGCTGACCGCAACGGCGGCATCGAGGTCTGGGAAGCCGCGTCCGGCAAGGAGTTCAACACCATGCCCGGTCACAAGGTCATGGTCACCAGCCTCGCCTTCATGACCGGCGTGCTCGCCTCCTCCAGCGAGGACGGCTCGATCAAGCTTTGGGACGTCAAGGAGGCCAAAGAGATCCGCACATGGGCAGCCCATGCCGGAGGGGCCGCATGGGTGGACTTCACACCCGACGGCCGCCTCGCATCCTCCGGCCGCGACAAGGTCGCCAAGGCATGGGACCAGACTGGGAAACTGCTCGGCAAGATTGAGGGCTTCAAGGACATCGCGCTCCGCGCCACGCTTCAGGGCGACAGCCTCATCGCGGGTGATTGGACCGGCGACATCCGCTTGGCAAAGCTGGATGGAGCCACGGTCACCGATCTTCCTCCGAACCCCGCACCCATTGCCGACAACCTCGCGCTCGCACGCAAGAAGGTCGTCGAGGCTGAAGTCGCTGCAGCGGCGAAGCAGAAAGAATTCGCTGCTGGCGAGGAGGCGCTCAAGGTCGAGCAGGCCGCGGCCACAAAGTCGGCGGCCGATGACAAACTCGCCCTTGAGGCCGCCCAGAAGGCCGTGCCGGAAGCCGAGAAGCAGATCGCCGCTTCGAAGGAGCAACTCGAGGCGCTGCGCAAGGAACGCGACGCCCTGCCTGAGGCCGAGCGCCCGCCGCTCCAAGCAAAGGTGGACGAGAAAAAAGCCGCCATCACGAAGCTTGAAACCGACATGCCTGGGTTGAAAAAGGCCGTGGAGACGAAGCAGGCGGATCTCGCCGCGCACCAGAAGACGGCCGAGGAGAAGCTCAAGGCCGCCACCGAACTCCGCGACAAGGCGAAAGCATCGCACGAGTCGGCCGTCGCGGCCATTGCGTCCGCCAAGGCTCAGGTGGAGCGTTGGAACCGTGGCAGTGATTACTTCAAGCTCTACCAAGCCCGCAGCCTCGCCGCGGAGAAGGAGCGTCTCGCGCAGTCCCGCAAATCCGCCGCTGAACAGGCGCTTGCTCCCATCCAGCAGATCCGCGACGACATCGTGGCGGCGGATAAGTTTCTTGCCGAAGCGCCCGCCAAGACCAAGGAGGCCGAAGCCGCCGCCGCATCCGCGCAGCAGAAGCTCGCGGAACTTAAGAAGGGCGCTGATCAGGAGGGCTCCACGCTGAGTCAGCGTGAGGAGCGTATCAAGGCGCTCGCCATCGAAGTTCCTGCAGCGGAGAAGGCTTCCACAGACGCCGCAAAAAAGGTCGAGGCGCAGACGCCGAAGTTGGCGCAGGTCAAGAAGGTGGCCGACGAGGCCGCACCCGAGGCCAAGGAGGCCGCGCTCACGAAGCTGAAGACGGCGCAGGATGAACTCGCCCGCCTTAACGAGGCTGCGACTGCCGCCAAGACGGCAGCCGAGGGGTTGAAGAAAACTTCCGAAACCGTGCAGGCTGAGACTGACAAGTCGCGGGAAGTGGTTGCCAAGTTGCAGCTTCAACTCAAGCAGGCTCAGGAAGGCGCTTCGTCCACACAGAAGACTCTCGAGGCACTGCGTGCCAAGTCCGTGGAAACCAAGGCCGCGGTCGCTAAGATGCGCGCCGAGGAACCCAAGGTGATCGCCACTGCCAAAGCCGCCAAGATCAAGGCTGAGCAGGAGGCTGTACTCGCTACCAAGGAACTCGATGCCGCCAAAAAGATGTCGGAAGAGACGCGCACTAAGTTCGAGAGCCGCTGGAGCGCCCGTAGCTAACGACTGATTCCGCAGGGGAAAAGCTGCCGGGGCAGGGGGGGCGTGTGACAAATTGGCTTCGGCCAAATCTAAAACTAGCTAGAGGCTGAGGAATGTAGGAGGATAGCGGTCTTCCGCTAATGGCTTTGTCTCACTCCGGCAACCTTCCACATCAGGGCGGGATCGTTGCGCGCACTGCCGCCACGATCCTGCAATGGTTCGATTCCGACTACTTTCCCGAGGGCGCGGATGTCGTCCGCAAAAGACCCGACCGCTTTGAATGGCGGCGCTGCTTCCCCTTCGCGTTCCTTCATCTGGGCTGCGCAGCCGTGTGCTGGGTGGGATGGAGTTGGACAGCCGTTCTCGCCGCCGCATTCCTCTACGCGCTGCGGATGTTCGCCATCACCGGCTTCTACCACCGGTACTTCTCGCACCGCGCATTCAAGACCTCCCGCTTCGCCCAGTTCCTCTTCGCGGCTCTCGGTAACACCGCCGTCCAGCGGGGTGCCCTCTGGTGGGCGAGCGTCCACCGCCATCATCACAGGCATTCCGATCAGGAAGCTGACACCCACTCGCCCATCGTCTCCGGTTTCTGGTGGTCCCACATTGGCTGGATGACCAGCAGCAAGAATTTCCCCACCGACTATGGCGCAATCCGCGATCTCGCGCGGTTCCCTGAACTGGTGTTCCTGAACCGGTTCGACCTCGTGGTTCCGGCGTTCTTTGCCGCCGTGCTTTATGGCGCTGGCGAGGCCTGCCGTGCGTGGCTCCCGCAACTCGGCACCAGCGGCCCGCAGCTTCTCGTCTGGGGCTTCTTTGTGAGCACCGTGATCCTCCTTCACGGAACGCTCATGATCAATTCCATGGCCCACGTCTTCGGCAGCCGCAGGTTCAAGACGGACGACCACAGCCGCAACAGTCTCCTCCTCGCCCTCATCACCCTCGGCGAGGGCTGGCACAACAACCACCACCGCTTCATGGGTTCCGTGCGCCAGGGCTTCTATTGGTGGGAAATCGACATCACCTACTCCATTCTCAAGCTCCTCTCCTGGTGTGGCGTCATCTGGGACCTCCGCCCCGTGCCCGAACAAGTCTACGCCGAGGCCGCAGCTCTCCGGAGCGAAACTGCCTGAACACACCGGCTGCCGCGTGAAGAAACTCGCTGTCATCGGCACTGGTATTTCCGGCATGGGCGCCGCCTACCTGCTGCGCGACCGCTTTGCCATCACGCTCTGCGACAAGAACGACTACGTCGGCGGCCACACCTGCACGGTCACCGTCCGCGAGGATGGCCGCGATCTCCCCGTCGACACGGGCTTCATGGTGTACAACGAGGTCACCTACCCGAACCTCACCCGCTTGTTCCATGAACTGGACGTGGCCACCAAGCCCACCAGCATGTCCTTCTCCGTCCAGCACCGCCACTCCGGCATCGAGTACAATGGCGGCAGTCTGAACCTCCTCTTCGGACAGCGTGCCAACCTCTGGAACCCGCGCTTCTGGCGGATGCTGCTTCAGATCAACCGCTTCAACGACGAGGCTGTCGCAGCTCTCGACGATCCGAACTCCGAAGGCCTCACACTCGCCGAGTTCGCCGCCCAGCGCGGCTACGGACGCGACTTCCTCGACCTCTACCTCGTTCCCATGGCCGGCGCCGTCTGGTCCACGCCCCCCGAGCGCATGCTGGAGTTCCCCGCCTGCACGCTGATCCGTTTCTGGCATAACCACGGATTCCTCGGCCTGCACACTCAGCATCCATGGCGCACGGTCGTGGATGGCACGCGTTCCTACGTTTCCAAGCTTATCGCCAAGCTCCAGGCCAGCGTCCGCTTGGAACGCGCCGCCGTCCGCGTTGACCGGTCTGCCGTTCAAGGCATGGCGCGCATCACCTTCGCGGATGGTTCGGTGGAGGACTTCGACAAGGTGATCCTCGCCTGCCACGGCGACCAGGCACTCGCGTTGCTTGCAGACCCCTCCGAGCTCGAGACCCGCCTGCTGAGTTGCTTCAAGTACCAGCCCAACGACGTCACCCTGCACACCGACGCCAGCGTGATGCCGCGCACCCGCCGCTGCTGGGCTTCGTGGAACTACCGCATGGAGCGCGCGGCCGATGGTTCGCTTGCACCCACCACCCACTATTGGATGAACTCGCTGCAGGGTGTCTCGGACAAGCAGCAGTACTTCGTCTCGCTCAACGCCGAGGAGTTCATCGCGCCCGAAAAGATCCTGCGTCGCATCCAGTCCGAGCACCCGCTCTTTGATGTGGCCGCCGTTGCTGCGCAGCGCGAGCTCCCGGATCTCAACCGCCTTTCCCCCGACCAGACCACCCACTATTGCGGGGCATGGTTCAAGTACGGCTTCCACGAGGACGGCTTCACCAGTGGCCTCGAGTGCGCGCGTTCCGTTGCCGGGGAGGATCTCTGGCGATGAGCGCAGCGGACGGTCCTGATGGAATGGCCTCCGCGGGCCCCATGGAACCCTGCCTGTACGAGTGCTCGGTGATGCACCGGCGCCTTTCACCCAAGGTGCATGCGTTTCGCTACGGCATCTTCATGCTCTGCGTCGACATCGACCGGCTCTCCGACATCGACTCCATGGCGGCCGGCCTCCGCCACAACCGCAGCGCCTTCTACAGTGTGCGCGATGGCGACCACTACCCCTTCACTGGTGAGCCGCCTCGCAAGGCGCTTCGTAGCTACCTCGCCGGGCAGGGCATCACCGTACCCGAGCAGGGCCGTATCTTCCTCGTCACTCTTCCACGCGTGCTGGGTTACATCTTCAACCCCGTCTCCTTTTACTTCTGCTTCGACGCTGACAACCGCCCCCTGTGCGCCGTGGTCGAGGTCGGCAACACCTTCGGAGAGATGAAGCTCTTCCTGCTCCGCGAGCCGGAAGCCCCGTCACCGCAGACCGGGGCGGGGGAGGGGCCGCGATCCACCAGCTTCCGCCTGCGGACCCCGAAGAACTTCTACGTCTCGCCATTCTCCAGCCTCGAACTGCACTTCGATTTCAAGCTGCGCGTTCCCGGCGAGAGCCTCGAGATCCACATCAACGACCTCGATGGCGAGCAGACCGTTCTCCTCAGCGCGCTCACGGGCCGCCGCGTCCCGCTCAACACCGCCAGCCTCCTCCGGCTCACCCTGCGGTACCCGCTCGTCACCCTGCGCGTCATCGTCCTCATCCATTGGAACGCTCTGAAGCTCTGGTTGAAGAGGGTGCCTTTTTTCCGCAAATCCGATAACATTCCGCTCCAGACAGGAGTCCTGAGGCCGCACGCTTCGCTCACCGAGAAACGTTCATGAACGAGACCCTTTCGCATTCCAACGCAACCGCTGCAAAGGCCGCTTCCTCGCGTTCCTCCGCCGTCACATGGCAGCAGCGCGCGGTCCTCCGGGCCTTCTCGGCGATGACCCGCGGCCATCTCCAGATCCATCTTCCCGACGGTTCGCTCTGGCAGGTGGGCCAGCCCGGGGCGGCGGTGTCCGCCATCATGCGCGTCCGAAGCACCGCCTTTTTTGAGAAGTGCGTGCTCTTCGGCGACATCGGCTTCGGCGAGGCCTATGTGGATGGCGACTGGGAAACGGACGGCATCGAGCGCGTCATCCAATGGGCCATCCTCAACATCGACCACTCCCCGGGCCTGTCTGGAAGCCGGATCCGGGCCGGTCTGCTCAACCTTTTCCAAATCGCGAACCGGGTCGGGCACTGGCTGCGCCCGAACAGCATCGCCACGAGCAAGCGCAACATCGCGGAGCACTACGATCTGGGAAACAGCTTCTACGAGCTGTGGCTGGACCGCACCATGACCTACTCGAGCGCCCTTTTCTCCTCGGCCTCGCAGCCGCTCGAGGACGCGCAGAGCGCCAAGTACGACGCCCTCTGCCGCAAGCTCCAGATCAAGCCCACGGATCACGTCCTTGAGATCGGCTCCGGGTGGGGAGGCTTCTGCACACATGCCGCGCGGCACTACGGCTGCAGGGTCACCACGATCACCATTTCGGAACGCCAGTGCGAGTACGCGCGCGAACGCGTCCGCCGCGAGGGTCTCGCAGACCGCATCGAGGTGCGGCTTCAGGATTATCGCCTCGTCGAGGGCTCCTTCGACAAGGTCGTCTCGATCGAGATGATGGAGGCCCTCGGCGACCGCTACCTCGACGCTTACTTCCAGAAAATCCACGAAGTCCTCGCCCCGCACGGACTCGTCGCCCTCCAGTACATCACCGTGCCCGATTCCCGCCACGCCGAGCTGCGCCGCGGGGTGGACTGGATTCAGAAGCACATCTTTCCGGGCTCTCTGTTGCTCAGCGTGGGACGCGTCAACGAGTCGCTCCAGCGGACTGGCGATCTCTTCCTGCACGACCTTGAGGACCTTGGGGCTTCCTACGCGAAGACCCTGCACCTGTGGTGGGAGCGCTTCAACGCGCAGCATGCAGCCGTCACCGCGCTCGGGTTCGGCGAGTCCTTCATCCGGAAGTGGAACTACTATTTGCAGTACTGCGAGGCCGCTTTTGCCAGCCGCAACATCAGCGTGGTGCAGGCCGTCTACACGCGGCCCAACAATGCCGCGCTCCACACGGAATTCGCCCCACCCACACGCTCATGATCTGGATTCTCCGCATCTTCTTCACCCTCGTCGTCGTGGCCATGCTGGCCGTCACCACATGGGCCAGTGGTTTTCAAGCGGTCTGGGCCATTCCGTGGGAGACTTGGACCCACCCGTGGTTCATCGCCACCCTCTTCGACGCCTACTTCGGTTTCCTCACCTTCTTCTGCTGGGTTGCTTACAAGGAACGCTCATGGGTGGCGCGCATCCTCTGGCTCGTCGCCATCCTCCTTCTCGGCAACATCGCCATGGCCTCCTACGTCCTCATTCATCTGTGGCGCCTGCCCTCCAATGCCTCCATGCGCGATCTGCTCCTGCGCCGCGGATCCAGCGGAGATGAGCCTTCCGCCGCGTGACCCTTTCTATGTTCCACCTCGCGACAATTGATCCGTCCATGGTGCACGCCCTCGGTTGGGGCGCGTTGATCGTGGCGGTCGCCTTCGCGCTCACCTGGGTCGTGAGCGTGCGCGTGAACAATTACGCGTTCCTCGACGTGGCATTCTCGTACGGCCTCTGGCTTCTCGCGCCGCTCTATCTTTGGATGGCGCCTGCTACGGGCCTGCGCCAGTGGGCCTTTCTTGCCGTTGGTCTGCTGTGGAGCACGCGCCTCGGCACCTACATCCTCCTGCGCGTCCTGCGGCATCATCCCAAGGAGGATGTGCGCTACGAAAAACTGCGTCAGCGTTGGAACGGTCCCGGAATGTTCCTGCTCTTCTTCGAACTCCAAGCCGTGCTTGTCGTGATCTTCTCGCTGCCCTTTCTCCTGAGCGCATTCCATCCTGAGCCCGGCCTCTTGCCGGTGGAGATCGCGGGGCTCGCGCTCGCGCTGTTGTCGCTCGGCGGCGAGGCGCTCGCGGATGCGCAGATGGCCCGCTTCAAGGCGGATCCCGCAAATCGCGGCAGGGTCTGCGAAGCCGGCTTGTGGCGGTATTCGCGGCATCCCAACTATTTCTTCGAGTCCATGATCTGGTGGGGATTCTTCCTCGCCGCGCTCGGCTCGCCGTACGGCTGGATCACCCTCGTGTGTCCGCTGCTCATGCTCTATTTCCTCTTCCAAGTGACCGGCATCCCGCTCACCGAGGAGTTCGCCCTCCAGTCCAAGGGCGACGCCTATCGCGCCTACCAGCGCACCACCAGCGCCTTCGTCCCGTGGTTCCGCAGGGAACCTTGAACCCCACCTTCACCACCCCTTCCGATGCTCGACCAAATCCTTGAGAGAAACCTTCTTCCCGATGCGTTGATTCGTTTTGGGATTCGCTCCCTGCTGCGCCAGACCCTGCGTGAGAAGCGCGCGGACTGTCCTGAGCAACGACGGGCCGCGCTGTTCGCGCATGTGGAGGGCCTCAAGCAGAGCCCCATCGCCGTCCAGACGCGTGCCGCCAACGAGCAGCATTACGAGGTGCCCACCAGCTTCTACCAGTTCGCACTCGGCAAGCGACTCAAGTACAGCTCCGGCTTCTGGAGCGACGACATCCGTGACCTCGACGCCGCCGAGGAAAAGATGCTCGCACTCACCTGCCAGCGCGCAGGCCTTGCCGACGGGCAGCGCATCCTCGAACTGGGCTGCGGCTGGGGTTCCCTCTCCCTCTGGATGGCTGAGCATTATCCCGGTGCGCGCATCACTGGCGTGTCGAATTCCCGCACCCAGAAAGCCCACATCGACGAGCAGGCGCGCAAGCGCGGCCTCACCAACCTCACCATCGTCACCGCCGACATGAACGACTTCGACCACGAGGGCGGGTTCGACCGCGTGGTCTCTGTCGAGATGTTCGAGCACATGAAGAACTACCAGCGCCTGATGGCCAAGGTCGCGCGCTGGCTCAAGCCCGGCGGCAGGCTCTTCGTTCACATCTTCACCCATCGCGACATCGCCTACCATTACGAGGATCGCGGGCCTTCCGATTGGATGACCCGCTACTTCTTCGCCGGCGGCCAGATGCCCTCGGACGATCTCCTCCTCTATTTCCAGGACGACCTCCATATCCGCAACCACTGGTTCGTCCCCGGCACGCATTACGGCAGGACCGCCGAGGCGTGGCTTGAGAACATGGACCGGCATCGCGACGAGATCTGGCCCCTGTTTGCTGAGACCTATGGGGCACACCAGACCCGCCGCTGGTGGGTCTACTGGCGCGTCTTCTTCATGGCCTGCGCGGAGCTTTGGAACTTCCGCGACGGCACCGAGTGGGGCGTTTCGCATTACGTTTTCGAGAAACCCTCCGCGGCCTGACAGGCCCGGCGATCAACCACTCATGACATCATTCGCGCTGCCCACACCGCCGCCCGCTTCCGCCGCCGCACCGCAGTGGATGCGGCATGTGCTGCGGGCCGCCGCTGTCTACAACCTGCTCTGGGGCGGGTTTGCGGTTTTGTTCCCGCGTGCGCTCTTCGACTGGCTGGGCATGGTGCAGCCCAACTATCCGCAGTTCTGGCAATGCATCGGCATGATTGTCGGCGTGTACGGGATCGGTTACGCCATCGCCGCATCCGATCCTGCACGGCACTGGCCCATCGTGCTCGTCGGCTTTCTTGGCAAGGTGGCGGGTCCGCTCGGCATGGTGCAGGCGCTGTGGGAGGGCGCGCTTCCATGGACCTTCGCGCTCAACTGCCTCACCAACGACCTCGTGTGGTGGATCCCATTCGCCCTCATCCTCCGCTTTGCATGGCAGGCTCAAGACTCCGTCCCTTCCGACTTTCCCAGCGAGGCTGAACTCCTTGCCGGCGCGCGCACCGTGTCCGGAGAAAGCCTCGCTGAACTCTCCCACCGCTCGCCGTTGCTTGTCGTATTCCTGCGGCACGCGGGCTGCACTTTCTGTCGCGAGGCCCTCGCTGATCTCTCCCAAAAACGTGCGCAGATCGAGGCGGGCGGCACCCGGCTCGCTCTCGTCCACATGGGCGATCCCGATGAATTCGCCGCATTCGCCGCCGGTTATGGTCTCGGGGATGTGCCTGCGATCTCAGATCCGCAGCGGATCCTTTATCGTGGCATCGGTTTGAGGCGCGGCTCGTTCGCACAACTCCTCGGCCCGGCCGTCTGGTGGAGGGGGGCGCGTGCTTTCTTTGCCGGACACGGCGTGGGCGCGCTCAAGGGCGACGGCGCACAGATGCCCGGCGTGTTTGTTTTGGAAAAAGGGCGCGTGGTGCGGCGCTTCCTCCACCGCAACGCAGCCGAGCGCCCGGATTATCCCGGCCTCTGCACGCTGCCGCACACCCGCTGACGCGGAGGCAATGTCAGCGATGGTCGGACTGAGACCGTCGGAATCAAGGAGCACGCGGGAAGGGTTGTGGAATGGCACGGGTTCAGGCTCGCGCAATAATGTCGCATCCCGTGTGGAGGAAATGGATCCCCCGCATTCCGCGTCGGCGCACGCGGGGCTGGATCGTTTGAGATCTGCCGGCGTCGGGACCTCCATTGGCGCTCACTGAGATGCGGTGGTGCAATGCCTGCAAGACGCGCGCGCTCCGCAATCGGCCAAACGCCTAGCGTGCGGGGCCCCAGATCTTCTCCAGCACGTCGTGCAGGGCCGGGTCGTACTCTTTGAGTTCGGCGCGCACGAATGGGTAGAAATCGTTCCGATACAGGTACGCCTCAGTCCCCTCCGCAAAGTACTCCTTGTGATTGGTGAGTCCGTAGTGCCGGACTTTTTCGCCGGTGAAGAGCAGCACCTCCCGATAAAGCCCGTTCTCGTTCGCGTGGGCGAAGGCGGCGAGCACCTCCGGATTCTCGAAGCTCAGGAACTGGTCGTGGTAGCCGTGGGCCAACTCGTGAAGCACCACCGCCGGATGCTTGAGCAGTTGCCGACGTGAGAAAAGCTCGCGGGCCTGCGGGATGTGCACCTTCTTTTCAAGCCGCGGATCGTGTCCATTGGCCACGAGCCAGCCGCGACTCGGGTGGTACTGCATGGCCTTGAGCGTCGGATGGCTGTGCTCGATCCAGATGCCGACCTTCTGCAGCGCCGCCAACGGCTCCGGCGGCACCAAGATGCGGATCCGCTGCAGATGGTTGGCGAGCATGGCAAGGGCCTTGTCGCCCTCCTCGCGCTCCGATCCTCCCTCCAGCAGGGCGGGATCCACGTGCACCTGCCAGCCCTCGATGGTCCGTGCCACAGGATCAAACCGCACCCCGTTTTGCGTTGGCGCACTCGATTTCGTGTCGGCTCCGCAGGCAGTGGGCTGTGCGAGCAAAAAACCGCAGAGGGCGGGAATCAGGAGGAGACGGATGGTTTGCATTGGTGGGGGGCCTGACTTGGTGAGGCCCCGAGACATTGGCTGCGGCGTTGTGCGCGGGGCCAGCGGCAAATGATGGGGCGGCCGGGGCTGCGGTAGTGGGCGCCGTTGCCGGCCTGACCGTCCGGATGTTTTAGGTGTAATTAACGTAATGGAATTGCCCGACTATAGTAAACTTGATTTAGACTAAAATTTGTCTTATATGCGACGCATTCATTAGTTCTGTATATGAATCAGGCAAATCGTAGCGGAATCGCAGTCTCAAGCGTTTCAAGCGCAGTTGGACTGCCCCGTGGGCGGGCGCTCGGAGCGGCGCAATCCTCCCGAATGCCTGAGACCCCGGACTGCCGCGGTTGGTGGGCTATGACGACGCGGCGCCGCACTCTTGCCAGATTGGTGCAGGCCAGCGCTTCTGCGGCGCCTCGCATTCCCAGTTTCTCCCGCGGCTTTCTTCCGCGGTGCGGCTTTCTGCTGATGGGCCTTGTGCTGTTCGCCCCTCTGTCGGTTCATGCGGACAGAAAGAATGCCATTCAGGGGCTCCGTTTGCCTTTGCTCGGCATGGACCGCGGCAAGCCCGCCGCGAATGTGCAAATCGGTTCCATGCACATGGGTTCCCAGCGGCGGGGGGTGTTTCGCATCGGCCTCCTCCCTCTCGCGGTATGCGAGGACGTGACCATCACGTTTCTCACCCCGGATCCGGCCGCATTTGATGATTTTCCCAAGACGTTCGTCGTGATGGCGAAGACGAGCGTGGTGGAGATCAGGAACCTCGAGGTTCGAGTGTCAGGCGGGGATGCACCGCTGTTCAAGGCGGGCTCCGCGCAGGTTGCTTCCGGCAAGGCATGGGAACTTTCCAACGTCACGCTGTCGGATGGGAGTTGGATGCAGAGCGCGCACCTTGAGGTCAGTGAAGGGAAAGCATCCCTGCGTTCCACAGACAAAAATCACCAATCCGAGACCATCCTTCTGTTCAAAAAATGAAAACGCTGCTTCCGCTCATCACAGTCTTCCTTCTACTCACCGGGCGTTCTTTTGCGGACGCGGCGGCCAGCATTCAGCGTGGGCTTGGCCAGATTAAGAGCCACAACATTTCGGCGGCGAACCTCTCATTCAAAGAGGCGGCCACCCTGGCGCCGGGCAATGCCAAGGCCAATCTCCTGTATGCGGTCACGCGGATCGTCGTCCTCAATGCGGACCCGGCCGTGCAGGCGCTGATGGATAAGATGGGGATGCCCAAGGCGGGTCGCGATCTCTTCAACTGGACGTCGGAGCCTCCCGCGCAGTTCCCCCTCGGCTCGACCCTTCAGTCGGGAGATTACTTCAAGATTCTTTCGACGGTGCTTTTACCCGAACTCCGCCTCGCAGAGGGCAACCTTGCGAAGATCACCGACACAGGCTTCGTGACGACCATCTACGGGGTTGAGACCGGGTTGGATGACGTGGTGGTGGATTACGGGGACGTGCGTTTCCTGCGGGCGCTGGTCCAGTCGGTGATCTGCATGGGTGAGGTGTTCAGCACCTTCAATTTCGAAGTGAGCCTCGGAGGGATGGCTGACTGGTTGGAAAACACGGGGACGACGATGGAGCGCCTGCTTGTCACTTATCCAAACCTGTTTGGCGTGAAGGATGGCGCGAGGCTCTTGCCGGCCGTGACCGCATATCGATCCATGGTCGATCATTACTCGGCCGCCGCTGAGTTCATCCTTGGGCGGCCGGAGGAACTCACGGACAGCCTGTTCCAAATCGACGAAGGGAAACGGGCCCAGGAAGCCGCCATGCGCGAGCGTTTGGTTGAGGTCCGCGATTCGTTCGACAGGGTGGTGCCGATCACCCAACGGATCGACCTTCACGCCGGTGCCTTTCTTCCGCCACCGGGCGGCACGGTGCGCTCGCTGCGCTCGCTCCTGCCTTTGTTCAGCGGAAATCGCGCGCGTCCCGGCAGCTTCCCGGACGCCACATTCAACGGGGTCCTTCCGTCCGCGCCCCGGGATGAGGCGGAAGCGGTCCTCCCCAAAATTTCTGAAGCCCTCGCTCGATTGTTCCGGGATTACAAACCGCCCCAGGTGGTGAGCTTTGATTTCACGCCCCGCACAGTGAACGTCTCCACTACATCGAAGCAGGTTACTATCACGGCCCGCCTGAAGGATTTGGCGTCGGGCGTGGACCCCACCAGTGTGAAGTGCAGCTTCAACCTTGTCATCAGCGATCCTGAGTATGGTTACTCTTACTTCTCGGGAGCAGGGGTTCAGGCGACTCTGACGAGAAGCGCCGGGACGGCCAACGACGGCACCTATACAGGGAAAGTCACCATCCCGCGCTACGCCGTAGCCGGCGCATGGGGTGTGCAGTTTGAATGCCAGGACACGGCGCAGGGTGTGACCAGCCACAATCCTTTTATTTACGAGCCCTTCCGCACGGGCAACTTTTTGTACGTTGATGCAGTTTATCCATTCTCAGAAAAACTCCCGGCTGGGGCACCCACGACCCTGACGGTGCAATCCTCGCTGGAAGACACGGACGGGCCGGCGGTTTCGGCGTCCGCAAGCAGTTCGGGCATGGACGTGAGCGAGACTTCCGACGCTCTGACTATTGAGGCAAATGTGACGGACAATCTTTCCGGGGTCGCTTCCGTGGTGGTCGAAATCCAAACCCCATCGGACCCGGACCTTTGGTGGATGTGGACACCGCCGAATACTCGGACTCTGCCCATGACCCGCACCAGTGGGACGCAGATGGATGGGAGCTATCAGTTGGCGGTTCCTATTCCCCGCTATGCGGCGGCGGGCTCCTGGAACTTCACCGTTCGGGCAACTGATAATGTGGGTAATACCGGATCCCAGTATCTTTCGTTGGATGTCCAGTCCTCGCCATCGGATTACAATCCGCCCCAGGTCCGGTGTGCCTTTTACCCAGGAACAGTCTCAGTCGTCTCTGCGGCCAAGGATGTGCTCGTCATTCTCCGTATCTCGGACGACCTGTCCGGCGTGGACGCGGCGAAGCTTTCGGGAATTTTGGAGAGTCCCTCCCGGAGTTCCAAACTGCCCGTGGTCCTCACCCGGGTGAGGGGCGACGACGCGGACGGTACTTACAGCGCCACGGTGACCATGGCGAAAGGCGCCGAACTCGGTGACTGGACATTCACCCTTGTGGCTCCTGATCTTGCGGGTAATGGCGGCGCTCCTGTCCGGCTGCCAAACTTGCTCACTGTGCAGGCCGTGGATCAGCTTCCGCCGGATGTGCTCCTGACAACTCCTGTCCCGGGCTCTTCCCTGCCGGGCGTTGCCAATGCGCCTTTGAGGCTTGCCGGCACTGCAACCGACGACTTTTTTGTTTCGGAGGTGGCGCTCAGGTTCAATGGCGGCCCATGGATCGCCGCCACGCTTCAGTCGAACAGCGACCGGCGATTGGTGCAGTGGGAGGTGCCTGAGGTGATTCCGGAAAATGGGATCAATATAGTCGAGGTGCAGGGGGTGGATAATTATGAGAATTCCACCCCGCTGAAGACGTTCTCGTTTAATTACGCGCTGCTCCGGGAGTCCTTGGCCGGCAATTACGCCGGGCTCGCGACACCGACCGCTGCCTCGACGGATCACCCCGCGCGGCATGTCGGATTGATCGGGTTGAATGTGGGACGCACCGGAGTCTTCAGCGGCAAACTGAACCTAGGGGGCTCCGCATCGCCCGTGGTGCTCAGAGGCACCATCGGATCCGCAGGTGACGCACGGTTCGGGACCAACGGAGCTTCGACGCTCGAAATTCAGCCGCCGGGGTCGCCGACCCCGGTGCCGCTCCGACTTGCGCTCACCATCGATGTGAATGCAGACGGGCCTCATCAGATCACGGGAACCCTTCTCGAGCAGGAAGATGAGGTGTCGACGATCACCCTTGATCAGGCGCCTTACAGCGTGACGAATCCCTTCGGAGGGCCGGGCGCCTATACCGGCGTCTTCAAACTCATCGGAACTCAGGATGTCCGCCAGTCGAGCGGTCTCTCGGCGTCCGATTATCCCCAGGGCAACGGATGGGCTTTGGTGACCGTGACAAAGACAGGGAAGGTAAGTCTGGCGGGCAGTCTTGCGGATGGGCAGGCGTTCTCTTACGCCAACAACCTCTCGCTCGGTGGTGTGCTGCCTCTTTACCTCCCGCTTTACCGGGGCGCCGGGTCGCTCAGCGGTCCGGTGACTTTCCGGGATGTGGAAGGGGAGAGCGATGCCGACGGGTTGGATCTGCTCTGGTTCAAGCCCGAGAACTCCCGCGACTCAGCCTACCGCTCCGGGTGGGCCAATGGAATCAAGGTGGATTTCCTAGGCTCGAAGTTCCTTTCGCCCTACCTGAAGTCCTCGCCTTTGTTTGGCAAGACACTGCTCGGAAACGATCCGGCAAGCGTGCCGGCGACGAACGCCCTGCTGGGGTTCAGCGATGGCCTTGGGGTGGACCTCAGCAACGATCTCGCGGTCACTTTGAGCGGCGCGGTTTCGATTCTCAACCGGCCAGACGACGATCTGCGCCGTTCGATCAAGCTGTCGCGTAATGGAAAGATTTCGGGCTCTTTCAAGTATCCGCCGAGCGGCAGGACCGTCCTGTTCAACGGGGTCATCTTCCAGAAACAGCAGTCTGCCGCCGGCTACTTCCTCACACAACCAGACTCGGTTTCGGTTCCCGGTGCTCTGCTGGGCGGGGCCGTGACGATTTCTCCGCAGTAGTCGAAGAGATTGCCGGCGATCTCAGAGTCCGCTTCCGACGCGGCCCAATCCGCCATGTTTGCCTTCGCGGACGTTGCTGTCCTGCGGTGAGGCCTCGGGGGGCGGTGGTGGATTGATCCTAAAAACGTGAATGGACGGCCCGCGGAATCCACGGACGGCACGGAAGGAATGGGGTGGATGAGGAGGGTGAGAATCTGTTGCGTGGTCCGTGCATTCAATGCGTTCCGTGGGCCATTGGGAACTCTCCGGGTTCAGGCGACCGCTCAGCCCTCTCAATGTCTGGGTACTTGAGGATAACAGCCATGTCATTACAGACTTTGAAGATCGCTGAAAGAGACTCACCCAACGGGTGCGACTGAAACGGGGTGATTTTAAGCTGCAAATTCCGTTTCCACAGAAACTCACATCAGATCCGAACAGTTTTCATCGCCGCGTTTTTAGGCGTGCGCCGGGGAAGCCGGAAACCACGCGGGTGAAAGTCCCGCCGGTCGAATTAGACGGTTCGCGACCGAAAGCGATGCCCGGAATGAGGCCGTGAGGCCGAAGCCGCAAGCGGGGCATCGTCTGAACCAGCAGGCCATAAT
>CAMAUX010000045.1 GCA_945861435.1 Chthoniobacter flavus | reverse complement strand
CACTGGGACATGGCGGGTGTTTGGAAGAAGCGAAAAGCGCGAAGCGGGAGGGCATGGTCGCAAGGGGCAGTCATAATGAGCTCTTTTCCGAACTTGGTGAGCTTGGTGCCTTGGTGTGAGTGGAAATATTGCCTGTCCCTATTGGCTCCCTATTGGCTCCCCAACTTCGGGTTCGGCAACGAGCGCGTGCTCTTCAGCAACTCGGTGTCCGGTGTCCTCGGCCAGATCAGCCTCAACGGTTCGCTCAGGGGAGAGCAGCAGGTGAACTTCGGCGGCAATAACTACTACGAGCTCACCGCCGTGCCCGAGCCTTCCACATGGATTGCCGGCGGCCTCCTGCTCGGCCTCCTCGCCTACCGCGAACGCCGCCGTTTCAAGCGCGATTAGCTGAAGCCTTGGGGAAGCAGTGGCATTTCCCAAGCGCGCGGATGCCCTTCGAGAGTTCCTTCGCCGCCCGTAGAACCCGCACTGTGGCTGCAGAGGCGGGCACTGGCGCCGCCGCCCGCCTTCTGAAAAAAACAGAAAGGCAAACTGAACCGGGGAGACTGGCCGCGTTTGTGGCTACTGGCGCTCAGCCACGAACAAACGGCTCCATGGGCCGTCGCTCACGTTGTAGTAGACGCGCTTGCCGTCCGCGCTGAAGGCAGGATGCGGATCGTTGCGGCGCCAGGACTTCGCGCCCTTGGTCTGATCGAAGCTGTGGAGCAACACCCAGCTTTCACCGCGCATGTCGGCGACTTGGATGCCCCATTCACCGGGCTTGCCGCCGAGTCCGTCGCTCAGGCCGTCGGTGACCATGAGAAGACCGTCCGGACTCACCGAGGGATGCGAGCCCCGGAGCGTCGGAACGCCGGGCACTCTGGATGGAGGAGTGCCTTTGGAGCCGGTGTCGAAGAGGAGGTTGCCCACCTCGAAAATATGGCGTGAGTCGGGATGCCAGCCCGGATGCCCCCAGCGTTCGCGGAACCAGAGCATGCGCGAGGACTCGAGTTCGCAGCACACCAAGCCCTCGCGGTGGCTGGCGCTCTTGGCCATGTAATTGTCCCCTCCATTGCCGGCCGCCACCTTGAAGAACACCCGCTTCAAATCGGGGCTGAGCACCGGGAAGAACACCGAGGTGGGTTTGCCCGCGAATTCCTTCTGAAGCCATGCACCGTGCTGCGCTTCGAGTGCGCTGATCTTGAGTGCCGAACGCACTTCGCCAGTCGCGGCGTTCCAGAGATACAGATCGCGGTACGGGCCCGGATTCCAGTGGCAGCCGTAGAGCGGAAGGAGGTCGCCGTCGGGTCTGCCGAAGCCGAGCTGCCTGTCCTCGGCGACGACGCGCTTCTCAAGCGTCTGGGTGTCGACAACGACCACTCGCCAGCGCTTGTCGACCACCTCGTGGAAGGCGACGCGTTTGCCTCCGGAAAGCCACTGCTGGCAGGCAACGCGGTGCGCATCCTCGGTGTGCACGTTTTCAGCAAGCACCGTCTCGCGGCCCGTCGCGCGCTCGATCATCCGCACCTCGCCCACGTACCCGGACGCATCCGTGGAGCTAAAGAAAAGGATGCGGGAGCCATCGGGACTCTCCGGATTGGCCACATAATAACTGTGGATGGTGTGCCGGGATTGGTCCGCCGTCACCGGAGCGATCCGCACGTCGTGCTTCCACGGCGCCACCGGATCGTCGCAGCGGCCGGGTGAGGGGAGGGCAAGAAGAAGTGCGGCAATGAAGAGTCGGGAGGGATTCATGGGTGGTGGTGGAAGCTTGGTTTCGATCGCGCGCAGAGAAGTGAGCCGGCGCCTCTCCGAATCCGAACGCCGCTGCAGACTGGACTGGATTGTGCGGTCCCCGGCGGTTGAGCGGTTGATCAGTCGCTCTGTCTCCCGGACGTGCGCGGGCGGGGGAGCGTTTTTTTAAGGCGCTCGCTATTTGCGGCGAGCCTTCTCCGCTTCCTTGAGAAGTTTGTTGAAGTCCGCCTCCGAGCCGTAGCCGCTGCGGGCGGCGAGTTGGGTGCCGTCGGGGGCGGCGACCACGACGAATGGGAGCGTTTGTCCCGAGACTTTGAACTTCGAGTCAAAGACGCGGCTGGTCGCCGGATCGTCGCAGTTCACGTCCGCGTAAACGTATTTTGCCGGCGAGAGCTGCACCTTGCCCGCCTTGATCATGCCCTTGAGTGCCTGGCAGTTTCCGCACGCTTCGCGGCCGTACTGGAGGAACAGGAGCTTGTTTTCGCTTTGCGCCTTCGAGAGGGCCTCGTTGAGGTCGGTGACCTTCGGAGTGGCTGCGAGTGCGATCCCGGATGCGACGGCGAGCGCAAGGATGCAGCTGAGGAGGGATTTGAGTTTCATGGGGGGGTGGGGAATCCGGGGAGCATTGCCATGGGCTGCACCTTGTTTTCAAACTGTTTTTCCCATGAACGCGCTCGGAGTTTGTCTGTTCTGCGCTGCCGGAGCGCCTGGGAGCGGGGGGGTTATTCCCGCAGCCTGAGATCGCTGAAGCGGTCCACCCGAAACGACACACCGCCGCGCAGCGTACTGCTCGGTGGACGCAGAGGCGTGGGCTCCGACGGGGGCGGAGGCAGGGGGGAGGCTTTTGCGACAAGCGTCGTGGTCTGCGTGGGGAAGGTGTTGATCGGAACCTTGGCGAACCGGGCCTTGGCGGAAAACTGCGGGTGTTCGGAGATGAAGACGCTGGGGTCGTGGTAGACGGAGGAGTCCTGCGGGAAGTTGTTGCGAAACATGCCGACGCGGATGTCCTTGCGCATTTCAAAGTGGAGGTGCGCCTCGTACATTCCGCGGTTGTTGCCGATGGAGCCGATGCGCTGGTCGCGCCGCACGATGTCCCCCTCCTTCACAGCGATGTTCAGGAGGTGCCCGTAGAGGGAGTCGACAAAGAGGGGCGCGTCTTTTTCCCGCCCCTTCTCCTGATACGCGTGGCGGATGATGACGACATTGCCCCAGCCCATGCGGAAATCGCGCGCGAAGACGACGATGCCATGGGCGGTGGAGTACACGGCGTCGCCGAGGTCGGTGTCCCCGCCGCCAACGCCGTTCCAGTCCTCGCCCAGGTGACCGTTGGCGCGCAATCCGCGGGAGCGGTAGTATTCCTTGCCGTTCTGGCCGACGGGGACGACGAAGCCGTCCGCCATGGGAACCTGCGCGAAGTCCTCGGCGTGCAGGCATGCGGCGCACAGGAAACTTGCGAGCAGGAGAAGGCGGGACATGAAGACCGGGACTAAGAACTTAGAACTCAGGATTTGGCCGCCATGGCCAGGAGAACGGCTCCCAGAATGATGCGGTACACGGCGAAGCCAGCGAAGGAATGGGTCTGCACGAAGCGCAGCAGCCATTTGACGGTGATGAAGGAAACGACGGCGGCAACGACCGCTGCGAGAACGAGCGACGACCAATCCTGGGAGGCGATGAGTGCCGGTTCGCGCATCTGCTTGAGGAACTTGAGTGCGCCGGCACTCAGCAGGGTCGGGATGCCCACCAGAAAAGAGAATTCGGTGGCGAGGACACGGTTGGAACCCAGGAGCAGGGCGAGCAGGATGGTGGCGCCGGAGCGGGACGTTCCCGGAAAGGTGGCCGCGAGCAACTGGGCCGCAGCGACTGCCACAACGACGGGCCATGTGATCTCGTCGCGGGTCTCGCGCCCGGCGCAGAAGCGTTCCACGGCAAGGAAGGCGATGCCCACGAGGATGAAGGCCCATGCCACCGGAGTGACGGCCTCCGGAAGGCGGAACCCGGCTTTTTCCAAGACCAATCCACCCGCGCCTGTGATTGCGAAGGCGGTGAAGATTTTCAAGAGGAGGTCGCGGCTGCGGGGATCGCGCCAGCGCATGAGCATGGCGATGCGCTCGCGGAAGAGGGGGAGGACGGCGAGGACGGCACCGCTTTGGATGAGGACGTTGAAGAGGTCGCTCTGGCGCGGGAGCCAGTGTTCTGCAATGAGGAGGTGGCCTGTGGAGGAGACCGGGAGGAACTCCGTGAGTCCTTCGATGATGCCGAGGATCACGGCCACAAGCCACGCAGCGGGTTGTGAAACCGCGTCACCGACGGTGATGGAGAGGGTGGTGGCGAGGGTGGCGAGCGTTGTTGCCATGCGTTTGCGGGGTGGGCCGGGAGTGGGGGCTGTAATCTCCCAACAGGGGTGGCTGGGGTGGAGATGCTGACGCGGATGGGGTTGTCCGGCGCAGGGAGCCCATTCGCGGAGCGATGGGCGGGGCGAGGCGGGAGGCGCTTAGATCGCGCTGTCGCCGCGTTCCTCAGTGCGGATGCGCACGGCGTCGTCGACAGAAAAGATGAAGACCTTGCCGTCGCCGATCTTGCCGGTCTTGGCGGACTGGACGATGGCCTGCACTGCGCGCTGCACGCGGTCGTCCGGGAGGACGATTTCGAATTTCACCTTGGGGAGGAAGTCCACGGTGTACTCGCTGCCGCGGTAGATTTCAGTGTGTCCCTTCTGGCGGCCGAACCCTTTGACTTCGCTGACCGTCATGCCTTCGACGCCGATCTCAGCAAGGGCCTCTTTGACGTCTTCCATCTTGAAGGGTTTGATGATGGCCTCGATTTTTTTCATGCGAATCAATTGCTAACGGCTGGATGTTAAATGGCAAGCGAGGAAGCGGACGTCCCGCCGCTGGGGCGCGCAGGTTGATGGGCGGGATTATGCGGCGGCTGGGGTTCCTGCCGGAACGAGGGTGAGGCGGGAGTCTTCCTGAAGGAGGGCGGCGAGGTGTTCCCAGCCCTGTTCATCCAGAGCTTGGAAGGTGTGGAGGTAAACCGCCAGCATGGGCGCCTCGTACCGGGTCAGCAAACCGTCGATGACACGCTGGAGGTCGGCTTTCGACGGGGAGGGCGGCAGGTTTTCCACCATCCCGTGCTCATCGTGGGGGATGCCGAATCCGTCGAGAAACTCGCAGAGGAGGGTGTGGTGCGCGCCCATCAACCAGACTTGGAGGAGGTGTGCTGCGACCGCGTTGCTTTGTTTGCGGCCGAGTTGGTCGTGCATCCACTGGAAGCGTTCGGCGCGCGGCTTGCGCTCGACGAAGACGGGGCGCAGTTTGCGCTGGTTGGCGAGGGAGTCGAGGGTGGCTTTGAAGAGGGGCTTTTCCTTCTCAAGCAGGAAGTCCAGCAGCTGGGTGGCCAGCGTCGAGGGCATGTGGGCGAGAATTTCGTGCGGTTGGAGCATGGAGGTGTGCTTTTTTGGGGACTTCGCCTTTTGCGGCGGTGGCGCAGGCTAGGAGGCGCTTTTGGGGAAGCAAAGTGCAAAGCAAGGCGGAGTGGGGCCTCCCCGGAGCTTGGCGGCCATCGGATTCTGGTGAAGGATGGGCGCATGGAGCAAGCGAAGCGGAGCCCTGTGCATGCGCAGAGCGTGGAACAGATCGAGCAGCATCTGGTGGCACTGGGACAGCCCGGTTACCGGGCGCGGCAGGTGGTGCAATGGCTTTATGAAAAGCGGGCGCAGTCCTTCGCTTCCATGAGCGATCTGCCCGCCACGCTGCGCAACGCACTCGAGGAGCGCTTCGCGTTTTCCGATCTGGAATCCGTCCGCGTGCTCGGCAGCGGGGACACGACGCGCAAATACCTTTTCCGACTGGCGGATGGGAACCTGATCGAGTCGGTGCTCATCCCCGCGTCGCCCGCGCTTTACGGGGACGTGTCCGATCGGAGGACCCTCTGCGTTTCAACGCAGGTGGGGTGCGCCTACGGATGTAAATTTTGTGCAAGCGGGCTCGATGGGTGGAGCCGCAACCTGCACGCCGGCGAAATCGTGAGCCAGATCCTGCGGGTGGAGGAGTTGAGCGGGGAGCGGGTGAACAATCTCGTGTTCATGGGAATGGGGGAGCCGCTGGCAAACTTTGACAACCTGATGCAGGCGGTGGGGATCCTCAACGCCCCGTGGGGGGTGGGGCTTGGGGCGCGGCACATCACCATTTCCACGAGCGGGCTGGCGCCGCAGATCAGGCGGCTTGCGGAACAGCCCCTGCAGGTGCGGCTCGCGGTTTCACTCCATGGGGCGACGGATGCGGTGCGCGAACAGATCATGCCGGTGAACAGGAAGTACCCGGTGGAGGTGTTGCTGGAGGCGTGCAGCTATTACACCCAGCACAAGAAACAGCGCATCACCTTCGAGTACATCCTCATTGAAGAGGTGAATGACCGGTTGGAGGATGCCGCAGCGCTTGTGCGGGTCGCGCGCAAGGTGAACGCCAAGGTCAATTGCATCCCTTACAATCAGGTGGAGGGCCTTGAATGGCGGCGCCCCTCTCAGGAGAGGCAGGACGCATTCATGGGGGTCCTCAGCCGGGGGGGAATCCCCTCCACCATCCGCCGGGAAAAGGGCCACGACATCGCCGCGGCCTGCGGACAGTTGCGCAGACAGGTGATCGGGGCGTCTGGGGCGAGTGCGGGTGCGAGTGCGGCGGCGGGCGCTGCCTGACGGGATCGCTCGAAAAAGCCTTTGCTCGCAGCCGTCCTGCGGCCTATTGATCGTGTCCATGGCCGACCACCAGGATCCGGACGAGGTCTGGGACGAGTACGACTGGGAGCGGTTCCTTCAGCAACAGGATCGGAAGACGGAGAGGTACATGGAGCTGCTGGAACGCTACAGCGATGATCCGCAGCGTGATCAGATCATCGCCCGCGAGATGGGCTGGTTTCATCTGATGAACAAGGAGGGGGAGGCTTGGGCTGAGCATGTCGATTCCCTTTTTGACCCAGAGGACGGTGTCGAAGGGGCTCTGGGCGATGAAGGCGATGAAGGGGACGCCGGCGACGGCGAGGGGGAAGACGAGGACTTCGATGTGCATCCGCTTTATAAGATGGCCTTCACGGTCGGTGCCCGCGTGGAACGGTGGGTGGAGGATGCGGGGGAGGCGGGTACGCTGCCGGACGCGGCGCAGTTGTCGACGCAGATGGCGGTAGCCGGCGCGAAGCTGGCCGCGGGCTTGGGGTGTGATGATCTGGACGAGTTGGGGATGACCATTGCTTACCTGAAGCGCGCGCTACGGGCCCTGACTGTGGCGCTCGAGGCCGCGGGGCGCTTGCATGAGGATGGGCGCATGCTCAATCACGACCACGACGAGATCCGCGCCGGGATTTTTCAGGTGCGCGACGGGGTGGTGGAGCTCA
The DNA here is from genome assembly GCA_945861435.1 of Chthoniobacter flavus. Taxonomy (GTDB): domain Bacteria; phylum Verrucomicrobiota; class Verrucomicrobiia; order Chthoniobacterales; family Chthoniobacteraceae; genus CAIURC01. The sequence goes on along the minus strand of CAMAUX010000045.1, from coordinate 37,787 downwards.
TGGGGCGGCACCGTGCGGAATGGATGCGCAGGTTTGGGCGGCGCTGAAAATGGGGGAAGCAGGGTGGTTGTTATTTTTGATGAATATCCCTGCGGAGTTTGCGTCAGAAGAGGTGGTCCACGGAGTTTCTTATCAGTCAATCAGCCGCCAACTTGAGTGCTCTGAGCGTCGAGGATGACCTCGCCTTGGTGGTGCGTTGCCAGAAGGGGGAGCTAGTGGCCTTCAACGAACTGGTGGGCCGCCACCGTCAGAAAGCTTTTGCCATGATTTACCAGATGGTCCGCAACGAGGAGGACGCGCGCGACATTGCCCAGGAGGGCTTCGTCAAGGCGTGGAGGTCGATTGCCCGCTTCCGCGGGGAGTCTGCTTTCGGCACGTGGCTGCACCGGATCATGAGCAATGTGGCCATCGACTGGCTGCGGCGGCGCACGGGGGTGTCGGCGGGGGAGTTTGATGACACGAAGGGCCTTCAGGAGGCTGCGGCCGGCGCGCGCACGGTGCCGCAGGCGGTGCTGGCGGCTCCGGAACGTCTCTCCGACGCGGAGGTGCGCGAACGCATCGACGAGGCGCTGGGCAGGCTTTCAAGCGAGCATCGGATCGTGATCGTGCTGCGCGAGATGCATGGCTATGAATACCAAGAGATAGCCGACCAGTGTGGTTGTTCGTTGGGGACGGTGATGTCCCGGCTTTTCTACGCACGCAAGAAACTCCAAAACCTGCTTCGGGACGTTTATGAAAACCTTTGAGGAAAAATACACCGCATGGGTCGACGGCCGTCTGTCCGGCAAGGAACTGCAGGCCTTTGAGCAGGAGGTCGAGGGAATGGAGGCGGCCGAGTCCGACCGCCGTGAAGTGCACCAGTTGGGGGCCTTGCTGCGTTCGCACGCAGCCGGAGGGGGGCTGCCAGTTCTGGAGCCGGTCGTGGAGTTCGATCGTGCGGTTTTGGATCAGATCACGGCGTCAGAACGCGGATGGAGGCAGGCACCAGGGTCGTGGAGTTCGGGCTGGCTGGCGCTGGCCGGGGCGGCGTGTCTTGCGGTTGCCGCGGCGGGGTACGCTTTGCTGGTTCCAAAGGCTGCCGTGCCTGTGCCGTATTTTGCCGAGATCACTTCGGTGCGGGCGGCGGACCCGAGTATCTTTGCGACGGCGATTCAGGATCCCTCGGGGCAGGTGACGGTGCTGTGGATTGATGGGCTGGATTATCTGCCGGACACTTACAAGCTGCGCTGACCCCGGCTCAGAAAACTACACTCACCGTGCGTTACTTCCTGTTGCTGATCCTGTGGGCGAGCCTGGCGGGGACCCGCGTGCACGGGGCGGAGAAGGTGTGGACGGCCGTGCTTCTGGCCACCAACGCGGCGAAACCGAAGCCGGTGCCGCCACAGTTGGCGGCGGCATGCGCCGGTCTGCAGAGAATTCTGAAGTACAACCAGTTTGAGATCCTTGGCAGCACCACCAATGTGATGGATGAGCGCGAGGAAAGCTGGATGGTGCCCAGCGACAACTTCTGGCTCCGGGTGAAAGCCCGCCGCGGCTCAGCTGCGGATGGAATCGGAACCTACCTGCTGGATTTGGAGCTTTTCCACGACAAGCGTCCGCTGGTGGAGACGGAGGCGAAGCTGGGGCCGTCGAGCCCGTTGTTCATCCGGGGGCCTGTGCACTCCACTGGGCAGGTGTTGATCGTGCTGATGGTGCAGCCATGAAAGCCGGACCGCGGGGCGGCGAGGGGCGGCGACGGAGGCACGGAGCGCAGTCGCTCTCAGACCTCACGGCCCTCACGGCCCCGTGAAGCGGATCATGACTGCGTCAATGGAGTGTTGGATGACGAGTCCGCGTTCCACGTAGCCGGGAATGATGCCCGGGCTGGAGAGTACGGTGGTGTGGCCGCGCCGATGAAGCGGGCCGTTTTCCCAGTGTTCGTGATAGGCGACTGCGGGGACGTAGGTGAGCGTGGGCGGCACGTAGTGTTCCCATGGCTTCTCGATTCTGCGGAGGCTGGTGAGGACGATGGCATCGGCCCCTGCCTTGCGGGCGTTGTATTCCGCGGCGCGGTGCATGAAGGATGCGGTGGCTTCCGTGGTGAGCTGGAACCGGCCGATCCTGCGGTGGGGGCGCGCGGGGAATCCGTCGAGGAACTGGACTGGGGTGTCGTCTGGCGTGGGAGGGTAAATGTGGCCGTCGGAGCTGCGGTAGTAATCGCGGGTCCATGCGACGCTCTGGCAGCCCGTGCCGGCGAACACTCCGAGGAGGCTGAGGAGGCAGAGGAGAATCGGTGCAACGGCGCGGAGGGAGGGCATGCGGAAAGCGAGGGTCATCCGTAGCGCAGAGCCTCGATGGGGTCGAGCTTGCTGGCCTTGAGCGCAGGGTAGATGCCGCTGAGCAGGCCGATGATTACGGCGAAGCTGAAGCTCAGAATCACGTTCTCCCACTGGAGCACCGGCGCGTTTTCCGTCGGCGAGATGAGCACGAGGATGCGCATGATGCCGAAGCTGGCGATGAGGCCAAGGAAGCCGCCGATGAGACCGATGACGGCGCTTTCGACAAGGATCTGGATGAAGATGTCGCGCCCCTTGGCGCCGACGGCCCTGCGTACGCCGATCTCGCGGATGCGTTCGGTGATGCTGGCGAGCATGATGTTGGTGATGCCGATGCCGCCGACGAGCAGGGAGATGCCCGCGATGATGCCGCCGCTCAAACGGGTGTTGCGAATGCCTTGTTCGATGGAGTCGAACCATTCCTGACGGGTGTCGAAGGTGAAGTCCTCGATGCCGCGGTGGGTGGCCTCGAGGATGGTGCGGACTTGCTCGAGCGCTTGGTCGAACCGGGCGATGTCAGCGACTTGGATGGTGAGGGCGTCGAGTTTGAGCTGCGGTCCCTGATCCTCGTTTTTAACCACGTTTGCCATCTTGAAGTTATAGAACATCGCGGTGATGGGGAGGATGACCGTGGAGTTCTTGCGTTCGAAGGCGCTGTAGCCCCGGCCGGAACTGCTGCTTCCCTTCGTGGGACGTTTGGTGCGGGCGGGTGCTGCGGACTTGGTGCTGAGTTCCCGTTGCCGCCGGTCCCACTCCGTCTCGTAGAAGGTGAACTCACCCACGACCTTGAAGGGGCGGCCGTTGATGAGGATGGATTCGCCCACGGGGTTGAAGCGGGGCCGGTCCGGCCAGAGACGTTGGGTGACGCGCTGGCCGATGACGCAGACGTTCTGGGCGCTCTCCACATCCAGCCATGTGAGCGAACGGCCCCGGCTAATCTCGTGGCTGTTGATGGGCACGTAGTCCGGCCAGACGCCGTAGGCCGGGGTGCGGAAGTACTGGCTGCCGAAGGACACCGTGGCGGCTGCGAGTTCGGAGATCGGTGTGACGGCGGACACCAAGGTGGCGGAGCGTGCGATGGCTTCGGCGTCTGCGATGGTCCTGCCGGGCGAGATTTCTGCGAAGCCCTCCTGATCCGTCGGGGGTTCTTGGGGGATGACGCCCACGCGTTCGATGCCGCCGACCTGCTGCATGTATTGGCGCATGCCATTGGCCATGCCTGCGGTGAGCGAGAACATGCTCAGGAGGGAGGCCACTCCAAGGATGATGCCGAGCATTGTCAGGAAGCTGCGAAATTTGTGGGACCAGATCTCCTTGAGTCCCACGAGGAATCCGAACCAGAGGTTCATGAGGTCGGTGTGGGTTGGGGAGTGAGCGGACGGGCGGTTCCCGGCAAATCGGCGTCGGGGTTGAAGAAGTCCTGAACGATGCGTCCGTCCTTGATCTCGATGCGGCGCGGGGTTTGGGCGGCGATTTTGTCGTCGTGGGTGACGAGCACGATGGTGCTGCCCTGCTGGCTGAGTTCGCGGAAGAGGGCGAGGATGGCGGCGCCGGTCTTGGAGTCGAGGTTGCCGGTGGGTTCGTCGGCGAAGATGATGCGAGGGCTGTTGACGAGTGCGCGTGCGATGGCGACGCGCTGCATCTGGCCGCCGCTGAGTTGGAGGGGGGTGTTGCCGGCTCGGTCGGCGAGGCCGACGCGTTCGATGGAGGCCAGGGCGCGTTCGCGGCGTTCGCGGCTGGAGACGCCGGCGTAGATCATGGGCAGTTCGACGTTCTGCAGGACGCTCAGTTTTGGGAGGAGATTGAAGGACTGGAAGACGAAACCGATGTGGCTGTTGCGCATCTCGGAGAGTCGGTTGGCGTCGGCGGTGCTCACGTCGTTGCCTTGGATGAGAACGCGTCCGGAGGTGGGGGTGTCCAGACAGCCGAGCAGGTGCATGAGGGTGGATTTGCCGCTGCCGCTTGGGCCGATGATGGCAGCGTACTCGCCCTGGTCGATGGAAAGGTTGATGCCGTTGAGGGCCACAATCTCCTGCTCGCCCACGCGGTAACGCTTGAAGACGTCTGTGAGCTCGATGATGGGCATGGACAGGAAGGGCAGTTAAGCCAGAGGCAGTGACGGCTGCGGCAGCCGCGAGGTGCGGTGCCTAGGACTTCTTGGCCCGGTCGCGGCCGGGTTCCACCAGGAGGATTTCCTCGCCCTCCTTGAGGCCGTTGAGGATCTGGGCGTGTTCGAAGCTGATGAGGCCCACCTTGACTGCGCGCTTTTCGGAACCCTCGCCGTTGCGCACGTAGACGACCTTCGAGTTTCCGTCGCCCTTGAAGATTCCGGAGATGGGCACTGTGAGGGCGTCTTGGGCGTGGTCGATGGGGATTTTGAGTTGGACGGTCATGCCTGGGCGCAACTGGGCGGCGGGCGCGTTGATGACGGCCTGGACTTGGAATCCCTTGATGGTGTTTTTGACCGTGGCGATGGGGGCGATGAAGGAGATGGTGGCTTCCATCTCCGTCTGTCGGAGGCTTTCGGCGTGCAGCTTGACCTTCTGGTTGGGCTGGATGCGCGCGACATCGATCTGGTTGATGTGAGTTTCCACGAGGAGCTTGGAAAGGTTGGCGATGGTCATCAGCGTGGTTCCGCTGTTGACGCTGGCGGCTCCGATGACCACCTGCCCTTCGGTGACCGGGACGCTGAGCACCGTGCCGTCGCAGGGCGCGAGCACCTTGGTTTTGCGCAGCCTGTCCTCCACGATTTGGGCGCGGCGCGAGGACTTGGTCAGCGCGTTTTCAGAGAGGGCGACGGTGGAGGCGAGGTTGTCGTAGGCTTCGCGGCTGATGAGCTTGGAGTCGAAGAGTTCTTTGCCGCGGACGAAGTTGCGCTGGTCGCGTTCGACCTGGAGTTTGGCTCCCTCGATTTCGGTGAGGGCGGTTTCGCGTTCGGTGAGCAGGTCGGTGTCGTCGATCTCCACGAGGGGGGCACCTTCCTTGACGATGGCGCCCGGCTCGATGTGGACGGCCTTGAGCTTTCCGCCGACCTCGGGTTTGACGTCGAGTTGGAAGAAGGGTGCGACATCGCCGCTGACTTCGACGATGATATCGAGGTCGCGTTTCTCGGCCTTGGCCACCAGCGCGTTCTGCGGGGAGGGGGAACGCTTGTCTGAGGGGACCGCCGAGGATCGCTGATAGAAAAAGATGCCGCCGGCACCGAGGGCGAGGGAGAGAAGGATGCCGAGAGGTTTCTTCATGGGGGTTGGGGACTATTGCGCACACGGGGGAGGAAGGCAATTCATGCGTCTGCGCGGCGGGCCCGCTTCGGGGTTTCCCAATCGAGCCTCGACACCTCCCCCCGATGGCGGTTCCATCCATGCACATGAACTCGCATTGGGACCGCTTTCAGCAGTTTCTCCTCCGCCACGCCGCCACTGGCTTCTCACTCGACATCAGCCGGATGCGCTTCGGTCCCGAGTTCCTGAGTTCCATGGAGCCTGCAGCGCAGCGTGCTTTTTCGGACATGAAGGCGCTCGAGTCCGGGGCGGTGGTGAATCCGGACGAGAAGCGGATGGTGGGGCATTACTGGCTGCGCAGTCCGCAGCTTGCGCCCACTGCGCAGTTGCGTTCGGAGATTGAGGGGACGTTTGCGGACATCGTGCAGTTTGCCGCGAAAGTTCACAGCGAGGGCGCATTCAGCGATGTGCTTTTGATCGGCATCGGCGGGTCGGCCCTCGGGCCGCAGTTTGTGTCCGATGCGCTCGGGACGGGCGCGGACGCGATGAGTCTTCACTTCTTTGACAACACGGATCCGGAGGGCATCGATCGTGTGCTGGACGGTTTGCAGGACCGGCTCGGGCGTACGCTGACGGTGGTCATTTCGAAGTCGGGTGGAACGAAGGAGACGCGCAATGGGATGCTGGAGGCGAAGGCGCGCTATGAGAAGCTGGGGCTCAACTTCGCGCAGCATGCGGTGGCGGTAACCGGGCCGGGCAGCGAGTTGGACCGTTATGCGGATTCCAACGGCTGGTTGAAGCGCTTTCCGATGTGGGACTGGGTGGGTGGACGCACGTCGGTGATGAGCGCGGTGGGATTGGTCCCACTGCAACTTCAGGGGCTCGACATGAAGGCTTTCCTCGAGGGGGCTGCGGCGATGGATGAGTGGACGCGCGTGGAGGATACGCGATCCAATCCGGCGATGCTGCTGGCCATGATGTGGTTTTTCGCGGGCAACGGGCGCGGGGCGAAGGACATGGTGGTGCTGCCTTACAAGGATCGGTTGGTGCTCTTTTCGAAGTATCTCCAGCAGCTGGTGATGGAGTCCCTCGGCAAGGAACTCGATCTGGATGGGAAGACGGTCAACCAAGGCATCGCGGTCTACGGCAACAAGGGGTCCACGGACCAGCATGCGTATGTGCAGCAGTTGCGCGACGGGGTCGCCAATTTCTTCGTGACCTTCATCGAGGTGCGCAAGGGGCGCTCACAGGCTTCCATGGAAGTGGATCCGGGAGTGACCACGGCCGACTATCTGCAGGGATTCCTGCGCGGCACGCGCACGGCGCTCTTCGATGGCGGTCGCGATTCGGTGACGGTGAGCATGCCGCACGTGGACGCTCGCACGGTGGGATCGCTCATCGCCTTGTACGAGAGGGCGGTGGGTTTCTATGCGTCTTTGGTCAATATCAACGCCTATCACCAGCCCGGGGTGGAGGCTGGCAAGAAGGCGGCGGGGGCGGTCATCGACCTGCTGCTCAAGGTGCGGCGCGAGTTGGAGCAGCACCGTGAGCCCGCGGATGCGGGGCAGATCGCGGCTCGTGTGCAGGCGGATCCCGAGGCGGTGTACCATGTGCTAACCCACATGGCCTCCAACGACCCCGCGGTGCGCGTGGAGTGCGCTCAGTCGGCAGCAGGTGATCTTTTCCGGTTGGTGTAAACTCTGCCCCGGTGGTGGGTTTCGATGATTTGCCGGGGATTGGGGTTGGAGTCGGCCTGCTTTGGGTTTAGGGAGGTGTTCGGTTTCTGATTTCCATCTCGTGCTTTGCCATAGTGAAAAAGTTCTGGCGCATGCCGAGCAGCAGTTGCTGTCGCAAGGCAGGCTGAACTCGGCGGAGTTGCTTGCCCTCTACAAGAAGTTCCTGAAGATCGAGAACCACCGGATCCGGCTCAAGCATCACAGTGGTGCCGGTGGGCGGGAAATCTGCGCGGCGCGGGCGAGCTTGGTGGACATCGTGCTGCGGCACCTGCTGACGGCAGCCCTGAACGGGCTGTGGCAGGGTGGGGCAGTTGCCGTGGGAGTGGGAGGCAAGCCGGTGGAACTCGCCGTGGTGGCCAACGGGGGTTTTGGTCGCGGGGAACTCAACCCGTTCAGCGATGTGGACACCATGTTCCTGCACGGGGGCGGCACGCGTACTCTGGACGAGCGGGTCAACGAGGTGGTGCAGCAGATCCTCTACATGCTGTGGGACATCGGGTTCAAGGTGGGGCACTCGACGCGTTCGATTCCCGAGGCCGTGAAGGAGGCCAACAGCGACATGCTTTCCAAAACCTCCCTTCTGGAGGCGCGTTTGGTGGCCGGGGACGAGGCGCTTTTTGAAAGATTCCGCGCGCGCTTCTTGGAGCAGTGTGTGGAGGGCCATGTGGAGGAGTACATCGCCGACCGCGTGACGAACCAATCCGAGCGGCACGCCAAGTTCGGCGGAAGCGTGTACATGCAGGAGCCCAACATCAAAAACGGGTGTGGCAGCCTGCGGGATTACCAGAACCTGCTTTGGATCAGCTTTTTCAAGAAGCGGGTGCGTTCGACGGCCGGGTTGGTGGAGGAGAAGCTCATCAACGAGGCGGAGCGGCGTCTGCTGGATCGTGCTTATGACTTCCTTCTGAGGGTGCGTACAGAACTGCACTATCTCAACAAGCGTTCCACGGACGTCATTGTGCTGAACCAGCAGGTGCAGCTCGCGGACCGGTTGCGTTATCCGCAGAAGAACGTGCTGCGGCGGGGGGAGGCGTTCATGCGCGACTACTACCAGCACGCGCGCAATATCTTCAACATCACCGAGTTGATCTCCGAGCGGTTGAGTGTGACCACGCCGAAGCTTGCGCCCAAGAGGCGGTTGCTTTCCTTCCTGCGTCTCGGCAGGGGGCCTGAGCGCTTTGATGGCTTCTTTGCAGTCAACGGCCTCATGTACGCGGAGTCGCGGGACATCTTCGCCAAAGTTCCCGAGCGTCTGATGCGGCTTTTTCAGTATCTGCAGCAGCGCGAGCTGCAGATGAGCGCGGATCTGGCGCAGTTGGTGAGGCGGCGCCTGCACTTGGTGGACAAGACATTCCAGTACTCGCGTGCGAACCGGGAGGTGTTCACGGCGATCTGTTCGCGCAAGGGGGAGGTGGGGCGCATCCTGAGGGCGATGCACCAAGTGGACTTCCTGGGCCGCTACATCCCTGAGTTCGGGCAGCTGACCTGCCTTGTGCAGCATGAGTTCTTTCACCGGTACACGGCCGACGAGCACACGCTCGTGTGTATTGAAAAGCTGGATGCGCTGCTGGATACGGAGGACCCACGGCTGGCGGAGTATAAAGCGTTGTTCGGGAGTTTGGAGGATCCGCTGGTGCTTTACCTTGCGCTGCTTTTGCACGACACGGGAAAGGCTTCCAATGCGCCGGCCCACGCGGAGGCGAGCGCGGTCTTTGCGCAGAAGGTGGCCCGGCGTTTGCAGCTATCCTCAGCCCAGCGGCGTTCGCTGCTGCTGCTTGTGGACAATCACATCCTCATGTCCAGCACGGCGCAGCGGCGCAATCTGGATGACCAAGCGACGATCACCGAGTTTGCGGGATTGGTGCGGGATGTGGCCAATCTGGACGCGCTCATGCTGCTCTCCCTCGCGGACGGGCAGGGCACCGGAGATGAGCGCTGGAGCGACTGGAAGGAGTCGCTGATCTGGCAGCTGTATCGCAGCACGGGGCTGTTCCTTGCCGATGGCGAGGGATTTCGCCGGCAGCGGACCATCGAGAAGGAGGGGCTCCGCCGAAGGGTGTGCGAGGAGTTGCCTGCGGAGTGGGCCGAAGAGGTGGAGGCGCACTTTGAGCACATGCCGGAGCGTTATCTGCAGAGCTATCCGGCGGGGGAGGTGACGGCCCACATCCAGCATCTGCACCACTTTCTTGAGAAGCGGCTCAGGGAAGATGGCGACCCGCTGCTCCCCGTGGTGCAGTGGATTGCGCGTCCGGCCCAAGGGCATAGCGAGGTTTGGATCTGTGGATGGGATCGCACGCAGTTGCTGGCGAGGATCGCGGGCTCCTTCGCCTGCGCCCAGCTGAACATCCTAGGCGCTGATGCGTTCACCCGTGGGGATGGCTTGGTGTTCGACGTCTTCCGGGTGTGCGACACCGGGCTGCAGGCGGTGACTGACGAGCGCGCGGTGCAGAAGGTGGAGCGCTTGCTGGCGCAGTCGCTGCGTGAGATGGATTATGACTTCACCCCGGAACTCGCCGGTGTGGTGAGCCGGCGGCATCCGATGCTGGAGCAGGAGCTGGATTTTTCGACCCGGATCACCATCGACAACGATGCGCACCCGATTTACACGCTGGTCGACATCCTCACCCCCGACCGTATGGGGCTGCTCTATCACCTGTTGCGTGCCATGGGTCGGGAGGGTGTGCAGATCGCCCTTTCGCGCATCGCCACCGACAAGGGCGCGGCCACGGACAGCTTTTACGTGACCGACTCTGAGGGGCAGAAAATCCGGGACGCGCGCGGGGTTTCGGCGTTGCAGCAGGTTTTGCGGGAGGCCTCGGAACTCTCGGTGCTGCGGACATGATTCCCGGGGGTGGGATGTCGGCGAGTTTGTGGACGCTTTTCCGATGGCAGATGCTGCGTCGCTGGGTGCAAAGCCCGTTGCTGACGCTGCTTCAGGTGCTGGGCGTCGCTCTTGGGGTGGCGGTGTTTCTCGCGATCCAAATCGCCAACCGGAGTGCGAACCGGTCTTTCGCGGCGGGTGTGGAGTTGATTGCCGGCAAGGCGGACATGGAGGTGCGCGGCAAGTTGCCGGAGACGCTTTGGGCTGAGGTGGCCCGGGAGGCTGGTGTGCGCGCGGCTACCGCTGTGGTGGAAGGGGTGGTGACGCTCCCCGATTATCCCGGCGAATACCTGCGGGTGGTGGGGGTGGATGTGTTTTCCAACGCGCCCTTCCGGGTGATGGAACTCCGGGGGGAGGGGGGAGCTTTGGATGTGGAGCGCTGGTTGCAGACGCCTGGGGGCGTGGCGTTGGATGCCGAGATGGCGCAAAGGCTGGGAGTGCGCCCCGGGGACTCGATTGCGGTGCTTGGGCCCGAGGGGAGGGGGACGCTGCGGGTTCTGGCCGTGGTGGATGCGAGTGATGCGCCCGTCGCCGCACAGCGGCACCTCGCGGTGATGGACATCGGCTGGGCTCAGGAATTGTTCGCGACGGCGGGTTGGTTGACTTCGATCCAGCTTTTGGTCGCGGACGGGGGAGGAAGTGCGCAGCTTGCAGCGCGTCTGCAGGAGCTTGCGCCACCGGATGCGACGGTGGGCGCGCCTCGTCAGCGTAGTGCGCAGATGCAGAAGATGCTCGGGGCCTTTCAGCTCAACCTGAGCGCGTTGAGCATGGTGTCGCTTCTCGTGGGAGTATTTTTGATCTACGGGACGGTATCGGCAAGCGTGACACGCAGGCGTGTGGAGATCGGGGTGCTGCGCGCCATGGGGGCGGGAGGAGCGTTGGTCCGGGGACTGTTTCTTGGGGAGGCGCTTTGTGTGGGGGCCGTGGGGCTTGTTCTGGGAAGCGCCGCCGGTGTGTTGCTCGCGCGAGGCCTTGTGAGCGGGGTCGGGCGTACAATTTCCTCACTGTACGTCCTCCTGAGCATCGATCGTGTGGAGGTGGATGGGGTCAGCTTGGTGCTTGCCGTTCTGGCCGGTTTTGCTGCGGTGCTCGCGGGTGCATGGATTCCTGCGGCTGAGGCAGTCCGGGTAGATCCGGTGGGGGCGCTGAGCCTTGCTGCCTATGCCGGGGAGCAGGAGGCGCGTGCGCGGAAATGGCCATGGGAGGCTGCGGTGGGCGCGCTGCTGGCGGTCGGTTGTTCCTGGGTTGCGCTGCGGAGCGGGCCGGCATGGCTCGGGTTTGGAGCGGCGTTTGGCGTGCTCGTTGGGTTTGCGCGTCTTGCACCTGTTGTGACACTGGCGGTGGGTGGCGTGGCGCGTGTGCTTGCGGCTGGCCGACTCGCCCCAAGTCTTGCCGCGCAGAACCTCGTGCGGAAGATCCATCGCAACGCAATCACGGCAGGTTCGCTGGGGGTGGCGGTGGCAATGATGAGCGCCCTGACCGTGATGATCTTCTCGTTTCGGCTGGGGGTGAATAACTGGGTGGAGCGCGGGATCGTGGCGGACCTGTTCATCGCACCCGCTTCCAACGAGGTGGTGGGGATGGGCGCGCATGTGCAACGCGAGGCGATCGAGTGGTTGCGCCTGCAGGAAGAGGTGCGCGGAGTGGACACTTTTTCCGAGTCCGTGCTGCGCTTCGAGGGCGGACGGGCCGTGCTGGCCGTGGTCGGCGGTACTTATCGGAACAACATGCAGTTCCTGTCCGGCGATGCGGAGAGCGTGATGCAGCGGGTGTTTGCCGGGGATGCGGTGGCTGTCAGCGAGAGTTTCGCCCGGCATTTTCACAAGCGGGTTGGGGATCGTCTGGAACTGCCGTCTTCGTCCGGGGCCCTGCAGGTGGAAGTGGGCGGGGTGTATTCGGATTACACCCGCGACAGCGGCGTGGTGCTGATGGGGCGCGGGCTTTTTGAAAAGAACTGGGGGGAGACTGGGGTGCAATCGATTGCTGTGTATCTGCTTCCGGGCACTGATGGTGCGGGGCTTGCCGAGCGGTTCACCGGAGCCTTCAGCCGTGGTGGAGAACTCGCGGTGTATTCCAACCGGGCTTTGCGTGCCCGGATCTTTGCAGTGTTTGACCAGACCTTTGCCGTGACTGCGGTGTTGCGGGTGGTGGCGGTTGGGGTGGCCCTGGTGGGGGTTTACCTCGCGGTTAGCACGCTGGTGGCTGAACGTGTGAGGGAGATTGCAATGCTGCGGGCGCTCGGAGCTTCCCCTTCGCAGGTGCAGGGGTTTTTCGTGTGGGAGGCAGCGATGGTGGGGGCGTCGGCGTCGTTGCTCGGTCTTTGTGCCGGGTTGGTTCTAGCGGTGGTGCTCACGGGGGTGGTGAATCCGGCTTTTTTTGGATGGAGTATTCCGCTCAGAATTCCTTGGGTTGCCATGAGTGCCACGCCCGTGTGGATCGTCTGTGCGGCTGCTCTCGCCGCATGGCAGCCTGCGCGGCTGGCTTGCCAAGGCTCGGTCGCTCAAGCCTTGAAGGAAGGCTGAACGTCGGTAGCCGTCGGAGGGCTCATGTCCGGGGTGTCCATTCACGTGTTTTGGGCTGTTTGGAACTTCACCACGGCGTTCAACAAGCCGCCGGTAGATACGGATGGCGGTGGTCTGAGGGGGTCCGGAGTCTCGAAAGGCATTCCATTCCTGAGGCAAGAGAGAGGTCGGTCATCCTGCGGACTTGATCAAGATGTAGGGATGCTTGGCAGTCGGGTTCGTCCCCTGCGTCTCTTCCGGATGTCGAGTGGGTACGGGCCCCGGAGGGTGAGCGGTGCAGTTGTCGGCTGCAGGCAGTCAACCTTTGGCGGTCGGCGGGGTTGGCGAATGTTTTGTGGGTGCTCTGGAGTTGCCCCGGTCCCGCATGCCGAGGGTGCTTTCGGTGCAGAAGGATGGCGGCTGTGAATGACTGCGCGCCCGTGCTGGTTGAGGGCGGTATCCGCGCGAAATAAAATCGCTGCTGGGTGGGGGGCGACTTGCGCGAGGGGGGCCGCCGTTGGTGTCCGGCAAGCCTGTGGGATGCAGTCTGATACGGCCGTTCTTGGGAACGGCGGCCGGGCTAAGGCGTGTGGACGGTAGGAATGATCCAGGGGAACACGGTGGCTTGGAGCCAGACAAGGATTCCCATGAGGAGGGCGAGGGCGAAGCTGTGCCAGAAGACTCTTCGGAGGATGGCGCCTGCGGTGGGGGGGTCGCCGTGTGAACCGGTGGCGATGCTTGCGACCACGATGCTTTGGGCGTCGATCATCTTGCCCATGACGCCGCCGGAGGTGTTGGCGGCGGCGGTGAGGATGGGGGAGATGCCAAGTTGTTCGGCGGTGGTTTTTTGGAGGTTGCCGAAGAGGACGTTGGAGGAGGTGTCGCTTCCGGTGAGGGCGACTCCGAGCCAGCCCAGAATCGGGGAAAAGAAGGGGAACCATGTGCCTGTCTGGGCGAAGGCGAGGCCGATGGCGGTGTCGGTGCCTGAGTATTTGGTGGTGAAGCCCAGGGCGAGCATGAGGGAGATGGTGAGCAGGGAAATGCGGACGCGCCACAGGGTGTGTGCGTAGATGCGTGCGAGGGCTGCTGGGCGAAGCCCGAGGAGGAGGCCGGCACAGATTCCCGCGAGCAGGAGAGCGGTGCCCGTGGCGGAGAGCCAGTTGAGGAGGAACTCGGCCTTTTCAGGTTCGGGTGCGGGAGACACCGGGGGCATTTTGAATACGGCGAGGTGGAGGGAGGGGATGGGGAATTTTGGGGATGCGAGGGAGTTGAGGGTGGCCTTCCATGCGGGGAGGCTCCAGAGGGCGACGAAGGCGGTGAGGAGGATCCACGGGGTCCATGCGCGCAAGGGCGTGGGGGGGCGGTGGTTTGGGTTGGGGGTGATGGCAGGGGCGGTGTGAGAGGGGGATGGGCGCCAGAGGCGGAGGAGGATGACGAGGGCGGCCATGGCGACGAGCGCGCTTGCGGTGTCGACGAGCCATGGTCCGTGCAGGTTGCTCATGGCGCATTGGGTGAGTGCGAATGCGGCGCCGCACGTGAGGCAGGCGGGCCAGACTTGGAGCATGGCGCGCCAGCCCGCTTGGACGGCGATGAGCCAGAAGGGGATGAGGAGGGAGAAAACAGGGAGCTGGCGGCCCGTCATGGCAGAGAGGGCTTGGAGGTCGAGGCCGGTGACGGAGCTCAGCGTGGTGAGAGGGATGCCGACGGAGCCGAAGGCGACCGGTGCGGTGTTGCCAATGAGCGCGAGGACGGCGGCTTCCATGGGTTTGAAACCGAGGCCGAGGAGCATGGCGCCACAGATGGCGACGGGAGCTCCGAAGCCGGCGCAGCCTTCGATGAAGGCGCCGAAGCAGAAGGCGATGAGGAGGGTTTGGATGCGGCGGTCGTCGGAGAGGCGTGCGATTTGGTTTTTGAGGGATTCGAACTCACCGGTTTCCACGGAGAGTTGGTAGAGGAAGAGGGCGTTGAGGACGATCCATCCGATGGGGAAGAGGCCGAAGAGGGCGCCGTAGCCCGCGGCGCAGAGGGCCATGGGAGCAGGCATGTGGAATCCGGCGATGGCAAGGGTGAGGGCGGAGGCGAGGGAGAGAGCTGCGGCGCGGTGGGCCTGCCAGTGGAAGCCGCCGAGCAGGGCGAGGAGAAGGAGGATGGGGAGGGAGGCGAGCAGGGCCGATGATCCGGTGCTGCCGAGGGGGTCGTAGGATTGTTGCCAGGTCATTGTGGAGAAAGGGGTGGGGGCGGTTTATGGAGCGTGTATGCGTGGGCGGCAAGCTTGTGGCGAGTGCCGGGAAGCGTGGACGGGAGGGGCGCGCTTGGGGTAGGGATGCGGGATGCGCTTGCCCTTGCTTTTCGTGGTGGGATTCGGATGCGTGGCGTCTCTTTTCGCGGGTGAAGGCTTTGAGTCCTTGTGTGACGGGCGCACGTTTGCTGGCTGGGAGCAGAAGGGGAACTGGGTGATCGAGGACGGGGCGTTTTATCGGAAGGCGTCCGGCGGGCCTCTTACGTACACGATGCGGACGGTGCCGGATGATTTTGAGCTGCGCTTTGAGTGGAAGGTTTCCGCGGGCTGCAACAGCGGGGTGTATTATCGGCCGGGGCAGTACGAGTATCAGGTGCTGGATAACGGCGGGAGTCCGTATGGGGAGAATCCGAGGCAGAGTGCGGCGTCGCTTTTCTTTTGTATGGCGCCGTGCCGGGATGCGACGCGGCCAGTGGGGGAGTGGAACGAGGGGCGTGTGGTGTGCAAGGGGACGGTGATCCAGCACTGGCTGAATGGGGAGAAGGTGGTGGATTTTGATTACACCGATGCGCGCTGGGCGGCGGAGGTGGAGTTGCTACGGATTCGTGGTGCGGACCTCGGGGCGCGAGGCGGCAGGTTGTGGCTGCAGGATCACGGTGCGGCGGTGTGGTTTCGCAACGTGTGTCTGCGCGAGATTGGTAAGGCGGAGGTGTTGGAGCGTTCGCGGTTGGAGCCGATGCCTGTGCCGGCTGCGGCGTTGGAGAAGGAAAGGGCGCGCGTGGAGCAGATGCTGAAGGCAAAGGCAAAGGCGAGGGAGGGCGGGGCCAAGAAGTGAGCGGTGGCCCGGGGGCGTGGGGTGGGATTGGGCTTTACTCAGAGGTGGGCATGGAGCTAAGGGCGGGGGTTCAACTTTATGAAAACCACCCCCCTGTTTCCCTTTGCCGTGATGGCAGCGCTGGCGTCGATGACTCTGAGCGGTGTTGCGGCGGATCCGATCGAGCACGCGATGAAACTGGCGCACAAGGCGCCCAAGGGTGAGAAGAAGCTTGGGGAGAAGATTGTGGAGGGGACTGCTACCGAGGAGGAGGTGAAGAAGGTGTTGGAGGCGTATCTGGCGGTGGGAGATGCGAAGCCGCCGAAGGGTGATCACGAGGCTTTCAAGCAGAAGTGGGCGAAGTTGGTTTCGGCCACGCAGGATGTGGCGGCGAAGAAGCCGGGTGCGGCTGAGGCTTACAAGGAAGCCGTGGCGTGCAAGGCCTGCCACAGCGAGCACAAGGGCAAGTAATACGGGGCGGCCCGCATCCGGTTGGGTCGCAGGGTTACAACTGTGCATGCGTTGAGTCGCATGCGTGTGGCGCGGCCTTAGTGGAAGGGGCTGTTTTCTTTCGCAGGTGATCGTTTCGGAGGGAGTTCTATACGCGCCCCATTGCTCCTGGTGAGTTTTGACAAGGGCGTTGGGAGGGTGGGCTCAACTGATAAGGATTTCCTTTTTGCGTACGTACGAGGGAGGGGGGTGCATAGCCGCGTTGCGTTACAGCGGGTGCGAAATCGACCAGTTTGGCTTTTGTGCCTGCTTTGGCGCTCCTGCCAACGGAGAGCCTTTCTGGAAAGGCCTCGCGCCAGAGTTTGTGCGGGTGGCGTGGGGGTGGAATGATCAGCGGGCGCCTTCTGGCTTTTTGTTTCGCTGCTTCACTTTTTCGGTTTTGTCCGCCTTGGGTGGCTTGGGTGGTTCGTTCGATACTTTGAAATCAGTTGGAGGCAGGACCGGAGGTGTTTCCAATCTGCCGCGATGGACTTCGATCAGGCTGAAGATGTCGTCTTTGGCATCGGTGTTCACGAGGGCCAAGTCCGCGCCCTTGATTCCGCCCTGACGCAGCACGGCATCCTCGATGATGACGCGCTCATGATGCCAGAGGTGGTCGCCTTTGCCGGTGATGTTCAGCGCGGTTTTCATGGCTGACATGCCTGCATCGTAGTCGAGTTTCCAGGTGGAGCCCGCGGTTCCATCATACCAGAGGATCGTGATTGTCATCACCTTCGGCCCGGTGCCTTCAACGAAGCCGTCGTGCAGTTTGAAATGCATCGCGTTCTTGCCTGACGCGTGCTCAAAGCCGCGCGCAAAGCGGGAGTAGATGGACGAGGTCTTGGTGATCGGGCCGCCCACGCGCCAGAGCGCAATTGATGTTTCATCGGGGTCGATCTGGTAGAGGAAGCGTCCGTAGTTGTCGGGCCAGATGTCCCAGCCCACGTCGTTGAATCCTGTCTGCGTGTCGCGCTGGCGCACCTGGCTGAGCAGCAGGGCGTTCTGGTCATCCACCGCAGCGCCATACTTTGCATAAGTGGCGCAGATCTTCAGCATGCGCTGAGCATTGTGCTTGCTGGCCTCGCCGAACTTGTCCTCTGGATACGCTTTGGTGTCCGCGGCATCCAATCCCTTGTGCAGCGCGCAGAAGGCATCGGTGGCTGTCTGTGGTTGGATCTGCCCTGCGTAACGGTTGAAGAAGTGGAAGGAGTAATCGAAGCCCTGCTGCTTGCAGGCCTCCATCGCGCTCGCGCTGATATCCCAGATGCTTTGCCCGCCTTGCAGGCCGGTGAGCGCGCCCCAATAGAAGCTGAGAGGCACGTTCAGCTGATACCATGCACGCGTCCAAGTCTGATCCATCTCCGAGCGGGCAAACAGCGGTGTGCCTTGCGCGGCGATGAGCCGATGCTGCCACGTTTGGATCTTGCTGCGCTCGCCACTCAAATGGTGGCCGCGCCCGCTGCCGGCGATCTTAATTCCGAGGCCGCCTTTGGCGTTCGCCATCACCCATTCCCACTCCTTCGCAAAATCCTTCTTCTCGGCTGCATCAGCATCGGGCGACACGTTGTTGAACATCAACGCGATCCGGGGGTGGTCGGCAGGTGATTGGAAGGTCTTCACATACACATCGAACGTCCACAACCGGAACTCCCGCCACGCATCGGATGTCATTGGCAGGTCGTACTGTTTGTCGATGACATTGCCCTTGTAGGCGCATTCATCGCCCGTGCAGCCCGTTTTCACCTGAATGAAAGCAATGTGCTCTTGCATCTCCTTCGAGCAGCCACGGATGTGGTTCCCGAACTCCGTGATCAATCGCTGGCAGAACGCCTTGTATTGCGGGGATGCGTAGAAAGGATACTGAGGCCAGCTGTCGTGAATTTGGCTGTCGGCCTTCACGGCGGGGACGCCATTTTCATAGATCCACTTTGGCGCATCGGGACCGACGTTCAGCGAAAGGTAGAGGAACTGGCGGCTTTCGGCCGCCTTCTTCAAGGCCTGATCCAGGGTGGTCCAATCAAAAACGCCCGGTTTCTTTTCCACCTCTGCCCAGGATTGGGTGAATGCCAACCCTTTCAGAAAGAGATACTCACTCTGGTGGAACTTGTCGCCCCGATCCCAGACACCAAACGAACTGGGTGGCGGCACCGCTTGCGCAGGCGGGGAACAAAGGACGGCCAGCATGCTGATCAGAACGGATATTTTTGCGGAAGTGATGTCCATGGCGGCGGATAGATTGATGAACTGAGATGGAGGCTCCTTGATAGCTGAGCGAGAGGGGAAGCGGGCTGGTCTCCATCGGCGACAAGATCATCAAGCCACACGCTGCTTTCTTCTGCAAAGAGGGATCCGGTCTATTTATATAGATATCGGGTCGAACTAGCATTAGATCCGAACTCATGCCAGTCCGACGTCCCTCCTTGAAACAAGCCTCTCGAAATGATGCAGGTGGCGACGTTTGCCAATCGGAGCCGCCACAAGTCGCTTTGGTGGTGGAGACTTCCTTTGGCAGTGGACGCGACATCCTCATGGGCATCGCCCGTTACGTGCGTGAGCACGGGCCCTGGCTGCTTTTTCACGAGGCCCGGAGCATTGATCAGGAGTTGCCGCATTGGCTGAAAAACTGGAAAGGCCAAGGTGTCATCGCCCGCGTTTTTACTCCAGCGATGGCCGCCGCACTTCGGCGGGCAAAACTTCCCGTGGTGGATGTGCTTGGCGTGGTTCCGGACGCCGGTTTTCCGCTCGTGCACGTCGATGACGAGGCCATTGGCGTGATGGCCGCCGAGCATCTCATCGTGCGTGGCTTCAAACACTTCGCCTTTTTCGGTATTGAGGAGCGGAACTGGTCTGCGGCTCGTGAGCGCGCCTTCGTCGGGCATGTGAAGCGGCATGGCTACGCGACGAGCGTGCGCCGTGTGTGTGCGCGTCAGGCGCATGATGAGTCGTGGGAGGTGCATCAGCAGGATCTCGCCCGTTGGATTGGCGGCTTGCCGAAGCCCGCTGGCGTCATGGTATGCAGCGATCATCGTGCCGGTCATGTGCTTGCAGCCTGCCGCCGCGGGGGCGTGCGCGTGCCGGATGAGGTCGCCGTGATCGGCGTGGACAACGACCAGCTGCTTTGCAACATCTGCCATCCGCCGCTGAGCAGCGTCTGGCCCAATCATGCCCTCGTCGGCTACGAAGCCGCGCGATTGCTCGACCAGATGATGCGGGGCAAGAAGCGTGTGCCCGCGCGCACTCTGACACCACCCAAGAGAACCGTCACGCGCCAGTCCACCGACACACTTGCCGTCGAGGACGAGCTGGTCGCCAAAGTCCTGCACATCATCCGCGAGCGCGTTTGCAATGCCATCCGCGTTGATGAGATCGCGGCGCTCGTTGGGGCGTCACGCAGCGTGCTTCAACGTCGCTTTCGTGCGGCCCTTGGCCGAACGATCAATCAGGAACTCATCACACAACGCGTCATCGCCGCCCAGCGCCTGCTCCTCGACACCCAGCTTACCCTGGCCGACATCGCTGAGCGCTGCGGCTTCCGCCATCAAGAATACATGGGTGTGGTCTTCAAAGCCGAGATCAAGCAAACTCCGGCACAGGTCCGCGATCAGGCGCAGGCGGAGTGATGTCCTCAGACAGAATCGGGGAGCATCGATTGCGGGTGTTTCTTTGGCAGGGGCCAGATTTCTGAAGTTCCCTCACGTGCCGCCCTTATGCGTCGCTTTCTTTTTTCCTTGGGAGTCTGTTGAAATATTCAGCGGCGTGCAGCCGGTCAAAAGGAAGTCGCGGAGGCGGGCACTTGAGATCGGATGGAGATGTGTGGCGCATGCGACGCGCGCTCTCCAATTTGCGTGCCCCACCGGAGTCGAGCCGCGGCCGGCCTTGCTGAGCCCCTCACTGGAGCGCGTCGTTGAGTTTCAGGGTTTCCTTTGTCTTAACCACGATGGCATGGGAGATGATCTGATAAGCGGGGCTGGACCAGTGGTATTCATCCCCGGGGGCGAGATCCAGTCGGGCGGCGAGCGGAGTGTACATGTCGATAACCTCCACCCCTTCCTCTTTCATCACCGCTTCAGCGAGGCGGTTGATGCGGAGCACCACCGGGTTTTTGTCGCCGAGCGCGTCGACCGGTTTGCCGGGTTAGGTGCGACGGGCGGTGTGCGGTGTCGTAGCGATCCAGAATAGGTTCGCGTGGGGCGTACCGGTTTTGAAACCGCGCACAATGGCGTGCGTGGTATTGATGATCTGCTGGTCGGCGGCTTTTTCCTCGGTCCACGAGAGCGAGTGGAGTTTGTTGTTGAATAAGATGAGCTGGAAGTCGGCGACTGCGGCTCCTTGCTGGATGACCGAGTCCACTTGCGGATCGATGCCGCCGACGAAGCTCGTCCAATGGTAGGCGTAGACCCGGCCTTCCAGAGCCGGGAGGAGATGCTGACGGGAGCCGCCGGAGATGGAGTCGCCGTGGAAGAGGAACTTGGGACGGTGGGGATCGACGACCGTGGGAGATGATTGTTTTCGAGAGGCGCGGGGAGGGTTGGGTGGATCAATCGCTTTCAGGGGCGAGACACGCGCAGGTGCGAATGCCCTGCATCCCATCTTCCGTGAATCCGGCCCTTATTTCTTAAGGGGCGGTTGGGGAGATGACTTCGTGGACGAAAATGTTCACCTGACCGTCGGCGCTGCGTCGCACATCACGGATTTCGAAGGCGCGAGAGGGATCCTTGGAAAGGCGGCTGCCCTCAGTGGGGGGGAGCCCGCCAGAAGGGTATTCGACGATGATACGGGTGGGGCCTGAGGAGTCGGTGCCTTGGGGCCGGAGCACGGCCTTGGATCCTGAGGATGCCGTGACTATGAAGTCTCCTCGGAGGTAGGTTTTTTCGCCGAGATCAGCGCGGTCGGCCATGGATCTGGCTTCTGAGTGGGTGATGGTTCTTCCCGCTGGCAGTTTTCCGGGGGGGTAAACGCGCCAATTGTTGCCGTTGGCGCTGGGCAATCCCGGCGCGGGCTTTGATGTGAGAACCGGCGTGGAATTGCCACGCGAGGTGTTGCCGGCGGTGGGGTTGAATGGAGTGAGCGGCACTCCCTGAGGGGTGGTGAAAAGAGGTGGCGGTTGGGAGCGGGATGCGCCGGATTCGGATGTCGTGAAAGGGGTGAGAGGGATTCCTTGCGGGGTGGTGCCGGGGGGCGAGTTGGGCGGCCTGAGCATCGCGATCTGCGGAGGGTTTTGTGGCGCGGATGAAGGCGGATTTTGGACGCTGGGGGGGGCCTTGGTTTGGGCAGTTTTCTTGTTCGTAGAAGGAGACTTGGAGGGTGTTTCTACGGGGTTGGTCGCGAGCGGGGGTGGGGGAGGCTGGGGCGGGGTATTGTTCGCGACGTTGTTTGTTGTGCGTGCAGGTTTCTTAGCGGTCTCGGGCGTTTTGGAAGGGAGGACGGAGGCGGGTGGGGGTGAGGCGGAAGCTACTGTCGCAGGGAGAGATTGAGGAGCGGCTTGCCTTGGCTCGGATGGCGCGTCCGCGAGTGGGATGGATGGGAGTGCAGGGGGGGCGGATTGCGTGGGTTTGGGGGAGGATTTTGCAATGGTCGGTTGAGGGGGCGCTTGAGGTGCTGGTGGTGCAGGGGCGGTCGGCGCAGGGGATTCTGAAATGGGGGCGGCGGGGAGGGGTAGGGGTTTGGGGGCTGCCATGCCAACGAGGGCGGGATCGGAGGGGGGCGGCGGGAGAGGCGCCGCAGGTTGTGATGATGGTGAGGAATTGTCGGGTACGTTGGTTGCCGGACTCTGGAGGGCGGGCGTGATCGGCGTCGATGCTGTGAGGGTTTGTGCGGGAGGCGTGACGATCGGTGGCAATGCCGGTTTTTGAGGCTGAGGAGCCTGCAATTGGGGCGTGATTGAGATGTCGGAAGGGAGGGGTCTCCCGGGTGTGGGCGGCATCGCAGGCGGTTGGTTGGCCGCGATGAGTGGAGGGGGGGGTGGTGGTTCGATGGGGTCGGCATCGGAGCGTACCAGTTCCGGCCCCTTGGGTTGCGAAGCGGTATTGGTTGCGAAAGAGGGGATGCCGGGGATGCCGCCTTGTGGGCTGCCGCGGAGGGCGTTGAATTTGCGGAGGCCGGCCTCAAGTTGATCCCGGCTGCTGATAGGGGGAGGGGATGCGGGGTTGAGATCCTGCGGTGGTTGGAGGCTGAAGATGCCAGTGCCCTGTTTGACCTGATAGGTGCCGTAGAGGAGGGGCACGACGGTGAAGATCATGCGACCGTCGTAGGAGCGGTCGGCGTGGATGACGGCTGAGAGGTCGAGGGTGCGATCGATGGTAAGGTCGAGTCCGGGTTGGAGGAGATTTTGGAGGAGAGGGACGACCGTGGGTGGGGCTGTGTAGACGTGTTCGATGAGGACTTGGGGGAAGTCGGCAGACTGTGCGATGGCGACTGTACCGGAGTCGAAGAAGTCGGAGGGTTGGAGGGGAAAGGAGTCGATGACAGAGAAGCGCCCGCGGATGTAGGGGACGAGGCGTTTGCTTTCCTTGAAGTTGCGGATGTAGTCGCGGAGGAGTTCGCCGTTTTCGCGTTCGAGTTCGAGGGGGCTGAGGCTGCTGTATTTCTCGAAGAGTTTCTGGGCCGAGAGGAATTCGCCAGGGGGGGCGGCAGTGACTTCAAATCGGCGCGGGGGTTCGATTTTCTTGAGCTTTTTGAGGATGGCGTAGGGGCGCGGTTTTTCCGGATGGCCGAAGATGTAGAAGCTGCCGAGCCAGCAGGCGAAGGCGCCTGCGATGAGAAGGAGGATGAAAACTGTCCAGAGGAAGAGGCTGTCGTTGCTGCGCTGAGGTGGATCCTCCTCGAATCCGTAGAAGTTGGCAGGCATGGTTTTTTTCGCTCTGGAGGCTGGGGCCTTTGGGAAAGTGGAGGGAAGTGGAGGGAAGTGAGAGGCTCGCGGAGCGGGGGGGGAGGATGGACGAGTGTTACGCTGGGCCGGCTGTGCCCGGAGTTTCAGGTTCCGGAATTTCAGGCATTCGCATGGTCCGTGGCGTGGTCGCTATGATGGTCGCTATGGTCTGCGTGGGATGATGCATCCTGTGCATTGTCAGCGGCCGGTTCGAAGGAGGTGCCGCACCCGCAGCTGCGGGTGGCGTTGGGGTTGCGGATGCGGAATCCGGAGCCGGCGAGTTCGTCGGCGTAATCGATGATGGAGCCCTGGAGCAGAGGGAGGCTTTGGGGGTCGATGAGGACTCTGGCGCCGGCGCGTTCGAGTTGGTAGTCGTCCGGGTGGGGTTGGTCGACGCGCATGATGTACTGGCGGCCTGCGCAGCCCCCAGTTTCGACGCCGATGCGCAGTCCGGCAGAGGGGCCTGCTTCGTGGCCGCTGAGGAGGGCGAGGAGTTGGGCGGCGGCGGCGTCGGTGAGGGAAATCATCAGGGGGAAAACCTAGCAGCGGGGGGTGAAAGAGGAAAGTGACATCTGGGGCGCTCGGGGGCAGAGTATGGGGTTTTCCCGTGGCCCGTATTGCCTTGCTACCAGAAGAAGTCGCCTCCCAGGTTGCCGCGGGGGAGGTGGTGGAGCGTCCTGCTTCGGTGGTGAAGGAGTTGGTGGAGAATGCGTTGGATGCGAAGGCGGGCCGGGTGGAGGTGGCGGTGCGGCGCGGTGGGATCTCGCTCATTCGTGTGAATGACAACGGGTGCGGGATGGATCGGGACGATGCGCTGCTGTGCCTTGAGCGGCATGCGACGAGCAAGATCCGCACGGGGCATGACCTCGCGAGCATTGCGACGCTGGGGTTTCGGGGGGAGGCGCTGCCGAGCATCGCGAGCGTGTCGCGTTTCCGGTTGGCGACCCGGGAGCACGAGGCGGTGGCGGGAACGGAGGTGGTGGTGTCTGGCGGACGGATTGAGGCGGTGAGGGACTGTGGGGAGGCTCCCGGGACGCAGGTGGAGGTGCGTTCGCTTTTTTACAACCTTCCGGCGCGGCGCAAATTCCTGCGGACGGAGAACACGGAGTACAGCCATGTGCTGCACCAGATGGAGTTGATGGCCCTGGGGCATTGCGCGGTGGGATTCACGTTGGTGAGTGATGAGAGGGTGGTTTTCCAGCTTCCGCCCAGCACGCAGCTTTTGGATCGGATCCGGGATTTGCGGGGGGGGGCGGCGGCGGCTGAGTTGTTGGAGGTGCCTGTGGTGGAGGCCGAGGGGATGCGGATTTCGGGTTTTCTTGGAAAGGCGGGGGTGAGTCGGTCTTCGCGTCAGCAGCAGTTGGTGTTTTTGAATGGGCGGGCGGTGGAGAATCCGACGCTCAATTTTGCGCTGAGGGAGGGGTATCACACGGCGTTGATGAAGGGGCAGTATCCGGTGTGTTTTCTGTTTATCGACATGGATCCGGCGGCTGTGGATGTGAATGTGCATCCCGCCAAGCGTGAGGTGCGGTTCAGGGACGGAGCGGTGGTGCGCGAAGTCGTGGCGGATGCGGTGCGGCGTGCGTTGGAGGGTGATCGCGCGCAGTGGACGGCTGCTTTTCATGCTGGTGCGCAGCCGGTGGGAGTCGGCGCGACTGCGCCCGGGGAGGAAGCCGAGAGGAGTGCGGTGCCCGTGGAGGTGCCGCTGATTCCGGTGGCCGAGCAGGTGGCGTTGCGCAAGGACTGGGCGCGGATTGCGCCATCTCAGCCGACGGGGGGTGAGGTGGGGCGTGGCGCGGTGTCGGGGCCGGGGGCGGTTGAGTTGGCTTCGTCGGTTTCGGTGGATTCTGGCGCGGATGGATTGGGGTTGGCGCGACCGGTGGGTGGTGTGGGTGTGGAGGTGGCCGCGCAGGAGTTTCGGATCATCGGGGTGCTCGGGAAGCTGTATGTGCTCATGGAGAACGGGGACGGGTTGGTGCTGGTGGATCAGCATGCGGCGCACGAGCGCATTTTGTTTGAGGAGATGCGTCGGCGTATGGAGGAGCAGGGGGTGCCGGCGCAGCGGTTGCTGATGCCGTTGACGATGCAGGTGAGCCCGCGGGATGCGGACTGGCTGATGCGCCATTTGGAGATGCTGGAGCGTGCGGGGATTGCGCTGGAGCCCTTTGGGAGCGGGACGTTCAAGATCGATTCACTGCCGACGTTTGTGAAGACGAGCGATCCGTTGCAGTTGGTGAGGGAGATTGTGGACGAGCTTCAGGATGTGGGGCAGCAGGGGGCGCGGCTGCGGCTTGGGGAGGACATGATAGCGAAGACGGTGTGCCGGCATGCGGTGAAGGCGAACGATGTGCTCCAGCATCCGGAGCTTGTGCGTCTCGTGCGGGATTTGCTGGCGTGTGAGCTGCCGTACTGCTGTCCGCACGGCCGGCCCACGATGATCCAGATGAGTTACGGGGAGTTGGAGCGGAAGTTTGGACGCAAGGCCTGAGCGGGCGGTGCGGCTGCTGCGGCGAAAGTTCGGAGAGGCTGGTAGGAAAGGGGGCCTTGGTGGGGATGGGTGGTCCCGGTGCCGCCCCGACACGACTTCGTGGGGAAGTAAGGGTAAAGCTGAGCGCATGTTTCTCGCCAAGCTGGATCTCGCCCTTATCCGTGGATGGATCTGTCCTTCGGGGGACAAAACTGTGGCACTGGATCCCGGGGAGGCCCGCAGCGAGGAAGGCGGAGGGGTGGGTGAGAAGACGGACCGTGTGTTGTTGGTGTTGGAGGGTGAGGTCCATGCCGAGATGGCGGGTGAGAGCGTGCGCATTGTTCCCGGCAATGCGATGCTCATTCCGGCTGGGGTTGCGCACAGGCTTTGCAACAACGGGGTGGAGCGTGCGCGTACGGTGGCGGTGTGTGCGGGGCGCGCTCTCTAAGCTGATAACCTTCTCGGGGGACGTTGTTTTCGCGCCTTTACGGGTGGGGGATGGGTCCTTAGAGTTGGGGGTGATGAGCGAGCTCCCCACACAAACGCAGGCTCCGGGGCAACCCGGTGAGAACAGTGAGCAGATCCGAGAGTCGGACTGGGATCGGATTGCGGCGGACGCTGAGTTCAAGGCGCTGGTGAGGGCGAAGGCGCGGTTCATCGTGCCGGCGACGGTGTTTTTCGTGGTGTACTACTTTGCGCTGCCCTGCCTTGTGGGTTATCGGCCTGAGTTGATGGAGCGCAAGGTGGCTGGCAATGTGAACGTGGCGTATTTGTTTGCACTCTCGCAGTTCTTCATGGCCTGGGCGTTGGCGCTGGTTTACGTGGCGGTTGCTGCGGGTTGGGACCGGCGGGTGTCGGCGCTTTTGCAGCGGTTGATGGGTAGTAAGGGCGCCTAGGCCCGCCGGTGGGCGGCGTGGCTGATTCTCCCGCTTCCTCCTCCTTTCTCTCTTTCCTTTCTCATTTCTCGTTCAGACCTCCACTCCCCATTTCCATGAGCACAGCCCTTCTGATGTTTCTGGCCTTCGTGGCCGCTACCTTGGTGATCACCTTTTTCAGTGCGCGCAAGTCCTCGGGGGCGAGCGGGTACTTTGCTGCGGGCCGGCGGATCACTGGCTGGCAGAACGGGCTTGCGGTGGCGGGCGATTACATGAGTGCGGCGAGTTTTCTGGGGATCAGCGGGATGATCGCGTTTTCGGGATTTGACGGGTTCATGTACAGCGTGGGGTGGTTGGTGGCGTACCTGACGGTGCTGCTGGTGGTGGCGGAACCGTTGCGCAATGCGGGCAAGTACACGATGGCGGACGTGCTGGCCTATCGGCTCAGTCCGCGCCCGGTGCGTGCGATGGCGTCGCTGAGCACGCTGACGGTGTCGACGTTCTATATGGTGGCGCAGATGGTGGGTGCGGGGACGCTGGTGAAGCTGCTGCTGCCCGGGGTGCCCTTCGAGATCGCGGTGTGCGGCGTGGGGGTTCTGATGATTGTGTACGTGGTGTTTGGGGGGATGCTGGCGACGACGTGGGTGCAGATCATCAAGGCGGTGTTGCTGATGAGTGGCTCGCTGTTTCTGAGCGTGCTGGTGATGAAGCGCTTTGACTACAGCTTCGCCAAATTCTTTGAGGCGCTTGGGCACATCACCTTCCACAACAAGGCGGGGGAACTCGTCACGAAGGATTTCCTGCAGCCCGGGCTCAAGTACGGTGCGCAGTTGGGGAGTGGTTGGGGGCCTGTGGATCTGATCTCGCTGGGGCTCGCGCTGGTGTTTGGCACGGCGGGGTTGCCCCATGTGCTGGTGCGCTTCTACACGGTGCCGGACGCGAAGACGGCGCGTGCGAGCGTGGTGTGGGCGATGGTGATCATCGGGCTTTTCTACCTGATGACCACGTTCCTTGGGTTCGGGGCGGCGACGATCATTGGTCCGGATCAGATTGTGGATGCGGCGCACAAGAGTAATCCGAACGCAAGCGCGCCGTTGCTTGCGCAGGCGCTGGGGGGTGAGGTTTTCTTCGCGTTCATCAGTGCGGTGGCGTTTGCGACGATTTTGGCGGTGGTGGCGGGGCTGACGATCAGTGCGAGCACGAGTTTTGCTCACGATTTCTACACGAACGTGCTGCACCACGGGCGGGAGCACCGGCCGGAGCAGGAGGTGCGCGTGGCGCGGATCACGGCGTTTGTGGTGGGGGCGATCAGTATCGCGATCGCCATTGCGATGGGGCCCGGGGTGAATGTGGCGTTTCTTGTGGGGCTGGCGTTTGCGGTGGCCGCGAGTGGGAACTTGCCTGTGATCGTGCTGAGCATTTTCTGGAAGCGCTTCAACACGGTGGGTGCGTGTGCCGGACTGGCGACGGGGTTGGTGAGCGCGATTGGGCTGATCCTGATCGGCCCGAGCATTATGGGGCTGGATCCGGAGACCCTGACCGTGGGGAGGCATTTCATTCAGAGGGCGCCGATTTTTCCGCTGGAGAATCCCGGGATCGTGAGTATTCCGCTGGGGTTCCTTGCGGCGGTGATCGGGACGCTGCTCAGTCGTGAGCCGAGTGCGGAGGCGCGGTTTGCGGAGTTGCAGGTGCGGGCGAACACCGGGCTCGGAGCGGAGAAAGCGACCGAGCATTGAGAACCTGTTTTGCCGGGGCTTGGAAGACGAGGTTGGTGAGCGGGGGGGTTGCTTCGGTGGGAAGGATGATGCGAGGGTGTGGGAGCGTGCGGTGAGCGTGCGCAATTCTCCGGTGATCTCGCACCTTTACGTCCACATCCCGTTCTGTCCGAAGGTCTGCCCGTACTGCAGCTTTTACAAGGAGGCGTCGGACCGCAACAAGACGCAGCGTTTTCTGGATGCGGTGCTGCGGGAGTTGGACGTGCAGAAGGAGCGGCACGTGGTGCGTCCGCAGACGATTTTCTTCGGGGGGGGGACGCCGAGTGCGCTGTCTACTTCGCAACTGGAGTATTTGCTGGGGGGATTGCGGGATCGGTTGGATTTGGGTGCGTTGTCGGAGTGGACGCTGGAGATGAACCCGGCGACGGTTTCGCTTGAGAAGGCGGTGCTGCTGAGGGGGATGGGGGTGAACAGGATCAGCATGGGCGTGCAGTCCTGGGATGATGGCTTGTTGAAGGTGCTTGGTCGGGTGCACAGCGCGAGTCAGGCGCGGCGCAGCTACGAGATCCTG
Source organism: Chthoniobacter flavus (assembly GCA_945861435.1). GTDB lineage: Bacteria > Verrucomicrobiota > Verrucomicrobiia > Chthoniobacterales > Chthoniobacteraceae > CAIURC01. The sequence continues at coordinate 9,095 of CAMAUX010000045.1, read as the reverse complement.
AGGGAGGCGGGGTTTGAGAACGTGAATCTGGACCTGATGTTCGCGGTGCCCGGGCAGACGGCTGCCCAGTGGGAGGTGAGTCTGGAGCAGACGATTGCGCTGCAGCCCGAGCACATTTCCTCTTATTGTCTGACGTACGAGGAGGACACCGCGTTTTTCGCCCGGTTCACCCGTGGGGAACTTCAGCGGGACACGCACCAGGAGGCGGATCTTTTTGAGGCGACGATGGATCGGTTCAGGGATGCGGGCTACGAGCAGTACGAGATTTCCAATTACGCGCGGCCCGGGAGGGATTGCGTGCACAACCTAGCGTACTGGATGGGATGGGATTATCTGGGGTTGGGGCCGAGCGCGTTTTCGACCGTGGGGTTGAAGCGTTGGGAGAATGTGGCCGACACGGTGGCGTATTGCGGGCGGATCGAGGGGGCCGGAGTAGCGGAGGGGGAGGTCGAGCATCTCACCGAGGAGGTGCGGGCCAGTGAGCGCGTGGCCTTTGGATTGCGCACCAACCGCGGTGTGTTGCGCACGGATCTGACGCCTTGGGAGGAGGAGGCGCGGCGCTTTGAGGACGGTGGGCTGCTGAGCGGGGATCTGGAGCGGGTGTATCTGACGCGGCGCGGCCGGTTGATGGCGGACACGGTGGCGCAGGCGTTTGTGTGAACGGGCGCCCGCACCCGAGGCGGCGGGGGAAGGGTGGACTAAAGGGGGGCTTCCTCGATGAGGGTGTGCATCGTGTGGCGGCCGCCTGAAGCGAGGGTGATGGCGTCCGGGGCGGTGTTGGCGGTTTCGATGCAAATCATGCCGGGCCATTCGTGGTCGCCGAAGTCTGCCATGGCTGCGGCCTTGGCGACCCATGGGTTCCAGACGACGGTGGTGCGTGAGTGTTCTTTTTTGACGAGGATGCGGCGGGCGAGGACCGGGTCGGTGAGGATGCAGGTGCCTGTGGCTCCGGTGAAGACGCGGTCGGTTTCGGAGACGATACGCAGAGGGTCGACGCCGTGGGTTTTGATGCGGAGGTGGTCGGTCTTGTCGATATAGCTGTGGGATTCGAGGCCGCGGACATCGGCGCACTGGACGTCTGCGATGTGCAAGTAGGTGTGGAGGGCCTCCTCGAAAAGGAAGGGGGAGTCTGAGAGGTTCTCGACCTCAAGGTCCATTTGGAGGGTGGAGCTGAGGTGGAGGTGGAGGCGGAGGACGAAGGCATGAGGCCAGAAGGCGCGCTTTTCCGGTGCGACGTCTGCGGGGGTGAGTTCCAACGTGATACGCACGGAGGTCGCATCTTCTGAAGCGGCCGTGAGGGTCCATGGGGAGGTGCGGGCGAAGCCGTGCATGGGGGCAGCGGGTTGCCCATCGAGGGCGCCGAACCATGGGAAGATGATGGGTACACCGCCCCGGATGGGCTTGCCGTGAGCAAAGGCACTTGAGGCACTGACGAAGAGGAGAGGGAGTTTGTTCCTTTGCTGGAAGCGGGTGAGGTGTGCGCCTTGAAGATAGAGGTCCGCTTCGCAAGCGGGGTGCCGCACTTGGAGTTGAGCGAGTCCGTCTGCGGGGGAATGGAGGGTGACGGAAGGGGGCAGGGGAGGAAGGGCCTTCATGGGATTGGAGGGTAGGAGAGAGCGGGTGGCGGCACCAAGGCAATTGCGGTGGTTGGATCGTTCAGGTGGGCGCGCGCGTTGGAGTAGAGACCGATTGGGGTGTGTGGTGCGATGGGAGTATGGAATGTGGGGTTGAAGAATGCGTTATGCGAAGCGGGTGTGGCGGAGGTTGGGGTCGCTGCCCTGCGGTGGGGGAGGTCGAAGATGGAACGACAGGAAGGATCAGGGACGAGGTTGAGGGAGACGGGTGCGCAGGGTGCGCATGCGGCATTTGTGAGCGGGGCTATTGCGCCCGTGGTGGCGGCTGCTTTGGGTGGAGTGGTGCGGGTGTTGGTGGTGGAGGATAATCCGGCCGACGAGATGCTGCTGCGTGCTGCGCTTATGGAGGGGGCGATGCCCGTGGAACTGGAGTGTGTGGCGCGGTTGCAAGACGCGTTGGAGCAGCTTGGAAAGGGACGGTTTGACGTGGTTCTGAGTGATCTGTCGCTGCCGGATTCTCATGGGATCGAGACGTTCCAGCGTCTGGCGGAGCATCCCGCGAGAGTGCCTGTGGTGGTGCTCAGCGGGTTGGATGACGAAGCGCTGGCTTTGCGCACGGTGGAGATGGGGGCGCAGGATTATCTCGTGAAGGGGCGTTTCGATGCGGGGTTGCTGACGCGTGCCCTGAGGTATGCGATCACGCGGGCGGAGGCGGAGCGGCGTCTTGGCCAGGAACGGGCGCTGCTGCGCAACGTGATCGATAACCTCCCGGATGCCATCTACGTGAAGGATGCGGGGGGGCGGTTCCTGCTCGATAATGTGGCGCACATGCGGTTGGTCGGGGCGGGCTGTTTGGAGGATGTGGTGGGCAAGACTCCGGCGGACTTTTTCCCTGCGGAGGTGGCGCGGGAATTGGAGCGCGAGGATGCGGTGGTGCTGGAGTCAGGGCAGTCTGTGGTGAACCGGCATGGCAGCAGGGAGTTGGCGGGGCACGGGGTGCGGTGGTTTTCGAGTACGAAGGTGCCGATGCGCGATGCGGTGGGGGAGGTGGTGGGGGTGATCGGGATTGATCGGGACATCACCGCACGCAAACTGGCCGAGGAGCAGCTCGGGCAGTACATGGAGGAACTGCGGGAGAAGAATGCGGAGATGGAGGACGACCTGAACATGGCGAGGGAGGTGCAGCAGGCGTTTTTTCCGCAGCAGTTTCCGAGCTTTCCCCGGCGTTGTACGGCGGAGAAGAGCGGGCTGCGTTTCCACAGCCGTTACCTGCCGACGGCGACCTTGGGCGGAGACTTTTTCCACGTGGGTACGGTGGCGGAAAATTGTGCGGGGATCTTCATCTGCGACGCGATGGGGCACGGGGTGCGTGCGGCGCTGATCACGGCGATCGAGCGTGCGCTGGTGGAGGAGTTGGTGGAGTTTGCGGCGCAACCCGGGGAGTTCCTGGCCCGGATGAATGCCTCCCTTGTGTCGATCCTGCGCCGGACGCGGAGTCCGATGTTTGTGTCGGCGTTTTATCTGGTGGTGGACTTGGAGGGCGGGGTGATGAGGTATGCGAATGCGGGGCATCCCAGCCCGTTGCATGTGCGCCGTGGGGCTGGGGTTGTGGAGTTGCTCAATAGTCCGAGGCTCCGGCCCGGGCCTGCTTTGGGGGTTTTCGACGGGTCGCGCTATCAGGTGCACGAGTGCCGGGTGGAGGCTGGGGACCTCGTATTTTTGTACACGGACGGCCTCTACGAGGTGGAGGGGAGCAGCGGAGATTTTTACGATCAGGCTGCGCTGGTACGCGGCGTGCAGGGTCGGGTGGGGCTGGGGACGGAGGAACTCTTCGAGCAGACGCTGGGGGAGGTGCAGCAGTTTTCCTGCAGCGGAACGTTCATCGACGACGTGTGCCTTGTGGGCGTCGAGATCCAGCGTGTGGGCTTGGTGCCTGCGGAGGACGCGGGCCCGCGAGAGCCCGGGGAGGCTGGGCCGGGTGCTCTCGAACGGGAGCGTGCGCTTCCCGGTGCTTAGCGGAACCCGAATTGCTCCCCGAGGGCGAGGCAGTCGGCGAGGGGCTTGAGTCCGTCGGTGCAGGTTTCGTCGCTGAGGTTGGCGGCGGCGGCGCAGACTCCGATACGCAGGGACTCATGGACGGTGAGGCCTTCGTGCCAGCCCAGCAGCATGCCTGCGGTGAAGGCATCGCCGGCTCCAGCGGCGCCCTTGATGTAGCCTTCGGGGAGGCGGACGCTGCCGTGTTCGTCCCATGCGCCATCGCGGCCGAGGGAACAGGCCCCCTCGGGGAAATGGACGACGACGCGTTCCTGGACGCCGGCGTCGAGGAGGTCGGCCATTGCGGCGCGCAGCGCGGTGCGGTCGAGTTGGTCGCCGTGGCGCACGTTTCTGCCGGTGACCCTGCCAGCTTCGAACTCGTTCATGACGCAGAGGTGGACGTGGGGGAGGGCGGGGCGGACGATTTTTGGGAAGCGGTCGCTGTCCTCGCTGACGACATCGATGGAAGTGAGCAGTCCTGCCGCCTGTGCGCTTGCGAGGACTTCAGCGGCGACGGTGCCGTGGATTTTGCTGGGACCGTCGAGGCGGTCGAGGAGGAGGAGGTAGCCGAGGTGGAAGATGCGTGCCTGGGTGCGGGAGAAATCGAAGTGAGGGGCGTCGAGGAGGGCGTTGGCGCCGCGGGCGTGGAAGAAGGTGCGCCGCCCGGTGGACTGGACGGTCATGACGTCGGTGTAACTGGTGGGTGCGCTGGGGGAGCAGGTGAGTTGGGTGGAGTTGATGCCGAGGCGTTTGCAGTCTTGGAGGATGCTGTGTCCGTCGGAGTCGTCTCCTACGAGGCCTGCGGCTTCGAGGGGGAATTGAGCGCCCATGAGGGCGAGGTCGGTGAGGATGTTGTAGGGGGAACCTCCGGTGCCGCGGGATTCGCTGAGGACGTTGGCGAGGGCGTCCTGAGCGGGCCAGGTGTCGATGATTTTGACGTGGTCGATGATCCAGTTGCCGGCTGCGAGGAGGCCTTGTCGTGATGCCATAGGAGATATGGTAGATGGGAAAAAGGGAAGAGGGGGGCCAAGACCACACGTTCAAGGCTGGGGGGACAAGTGTTTTGTGGGGTGTGGCGGTGAGGGTTGAGAAAAGGGGGTAAAGAATGCTTGCTCGGGCCGCGCCCTGCGCTTGATTAGATGGCGTTCAGATATGAGGAAACTAGTGCCGATCACCCTTGCCCTGCTGGGCGCCTCTGCGCTGGCGGAAACGCCGCCTGCGACCATTGATGTTTCTAAGCTGCCGGCACAGGCGCGGATGATCGATGAGGTGGTGGTGCCTGTTCCGAGCGAGATTTTTGGGGTGCTGGACAAGATGGGGAAGCCCCGGTGGGAGGAGGTGCTGCGTTCTGGAAAGATGTCGATGAAGCCGATGGGCGGGGCGGAGCAGACGGCTTTGATTCTCGGTACGGTGATTGCTGAGGGTTTCATCGCGGTGGAGGCGGAGAGTGCGGAGGAGGTAAAGAGGATCGGGCGCGGGGTGCTTGCGCTTTCGGAGGCGATTGGGGTGAAGAAGGCGGTGCAGAGGCGCAGTCAGAGCATCGTGGAGGCGGCTGATGCGAAGGACTGGAACCGTGTGCGCCGGGAGTTGGACGGGGCGATGGTGGACGTGAGGGATGCGATGACGGAACTGCGCAGCGAGGAGCTTTCTCAGTTGGTGAGCCTCGGGGGGTGGCTGCGTGGAACGGAGGCGCTCACGGAGGTGGTGGGCAAGTCCTACAGCAAGGATGCAGCGGAGTTGCTGCATCAACCGGTGTTGCTGAAGTTTTTTGACCGGCGGATTTCCGCGATGGCTGCGAAGCGCCAGACATCGCTGGTGCAGAAGGTAAAGCAGGGGTTGAGCGATATCCGACCCTTGATGGGGCATGCGGATGGGGACGAGATATCGGAGAAAACGGTGCGAGAAATTGGGGCGCTGGCTGGCGAGTTGATCAAGGCGATCGGTGCGAAGGGCGAATGAATTACGTGGGAATTACGAACTCAACCCCTGTGAAACGGTATCTGCTTCTGGTTTTTTCGGTGTTCTGGGCTGCCGGGGCCTGCATGGCCAACATCGACGATGCGCTGACCTTCGCGCTGGAGGCTGCAGACCCGTACGTGAAGGAGGGGTTCACGGTCCGTGAAGATTACTGGGGCGGGGATCTTCCGGTGAAGAGCACCAAGGCGGTGGTCCATCAGCTTTTCAAGGGGAACGAGTACTGGTTCTGGATGGGAACGGACCAGAAGACGGCCAAGATTTCCGTGCATATCTACGACAGCGAAGGGCGTCTGGCGGAGGTGGAGACATGGCAGAAGGCGCACATGGCCGCGGCGCGGATCGTGCCGAAGAAAACGGGGTCGTATTACCTGATTGTGGAGGTGGAGAAATCTCCTCAGGAGCGCACGTACTGGTCGCTCGCTTACGGGTTCCGGTGAGGATGCGGGATTTTGAACTGTGCGGTGGTGGGTGGGTGGTGGGAGCTTGGGGAGTCAGCGGAGTCTGGTGGGGAGGGCATCGGGATTGAACCAGACGAAGACTTTGCAGTTTGAGAATGCGCGTGTGCTGGCGTCGTTGTACGCGGGCGACTTGAGTTTGTTGAAGGCGTTGGAACAGGCCTTGGGGGTGAAGACGACGGCGCGCGATGGGGGATTGCGTGTGGAGGGTGGGGGGGAGGGAGTGGAACTCACTCGGAGGCTTTTCGAGCAGTTGGAGAGGGCGCGTCAGAGTGGGGTGACGGTGCGAAAGCACGAGTTTCTTTACGCGCTGCGTTCTGTGCGGGAGGGGGTCGGGAGCGGGTTGGACGGGTTGGTGGCGGGGCGTGTGCAGTGTTCCCCGAAGCGTCCTCCCATTGTGCCGAAGACGGAGGGGCAGCGGCGGTATTTGGAGGCGATTGGGAGCCACGACATGGTGTTCGGTCTTGGGCCTGCGGGGACCGGGAAGACCTATCTGGCGATGGCCATGGCGATCTCAGCGTTGAAGCGGGAGGAGGTGACGCGGATCATCCTGACCCGGCCGGCGGTGGAGGCGGGGGAGGCACTGGGGTTTCTGCCCGGGGATTTGAAGGAGAAGATCATGCCGTATTTGCGGCCGCTGTACGATGCGCTGCATGACATGCTGGATGCGGAGGAGATGCAGCGGTTGATGGAGCGCGGGGTGATTGAGATTGCGCCACTGGCGTACATGCGGGGCCGTACGCTCAATCACGCATTTGTGGTGCTGGATGAGGCGCAGAATACGACGACGGAGCAGATGTTCATGTTTTTGACGCGTCTTGGAGCGGAGTCCAAGTGTGTGATCACGGGCGATCAGACGCAGATCGACCTGCCGAGCAACCGGCGTTCGGGGTTGGTGGAGGCGCTACAGGCGTTGCGCGGGGTGGAGGGGATCGCGTTCTGCCAGTTTGGGGAGCGGGACGTGATCCGGCATGAGTTGGTGCAATCGATTGTGCGGGCGTACCGGCGGTACCGGGGGACAGGCGAGGCAGAAAGCGATTGATCGTGAGGCGGATAGGGGGCAGGGTGGAGGGGCGGTTCAGCCATGTTCGGTTTCCTTGAACGTCAGCGTTTGGTGAGGAAGGGCTTGGCATCTGCCAAGACCCGAAGGAGGCGTTCGCGTCGGGAGTGGGTGGAGGCGTTGGAGTACGGAATGGGGGGTAAGCTTGCGGTGTTCGCAGGTTTTCTGGGTGGGCTGTGGATGTTGATTTTTTCGGGAGGCGGGGCTGAGGAGACCGAGCGTGGGTTGCTGGGGTTGCTGGTGTTTCTGATGGCGTTGGCTCAGTTGTGGATGAACCACCCCGGGACGTGGCAGAGGAGTTCGAGGCTGTTGCTGGTGTTTACGGTGTTGCTGGTCCATCTGTGGGCGTTGCGCTGGATGTTGGGGGTGGTGGAGGCCGGGGCGGGCGTGGATGGGGTGCTGCAGGGTGGCGCGGCGGGGGTGTTCACATCGACGGAGCGTCAGCAGCTCTGGCGTCTGGGTTTGCCTCTGGCTTTTGCGCCGCTGACGTTGTCGGTGCTGCTGGGGAAGAATCACGGGGCGTCGGCTGCGCTTTTTGTGAGCCTGTGGAGTTCAGTGATCTGCCATGCGCTGGATGCTCGGTTGTTGGTAATGAGTTTGATCACGGGATTTCTGGCGGTGTTCGGGACGATTGTGGTGCGGCGGCGGGCGACGGTTGTGCGTGCGGGGTTGTTGGTGGGAGTGGGGACGTGGGTGTTGGGGGTGCTTTTTGGATGGATTGGGCCGGTGAACTGGCACGCGCTGGGGAGTACGCCATGGGGGCTGATTGGGTGGCAGACGCTGGTGGCGGTGGGGGGGGCGATGTTGTTGGCGTTCGTGGTGGGTGGAGGGGTGGTGCCGATGTGCGAGGCGCTCTTTGGGATCACCACGGAGATGTCGTGGATGGAGTTGGCGGATCTGAATCATCCGCTGCTCAAGCGGATGACGATTGAGGCGCCCGGCACTTATCACCATAGCCTAGTGGTGGCGAGTTTGGCGGAGAGGGCGGCGGAGGCCGTCGGAGCGAATGCGTCAATGGCGCGGGTGTGTGCGTATTTTCACGACATTGGCAAGTTGGTGAAGCCGGAGTACTTCGCGGAGAACTTCCGCAACGGGCGCAATCCGCATGATGAGTTGGCACCGACGATGAGTGCGCTGATCATTCTTGCGCATGTGAAGGAGGGGGTGGATCTGGGGCTCAAACACCGGCTCAATCGGGAGATTATCGACGTGATCCAGCAGCACCATGGGACGTCGCTTGCGTATTATTTCTACCAGCGTGCACTGCAGCAGCAGGAGGACATGCGTGCGGGTGGAAAGATCATGAACATCCGGGAAGAGGACGTGCCCGAGGTGCGGGAGGAGACGTTTCGATACGGTGGGCCGCGGCCGCAGACGCGGGAGTGCGCAGTGATCAACCTTGCGGACGCTGTGGAGAGCGCGTCGCGCAGCTTGGATCGGGTGAGTCCTCAGCGATTGGAGCAGCTCATCCGGGATATTTTCCAGAGGAAGATCGCAGACGGTCAGTTGAGCGAGTGCGAGCTGAGCCTTCGGGAGTTAGAGGTGGTTGCGGAGAGTTTTGTCTTCACCTTGCAGAGCATGATGCACAGTCGCGTGGCTTATCCTTCGGAGAGGGGTGAGAAGCAGGGGGGATCTGCGGTTGCTTCAAAGTCGAGCGCTCCGCGGAGTGCCGCCTGAGTTCAGGGGCCTCTGGGGGAAGCAGGGGGGGCTTTAGGCGAGTAAAAGTACGAGTAAAAGTACGAGTAAAAGTACGAGTAAAAGTACGAGTAAAAGTACGAGTAAAAGTACGAGTAAAAGTACGAGTAAAAGTACGAGTAAAAGTACGAGTAAAAGTACGAGTAAAAGTGGCGCTTCGCTAAATTGGGTGGGTGAAAGCTGAGGGGACCCTGATGTCGAGGCGGCCTGCCATCCAGTAGGAGATGGCCTTGAGATTCTCGAAGTTTCGGAAACCCCGGGCGCGGCGGCGCGCTGTCTGGATGATCGAGTTGATCGACT
>CAMAUX010000044.1 GCA_945861435.1 Chthoniobacter flavus | reverse complement strand
TTCATTACGGCCTGGCTGTCTTGGATCGGTTGCTCCCCACCCCGCCTCACGGCGACGCAGTTACCGACCCATCACTGCCGCATACAGCCAACTCGGCAGACGGGACTTTCACCCGCTTGAGCACCGCATTCACCGGCGCACGCCTGTCCCCATCGGCTCGCCCCCCATCGGCTCGCCCCCGACTTGGTGGTTCGCTCGCAAGGCTGCCGCTGCTGAAACCAGCGAGGGTGAGGGTGAATCCGGAGCCGGTGATGGCATTGGCGCCGCTGAGAGTGAGCGAGCACGCGTCGGAGGAGATGGTGGCGTTGGCGCCGACGGAAAGCGTGCACGGGCTCTGGAACTCTGGCACTCACGGGCGGTGCCGGGTGGGATACGCACGCCTCTACACCGGAGGGGGAGACGGTGTTGCGGAGAGCCTGGAAAGGGGGGGCGGACTTCTCCCTTTTGATGCTTTGACCCAGTATTAGCTAACTATATATACAGTGCCACTTGTGGGTGGCATGGTTGCGTTACCCGCGGAAATCACATCGCCAATCTTATGGCTGTTACCTCCCCCTCACTGCGTTTGTTTCGCCTGTCGCGATTCCTGGCCGCGGTGGCGTGGGGTGCATGGGCGCTGGTCCACGGGGCTTCCGCGCAAATTGATGCGGGAGGCGGGTTCACGCCCCTCGGGAGTGGGTTTAATCACGCTTCGGTCGGGTCGCCTTTTACCACGGGGGTGGAGGGTGCAGGCGTGGCTGCGGGAGTGGTGGAGGGGTTTTATCCCTTCGACGGAGATAGGGATGGGGTCCCGGATGCATGGGAGTTGCGCTTCTTTGGGGTGTTGAACCGCTCGTTGAGCGCAGATGATGACGGCGATGGTGCCAGTAACTTGCTGGAGTATCTGGCAGGGACGGATCCTAGGGACGCGCGTTCGGTTCTGAGGGCTTCGGTGGGACGCAGTGAAGGGGAGTTGGTGTTGAGTTTTCCCACGGTGCTGGGGCGTTGGTACCGGGTGCTGGGGAGCCTTGATCTTGCGGGCTGGAACGCCCTTGAGACGGTGACCGGGAGCGGGTTGAGCGTGGAACGGCGTTACCCGATGAGCGCGGCGGCCGGGGGTCGGTATTTTCTCAAGGTGGAGCCGATGATGGCGGCACCGTCATCTGGTGGGGGAGCGCAGGTGAACCCTTAAAGAAGTGCAGAGATTTAGAAGTGCAGAGATTTTTGAAACCTGAGAACGCGACGAACTCTATGAACATTTTCAAACCGATGAACTCGATAAAGCCTGTGAGTGGGATGAAGCCGCGCGGCGGGAGGTGGGCGGGATCTTTGCTGGCGGCGTGGCTGCTGGCACTAGCGCTGGTGACGGGCGTGCAGGGGCAGGTGCCGGCGCAGATCAATTATCAGGGGCGGTTGACGGATGCGGCGGGTAATCCTGCTGCGGGCGCGAAGGCGATGGGGGTACGGTTGTACGATGCCGCGACGGGCGGGAACCGAGTGTACGAGGAGACGATCGGGACGGTGACGCTGGGTCCGAACGGGGTGTACAGTTTCCAGTTCGGGGCGGCGGGAGCGGGGATTGCAGCAGCGCTCAACGGGCCGGAGCGGCATTTGGCGCTGGTGGTGGACGGAGTGGAACAGGGCGTGCGGACGCGGTTGCTGGCGGTGCCTTTTGCGATGAAGAGCGCGGATGCGCAGGCGCTCGCGAGTGAGGTGGCCGCGATGAAGGCGGAGTTCCGGGTGATCGGGGTGCCTGCGGCTTTGGATTTTGGTTCGCGTACGGTTGAGGTTGGGGTGAAGAAGATGCTGACGATACGGAATCTTGGATTTGGGAAGCTGACGGTGAGTGGAATCACGTATCCGGAGGGATTCAGTGGAGCGTGGAGTGGGACGATTTACGCCGGAGGGTTGCAGGAGGTAGAGGTGGCGTTCGCGCCGACTCGTCAGGGGGCTTATGGGGGCGAGGTTACGGTGTCCTCCGATGCGGCGACTGGCTCGGCGAAGTTGGCGGTGAGCGGGAGGGGAGTACCAGTTGCGCCACCGAATTTTGTGACTGTGGATGAAGGGACGCTACCGTCGTCGTCTGTCCTCGGAGCGGTGCCTGTGAGCACGTTTTACATTGGGAAGTATGAGGTGCAGTATGGGGAGTTTCAGGAGGTGCGGTATTGGGGTGTGGCGAACAAGGGCTATGACATCGCTGGAGGGGGCGGTGGATTTGGGAGTAATTATCCCGTGACGAGTGTGAGTTGGTATCAGGCGGTGAAGTGGTGCAACGCGCGCAGTGAGAAGGAGGGAAAGACGCCTGTGTATACGGTGGGTGGGATGGTGTATCGAACGGGGGATCAGGTGCCCGTGGTCAATGCGTCAGCGAACGGGTACCGGCTGCCGAGTGATAAGGAGTGGGAATGGGCGGCGCGTGGAGGGACGCAGACGCATGGGTACACCTACAGCGGCAGCAACGATGTGAATGAGGTGGCGTGGTACAAGTCCGATTCTGGGAGTCAAACGGGTGTAAGTGCGATAACTACGACGCAAGTGGTGGGAACGAAGGCAGCGAATGAGTTGGGGACGTATGACATGAGCGGGAACGTGTTTGAGTGGTGCTTTGACGACATCGATGGCTCGGGCGCGGCCCGGGTGATCCGTGGCGGGAGCTGGTTCAACTACGCGGGCTACTGCGCGGTGGGGAACCGGTACATCGAAGTCCCCACCTCCTGCCCCAGCAACCTCGGGTTCCGGCTGGCTCTGAGTGCAGTTCCCTGATGAGCCTGAGCCCAGAAGAGGAGAGCGCAGCAGAGAGGACGGAGCGGCCGCAGCGAGGAACGAGCAAAGGCAGCGGAGGCCATGCCGCGGAGCGAACGAGCGCCTGCGGGATGAACGTGGCAAGGCGGAGGATGTTGGGGTGCGTTGGCCTTTGACCCCCATCTGCGCTTGGAGTTTTTGGGCGTCGGGAAGGAGGGGCCCAATCCTTTTGAGCGTGAATGCGGCGATGAAAACTTGTCGGATCTGATGTGGGTTTCTGTGGAAACGGAATTTGCACCTTAAAATCATCCCGTTTCAGTCTCACCCGTTGGGTGAGTCTCTTTAAGCGATCTTCAAAGTCGGTGACGACAGGGCTGTTCCCCTCAAGCACCGAGGCACTGATAGGACTCAGCAGTCACCTGAACCCGGTGCGTTCCCAATGGCCCACGGAACGCACTGAATGCACGGACCAAGCAACAGACTCTCAGCCCCCTCAGTCTCCCTCCATTCCTTCCGTGCGGTCCGCGGATTCCGTGGGCCGTCCATTCACGTTTTTAGGTTGAGTGCATCCGGGCTCATCCTCAGTGGTGCGCGAAGGAGGTTCTCGATCCGTTGCGATGCGGCTCGCGCGGGGTGAATAATTCCGCTCTTTGCGTGCGCTGATCGGAGTCTGCGCGTCTCAGCCCCAGACCTTCCGGTCGAGCGATCGATATTGGATGGCTTCGGCGAGGTGTTCGGCGGCGATGCGTTCTGCGGGGGCGAGGTCTGCGATTGTGCGGGCGACCTTGAGGATCCGGTCGTAGGCGCGTGCGCTGAGGCGCAGGCGGTGCATGGCGGCTTCCAGGAGGTTCTCGGCAGCGGAGTCCAACACACAATGGCGGCGGAGCAATCGCGATGTCATCCGGGCGTTGCAACGCACCCTGCGTTCTTGGCTGAAACGCGTGGACTGCACAGCGCGCGCCGCCTCCACACGAGCACGGATGGGGCCGGACGATTCGCCGGGCGATGCGCTGGCCATCTCCCGGAAAGGCACCGCAGGCACCTCGAGATGGAGGTCGATACGGTCCAGCAGCGGGCCGGAGATCTTGTCGCGGTAACGTGCGACCTGGGGGCCGGTGCAGCGGCAGGTGTGGCGGGGATCGCCGAAGTAACCGCACGGGCACGGGTTCATGGCCGCGACGAGGATGAACTCGGCGGGGAAGGTCATGGTGCCGGCGGCGCGCGTGATGGTGACGCGCCCGTCCTCGAGTGGTTGGCGGAGGACCTCGAGGGTGGAGCGGCGAAACTCCGGAAGCTCGTCTAGAAAAAGCACTCCATTGTGGGCCATGCTCACCTCGCCCGGGCTGGGGTTCATGGTGCCGCCGAGCAGGCCGGCATCGGAGATGGTGTGGTGAGGGGCACGGAATGGGCGTGTGGCGACGAAGGCGTGTTCCGCACCATCGAGCAGGCCGCAGATGGAATGGATCTTGGTGGATTCAATCGCCTCCTCCAACGACATGGGCGGGATGATGGTGGGGATGCGTTTGGCGATCATCGACTTCCCCGAACCCGGCGGGCCGAGGAGGAGCAGGTTGTGTCCCCCGCTCACCGCCACCTCCACCGCACGCCGCACCTGATGCTGCCCGCGCACATCGCCAAAATCCGACTCGTACTGCGGCTGCTCCTGAAAACAGCGGGCGAGATTTTCGTGCACGGGCGCCAGCACGAGTGCGCCTGTGAGGAACTCATACGCTTCTTGAAGACTACGCACCCCATACACTTCGATCCCCTCCACCATCGCCGCCTCACGCGCGTTCGCCGACGGGACGATCACCCGGGAACGCCCGCTGCGCCTTGCTTCGAGAGCGATGGGGAGCACGCCCTTCACGGGGCGGACAGCGCCGGTGAGAGCGAGTTCGCCGACAAAACACCAGCGTTCCGGCGCATTGAGCGCGCGCTCCTCCCCGAGGGCGATGAGGCCGAGGGCGATGGGGAGGTCAAAGCTGGGTCCCTCCTTTTTCACGTCGGCCGGCGCGAGGTTGATGGTGGTCCGGCACTTGGGCGAACGGTAGCCGCTGTTGTTGATCGCGGTCGTCACGCGATCGCGGCTCTCCTTCACCGCGGCGTCCGGAAGGCCGACGATCACGATACGCGGCTCGCCTCCGGGCGCACCGTTCACCTCGATCTCCACCTCGTACGCCTCCACCCCGCACACCGCCGCCGAATAGACCCGCGCCAACACCCGTCACCCTTCCATCGTCCGCGGATCCTGTAAGGAAGGGCATTATCCGGTTCTTGCGTGGGGGTGGGGCGGGCGGGGGGGCGGAGAGAACGGGAATCGTGGCGGCCAAGGAGGCCACTCGATTGCAGGATAACGGCTCGCGGGAAACCGGTCCCCTCAACCTGTGGTCATATTCCGCCTCAGTCCCGTCTCAATCTGGACTCGGCGCTGGCTTCCGATGCGATGACGGGGGCATCCTGCAACGTTGTCCACTCCCCTCCACCCCAAGGGCTCCGACTGGCACGCCCCCTCGCCGCGCGCACGCAGCCTTTTTTTGAGAGCACTCGCAGGGTTAGTCACGACGATCGCAGCGACGTGTGCCGTGCAAGCACAGGAGCCGCGCACACCGCCGGCCGACCTCATCCTGCACGGCGGAAAGGTGGTCACCGTGGATGAGCCGTTTTCGATTCATCAGGCCGTCGCGGTGCGCGAAGGGCGGATCCTTGCAACCGGCTCCGATGCGGAGTTGATGCCGTTGCGCGGGCCGTCGACGCAGATGGTGAACCTTGGCGGGAAGCTCGTTCTCCCGGGCCTCATCGACTCGCACACCCATCCCACGGGCGCGGCGCTCACGGAGTTTGATCATCGAATTCCTGCGATGGAATCCATCGGCGACGTGCTTGCCCATGTGCGCGAACGAGCCTCGGCGCTTAAACCGGGGGAATGGATCCAGATCTCCCAAGTGTTCATCACCCGTCTGCGGGAGCAGCGTTATCCCACCCGCGCCGAACTGGACGCGGCCGCTCCAAAGAACCCCGTGATCTTCAGCACCGGCCCGGATGCTTCGGTCAATTCGCAGGCACTGGAAATCAGTGGGATGACGCGCGAGTTCAAGGTGGACGACGACGGCACGGGCTTTGCCGAGAAGGATCCGGTGACGGGCGAACTCACAGGGATCCTGCGCAACTGCAGTCGGTACGTGAAGGCGAAGTCCCCGGACAAACGCGCCACGCCCGAGCAACAGGAGGCGCGTCTGCGAGAATTGTTCACGGATTACAACTCCGTGGGGATCACCTCAGTGGCCGACCGGAACACCAGTGCCGACGGGCTGGAGCGTTATCGGGCACTGCGCAGTCGCGATGCGCTCACGGTGCGCGTGACTTGCTCGCAGGGCGTGCCGGGTAGCGGCCCATGGGAGAAAGCCGAGGCGCAGATCCGCGCGGCAGGCCGATCCGAAATCCACACCACGCGCGATCCATGGCTGCGGGTGGTGGGCGTGAAGACGTTTCTGGACGGTGGGATGCTGACCGGTAGCGCCTACATGAGCCAGCCATGGGGCGTGAGCACGATCTACGGGATCAGCGACCCGGCTTACCGGGGCGTTCTTTTCATCCAACGCGAACGTCTGCGGATGATGGTCCGCACAGCGCTGGAGGCGGGTCTGCAGTTTACGGCGCATGCTCAGGGCGATGGGGCGATTGAGGAGTTGCTCTCTGTTTATGAGGAGCTCGCGGCGGAGGGAATGCCGGTGCGCGAGAACCGGTGCTGCCTCACCCACGCCAGCTTCCTGCGGCCCGACCTGATCACCCGCGCGGCGCGCATTGGTGTGGTGCTGGATCTGCAGCCCGCGTGGCTCTATCTCGACGCACGCACCCTCCTCGCCCAGTTCGGGATGGAGCGGATGCGGTGGCTCATCCCGCTGCGGACCCTCTTCGAATCTGGTGCTGTGGTGGGCGGTGGCTCTGATCACATGCAGAAGATCGACGCGCTCGCCGGGATTAATCCGTACAGCCCGTTTCTTGGGATCGCCACGGCGGTGACCCGGCGGGCGCGCTGGTGCGACGCGCCGGTGCATCCGGAGGAGGCGTTGACGCGCGAACAGGCGGTGCGGTTTTACACCATCCAAAACGCGCGCGTGTTGTTTCGCGAGGAGGAGGTGGGGAGCATCGAGCGCGGGAAGTTCGCGGACCTCATCGTGCTCGATACCGATCTGCTGACGTGCCCGGAGCAACGCATCGCGGATGCGCGCGTCCTGCGCACTTATGTCGGCGGAAAGGTCGTGTGGGAGCGGCCGTAGAGGCGCGGGGGTGGCCTTGGATTGCGTGGATTCGTTGAGGGATGATTGTGGATATGAGCTTGGGCATTTCCACTGGTCGGGTTTGTCGCAGACAGGTGCGGCGGATGGGGGTGGGGCAGCTTCTCGCGCCCCATCCGGGGCGCAGTGCGTGGGGTGTGGTAAACCGGCGGTTCCCTGCGTCCACCGCCGGCTAATTTTCTTTCATGCCTCCGGCATGCCGGAGTTGTGGGCTCAGCACGGTGCCCATGGCCTCGTCGAAGAGGGGCTCTTGCGCGTCGGGATCTTGCGGGGATCTCGCGGGGATCTCGCGGGGATCTCGCGGGGATCTCGCGGGGATTGCGCGGGGATTGCGCGGGGGGGCTAGTCGAGGGTGGCTTTGGGCGGGGCGATGGTGACGGTGGGGGCAGCACCTGCAGGGACCGCAGGCGCCGCGACCGGCGTGAAGGCGACCGTGTATTCGCCGGGAAGCCAGCGTGTGAAGAACGCGTTGCCAGTGAGTTCCCAACCAGCAGGGACGCCGAGCTGGTCCACCACCTCCCGCAGCGCAAGGTACGTCTCAATGGAGTCCTTGTAGACAATGAACCACGCGACGGCCTTCGGGTCGCTCTTCATCTTCCGAAGCTGACTCTGGAACGTGGAGATGAACACGCGGGCTTTTTCCAAATCCTCGCCGGCTGTCGGTGTCGGGGTGATCCGCATCTGGATCCGGTTCGAATTGGGAACCTGGCTTACCTGAAGGGCGGCATCGCGCGAGCTGAGGCGGCGCCGCGTGAAGTAGTCAGTGAACTTTTTCAGGTCGTAAACCGTGCGCCGCACCGGCGAGAGACGACCCGATTTCTCGCGCTGCATGGCCGGTTTGCCGTCGGGTCCCTTGACGGTTTCATGACTGAGGGCGATGGAAGCATCCGCCTGTTTGAGTTCGCGCTCCACCAGTTCCACGGTGTCCTCCTCGTTGAGATAGATGATGCGCTTCCCGCTGATCAGAAACCGCTGCAACTGCGCCTGATCGGGCATCGGACGCGGGTTCGGGAGCTTCACGACCGTGGGCGGCGGCGGTTGGTAGACCGGCGTCTGGTCCAAGCGCGCCTTCATCTGGTCGACCTCAGCCAGCAGCTTGGCCACGGTCTCCTTGAGCTTGTCGCGTTGTTTGCGGCGTTCCTCGATCTGCTTCTGGAGGGAATCGAAGTCGATCACCTTGATGTTCTGCTTCTCCTTGGTGGTCTCAAGATCAGAGAGATCCGCAGTCGCCTTCTTCAGTTCTTCCTCCAACTTCGCGAGCTCTTCATCGAGCTTCCTGGGATCGTCCTTCGGAGTTTTGTCGGCCACCTTCTTCTTCAACTCCTCGTGCTCCTCGACGGTGACCGGCGGGAGTTCGGAGAGCACTTTCTTCACCGACTTGGCAAGACCGATGCCGACCACGACGAGCACGATGATGAGAACACCGACCACGTTCGTCATCGTGTCCATGAGGGCAACAAAGGGCAGCTCCTCTTCGTGATGGGGTTTGCGGCGGGCCATGGAGTGAAAAGGGATCAGCCCTGCTTGGGCACCGGTGCGGCGGGCGGGGCGGGTGGTTTGGCCGGATTCGCAGCCGGTGGTGCGGCAGGTGGTACTGGTGGTGCAGCGGGCTTCGCTGCCGGCACCGGGGGTGCTCCGGGCGGCGCCGGTGCGGTCCCAGGTGCGGTCGCAGGTGCGGCTGGGGGTGCGGGTTTCTTTTCTACAGGCGGAGGCGGAGGGAGCGTCCCGAGGAAATCGCGGAACATGCGCAGATCAATCTCTCCGCGGCCTGGAAGCGGGAGCTTGGTCACCTGACCGGATACGAACCCATGGTTAGCCTGAGCCCAGCCGGCGCCGTTGTTGTAGGCGCCCATGCCATCCTCGCGCAGGAGGAACATGAGTTTGCTGCTGGCGACATTTTTGACCGCGGCAAGGTACTGATTAAATCCGGCATCGGCGGCGATGACATCTGGCGCGGCGCTGAGGGTGCCCTTGTTGGTCTCGTCGTAGTAGTACGTGAGCCGACCGCCGGAAGCCTCGACAAAGAAAACTTTGGAACCCTTGGCAAGACCGGAGCCGCCGGGCTGGACCACAACAGCCGGGCCTTTGAGCTCCGGAGGTTTGCGTTTCTTGATTTCCTCGGTGAGCGAGGCGATCTCCGCGCTCAGCGGCGCGGGCTGGGTTTTAAGGCCGTTGATCTCGAGGTTGAGGTTATCAAGTTCCTTGACGAGCTTCTGCTCGCGCTCAAGGTTTTGCTGCTGATTGGTCATCGCGCTGGTGAGCAGCGTGCGGAGTTTGACGGCGCTCTCCTCCTTTTCCGCGGCCTTGGGCTTGAGCTTTTCGAGAGCCTCGCGCTTCGGTTGCACAAGGGCGGCGAGTTGTTCGTTCTCCTTCAGTTTCTTCAGAAGGCGCAGGTGCTCCTCGGATCGCGCGATCTCCTCCGGGGTGCGCCCGTTGATCTTCTGCATCTGCGCGACACAGAGGGTGACGATGATGAGAATGAGGACGCCGATGAGCGAGCAGAGGATGTCCAGGAACGGCACCATCATCAGCTCTTCCGTGGGTCTGTGTCGGCGTTTTGCCATGCAAAGAGAACCGCAGGGAATTCCTGTAGCGGATGCTTAGTCGCGGCTGAACCAGCCCTTCTTCTTCACCTGCTGGATGACCACCTGCTTTTCGCCGAGATCCTTGAGCACCCGGTTGAGCGACTGGATGCCGGCGTCGAGACTAGCGAGATGCAGCGAGGCCACGCGCGCGGATTCACCAAGGTGTTCGTTGGCCACGCGCGCGGATTCACCGAGATGTTCGTTGGCGATGCGCGTGGACTCGCCCAGATGATGGTTTGCAAGGCGCGTCGATTCGCCGAGCTGCTCATTGGTGAGGCGGGTGGCTTCGCCGAGCAGGTGTTCCACTTGGGAACGCATCGCAGCCATCTGGGTGGAGAACTCGTGAAGCGCCACCTGCTGGTGCTCGGCGGTCCGACGGTCGAGGTTGTCCGAGTACTCAAGCATGCGGGTCGAGAGCGCATTGAGATCGGTGAGGAACTGGCTCTGGGCGCTGGAGAGCGCGCGCACCACCGAGTCCGCCACGGCACCGAGATCCCCGCCGCCCGCGCCGCTGCCATCATTAAGCCGCGGCAGGAGAACCTCGTTGCAGTAGGCGTCGATATCGTTGAGAGCCTCGTCCTCTTCCTTGGAAAGCTGGTTGAGCGGGAAGTTCAGGGTGACGGCGAGAATGAGGCCCAGCAGGGTGGCGTCGAATGCCGTGCCCAGTCCGCTCGTGACGTTCGAAATGGAGGCGACGACCTTCCCCACGTCTTCCACCTCCGCAAAACTCATCCCGGAAAGGGCGTGGGAGAGGCCGATGACCGTACCGATGAAGCCCAGAAGCGGGATCGCCCAGAGAAAGGCGCGCACGATGATGTAACTGCCGCCGATGCGCGAGCCATCGACGCCGGACTGGCTCGACATCAGGGTCCCGAGGTCGCTGACATTCGGGCGGACCTCGAAGAACTCGAGCGCCTTCCGGATGCGGTTCACCATCATGCTGTCGCGCAGCCGTTCCGGCAGGCCGTAGACGTGGTCGATGAAGGCGCCCACGTTCTGGGCGTTGATCTCCTTGCCGAGTTCCATCGGAAGAACATCCAGCAGCATGGCATCGCGCTGGCGCTTGAGCTTGCGGTGCTTGAGAAAAAGGATCGCAGCGCCCCAGCAGAAAAAGAGGACGTTGGCGAAGCTGATGGTGAAGTGTTTGTAGAAGATGTTCGCGAACACCTCCATGCCCGTGTAGAGGCCCGTCGCTTTCCCGGGCGCGGCTTGAAACGGATATACAATGGCAAACCAGATCAAGGTGAGGCCAATGCCGATCCCAACGCTGATCTTGGCGTTTGGATTTGTAGGATCCTCCTCCTTCCATGCCTTGCGCTGTGGCTTGTGCGCACCGCCTGTGCCGTAGCCGTCCACAGCCTGCTCCGTGGCGTCGAAGCTCGGCACCTGAAACTTCAGGCTGCACCCGGGACACTGCACCAGCTTGCCCGAAAGGGAAGGCTCTGCGACGAGGTGCATGTTGCAGGAGGGACAGCTGAATTTCATGGCATGCGAGGGGTGGATGGGGTGGCGGAGGCCCGAAATCCGGGGCTCCGCGCGCTGCTTCACTAAAGTTCGTAATACAGCGGATCGCTTCAACAAGCACGCCCCCGATTAGTTCCGCACGCGATTTTCCGGCGCAAGCCGTCTTTTGCCGAAAAACGCCATATATCACGCGGTCGCTTTCCAAGTTGTCAGACTCTGGAAGCGAGTGATCCCCGCGTGCCGACGGCAAGACGCCTCTCAGCCCTCGACAGGCACGATGTGCACCGGGGTCAGCTTGTACTCGGGACAGTCTGCGATCCGGTCCAGCACCGTGCTCGTGAGCGTGTTGGTGGCGGTCTCAGGAAAGTGGAATGAGAGAAAGACCGTGCCCGCGCCGACGTTCGCGGTGAGGCGGGCGTGCGCGCAGGTGGTCCCCCACGCGCTCGTCAGCGCGACGAGCGCCCCATCGCGGATGCCGCGCGCAAAAGCGTCGTCGGGATGAATATCAAGGTAGTCTCGGGCTCCAAGGCGCAGGTTGTCCGTCCGCCGTGTCATGGTCCCGCAGTTGTAGTGTGCGAGGACGCGTCCGGTGACCATAAGCAGCGTGCCACGGGTCGCATGCACGAGCGCCGGCGATGGCTCATAGGCCACGCACTGCAGCCGCGCCCGTCCGTCCGGATACGCGAAG
Source organism: Chthoniobacter flavus (assembly GCA_945861435.1). GTDB lineage: Bacteria > Verrucomicrobiota > Verrucomicrobiia > Chthoniobacterales > Chthoniobacteraceae > CAIURC01. Next base: position 33,872 of record CAMAUX010000044.1, on the reverse strand, counting down.
GAAGCCGTGTGCAGGATCGGTGTTCCGGGATGCAGCGCCTCCGGCACCGGCCACTGCAGCCCCTCCGGCTCCAAGCGCGCGTAGCTCACTCCCGCAAACGGCGGCGCCACGCGGGCAATCTCATCCATCACTTCGGCCGGGCTTTCAAAGGACTGTGGGATTCCCGTGCGCTGCATCAACTCGAGGAGAATCCGCCAGTCAGCACGCGCGTTACCCGGCGGATCAATCACCCTGCGCACGCGCTGGATCCGGCGTTCGCCATTGGTGAATGTGCCGTCCTTCTCAAGGAAACTCGCACCCGGGAGGACGACATCGGCGCGCGCCGCTGTGCTGGAGAGGAAGAGCTCCTGCACCACGAGGAAGTCGAGGGCTGCGAGCGCATCGTCCACATGCGCGGCCGGATCGGTCTGCACCACGTCCTCCCCCATGATAAAGAGTGCGCGCAACGATCCACGGCGTGCAGCCTCGTACATCCCGGGAATCGTGAGCCCCGCAGCGGACGGGATAGGGCGGCCCCAGACCTCCTCCACGTGCCGGGCCTCCGTGACTGGCACATAACCTGCCAGCGCATCCGGCTGGCAACCCATGTCCGCAGCGCCCTGCACATTATTCTGACCACGGAGCGGATTGATGCCGACGCCCTCGCGCCCCACCGCTCCCACAAGCACCGCGAGATTGCACAGCAGCATCACCGACTCGCTGCCCTGGTAATGCTCCGTCATCCCAAGCCCGTGCACACTGAGCGGACGCGCAGCTCCGCCCCACATCCGTGCAGCGCGCCGCACCAGTGTCGGGTGCAGTCCCGTGAGAGCGGCCGTCAACTCCGGCGGATGATGACGCACGAAGGCCTCGAGTTCCGCAACCCCCTCGGCGCGCTGGGCAAGAAAAGCGCGATCCACCAAGCCCTCTTCAAACAGCACCGCAGCAAGACTGTTGAGCAGTGGGATATTGGAACCGGGCCGGAGCTGCAGGTGAATATCGGCGAGGGCTGCGAGCTCGGTCCGCCGCGGGTCAATCACGATGAGACCCGCGCCCCTGGACAGCGCCCGCTTGATCCGCGCACCGGTGATGGGATGGGCTTCCGTGACGTTCGCACCCGCGACCAAGAGGAGATCCGCGCAGCCAATGTCCCTCAGGGAGTTGGTGGCGGCACCGGTCCCGAATACGCGGCGCATTCCGGCGGCGGTGGGGGCATGACAGACGCGCGCGCAGCAGTCGACGTTGTTAGTGCCCAGTCCGGCCCGCATCCATTTTTGAAACAGGTAATTCTCCTCGTTGGTGCAGCGGCTTGAGGAAAGCCCGCCCACGCGCCCGCGGTGTTCCACGAGTTTCGCGGCAACCAGCGAGAGGGCTTCGTCCCAACTGGCCTCCACGAGCACGCCGTCCCTGCGGATCAGCGGATTGGTGAGCCGGTCCCGATGGCGTGCAAACTGGTGTGCGTAACGGCCCTTCACGCAGAGGTGCCCGTCGTTCACCGCGGCACCGCGCGTTCCATCGATTTGCACCACCGCCTCGGAAGTAGCCTGCACACTCATCTGACAGCCGACCCCGCAATATCCGCACGTGGTGCGCACCTCGCACCCCAACTCGTCCGCATCTCCCGCGCATTCCGGTTTCGCGGCGCGGATCGTCTCCACGTGCAACCTGTCCACATCCGTGATGGCGCCACTCGGACACACGCTCGCGCACGCCCCACAGCCCACGCACTGCGTTTCCGCGAAGGTATCCGGCCCCCACGTGAGCGCGGTCGCGGCGGCCCGGTTTTCAAAGGCAAAGACGTGCTGGCCCTGGATCTCGTCGCAGGCAGCCTCGCAGAGGCGGCAGCGGATGCAGGCCGAGAGATCCAGACGCAGGTAGGGATGACTCGCATCGGTGCGCGATCCGCCTCCAACGCGGAGCAGGCCGCTTCCGTATCGGCTTCCGGTCGCCCCCGCCTGGCTGCACCACCGACCTGCCACGCCCTTTGGCACTGCTTCTGCCAGCATCAACTCCGCAAGATCCCGCCGGTAGGCAAGGATCGCGGGCGAAGCCGTGGTGATATCCCCCTCTGGCGGACACGGGGTGCTGCAGGCCGCAATGGAGCGCCCATCCAGCTCCACCACACAACTCCGGCAGTGCGCGCCGGTGGTGGTCCGCGCATCGAAACAAAGCGCCGGCACGCTGGCCCCTGTAGCACGGCACACCTCGAGCACCGTCCCCTGCGCAGCCACCGACTGGCCATCGACACGGATCATACGGACGCACCTCCCTGCATCTCCTCCGGGAAGTGCGCGAGCAGATCGCGGATGGGCCGCGGCACACCGAGCCCGAAACCGCAAAGACTCCCCATTTCCAGAGTCTCGAGCAGGCGCTCCAACTCCGCACGGCTCTGGCGCGTACTCAGCAGCGATGTCCCAACCCTGCACGGCGTGCACGAACCGCAGGATTCCGATGCAGCGAAGGCGAAGAGATGCTCCGCGAGGTCCCGCGCACCGACCGATGCATCGAGCACCACCACGCCTCCGTGCCCAAGCCCCGGCAGGGTGTCGTAGCCCATGCGCACATCGAAATCGGCGACGGGGATCACGCGGCCCATCGGCCCGCCGATCAGCGCCATCTTCCAGCGTGCACCGCTGCGGGCGCCGTCTGCGCCGCGTTCAAGAAGTTCCATCAACGGGATGCCCAGCTCCGCCTCCACCGCACCTGGCAGGGCCACTGCGCCCGAGAGCGAGAACGCTTTGGTGGACGGACGCCGCCGCGCGCGCAGCAGCTCCGGAACAACCGCGAGCGTTTCCACGTTCTGCACCACCGTGGGTCTGCCATGGAGGCCCTCCTGTGCTGGATAAGGCGGTTTCGGGCGCGGCTCGGCGCGAAGCCCCTCGATGGCACGGAGCAGTGCAGTCTCCTCGCCACAGACATAGGAGCCCGCGCCGACATGCACCTCGACATGCAGCCCGTCAGCCAGCATTCCGTGCGCCGCCGCCTCGCCGATCGCGCCGCGCATCACCTCGGCCGCGCGCGGATACTCACCCCGGATGTACACCACCGCATGCTGCGCACCGATCGCACGCGCACAGCACTGGATGCCAGCGAGGATCGCGTGCGGATCCTCCTCGAGCAGCAACCGGTCGACAAAGGAACCCGGATCCCCCTCATCGCCGTTTGCGACCACCACCTTCGACGAACCGTGCGCATCGCGCGCGGCGCGCCATTTCGCTCCCGTGGGATAGGCCGCTCCTCCACGCCCCCGCAGACCCACTTGATCGAGAATCTGGAGGATCCATTCCGGATCGTTCAGGGCATAGAGTTCGCGGAGGTCAGGCGGTGTCCCCATGAGATTTCGGAAGATCATCGGAGGATCCACAAGAGACCTGCGAGGGATCGGAAAGTGCCCCGGTTCAAGAACCACGGGCGCCTCATAGCAGCGGCCCACGCAACGCACGGGATGCGGTGGATGCGCAGGTGAATCCGGCTCATTGGTTGCAACGCTCGGAGCGATGCCGGCTCCAGCGGCCACCGTCGAGGGAAGGGATCCTTGTGCGAACGCGCATGCGGCGCCGGTGCACCGCCGCACGCCCGCGCCACCATCCAAGAATGAGTAGAAGCTGCGCACCCCGCTGACAGCCGCCGGCGAGAGGCCGCGACGTTTGGAGCAGTCCGTCACGCTGAGGCCCGCGCGCAGATCATCGATCACCGTGGCGTCGTCGTGCACGCAGGCAGTGCGAGTCGCTGTTTCGAGCAGGGCGCTGCGTTTCATGGAAGCTTCCTTGGGACAGCGCCGGGACGCAGGTACGCAAGCCAGTACACCCCGGCCACGAGACCCGATCCGCCGAGGATGTTCCCCGCAGTCACCACGAGGAGATTGAGCAGGGAACGTGCAAGCAGGCCCGTCCCTCCTTCCAACAGCATCGCGTACGGAAGGAAAAACATGTTCGCGATGGAATGCTCAAAGCCCAGGGCAACGAATGCGGTGACGGGAAAGGCGATCCCGAGAATCCGATCCGTGACGGTGTGGCCGGCCTGCGCGAGCCAGACGGCAAGGCAGACAAGGGCGTTGCACAGCACGGCGAGTAAGAAAAGGGCCAGCGGATCGGCGGCGGCCGCTGCCTTGTGGCGACCGATCCCTAGGAGGGTCTCGCGCACCGCCCCACCTCCGAGCGCATGCGCCTGCGCGGTGTGGCAAGCTCCGGCCGTGAGAAGGGCCCCGCAAAGGTTACCGACATAAACGACGCCCCATGCACGGAGCAGTTCGCGTAGGGAGACGAGCCGCGAGGCCCATGCCATCACGGCGAGATTATTGCCGGTGAACAACTCGGCCCCTGCGATGAGGACGAGCACAAGCCCGAGACTGAATGCCGCCCCCCCGAGCAGACGCGTGGGCCCGAGGCCGAGCATGGATCCGGTGATAGCCACTGCGAACAGCAACGAACCGAGGCTGATGAACGCGCCCGCGAGCACCGCCAGCACGAAGAGGGTGAGGGAGCTGCCGCGAACCTTCGCCACGCCGAGTTGTGCGACCCGGCGCGCCACCTCCTGCGGCGCAAAAGCGTCCCCGGGATCGCGCATGTTTTCCATGCGTGACCACTACCACCGCCCACCCCCGCTCTCGATGGGGTGACAAACCCAGCCGACGGGGGCCGAAGAGGGCCAACCGAGCGAGAGCGTGGTTCTTTTGGTGGGAAAAAGCGCCAACCTCTTCCGCCGCCAAACAGAGTCTTGCAGGCTGGGCGGCATCGCCTCTGCGATTACTTTCAGAGCGAATCCTGCAGAAAGCCACTCATCCACGCGCGATCGCGATGCCCGCGCTTCAGGTGCTCAAAAAGCACACCGAAGGGAGGTCCTCGGTCAGGAGTGGAGGGTGCCCAGCAAACTGGAAATCCGAGCCTCCAGCTCAAGAATCTCCGGAAGCGGGTGCATGTTCAAAAACCTGATTTTCTCGAGTTCCCTTCTGGCCTTTTGCAGCCAGAACAAAATATGAGCGCTGTGCTTGATCGACTGGTCCTTCAACCCGGCGAGCACAGAGGTGAGCAGGGTCACCATGCCGGAAGCCTCCTCGCGCATGAACGCACCGAAGCGGGCCTTCAAAATCTCGGCCGAAAGCAGGATGAGCCTGTTCTTTGAATTATCGTCGACCCCAGCGAGGGAGAACATCTCCGCATGTCCCCAAGCCATGTCGGTGAAAGGCGCACGCTGCTTCAACCCGTAAAAGTAACTGTTCTCCGCGATCTGGCGGACATGCTCCTCCAACTGAGACTTGGTGTTGGAAGCCATCACCTTCCGCCAGTCGGTGGGGTTTGAACGCCGGTAGTCGAGCGGGAGTTCCATCGCCGCCACCGCCCCATACAATGCCACCTCGGCAATAAACACATGGTCTCCCCCGTAGATGAACTGGTACGGCCGGCACCTCTCATACACCTCCCGGCGGTAAACCCCCCAGAGGGCAAAAGACACCGTGTACCGCCTCACCACCTCCAGCGCGGAATCGACCGGACTCATCCCCCGCGTGTCGATCCTGAACTCAGCGGGAGAAGGCACAGCCTGCTCCACCGTTTGTGCGAACTCCGATCCGTGACTGTATGCCAAACCCACCGAGGGATCAGCCTCCAGCATACCCACCGCATGCCGCAGATAGTCCGGATGCATCTGATCGTTGGCCGAACGCATCGCCACATACTTCGCGTCAAATCCGCAGCGCATTTTCGGCATCTGCGCGAGTCCGCCCACATTGACGGAACCCTCGTCCAGAAGGATCCGCCTGTCGCGCGCCGCCAAGCGCCGGCAGATCTCCAAGGTCCCGTCCGTGGACTTGTTGTCATGAATGACGAGCGAGAAATCCGTGAAGCTCTGCCCAAGGATCCCCTCAATCACCGACTCAATATGTTCCTCCTCATTATAAGCCGGAACGTGAATTTGGAGGATTGCCATGATGAGTCCCCAGAGGGGCGGCGTCTCTCTACACTCAAACGGATCCCGCTTCCAACCAGAGATTCAGAACTGCCCGCACGAATCCTCCAAACTAATGAACCCGATCACGCGTCGGATACGGGATGGAGGATGCACTGCCACAAAAATCGGGAGCGAGGTTTGGAAACTGGCAAGGCGAATAGGCTGGAGCTGGGAAAGCAAAGAGCGCGAGTTCGGCTCGAACGAGCTATCGACCTGAGGCCGCGCCTGAAATGTTTCCCGTGAAAACCGTTGCCTCCCTGCAGCCTTTATGGCGGATTCCTCGGGGCCTGCGCGTTCGCGTCGGAATCCCGCGCGCCAGCCTTCAGAAAAACCACCCTGCCCATGAAATGTGTCATCCTAGCCGGAGGCCTCGGCACCCGGATCAGCGAGGAAACAGCCTCCCGTCCAAAACCCATGGTGGAGGTCGCCGGCCGCCCCGTCCTGTGGCACATTCTGAAGATGTATTCGGCCCACGGGATCTGCGATTTCGTGATCTGCGCGGGCTACAAGGGCTACGTCATCAAGGAATACTTCGCCAATTACTTCCTCCACATGTCGGACGTCACCTTCGACATGCGCGACAACTCCATTCAGGTGCATGAAAAGCACGCGGAACCTTGGAGAATCACCATCATCGACACGGGTGAACAGACCATGACCGGCGGACGCCTCAAACGCGTCGCGCCGTACATCGGCAAAGACACCTTCTGCTTCACGTACGGCGACGGGGTGAGCGACGTGGACATCACCGCCTCCATCGCCCATCACCGCGCACACGGTCGCATGGCCACCGTCACCGCTGTCCAGCCACCCGGCCGCTTCGGAGCGCTCGACGTCAGCGAGGAAGTGGTCCGGGGGTTCATCGAGAAACCCGAAGGCGACGGCGGTTGGGTGAGCGGCGGCTTCTTCGTCCTCGAACCCTCCGTTCTGGACTTCATCGCCTCGGACGCAACGGTCTGGGAACGCGAGCCCATGCAGAAACTGGCGGAACTCGACCAGTTGCGCGCTTATTACCACCGCGGCTTCTGGCAACCCATGGACACCTTGCGCGACAAGCTGCTCCTTGAGGAACTCTGGCAGAAGGAAAGCGCCCCGTGGAAGTCTTGGTAGGCGAGGGGAGATTGGCAGACAGCACCACTGCCCGCGCATGATCCAATTCAACCGCTACTATAGTCAGGCCGATCCCGCTGACCTCAACGAGGCCTGCTCCAGACTCTGCGCCTACTTCCAATCCACAGGCGACCTCCAGCGCTTCACCCTCGGCCTCACCACCGTCCTCGCCAGCTTCCCGGACCATCCAAAGCTCCTCCTCATGTGCCTGCGGGCCCTGTCGTGGACCGATCAACCCGGGTTCCCCTCGAACATTTCTCAGGACTTCCTCCAGATCTTCCAGCGGCATCTGACACCGCCACGCCCCCACTTCTTCCAGCAAGAAACCCTCGGTATTCTGGGCCGCGAGTTCTTCGAGAACAACTCCCTGCCCCTCCAGTCCTTCGCTCTCGGCGTACACACCCAGCGTCCCACCCCGCTTCAGCCCCCGCCTGCCACCACCCTCCCTCCGCCGGACTCTCATCGTCAGCCGGTCTACTTTCTCCCCTCCTACTCGGGCTTCTTCTCCATGATGGAGGCCGTCCTCCTCATGGACTTCTACGCCAGCACCATCGCTGGCGGCCGCCTCGTCCTCGCCCCTGAGCAGCACTGGTGGAAGTACGAGGTGCCCTTCCGCGAAATCTACGCGCCCCTGTTCGATGTCCTGCCGCCCGAGGCTTCGCAGGGCGTCACCTTCTTCGACCGGCAGTCCGTTGCCCACTGGCTCGAAACCGCCGGCCCCGACGCGCAGAAATCGTTCTTCGATTTCAAGTGCGCCCGCTACCAGCAGATCCACCACCTCTCCCGCCAATTCCTTTCCTCCCGCGGCGTCCCACCATTCGCGCCAGAAACCGGCTCGGTCCTTTACCTGCGCGGCGGCGACAAGTTTGCCCAGGAAACCGTGCCCTTCCCCCAGTCGCTGATCGACGCGGAAGTCCGATCCCTGCTGGAACAGCAGCCCGGCGTGGGCGGTGAGGTCTGCGTGCTCTCCGACGACTGGAATCTTGCCACGGCGATCACCTCCAGATTCCCCAATGTGCGCAACCTCACCCGTCCCTCCATGACGGGCCACACCATCACCAACAACCGGAGCGTCAGGGACGTCATCGAGATTCTTGAGAACTTCCTCCTCCTGTGCGACGCACCGGTGTGCGCTGCCTGCCCCTCCTCCAATCTGGTCAACGCCGCCCACCACTTCCGCATCGGCGCCGAACGCACGGTGCACACCTCCCGCCTCTTCCCGGTCACCTCCTACCTGATGCTGTAAAGCCGGCTGGACTCGTTTACCCACCCGATCCGGAAGACTGGTCAGCGCGACCGGCGTATCCGGCGTTCCTTTGAAACACAGGACCGGCGGTCCTGATGTTGCCTCAGCGCAGCAGACAGCTCGTGATAACCTCTAAGTCCCCGGTAGTGAGTTCGGGATAATTACCGCAGTAAAACCCGGCGTGATGGAGGAAGTCTGTATTCGGGAGCTCATACTCCTCTTTCACATATTTCTTATAGAACGGCTGCTTCTGCATGTTGCCGGCAATCATCGGCCGCACCTCGATGCCGGCCCCGGAAAACTGCGCCAGATAGTGCTTTCTAAGTTCTGCGCTCTTGCAAACCACCGGCAGGGCGAACGTAGAAAGCAAACTGATATGTTCGTGCCGCATGCAGATCAGGTCGGGGTTTGCCTGCATTACCTTCTCGATCTGCAGATAATTCGCCTGCCTCGCACGGATGTTTTCATCAAGAAACTGCAGCTGATAAAGCCCCAAAAATCCCGTGATCTCAGTGGGCCTGAAGTTGAATCCGAGGTCGTAAAACGTGTACTTGGCATCGAACTCGGCAGTGACTCCGAACCGCTTGCGCCATTTCACCTGCTGGCCAGCAGCGAGATTCCTGTCCCAGCCATTCGCCCGTACAATCCTCAGCATCTCTCCAAGGTCTTCGTCGTCGGTACACACCATCCCCCCCTCGATCGTTGACATGTGATGGGCGACAAAAAACGAAAAGCTCGCCCCCAGCCCGAAGTTACCAGCCCTGCCCCACTCACACTCCGTACCCAAAGACTCGCAGTTATCCTCGATCAGGATGACACCCCGATCCGCGCAGATTTTTTGAATCGCTCCAATGTCCCCCACGAACCCCAGCACATTGGTCAGAAATAGAGCCTTCAACTCCACTTTTTTAATTGTCTCAGTCAAGGCTCTGGAACTCACGTTCAGAGTGTCCACCTCGCAGTCGACGGCGACGGGAACAAGGCCCAGCTGGATGATGGGCATCACATTCGTCGACCACGTTAACCCAGAAAACCCGACCCGGTCGCCATCGTTCAGCCTGCCCAGATTCTTCAACGCTTGAAGCATTGCCAGATTGGCACTTCCCCCGCTGTTGAAGAGGACCGAGTCCCGCCGCCCCTGCTTCGCGGAAAAAGCAGCCTCAAAACGGAGGCATTGCTCATGCATGCTGAGCTTTTCCGCCCGCAATATGAAATCGGCCAACGCCCTCTTGGTGTCGAACTCATTCAAGAAAGCGTTCTTCATTAATGGAATCATAATCTCAAACCCTCAAATGGCTTCTGCGGATAATCTCCTCACATAACTCCCGACCACGCGACATACCCCCTCCTCAAGTGCGACACGTGGTTCAAAACCCATCGCCCTCATCCTCCCAACATCAAGGCATTTGCGCAACATGCCATCGGGCCGGGAAGGATCCCACTCCAAACTCCCCTCAAAGCCCGCAATCCTGCGAACCATCCCGGCCAGCTCAAGAATACTCACATCCTCTCCCCACCCAATATTGATAGGGTTTCCGTAGTCAGAATACTCCAGCAGCATGAACAAAACCGCCCGAGCGCAGTCATCCGCATGCATGAACTCACGCCTTGCCACACCCGTCCCCCACAATTCAATGGAGTCCAGCCCCGCCTTCCTCGCATCGCACATCTTTTTCACAAGCGCCGAAAGCACATGCGATCGACGGGCGTCGAAAAGATCATGCTCCCCATAGAGGTTGCAAGGCATGACGGCAATGGACCTGAATCCATACTGCTTGTAGTAAAACTCGCACATCTTCAGGCCTGCGATCTTGGCCACCGCGTATCCCTCGTTCGTGGGTTCCAACCCCCCTGACAGAAGGAACTCTTCTCGCATTGGTTGCGGGCATTCCCTCGGGTAAACACAGGAACTCCCCACAAAAACGAGCTTTTTGACCCCAGACAGGAAGGCCTGATGGATCACGTTGCTCTGCATCACAAGATTGTCATGCAGAAACACCGCCGGACTATCGATGTTGGCCTGAATCCCCCCCACCTTGGCGGCGCAAAAGACGACCACCTCCGGCCTGTGCTTCTCAAAGAAAGCCTGCACAGCCACCTGCTCCCGCAAGTCCAGCTCACGACTCGTGGCTACGAGAAGATTGCCGTAGCCCTCCAACTCAAGCAGCGCCTGAACGGCACGCCCAAGCATACCCGTGTGCCCGGAGATATAGATGCGAGAGCCCTTGTTCATACCTAATCTGACACATCAACCACGTTGACAGCCCATTGGCAACTGCGGGAAATCAGCGCGAACAATAGCCAGCGACGGCCAACGCGCCGGAAAGCACCAATGCCCGCAGGACATTTGAGTATGCTGACCCCACCGAAGCTGACTACTACACTGAAGGGCCGGAGTTGTGCGACTCCCATACTAAATTCCCAACGCGATGCGCGAACATCTGCATCTGAATAGTCCTGGTCGTTTCGCCATCCATCGATCGATAAAGGGCCTGCTCCAAGGCTATCCGGCACAGAATCATGCGACGTTCAAACTCCTCGCCGCTCATCCCTTCGAGGAACTCAAACAGCGCCGAAGGATCTCGGAAGTCAAAGTAATCCACAAACGATCCCGCCGGGAAGTCTCGGTAAATAGTGTGCTGAGGCCCCGCATAATAAATCGGCAGACATCCCACGAGAATCGGGTGCCAAATTTTTTCAGTGACCCAGTAGGGACTCCACACATTCTCGATCGCCACGGCGAACTGATAGTTCCGATAGTATTCAAGCTTGAGATCAAAGGGATCCCGGCCGTCCCTCCCACCGCGGTCCTCCGCGGTAACCAGACCCTGAGGCCATCCCTGACCATACACGTCGACCTTGTTGAATATACGCCCCTCAAGCGCAAGCCTTGTCCTCAGGTTGTTCAGCGCCTGCCCGCCAGTGGGGTGCACGAAGTCCCAACGCTTCGAATTCCGGTATGTGAGGAATGCCGCGATCTTCCCCTTCGACGGCCGTTTCGAGTGATCGACCACCCCTCCGGAGATCTCCTTTCGGAACCGTTCCAGAGTGAGGTGGTATCCCTTGTTCAAGAAATGATGATTGGAGAAGAACACGTCGCCCGTAAAACAGTTCATTGCATCGATGTTCAACACCCGGTCGTCGGGGCCGGATGGGGCCGGATTGCCGATCCGCGTCCGCGCCGCGGGAAAGCACTGAAACATGTGCGACCACAACGGTTCGTCGCACCAGATGAGATACCTCTTGCGTCCGCCGAACTGCTTGACAAGGGGCGCCAACTCCTCGGCGAGCGCAGCTACGATCACTGAGGCCTCGCTGGGATCCGATGCAATTTCTATCCCGGCCGCTTTGAACTCTGCAGCACTAAACCGACTGGTGATGGTGTCGTGCGATCCGGGTGGGTTGTAAATTACGCTCATTATTAAATCTGATTTGAGGGCGACTCCCGAAGGGGCCTGCACGACAATCTCTCGGGCTCTCCACACCATCTGGGGCCGACCGCCTCACTTGCCGCCAGACTCTTCCCCGGGAAACATAACCAAGGGACGCTGACGGCTCCTGTCTAATATAGGTTGCCTCACGCGGAATCAAGGGAGGATGACTCCGCCCTCCGTCGCATACGGGTCCATCAACGGTCACCCGACGTGCACCGACTCCACATCGGCCACCAGCCTTTGGAGTTCCCCCGGACGCGCGGGCACCTCTCCGGGGAGCAATCGCCCGCCCCCACCCCACTGCCCCCACCAATACCGCGCAAACTCCAGCAGGCTCTGCCCGCGGCCCGTCCCCACGTTCCTCACGTGCGGACGCCCTGCCTCCACCCCTTCAAAACTCAACGCCCTCACAAACGCCCCCGCCACATCGACCACGTCGATGAAATCCCGCACCTGAGTTCCCGCTGACATGGGAAAATCACGCCCCTCCTGCGCAGCAGCCTTCAGCGAAGGCCAGAACCGCTTCGCAGACTCGCCCCGGCCATAGACCTGGAAAATCCGCAGTAATTGCATCCTCAAACCCAGTTCGCGAGCCGCTCCGAGCAGTGCAGCCGAAGCCGCAGCCTTTGAAATCGGGTAGCTCAGCATCGGCCGCAGCTCGGTGGCAGGATGCACGAACTCCTGCCCCTCCGCCGCCATTCCGTATTCAAAGTAGGTCCCAGCCACGAGCACCCGCGTCACACCTGCGAGTGCAGCCGCGTGCACCAATCGCGCAGACGCATACACGTTCCAGTAAAGGCATTCCGGCAGCGGTGCATAGGGAACGTTGGCGGTGTGCGCAGCCATGTGCACAAGGCAGTCCACCCCTTCCCACTCTCCCGCAAAATCAGCGTCCAACGCCGCATCCACCCAGCGCACATCCTCCGGCAGGGGAATCCTCGGCACACTGCCCGGACGACGGATACCGATCACCTCATGCCCGAGCGCCAGCGCCTGCTCCACAAAGTGAGACCCAACAAACCCCGTGGCACCTGTGACGAGAAGACGCATGGATTAAAATGGGCTTACAAACTCCGCGAATCCGGGCAGCGTCGCATCGCGCTCCGAGAGCGTCACCGCTCCACCGAGGCGCCAGTCGTGTCCGAAACTGTCCCAGCGGACCCCCGTGTCGGCCTGCGGAGCGTGCTCGCTCGAGGTCTTGTAAATGAGAAGCGTGTGATCCTCCAAAGCTGCGAAGCCATGCGCCACACCGGACGGGATCAAAAGGACGGCAGGCTCATCGGCAGTCAAATCGACCTCAGCCACCCGCCCATAACCGGGGCCCTTGCGCAGGTCCAGCAGCACATCCCGCGCAACGCCTGCCACGCAGTACACCATCTTCACATGATCATGGGGCGGCAGCTGGAGGTGCATCCCACGCACCACATGACGCCCCGAGATGGAGTAAAACTCCTCGGCGAAATCGAAGGAAACTCCCTGCCCGACGAGGAGCGAACGGGCGTAGGTTTTGACAAAGTGTCCGCGGTGGTCGGCGTGCGTCCGAGGGCGGATCACCCACGCTCCCGGAAGAATCTCACGTTCAAATTTCATGGGTGTATTCGACTGCACTGGATGGCGAAACAGGTGGAGGAAAGCATCTCAGTGTGTCTCGACCGAAGCAGGGATAGTTCACCCGCAACTACACAGGTTGTAATGCGAGTCTGCAGGCTCAATTGTGATTTAGTTTGTCTGAGGGGATATTCCAGCGGGAACTCCGCTGCACCTCACGCGGGTAAGGGGCGATGGATTCCGAATCCCATGCCTCCTTCGGCGTCCCAGCACCTCACGTTCCCAACCGCGAACTCCAGATCGTTGTCGCTGCAGCGATCGTCGCGCGCTCATCGATTTGCTTCCTGCTGCACCACTTTGGTCCGGATTGTTCACCGAAACGGATTCACCACACGCACTCCCCCGTAATCCTGCCCGTGATTGAGATCTTCCGTCAGCAGCGAGTGAGCACCGCTCGCCTTCGCTGCAGCCACAATCATGGCATCCCAGAGAGACAACTGCCAGCGTGCCTGCAGGGACAGGCCAAGACGGAAAAGGGCCAGAGAATTGTCCATCACCGGCCAGATTGAAAAATCCCCCGCCAAGACCGCTGCCTCCGACGACGAATGCCCGCTACGGACGAAGTTGACGTGGAACTCTTGGAGCACCTGCACGCTGACCGCTGTGTGCCCCGGCTGAAGCCAAGCCCGCTCGATCAGCGACTGCGCAACCGCCCGTTTGACCGGGGCGTCCAGATCATAGGCGTACAAGAGGACGTTCGTGTCCAGAAACCACTCAGCGGGCATGAGCTTCGGCGCGCGTAAGCGGCTTCCCGCCGAGATGATATCCCTTCTGAAGACGGGCGAGGGCATCCGCGGGCGGCTCAACGGGCACCTCCTCCCGAAGCACCGCCTCAAGTCCCTGAATCACGAGATTTTTAATCGAAGTCCGGCGCCGTGCCGCTGCGATCTTCGTCCGCTCTAAAATGGCATCGGGAAGGTCGATCGTGGTTTTCACTTTCACCATAATTACAGCTTTATTGCCTCCGGGTCAACGGGCGGTCCCGCACACGCCACCCTGAAAACCGCGCGAAGATGAGACTCTGCTTCAGCGCATCGTCCACCCGAGCAAGGGAGAACATCTCCACACACCTCCACGCGACCTCCGTGAACGGCAGGCTCCCGGAAGAATTTCACGTTCAAATTTCATGGGTGTATTCGACTGCACTGCATGGCACAGCACACACGCACGCGCCAAACCATGGCGCACCGCGAAGACAACGGAACGCACAGAGGCACTCCATCACCACCCATCCTCATCGTCCTCATAGCGTCCGACGCGACCGGGCAGCCACGAGGAAGTACCGCTCGGGTTCCTCGCCCGATCCGGCCTCCATCTCCACCCAGTGGACGGCGCCGTCCTTCTCCACCTTGCGCATCGGAATCTTCCTGTGCCGCCGGAACCCGGCCGCCAGCTGCAGGAGAACGGAATGCCGGTTGTCCGCGAACAAGCGGGCGAATATTTCCTGCGCCCCCAGCTCGTTCATCGCCCACTCGGCGAGTGTCTTGTATGCGAGCACCATTCCGTTCGGCAGCACATCGTTACGGCCCCGGATGACGTTATCCATTTCACAAGTCAGCTCTACGTAATTGAAGCTGCACAGCCCCACATGGCCGACTGCGACTCCCTCCATGTCCTGAATCATGAACAGGATCCGGTCGGGCTTTCCAATCACCTGCCGGTCCAGCCAGACCTTGGTTCCTTCGTGCGTGACATTGAACTGAGTGGGAAACCAGTGCTGATTCTCGATCCGCCACTGGGTCAGCAGCGCGATGTCTGCCTCCGTGTATCCACCGGTCGCAAGCGGCCTCAGATTCGCCACCGCCACGCCCTGCTCGAAAACGGGTATCCAGTTTTCGGGCGAACCGCCCGTCTTCAGGCGGGAGAAAACAGCAGACACCTTGGCTTCAAACGCATTCATCGGAGTTGTCATATGAAAGTTTTCCTACCCGCCTAAGAGAGCGGCAGCCCCCCTCCCGCCACGTTCACGCGCTGCCCGCTTGTGTAAGAACTGAGCGACGAGGCCAGAAAGAGAATTGTCCTCGCCACATCAAGGGGCTCCGCAACACGGCCCACAGGCGTATCCCTTCTGGCCTTCTCGAACGCCATCCTCGGCACATGCTGCGTCAGGTCGGTCTGCGCCATGCTCGGACAGACCGCATTCACAAGGATGTTATGGCGGCCGAAATCGACGGCAAGGGAGCGGGTCAGACCCGTCAGACCGCTCTTGGCAACAATGTACTTCAAGGAGTCCCTAGGCGGCACGTCGGTGGCCACAGTGGAAACGTTGATGATCCGCCCACCACCATTTTGGATCATGAGAGGGATCACTTCCTGCGCGCAGTGGAACGCCCCCTGAATCGTGACATCCATCTCCCGCTGCATGTCGCCCCACGTCAGTTCCATGAAGGGAATCTGAAGAAAATCATGAGCGGCATTGTTCACGAGAACGTCGATCCTCCCGTAATGCGTCACCGCACCGGCAACCATCTCTTTCACACCCTGCCTGTCGGTGACGTCTCCCTGAATGGCAATGGCATCTCCGCCGGATGCCCGGATTTCCGAGGCCACCCGCTCTCCATCCTCCCTGCCCTTGTTGTAATTCACCACCACCTTCGCCCCGTGCACGGCAAACAACTTGGCGGTGGTTTCCCCGATCCCCCGGCTCGCGCCGGTCACAAGAACCACCCTGCCTGCAATGCCAAGATCCAACGCCTCAGCCCTGAGTGCTTCCATGGAAGGCATGGTCAGAGAAGCCGGATTCACGCGCACTGTGAGCGCACCGCTGGCAGCCTCCACCCCGTCGCACCGTTTCGCGACGCCAATAGCGGCCCGCAGAGTAGCGGCGGGAACCGAAACATGGGACACCGTGCCAGAAAGATAATACTCGCCCCACTCCATGGCCGTGGGACCAAACGACACTGAAAAGTCCATGAAGGTGGCGTTGCGTCCGGGCAACCGCATTCCGACCAGAGTGGAAACAGCAGACGCCACCAGCATCTCCTGAGGTCGGCAGCACGCCAGCCAATCCCCAAGGCTGGAGGGGCCGGGACCGTCCGGCACCCCTGCAGACAACAAATCAAAAAGAGCCCGCGCATGCCGGCGTCGGAGATCCAAGGCAAGGGCCTCCGAATCTCCCTTCGCAAAATCATGAATGCCACCTGCATTCTCCCCTGCCTCCACGCAAGCGACGGACTCCATCTCCGCCGCATCCCCGTCCTCTCCTTCCGATGAAAGGCCTGCCGCATGGGTCGGCGCCTCAGTCCTTCGGTAGCCGAGGGTCAGCGTCCCCGTTGTCACCTCTGCATCACCACCCAGCCTCCGAATCGCAAATTCCAAATCCACGGTCAGGGCCGCCTCGTCCATCCCGGAGACGGAGCAGGAAACCAACAACGCATCCCCCGCGAAGCAGGGCTTTGCAAACCGTGCTCCGAGAGACCTCACGCGGCACTGCCATCCAGGCACGCGCGCAACTGGCAATACCATGAGCATCAGGACCGGCAACATCCCATGAGCCACATTGCGCCTGAACAACGAACGACGCCCAAATGCCTCGTCCACGTGGAGTGAACTGCGGTCCCCGGACAACCGTGCAAACATCCCCACAAGCTCCTCGGTAATGCAGACGGAAACGGTGCCCGCCGCACGGTTCCGGATCGCTTCAGCAAAACCTTCGGTCGTGTTCATGGCTAATGACAGGTGAGCGAAACATGCGCGGGGCACTTGTACTCATCCTCGCAAGCCCATGAGAAATCATGAGGGTCGCCTTCGCTCCGCAAAAGCTGCGACCTGCTCAGAAACTCAAGGCACGGAGCATTCTTCGCCGTCGGCACATACCGGGCTTTGAGAAGCGCGGGCGGGTTGGGACTCCCCCGGAGTTGGGACACAACGAAGTGCAGCATCGCGTCCTCAACGTTCCTTCCCATGACTCTGCAACTCAACACGAGATCGACAATCCCCGCCGCCCCCCCCGCGGTCGTAACGCTGACGATCCCCGTCAACCCTGAATCGCCAAACCTGTCCATGACCCTGAAAGCCCACAACCGATTCCCCTCGGATTCCACCCATTGCGAAAGCTCCTTTTCCGAGAGCCGCCGCGTGGACATGTTCATCTGGTTGGTCTTGTTGAGCAACTGCGTCACCCGCTGCAGATTGGCGGCACTCAACTCCTCGGCAACCACCCGCAGTTCCAGACTCAAAAGCCACTCGTCCATCGATCCCACCAACGGATTCGAGGACCGCCTTTGCCGCTCCTGCTGGTAACTCCCCGCGCGGTCGCGATCCTCCTGACTGATCGATCCCGGGTCAAAGCACGTGAGAGATCCGAGGGCGCTGGGGTAAAGAAGAGGCGACTCGGGCCAGTCCGGCACGAAGACTTCCGGCAACGCTTCCCTCACCCTCCCTCTTTCGGCCGGGTTGTCGTCGATGAACACCACCGACTGGAGACCGAGATTTAACTCTTGGGCGAGCGATGCAATGTTGGCTGCCTTGTCCTGCCAGTTGATGCGCCAGCCGGCGAAATCAGCTGATCGAAGGACCATCTCCGGATGTCGTTCCAAGGCCTCGAGTGCAACCGACTCCTGATTCTTACTCGCGATGGCCAGCAGGATGCCGCGGTTGGAAAGCCCCTTGAGGGCCCGTTGGAAATCCACACGGGCTTCACCCTCGGCGCTATGCCCGCCGACCGAGAGGTTTTCCCAACCGACATCCCCCACCACTCCCCCCCACAATGTGTCGTCCAGATCGGTGACGATCAACTTCCGGGCACCGCCAGCCAGAGCCCTCAAAGACGCCTTCAACTCCACCGCGGCTTGCATGAACACGGCCGTGTTGAATGGCGTCTTGGAATTGTACCAGAGCTTGGGACTGAAGCTGCCCCCCCCGCACACCTCGATCCATCTCCGTGCATCGAGCACATGAATGCCGGCCTCTTTCTCAAGCACCTGAACAAGGCTGTGGTTCATCAGCAGCAGGGCAGCGCCAATCCCCCCGCTGGAACGCATGTCCAGAGGACCCAACCCCCGCACCCACGGCGGGACGGCCCATGTTGCCACAAAGAGGTGCTTCAGGCGCCCACTGGCCGCGATGAGCAAACGGGCGAACTGCTCCACCTCACCCACGAGCACCTCCTGCTCCACCGGTTGGTTCGCAACCAAACGCGCGAACGAGGGAATTTCCACGTGCGGCTGTGTCCACACAAACGCCGCATCAGGCGTCTCCATCCAAGAGGCGGACCGGTGATCAATCAGGGTCTGATCAACCTGTCCGAAAGGGGCGATGGTGACGGCGCAACTCGGCTCGCTCTCGTCGTTACTGATCAGCGCTGCAAGATTCGCGATATTAAAATCAGATATCAGCAATATCTTGGGCGCGGCACTCATTCAGTCCTTCTTAATACTCTTTGCCAGATATCCAATGAGGCTCTGCACGGACTCCATGGGGAATACTTCCTCCCCCATCGCCTCGTCCCCGATCAGGCTCACTGAAACACCAAACTTCTTCTCAACCTTTTCCTCCACGGCCACGCTCAGGTTCACGACGCCCATGGAGTCCAACATGCCGCTGGGGCCGAACAACATTGCATCCTCGGACTTCGGGATCCGGCGATCTCTGGGGAGCAACTGGTTCACTTCGTCGATGGCCTCGAAAACAATCTCAGTGATCTGATGGGTGGTTTGCATGTGAATGTCCGGTCCAAGTCGCTGCATTGGATGATGGGCAGGCCGTTGTGTCAACAGGACCGGGACCTCGCGAGTCGACCTCCCATAGTCACAAACCTCACTCGCCCGGAATCCTTCGCAAAACCTCCCGCACCCGCTGAAGCTAAGACATTAGCAATCATCATACGCGAAGCGCCCTGCGGATTCCCGCTGCATCGATTCCATGCTGCCCCCACAGGCAGGTTTGCGAACCCACCTGCCCCGCAAGGTGCTCCTGCGCATGAAGCGAATGCACCTCCACGGTTCCGGGACGGCGCGCGGCGATGAGTTCGCCTATCCCGCCCGCCCCCACGTGCTCTTCCACGGTGACCACGCGCTGGTGACACCAGAGCACCGCCAGATCAGTCGCGCCCAAGGGGCTGACCCATGGAAGCGAATACACAGCCACACTCAGCCCCTCAACCACCGCCGCCCGCCCGGCCTCCAACGCCTGCTGCAAAATCGCCCCGGTGGCAACGATGGCTGTCGCCGCATCCCCATCTCCCAACACCCGAATCGGCTCCCTGGAAAGCGGCATGTCCGGGTGCAGAACGGGCTCGCCCGCCTTGCCGATCCGCAGATAGGCCGGCCCCGGATTGGCAGAGAGATACTGCAGGCACGAGCGCGTCTCGCCAGGATCGGCGGGACTCAGCAGCGTGAGATTGGGAAGCGGCCTGAACACCGCCAGATCCTGAACCGCATGGTGACTGTAGCCGAGATTCCCATAACTCAGCCCCGCCCCCACTGCCACAATGGTGACGGGGAGGTTGTGATAACAGACGTCGTTGCGGATCTGTTCGTAACAGCGAAGGGTGGGAAAGTTGGCGATCGAGTACGTGAAGACCTGCCATCCCTCCGATGCAAGGCCCGCGGCCACGCCGGTCATGTTCTGCTCCGCCACACCCGCGTTCAGGAACCGCTCGGGAAACGCCTTCGCAAAGGGTTCCACCACGGAAAACCCGAGGTCGCCCACGATAAGAAAGATGCGCGGATTTTCAGCGGCGAGCCGGATCAACTCCTCGATGAACGCCGTTCTCATAAGCCCGCCCCCGCTTCGCCGAGTTCACTCAAGGCCGCAGCCAGTTGCTCCGCAGTGGGCGACTTATAATGCCAGAGAAGTTGGTTCTCCATGAACGACACCCCGCTGCCCTTCACGGTATGCGCAAGCACACACACAGGGGCCCCTGTGTTGTCCGGCAATTCGCCAAGCGCACCTCGAATCGCGGCGTGATCGTGCCCGTCCACCTCCCGCACCACCCAGCGAAACGCACGGAACTTCTCCGCCAGCGGATGCAGCCCCATCACTTCCTCCACACCCCCGAGACTCTGGATCTTGTTGTAGTCCACCAGCGCGACAAGGTTGTCGAGCCGGTGATGACCCGCAAAGAGGATCGCCTCCCAGTTGGATCCCTCGTTGAGCTCCCCGTCGCTCAAAATCACGAATGTCCTCCACGCGTGGCCCAGCCGCTTTGCCGCAAGCGCCTTGCCGCATCCAAAGGGCAGGCCGTGCCCAAGCGAGCCCGTGGAAAACTCCACTCCCGGAACCTTGTGACTAATATGCGACATGAGCCGGGAATGGTCGCGGCCATAGGTTTCGAGTTCCTCCATCGGGAAAAAACCGCGGAGCGCGAGTGCGGCGTAAAGTCCCGTGCAGGAGTGGCCCTTGCTCAGAATCAAGCGATCGCGCTCGCTCCATGCCGGCTCGTGCGGGCGAACCTTCAGGATCTCCGAGTAAAGCACAGCCAGGAGATCAGCCATCGACAGAGCTCCCCCCACGTGGGAGGCCTTCGCGCGGAACACCATCCGCAGCGCCTGCGCACGGATTCCTCGGGCCAACTGAAGCGAGTCCTGCACGCCCATGGCTTCAGCCACCCACAGCGCGGCGGATTTCCCTGCACACGTAAGCAACTTCCTCCCGAGCGAGGCACACCCCGGAGGGCAGATTCATCGCGTGGTCTCCCACGAACTTCGCCATCGGCAGCGCGCTCTGCTTCAGCGGCCACACGGGATACTGGCTGATGGCGGGGAACACCGGCCGCGTATCGATATTCCGGGCCTTCAAGGCGACGCCCAACGCATCCCGGCTCACGGGAGAGCTCTCCTCCACAAGGATGCTCGACATCCAGTAGATGCTCCGAGTGCCTTCGGGCTCTCGGTTCAAACGCACGTGCGGCACCCCTGCGAGCCCCTCCTCGTACCACCGGAAAATGCGCCGCTTCGCAGCAACCATCGCGTCGTTGCGCTCCAACTGTCCGAGCCCAACCGCCGCTTGGACATTTGACATCTTATACTTGAGGCCGTTCGTCTCGATCCAAAACGTCCCCGGCTTCCTCCCCTGGTCCCAGATCACATACGCCTTCTCATAAAGCGCCGGATCACTCGTCAACAGCATGCCCCCCTCGCCCGTGACCGCCAGCTTGGCGCCCTGAAAACTAAAGCACGAAAAATGACCAAAGCTCCCCGTGCGTTTCCCATGGTACTCGGCGCCTACCGAGGGGGCCGCATCTTCCACGACGTAGAGCCCGTGCTCATGGGCCACCGCCATGATCGCATCCATGTCGCAGGCATGCCCGTACAGATGCACCGGCATGATCGCCTTGGTCCGGCTGGTGATTTTCTCACGCACCGACTTCGGACAAAGCAGCCAGGATTCCGGGTCAATATCGGCGAAGATCGGTGTCGCACCCACATACAAAACCGCGTTGGCAGTCGCGACCCAGGTGATGTCAGGAACGATCACCTCGTCCCCGGGACCGATGCCCAGAGCAGCCAGCGCGATGTGCAGCGCGCCCGTGCAACTCGAAGTGGCCATCGCATACTTGGCACCCACGTACTCCGCGAAGCCCTTCTCAAATGTCTTCAGGTACTTGCTCCACTGCGCATTCCAACCATACCGGGCAGCGTCATAAGCGTAACTCGCTTCCCTTGCCGAGATGGATGGCCCAGCCGTGAGAATCATCTTCTCACCCGGATTGCAGACCGGATCCGACTCGGCCTCCATCACCACGTGGGAACTCCCACCGTCCGCCCCGCCCTTCTCCACAAATCCAAGCTTCCCATAAAACTGGGGGGCACGTGCGGAAGAAGAGCCCAGTCGCGTGATGAATCCTTCAGGCCACAAAGTGGTCCTCGCCCACCGCATCAAAGCCGCCAGCGCATCGCTTATCAGCACCTCGGCATCCGGAGAGTTCACAGACGCCACATCGCACACCTCCAACCACCCCTCGCGGCCGGCTTCTTCGCGGAGTCCCACCTGCCCCATAGGATTCCCATAGAGGTCTTTCACCAGAAACAAAACCCGTTCCGGCACCTCCACAACCTCGCGGACCAGCCACTGCGCAGCCTCCTCAGCCGAACCGCCATCGCCCCATGTGCTCAACAGCGACATCAACTGCCGGTCGCCCGCTTGGAATCCGCAGACCGGGAAAAGCATCCCGCGCGAACCCTCCAAATTGATGCCGCGCACCGACAGGCTCTCCAGATCGGGCGTTTGCTTCAGAAAAGCGAAGTCCGACCGGACCGAGCACGAAAACACAGAGCCGCTTTCTGAATTCTTCATTTGGATTTCACGCTTTTGACGAAGGCTTTCACACACTCGATCTCGTAGTCCAGCATCGCCCCTGTGAGCCCCGGATAAGTGCCGAGGAACAACGCGCTGCGCATGATCTCATCGGCCCCGCGCATCTCGCCCACCACCCGGAAAGACTCCGGACGATCCTTCCGGAGCTGCACAAACGCGGGCTGCCGGAGCAGGTTGCCCCCGAAGAACATCCGGTTGCCGATCTTGTGTTCATCGAGGTTTCGAGCGAGGTCGGTGTGGGTGAATGGCGCACCAGCCTTCACCCGCAGCATGAACCCGAACCACGAACAGTCCGTGCGGCAATGGGTGGAGTCCCAGTCAAACCCGCCGCCGCTGGTCCATCCCGTGGCGTGCGTGGGCAGACTGAACTCGAAGAATTCACCCATGTCCTCAAGCCCCGAGCGGAGGATCTCCCAATTGCGTTTGCGAGCCTCGATGAAAGCCGGGAGCTTGCGCAGTTGCTGACGGCCGATGGCGGCCTGCGGGTCGAGCGGTTTGAGGTTATAGCCGAGGTGACTGTAGATGTACTTGTGGTCGTAACCCTGCGGGAGTTCGCCCAGTTGCCATGCGAAGCGCTTGCCGCAGGTGTCGTCCTTCCCAGAGGCGCACCAGCAGTCGCGACCCCAGTCGCGGAAGCTCTCCGCATACGATTTCAGAGGCGGCCGCGACACGATGTTCACCGCGCCCCCCTCTCCCATCGTGAGGTGATGCGGTGGATAAAAGGACTGGGTGGAGATGTCCCCCCAGGCACCTGTGTAACGGGTGATATGGGTGCCGTTGGACGGGATGCCCGGTGAGTTCTCGGTGAACCCGAGCGCCTTCGCGCGTTCGACAGGCATGGAGTAGGTGCAGCCCAGCGCATCGCAGTTGTCCTCGATGAGCCAGAGCTCGTGCCGCCTGCAAAACTCGAGCACGGTGCCGACGTCGAATGGATTGCCCAGCGCGTGCGCGAGCATCACGGCCTTCGTCTTTCCAGGAACAAACGCCTCCTCCAACCGATCCGTCGCGATGTTGCCGGTGACCGGGTTGTTGTCGAGGAACACGGGCACCGCGCCGCTCTGAAGGATCGGAGCGACCGTGGTCGGGAAACCGGCCGCGACGGTGATCACTTCGTCCCCGGGCTGAATGCGTCGGTGCGCAGGCAGCTTGTGCGTGGTGAGCGCGGAGAATGCGACGAGGTTGGCGGAAGAGCCGGAGTTGACGAGCAGCGAGTGCTTCACCCCCATCCACTGGGCGAGCTCCTTCTCGAAGGCCTCGCCCTCCGGCCCGAGCGTCAGCCAGAAATCCAGCGTGCTGCCCACGGCCGCCTCGACTTCATCGGCATCAAACACCCGCCCCGCGTAAGGCACGGTGGAGACACCAGGAGTGAACGCGTGCGCGTTTTCCACGCCGGGCCGGTTGGCCTTGTGCATGGCTTCGGAGTAAGCGCGCGTGAGCCGGAGAATCTCGGCTTTCATCTCTGCAGGGGTGGATGGCATGAGAATGGATGAAGAAAGGAAAGAGTTTGGCGGATTTCAGATCGAACCCCAGGCAACGCCCGCGGCTTTTGCATCGGCACAATAAGCACGAATCTGTTCGCGCGTCAGGGGAAGACTCGCGGCAGGATCGCGGTGGACCGCCCGGTACCAGCCCACGGTGTGCTCGATGGTTTTCGCGAAGCCCCAGACCGGCCTCCAGCCCAGGGTGGATGCGGCTTTCTCAATCGAGAGGCTGAGCAGTTTCGCCTCGTGGACGGCGTTCGGGTCGCTGTGATCCTTCCATGCGCCCGGCCAGTGCCGGAGGACCTCCACGACGAGATCCCCCACCGCACGATTGCACTCGGGATCCGGACCGAAATTGAGGGCGCGCGGGCTGGAGACGTCGGCGGCAAGCGCGGCGGCGAGCGCCAGATAGCCCCCCAGCGGTTCGAGCACATGCTGCCATGGCCGGGTGGCGTAAGGGTTGCGGACCCCGATGGGCGCGCCGGACTGCAGGGCGCGGATGCTGTCGGGGACGATGCGGTCCTCGGCCCAGTCGCCGCCGCCGATGACGTTGCCGGCGCGGGCACTGGCGATGCGCACGCGGCTGCCCGGCTCGTCGAAGTAAGAGCGGCGATAGGCGGCGATGGCGATTTCCGCCATGGCCTTGCTGGAACTGTAGGGATCGTGTCCGCCAAGATGATCCTCCTCGCGATAGGGAAGGCCGTGTTCGCGGTTCTCGTAGCACTTGTCGGTGGTGACGAACACCGCAGTGCACGGAGCATCGAGGGAACGCAGGGCCTCAAGCACGTGCACCGTCCCCATCACATTGGTCTCATAAGTCTCGACGGGCTGCGCATAGGAACGGCGGACCAGCGGTTGCGCGGCGAGGTGGAAGACGAAGTCCGGACGCGCCTCAATCAATGAAGCCCGGACACTCTTCGGGTCACGCACGTCCGCCACCGCATGGTGCATGCGCGAGGCGAGGCCGAGCTGCTGAAAGAGGGAAGGGTTGGTCTCCGGAGCGAGCGCGTAACCGTGCACCTCGGCGCCGAGCTGGAGAAGCCACTCAGCGAGCCACGCCCCCTTGAATCCAGTGTGACCAGAGAGCCAGACGCGCTTGTGATGGAAGGTTTGCGAGAACATCAGCAGAGGGGTGGTTAAGAAACGGGAATCAACGGGACATGACTGACAAACACGGCGCCAAATCTCCGCCGCCGGGCAGGCGCGAAGTCGACAAAGAAAGCAGGATGGATGGACGCATGCTCAAACCCATGTCCTCCGGATCACGCCACCCTCCTCCTTCATCGAACCACCTTCGAGCCGGTACACGCGGCCGGTCATGGCGTCGAGCATCTGGCCCGCGGCAATCTCGGCCTGCTCAAAACGGGCGGCGACCCGCTCTTGGTGAATGCGCGGGCGACCCAAGGAATCCTGCACCTGAGCCCATCCACCGCCGGCGTACGGGAAGTCCGGGTGATCGATCACGGGTTCATCAAAGAGCCACCATGCGTAACGGGCGTAAGACTTCGGCAGCCAGTCCGCATTCAACGGAGGGAGATTGGGAAGCGAGAGGTTGTTGTGGGCGAAGTCCAGGCAATGATCATCCTGCGCGCCCGGATTGCCGACCACGGCCTCGTGCCACTGCCGGAGCAGCGCGAACGCGGAAGGGCTCCGCCCCCAGAATTGAACCGCGCCACTGCACAGGAGTTGTTCGCGGGAACTGAAGGCCACCTGATGTGAGTAACGGAAAAAACGGCGACCGAATTCGGACTCTGCGGAAGCTCCTTGTACGGGGACGGGCAGATAGGCGTCGTTCCGATCGAGGGCGAGCCAGTTGAGGATCGCGAAGTCCCGGCCCTGCGCCGCGAGTTCCTCAATGAGGACTGGCCTGCCATGGAAGACCACGTCCACATCCACATAGAGAACGGGACAACGGACGAGGCCCATGACGTGCGCGATGAAATTGGCCTTCGTGTAAGCCGGATCGGGCACGCCCTTCGGACTGGTGGAGCAATGCACGACGGGCACCTCGAAGAGCAGGTGAGGCAGTGACCACTCCTTGAGTGAGGCTAGCAGACGCTGTGCCGTGGGCTCGTGCGAGGCAGTGAACATACCCACCACCACGAACGGCACCGAAGCCTGCGTGAGCGAGCAATAGCGCAACGTCATCGCAGGCCCTCCCAATGGGAATCCCGTAGCGATCACGGCCAGCTGAACAGGAGATGGGGGCTCGGCAGAGTGCGCGGATGCTGGCGGAGCGGGCAACGCGGCAGGGAAGGTCTTCGGAGCCGGAACCGTCTCAGGCTTTGCTCCCCCAGCCCGGTGCTTTGCCACCATCAACTCAAAGGCCGCCTCGATGCCGCGCGCGGTGCGGGCGGAGTCGAAGATCGGCGCGGTGGGGATTTTGTCCTGAAGCTCCCGGCGGACGGCCGCGAGTTTTTCGGGGAAGAGCGCCAGTTCCAACGCGAGCCGCTCGTACTCGGCGAGAGTGGTGACGGAGAGCTGCGGCATGCCAATGGTGCGCAGGATGCTCGTAGCCACGCGGCTCTGGAAACTCGCGCCCGCCATGGTGACCACCGGCAGGCCAACGCGCAGCACATCTGTCGCCGTGGAATGGGCGTTGTACGGATGCGTGTCGAGGAAAAGGCCCGCCAGGCGGTACCGCGCGAGGTGTGCGGCGACGGACGGGACCCTCTTGGCGAAGATGAGCCGGGATGCGGAGACGCCACGCGCCTCGGCCTCCTTACGCAGGTTGCGCTCAGCGGCCTCGTTGAGCTTCATCAGCCAGAGGACGCTGCCTTCCACCTGCTTGAGGAGCCGCATCCAGACGTCGAAGACGTCGGGGTTGATCTTGTAGTCGTGGTTGAAGGAGCAGAAGACAAAGCCCTCTTCCGGCAACTGCATCTCGGCGCGGGTGGGGGTCTCGGCTGCGGGACTCAGCTTCGAGTCCGTGGGCATGTAGGAGCCCGGAAGAGGGATGACCTCCTCGCTGTAAAACTTGCGGCTCTCCTCCGGGATGACGTGCTCGTCGGCGAGGATGAAGTCGAAGTAGGAGGCGCCACTCGTGCCGGGATACCCGAGGTAGCCGACTTGGATGGGCGCGGGCCGGGAAGCGAAGATGTCGGGCTGCGCATCCATTGTGGGCCCGGCGAGGTCGATGAGCACGTCGATCTCGCATTGTCGGATCAACTCGGCGATCTCGCGCGAGCTCCTGCCGCGAACATCGTGGAAGTGATGGCTGGCGGCCATGAACCGGCTGCGCAGGGAACTGTTGTCGTTAACCCCCATGGAGAAGGCATGGAGCTCGTACTTGTCGCGGTTGTGCTCCTCGAAAACGCCGACCATCACGTGACCGACGGGATGCTCCCGTAAATCCGGCGACACATAACCGATGCGTAGCTTCGCGTGCCCGTAGTTCTCCCCCTTCCAGAGTGGATCGGCCCGCTGCGGGTACGATTGCTCACTGAAGACGCGCGCACAGGTGAGCTGGTCCTCGGGCGAATCCGAGATGGAGAGAAAGGAGAGGGATTTGGCAGCGCGCTTGCCCGCCCGAACCCTTTCGATGATGGCCTGGCGGTTCTTGTGGAAGCCGGTCCAGTCGCAGCAGTGAAGCCGGGCATGGGAGAGTTGGGAGAGCGCGTAATCGTGTTCGGGGTCCACGGCGAGAAGATCCTCGAAGGCTTTGGCGCCATCTTCATAACGCTGGATGATGGTGAGCGAGGTGGCGCGGTTGACGAGTGCCAGCCGGTGCACCGGATCGATTGCCAACACCTTCTCGAACTGATCGAGCGACTGGAAATAGTCCTTCACCTCCCCATAAACGAGGCCCTTTTCAAAGAGCGCCTCCTTGTACTCAGGGTGTATCTCAAGAGCCCGGTCGAGGTGACGCACGGCCTCCTCGAAGCGGCGGTTCGCTTTGAGCGCACAACCGCAGATGTACCACGCGAAAGCAGAGCCCGGCTCGGAATCGATACACCGCTGGGCGTGGCCGAGTCCCTCCTGCACCTTGCCCTGATTGACCTCCATCGCCGCCAGCGAATACAGGGCGATGAAGTGCATTGGGTTCACCCCAAGGATCTGATGGAACACTGCCTGCGCATCGGCGATCTGTCCGGCCGCCTGCAACTCCAGCCCAGAGTGGACGAGTTCCAACGGCACACCGCCGGAACTCGAGGGGACCGCAGCTGCGCCACGACCTTCGGCAAGGGCGGCCTTCCCACGAGCGGCCCCCTCATGAGCAGGATGAATTGCGAGGATCTTCTCGAACTGCGCAAGAGCCCGCGCGGGATCCTGCATTTCCGCCTGCAGCACACCCAGCGCCATGAGGGTGTCGATGTGCAGGGGGTCGATCCCGAGCCCACGCTCAAAGGATTCGAGCGCCTCGCGCCTACGGGCCGCGGACTTCAGAGCCACGCCCTTGATGTACCAAGACAGAGCGGCGTGCGGGGCGGCCACAGAGCAACGTTCGGCGAATTCCAGTGCCTGTGAGAGCCTGCCCTTGTTGAGTCCGATCGCCGCGAGGGAATAAAGAGCCACCGCGTTCTTGGGCTCCGTCTTGAGCACCTTCCGGTAGAGGGAAGCCGCCTCATCTCCGGACCCATCGGCTTGCAAGGCAACGGCTCGCTCGATGAGTTGGGAAGTTGGGTTTTTGGGAGCAGCCATGGGAGTTCTCAGGATCTCGAGACGGTTCTAAACGGTTGTAGCGAATTCTCCGCAGCGGGGTGGCAAGGGTGGGTTGGACAAGCCTGGCATCCTCCCACATCCCCCGCGCGAATGCATCGAAATATCACCTCTCAAACCCGATCCCCGCAGGCTGGCAACCCGCCCGGAAAGAAGCCCCGGCGACAGACCACAACGTACTCAAGGCTTTTGGACCGGAGGCGGGACGGGCTCCGAGACGCTCACCTCGGAAGCGGGGCCGATGCCTGTGCGCACCTTGAGGAGGCCGGAGATATCTCCGCTCACAGGGGCCACCTCAAGCTCTCCCGAGAGCCACCGTCTCGGCGTGGCGGCGATCCCCTGCCAGCGGTAGACGGAAATGCCGAGGTCTGCTTCGCGCATCCGGAGGGAGGAGCTGAAGCTGCGGCCATCAGGAAGTTTTCCGAGAATGAAAACAGCAGCACGCGACGAGACTGTCAGCGTTGCGCTGCCCAAAGAGGAACCCTCATCCGCGAGCGTGAGCACATGCCTCCCCGTCACGAAGTCTTCGGCGCGGGTGGCGCAGCGCTGCAGCCCACCGGAATCCCTCACAGAAAGCGCCGGAACGCTGGCCGAACCCGGGGCGGTGAGTGTGGCGGACCACGCATCTTCACGCTCATCGTATCCGAGCTGAAGGCCAGCCGTCTTCCCCGCCACCCTCAGACTCACGGTCTTGGGCTTTTTCATGTCGTAGAGGAAGGGAATGGTCTGGCCGTCGATCTCGATCTGCCCGGTGGCGGAGCCCAGACGCGTGAGCGTGAGCGTGAGCCGCCCCCGGGTTCCGCTGTCATCGCCCACCAGCGCCTGGAAGGGACCCGCGATATCCGCGTAGGGACGCATCATGAACACGACCTCCACGACCTCGCCATTGTTGCGGGTAAAGGTCACCGGTACTGCCTCATAAAGCACCTTCCCAAGGAACTGACGGGAGGGGCGGTAACGGAAACGACTGGCTTCGATGCGAGTCGCGCTGCCGTAGAAGAGGGTCCACGGGGAGAGGCTCACAGTCCACGTGCCATCGTTTGTGGGAGCATCGGGATGATCCCATGCATTGAACGACATCTCGGTGAGACCCGACATGAACACGGATTTCACAGGCGAGGACTCAAGGATGACGAGCGGCACCGATTGGTCAGCCGGTGCCGCGCCGTCGGAATCTTCGACATGAACGCCGAGCGTCGCGGTCCCCTGCTCCGGCATCACGTACCGGAGGCGGCCTGCTGCGAGATATGCAGCGATCTGGGTGGCGGTGCCGGTAAGGCTGGTTGTTGTCGAATTCACCTGCACCGCGGTCACGCCCCCTGCCGTGAAAGCCTGCAGGGATCCCGCATCGACAGTGGCGGTGAGCGTGAGCGTCTGCAAAGGATCGGCGTCCGTTACGCTCAAGCCGGCGAGCCCCGCTGCGAGGTCCTCGCGGAATCCTTTTTGCACCGTGATCGACGCGGGTGCCGTGAGCACGGGCGTGTCGTTCACCGAGTTCACAACGACCGTGAAGGAACGCTGAACGTAAAGCGTGGAACCGAGGCCGCCGATGGAGCTGTCGTCCGACGCTCGCACGGTGATGGTCGCCGTCCCGTTCGCATCCGGGACGGGCGTGAATCGGATTTCGCCCGCGGTCACCGAGAGGTTGCTGAGCAGGTTCGCGTCGCTGGTGGAGATGGCGAAGGAGAGCTCCTGAAGTCCGTCATCGCCATCGCCGACCCCGGAGAGGGTCACCACCTGTTCAGGGGCATCCTCGTCGATCACGATGTCGTCGAATGCGAAGGCGCTTTCGATCACTTCCAGGCCCTGGGCGAATGCCGCCACATAGACGCGGTTGCCGCGAAGCACGAGGTCGGAGGGCTGGCCGCCAGAGGGCACGCTGGCCTTCAATGCGAGCGTCGCAGGAGCGCTCACATCGATCACGCGAACCGTGCCGCCGAAGTCGGCCACATAGGCGTAACGCCCGTTGACGGCGAGGCCCAGCGGGGTTCCGAGGCCGGCTAGCGTGGACACCTCGGTGAGGACCGCAGGATTGGTGGCGTCGAATGCATGGAGCGATCCGCCGGTGTCCACCACGAAGACGCGATTGCCGCTGCATGCGATGGCGCTCGAAGCGGTGCCCGGAACGCCGATCGCTGCGGAACCCACGAGCGCGGGGCTTGCAGGGTTGCTGATGTTGATGGCACGGAGGCCTGCCGCACCCGACCCGGTGGCCTCCGAGAGGAAGGCAGTGACGAAGGCGGTGTTGCCCTTCAATGCGACTCCCCATGCCAGACCGGTGGTGTCGCAGGTGCCCCGCAGGATTGGAGCGGCGGGAGTGCTGACATCCACGATCTGGAGGCCTGCGTTGCCGGCGGCGATGTAGGCGAGGGTGCCGCGCACCACAATGCCACGGGCATACCCGCCGAGGCTGATGTGGCCGACAAGGGAAGGCAGGGTGGAATCGGCGATGTTGAACACATCGAGGCCGGAGGCGCCGGTCACATAGGCGTAGTTGCCACTGACTGCCACGCGCTCGGGAAATCCGCTCCCGACGGCGACGCCAAGGAGAACGGGATGGGTGGAGCTGGTGATGTCGACGATCCGCAACCCCTCGTCGCCCGCCGCCACATAGGCACGCCCACCAGCAACCGCTACTCCCGATGCACCCGCGCCCGAAGCGACGGCACCCACCAACTGCGGTGTGCCCTCGAGCACGCTGCCGAGCGTGGGGGTGTCGTTGACGCCGTTCACCGTGATCGTCACCGTCGCGGCCGTGGAGGTGGCAGCTCCGTCATTGGCGGTGAAGGTGAACCGGTCGGTGCCGTGGAAATCCGGGAACGGCGTGTAGGTGAGGGCAGCATCGGTGCCGCTGAGCGTGCCGTGCCGCGGGCGGGTGACCACCTGGTAAGTGAGCGGATTGTTCTCGTGATCGGTGGCCCTCAGCGTGATGCCCAGCGGGAGTTCGTCGTCCTCCGACATGGAGATATTCTGAGCCTGCGCGACCGGTGCAGTGTTGGTGACCTCAAGGTTGAAGGAGTTGCTCACGCTCTCCGATGCAGAGTCAGTCGCGGTCACCGTCATCGTGAACACACCGGGCGCCACCGGTGTTCCACTGAACGTGGCCGTGGCCGCGTTGAACAGCACGCCGGCGGGCATCCCGACCGCACTGAACGCCAGCGTGTCGCCCGCGTCCGGATCGGAGAATGTGCTGCCGGGCACCTGATAATTGAAGGGCGATCCGTAGGCGATGCTCGGGACCTGGATGGGCGTGGCGACCACCGGTGCATCGTTCACTGGGGTGATGGTGAGCGACACGGTGGCGGGAGCCGAGTTGGTCGCGCCATCGTTCACTCGGAAGGTGAAGCTGTCGGTCCCGTTGTAGTTGAGCGCCGGCGTGTAGGTGCGGGTGGAACCAGTGCCGCTCAGCGTGCCATGCCGCGGATTGGTCACCACCGTGTAGGTGAGCGGATTATCCTCAAGATCGGCCCCCACGAGGGTGATTGCTAGCGGCGTGTCTTCCGCCGTCGAGCCGCTCTGTGCCTGTGCAGTCGGCGCGGCATTACCCACAATCAGCTGGAGGGAACTGCTCGCGCTCGTGGAAGCGGAATCTGTCGCACGGACCGTGATGATGTACGTGGCCGGAACAGTGGGCTTTCCGCTGAAGCTGCCTGTCGCCGGGGTGAAAGTCACACCAGCAGGCAACCCGCTCGCACTGAGGGTGAGGGTGTCGCCGATATCAGCGTCGTAGAAGGTGTCTGCCGGCACTTGGAAGTCGAAGTTTGCACCGAAGGCAATGCCTTGGTCCGGGATCGGCGTCAGCACCACCGGCACATCATTCACAGGGGTCACGGTGATCAACACGGTCGCGAGCACGGAGGTCGACGCGCCGTCGCTGGCGGTGAAGGTGAAGCCGTCCGGGCCGTTGTAGTTGGGAGCCGGCGTGTAGGTGCGCGAGGCGCCGCTGCCGCTCAACGTCCCATGCTGCGGACTGGTCACCATCGTGTAGGTGATCGGGTTGTTCTCAGCATCAGAACCCACAAGGGTGATCGCCAGCGCAGTGTCTTCCGCCAGCGAGCGGTTCTGGCCCTGCACGCTCGGAGCCGTGTTGCTGATCGTGAGGGTGAAGGGGCTGCTCACACTCGCACCGACGGAGTCCGTCGCGGTGACCGTGATCGTGAATGCGCCCGCAACCGTGGGCGTGCCACTGAACGTGCCCGTGGCTGCGTTGAAGGTGACTCCGGCGGGCAACCCGCTCGCACTCAGCACCAGCGCGTCGCCCGCATCCGCATCGGAGAAGGTGCCTGCGGGGATCTGGTAGTTGAAGGCCGATCCAAAAACGATGCTCCGGTTCTGGATCGGAGAGGAAACCGCCGGCACATCGTTCACTGAGGTGACGTTGATCGTCACGGTGGCCGGCAACGAATTGGTCGCGCCATCGTTCGCACGGAAGGTGAAGCTGTCGGGCCCGTTGTAGTTGAGCGCCGGCGTGTAGGTGCGCGCGGCACCGGTGCCTGTCAGCGTGCCGTGCAGCGGACTGGTCACCACCGAGTACGTGAGCGGGTTGTTCTCAGGATCCGTGCCAGTGAGGGTGATGGCCAGCGGCGTGTCTTCCGCCGTCGAGAGGTTCTGCGCCAGCGCGCTCGGCGCGCCATTGCCCACGCCCAACATCAGGGAAGTGCTCACGCTCGCCCCGGCGGAATCCGTGGCGGCGACCGTGATCGTGAACATCCCGGAAGCGGTCGGCGTGCCGCTGAACGTTCTCGTGGCTGCGGCGAACGTGACTCCAGCCGGCAACCCGCTCGCACTCAAGGTCAGTGTGTCGCCCGCATCCACATCGGAGAAGGTGACTGCAGGGACCTGATAATTGAACGACGCACCAAAGGCGATTCCCTGGGCGGGGATCGGCGTGGCAACCACAGGTGCATCGTTCACCGGCGTCACGGTGAGCAGCACCGTGGCGGGATCCGATGTCGACGCCCCATCGTTCACGGTGAAGGTGAAGCTGTCGGCGCCGTTGTAGTTGAGTTCCGGCGTGTAAATGAGCGCGGCGCCCGTGCCGCTCAGCGTGCCGTGCAGCGGGCCGACCGCCACCGCGTACGTGAGCGGATTGTTCTCAGGATCCGATCCCGCGAGGGTGAGGGCGAGCGCCGTGTCCTCCGCAGTCGAGCG
>CAMAUX010000043.1 GCA_945861435.1 Chthoniobacter flavus | reverse complement strand
GGAGTTTGGCGTGTGGCTGTGCGTGACTTGCAAATACCTGATCCTCACAGAGCTGGAGAAAAAGCGGCGGGAGGCGAACAACCTGACGAACTATCGCGAGCAACTGGAGGTGGAGGTCGCTTCCGCGCTGACGGAGGATTTGGAGCCGGTCGTTCTTCACCCCTTTGCCACGCTCATCCCAGTCCTGGGGTTGCACCACGTAGTTCTGGATGCCGAGTTCCTCGAACCCGCGGTGAAGATGGAAGCCGAAAACGCCCGCTTCGTAACAAGTCACGACTTTGTTCGTGAGCTTCTGCTGTTTGACCACAAAGAGCATGAGCTCGTCGCAGGTCATTTTCTGCACGGGCTGTGGAGTCGCCCCGTCGATCTGACGGCTTACCCAGTAATATTTGGCGTGGGCGTCAATGCCGAGTTTGATCGATTCGTAGGAGGCGGTTGATCGGGATGGATTGATGGTTGTCATGGCCTTTAAGATCGCGGGATCTCGCGCCGCTCCACAACCTCATGTCATCCAGCAGTAAATGCCTATCCGTTGCTCGCCGGGAAGATACACTGTCTGTATTTCAGCCTGCGGATGATTTCCCCCAGTTTCGCCTTCCCGCCATGACTCGATCTGTCCCTGTGATTCTTGCGTTCGTCTTTGCTGTCGCCAACTCGTGCCTCGCCTTGGACCTTGTGCGGGATGGCAAGCCGCTGGTGACCGTCATCTGCGCGGCGCCGCCCGAGGAAGCGCCAGCACCGGTGAAGGGCAGGGTGCCGAAGAAGAAGGCCGCACCGGAATCCGATGAGGCGCTCGCGGTGCGGACCTTGGTCGAGTGGGTGAAAAAAATCACGGATGTGGAACTGCCGGTCGCGGAAGCGGCGGCGGACGGCGTGCCGGCGATCTATGTCGGCAAGGCGGCGGCGGCGGCGGGGCTGAAGCTCGATGACATCGCGAGCACGAGTCATGAAGGCATTCGCATCGTCGCGGATGAGAAGCGCGTGCTAATCGGCGGGCAGAGTGAGGGGGCGAAATTGAAGGCGGTGTGCCGGTTTCTGGAGGAACTGGGCTGCCGCTATTTGATGGACGGGCCGCTCGGCGAGGTGTTCCCGCGATCGACGACGCTCTCGATCAAGCCGATGAACATCTCGGAGAAGCCGGGCTTGCAGTGGCGGAATCCGAAAGGGCCGAGTTGGAATGCGCGGCTGTGGAAGGCGTGGAATGGCGCGGGCGGTGAGCCGTTCGGGCATTCGCATTCGTGGGGGAACTATGTGGCGCCATCTCTATTCGATGAGCATCCGGAGTTCTTCGCGATGGGCGCGGATGGGCAGCGCAAGGCGGGCGGATGGATTTGCACGTCGAATCCTGCGCTGCGCGAGCATTTCGCCAAGGGCGTGATCGCGGCCATCGAAAAAGGGACGCGGCATCCTTCACTCTCGCCGACGGATGGACGCGGGTATTGCCAATGTCCGGCGTGCAAGGCGCAGGATGATCAGAAGGCGATGGAGCCATCGAGCGGCACGGTGGCGGTGACGAATCGCTATCTGGATTTCTTCGACTGGGTCGGCAAGCGGGTGGGGATGGAGCATCCGGAGTCGGTGCTGAGCTTCTATTGCTACGCCGATTACACGCAGCCGCCGACGGTGCCGCGCAAGCTCGACTCCAACATGGCCGCGATGATCGCGCCGATTCGGTACTGCCGGCTGCATCCGGTCGGTCATCCCGGTTGCGCATCGCGCGAGCAGCAGGTTGAGATGACGAATGGCTGGGCCGCCGTGGCGAGCAAGCTCGGGTACTACAATTACATGTACAACCTCGCGGACGGCACGCTGCCGATGTTCAAGTTCAGCGCGTGCGCAAAGGAGTTCCCGTATCTCGCCGACAAGGGGCTCACCTACATGACCATCGAGGTGCTCTCGAACTGGCACATCTACGGACCGCAGATCTACCTGAGCCTCCGCCTCGCGTATAATCCCCACGCCGATGCCATGGCGATCATGGAGGATTACTGGGTGAAGTTTTACGGGCCAAAGGCCGCGCCGCACATGAAGGCGTATTGGATGGGAATCGATGCCGCGCAGCAGCAGAGTAAGACACACGCGGGGTGCTTCTTCGGCCTCGCGCAGATCTACACGCCGGAGTTTCTGGCGACGTGCGAGGGATTGCTCGCGAAGGCGGCAGATGCCGCGAAGGGAGACGCGAACCACGAGCAACGCATCGCGATGAACGCCGAAGGTCTGCGCAGCGCGCGTGCGTATCGCACGATGTCCGACGCGATGAACCGCGGTGATTTTGCCGCAGCGAAACGCGAGTATGATGCGACCATCGAGCGACTGCAGCCGCTAATCGCCAACGGAAATGCGAATCGCGAGTACGGCACCGCCTACCTCAAGCGCTTCCTCAACGCGCAGGTGTTCGAAGGTGCTGCTCTCACTGCCGCGCCGAATCGCCTGCTGCAAGTCGTGCCGGACCGCTGGCGCTTCAGCTTTGACGAAACGGACACTGGCAACGAGCAGGGCTTCCATCGCGCTGATTTCAAGGACGACGCGTGGCCGCTTGTTGCAACCTTCGATACCACGCTCGACGCGCAGGGCTACGACAAGAACACCGTCTTCTGGTACCGGACGAAGATCACCGTGCCAGAGATGCCGAGGAAGCTCGCGCTGTTCTTCGGCGAAGTGGACGGCAAGGCCGAGGTGTATGTGAATGGTGAGAAGCTCGCCGTGCCCGAGCAATATCAGAACGCGAAGAAGCCCGTCGCGCCCGGTGTGAAGCCGCCGCGCGATGGAATGACGAAGCCGCGCGCACCGTTCGAGGTGGACGTGACCGCCGCCATGCACACCGGCGAGAACACGATCGCCGTGCGCGTCGATCATTCCCAGATCACCGAACTCTCACTCGGCGGCATCGTGCGCCCCGTGCTGCTGATCGCCAAACCCGAGTAAAACCATGCTGTTCCCCCGTGCCCTCGCCGCCGCAGTCCTCACTGCGGTCACCTTGCTATCCCCACGTGCTGTAGTCGCGCAAGGCCAGAGCCTGCTCTACAGCGTGCCATTCAAGGCGGGCGAAGGGGGCGCGCGGATCTATCGGATCCCGGCGATCTGGTGGCTGCCGAAGAAACCGCTGATGGCATTCGCGGAGCGCCGCACCGAGCAGCGGCGCATGACGGGTGATGTCGATATCGTCCTGCGGCGCAGCTTCGACCAAGGGCAGACATGGGAGCCGATGCAGATCCTCGCGGACCTCGAACGCGACACCTGCGGAAATCCATGCGTGGTGCAGGATGCATCGAATGGCCGGCTGTGGCTTGCATTCACGCGCAGCCGCAATGCAGACACGGAGGAAGACATCGTCGCCGCAAAAGTCCCGGGCACCGGAGTCTGGATGACGCACAGCGACGACGACGGCGCGACATGGGCCGCTCCGCGCGACATTTCCGCCACAGCGCGAAAGGCAAACTGGGGCTGGTATGGCACGGGGCCAGGCCAGGGATTGTATCTGCGCGGCGGCGCGTCGAAGCCGGACCGGTTGCTGATTCCATCGTACCACACCGAGGGTGGAGTGTACCGCACGCACAGCCTGTTCTCCGATGATCACGGCGAGACTTGGCAGTTCGAAGCGGACGCCGCCGAGCACACGAGCGAGCCGCAGGTCATCGAGATGGACGCTCACACGTTGCTGATGAATGCGCGCACGATCGCCGGGCACGGCGAGCATCGCACGCTGGTCGTGAGCAAGGATCGCGGCACGACGTGGCAGCCCGCGGAAGGCATGGCGGCGCTCCCCGAAAACAAGTGCCAGGGCTGCATCTATCGCTGTTTTCGCAATGGATCGAACGGCGAGTTTGATTGGATTTTTTCCCAGCCCTTCACCACGGGCCGCACCAGCGTCACGGCGTGGATCAGCGAGGATGGCGGCAAGTCCTGGCCTGACGCCCAGATGCTGTGGTCCGGCCCGAGCGCCTACACATCGATGGTGCGCGTGCAGGGCGGACTGGTCGGCATGTTGCTCGAATGCGGCACGAAGGATGTGTATGAGCAAATCGCCTTCGTGAAGTTCGCACCCGAATGGCTGAAGTCGCGCAAGGCGCCGGGAGTCCCGCCGGTGGCGAAGTGAAATCGCCGTCGTCATTTTCCCATCTCACCTCCCCGCCATGAACATCCGCGCACTCCTCCTGTCCCTTTTCTGCCTCACGCCGCTGCTCGCGCAAGAGCAGATCGACAAGGCCGATGCGCGCGGGAAAGCCGCGGCGGCTGTCGGCTCGCTCACCTTCCGCGTGCGGGTCACGAAGGTGGTGCCGGAACAGCAGACGGTGCGCATCGCCTGGCGGCGCGGCGGCGAAGGGCTGGGCGGCACGGTCGTGAAGGGAACCTTTTCCTCCGAGGAAAAGCTGCCGCAGATTCCACCCGGCACGTGGACGGAATGGGTGGCGATGAAGGATGTCGTCGGCGCGGCGCGCGGGTGGGAATTTCCGAGCGTGGTGGTGACGAGCGAGCCGATCGTGAAAGGCAAGAGCACGAAGCCGGGCGAGTTGGTCGGCGACATCGCGGTGGAGTTCGAGTTCGCGGAAAAAGGGACGGTGATCAAGAAGTTCACCGAGACGGCTCCGAAGGGCGCGACAGTGGGGTTCGCCTTTCCCGGCAGCGCGCTGGGGGAGAAGGTCACGCCGGATTTTGCCGCGCAGGTCAAT
Source organism: Chthoniobacter flavus (assembly GCA_945861435.1). GTDB lineage: Bacteria > Verrucomicrobiota > Verrucomicrobiia > Chthoniobacterales > Chthoniobacteraceae > CAIURC01. Next base: position 41,971 of record CAMAUX010000043.1, on the reverse strand, counting down.
GGCCTCAGCATGCACGCGCGGCTGCGGCGCGAGCGGCTGGAGAAGGCGTTCCCCGATGCTGCGCCGATGCCGAAGTTGTTTGGCGTCATCGGTCACATCGGCGGGTACGGCGAAGGCGCGCCGGGCGTGCGCGGGAGCCATGGTTTCGGCGTGAGGCACAACAATCCCGCGATCCTCGCAGATGAATTCCTCACGCTGGGTCTGCTCGGCGTGAATGGCATGGTGGACCGGATCGCATTCGCCGATGCCGCGGGTGTGGGTGCGAATTTCCGGCGCATCTTCTGGGGCGGTCCGGGGTCCGGGAATCCGATGGCGTTCTTTCAGAAGCCGGGCCCGCCGGTAGAAATACCGGAAGGGTGTCCCTTTGATCCCGCGCTGAAAACGTATGTGATGGAACGCGCGAACAAGGCCATCGACGAACATCGCGCGATCGGTGCGAAGGAATCGTGGGGACTGTGGGACGATGAGATGGGCGTGTATGCAAAGGACCACATCGCACGCTGTGAGCGATGTGCGTCGGTCTTCCGCGATTATCTCCGCGCGCAGAAGGTGACGCTGAAGGATCTCGGCAAGAAGTCGTGGGACGAGGTGCAGCCCTATCTCGTGTGGGTTCCGAAGCCGGTCGCGGCGAAAGGCGTGAAGGCTGCGCCTTCGAGCGGCCTGGCGCCGGCACCCGACAACGCGGCGGATTCGTTGCGCTACTACTACACCTATCGGCTCATGACTCACGCCACGGGGCAGGTGTTCCCGGAGGTCGCGAAGAAATTCAGCGAGGCGGGCATCAAGCTCTACGCGATGCAGGGGCCGACTCCGAGCTGGCAGGGCGCGAGTCTTGACTGGAATGAGTTCTACGATCTGAAGCCGAACACCGCGTTCGTCTTTGAAACGTCGAATCGCGATGCGCGCACGTGGCAGTGGGAATCGTATCTCGCCGACATCGGCCGCGGCATCGCCCTGCGTCACGACATGGCGCAGGGCTGTCTCGTGAAGCCACATCGCGGCGCGCCCGCGCAGCGCATGCTGAGCGTGATCGCGCGCGGCACCACGGCATTCGAGTGGTACACGTACGGCCCCGATTACTCGAAAGGAGACAGCTTCTCGCAGTCCCCCGAGTTGCTGGAGCAGGTCGCACGCGCCGCGCGTTTCCTCGGGAAAGCGGAGCCTTACCTTTATGGCGCGAAATTCGCGGGACAGCCCGAGGTCGCCTTTGTCACTCCGCGTTCTTCGGAAATCTGGAGCCGCGCGACCGACCTGAGCCTCACCACATTTGAAAATGCGAAGTGGGTCTATCTCGCGCTGAAGCACGCGCACGTGCCGCTCGACATCCTCAGCGAGCAGCAACTCGCCGAGGGCAAGCTCGACCGCTACAAAGTCATCTACATCCCCGGCGCGCATCTGCGCCGCGACGCCGCGAGCGCCGTTCGCGAATGGGTGCGCGGCGGCGGCACCGTGTGGACCGACGCGAGCGGCCTTTCGCGCGACGAGGCGAATCAACCCGCGACCACGATGAATGAGATGCTCGGCCTCGCGGATCGCCAGCTGGAGAGCTGGGGCAGTTGCGAGGCCTATCACGCGTCGGACCTCAAAGCGCTCACCGAGACAAATCCGACCGTGGGCGCCGAGTTCACGTGGGAGAAGGCCAGCTTGCACGCGAGCATCGGCCGCGAGCCCCTGAACCCGAAAAGCGCCGAAGTGCTCGCCACCTTCGCCGACGGCAAACCCGCCGTGACGCGCAATCGTTTCGGCAAAGGCCAGGCGATCACCGCCGGGATCTGGAGCGGTCTCAGCTATTCCGCCAAAGTGCGCCGGGGTGACTTCGACATGCGCGCCGACTTCGATGCGGCTCTGCGTGGCCTCATTGCCGCGCCGGCGCTCGAACGGAAAGTCTCCCGTCCCGCCATTCCAGGAGACGCACTCGTCGAAGCAGTAGCTCTCACCAAAGACGGCCGGCGCAGCATCGCGCTCATGAACTGGGCCTACACAAAGCCGACGGGCGACATCACGAAGGGCGCTCTGCAACCCATCGAGAATCTCCGCGTCGAACTGCCCGGCTTTGCGAACGCGAAATCCGTGCGCTCGATCCAACACGGCCCGCTCGAGATCAGCGCTGGCGGCGTCATCGTGCCAAAGCTCGCGGAGATCGACCTGCTGGTGATCGAGTGACCATCGACGGCCTGGTTCAGGGATCGGAAGTATCCCACGCAGTGCAGCACTCCCTCGAAACATGAAACATCTCCTCGCACTCGTCCTCGCGTTCGTCGCTGCCATCCCGCCACTGCATGCGGCGGCACCGCAACGACTCTCCGATTTCCAGCGCGTCGTGATCGCCGACGATGCGAATGCGGTGCAGCAGACCCCCTCTCTCCCCTGGCCCCAATCCGTTCTCCAACCGTTTCCTGTGACCCAGCCGAAAAAGCGAATTCCTTGCAATTCGTAGTGCCCACAAGATATCTCGCGGCGGCCGCTGAGGCAAAATGCCGATGTTCTTTTCGCCCACCATTCCGCGGCCCATCATCCCAAACCCGATGAGCCGACTTTCGACAACCACTGCAGCCTCCTCATTATCGCACTCCGCACAACCGTCGCCACCCACGCGACGTGGCGGCGGAGACGTTTCGAACGGAGTCCGCACTTTCGAGCGCGCCCTCGTCTCGATTTGCGCATGTTCACCAGCCAATGCCGCGCGAGGACTGCGAGCGCTTGCGTGCGATCTTCGTCTACGCCAAGACAGGGGAGATTCTCTACGACGCGAAGGAGCTTACCTACCAAGCGGCTACGGCCCAAGGCCCCCCAATCCGTACTCCTCGACGAGTCGGACACTGGATAGGTGAGCTTGTTCACGTGCAATTCGACCCGGTGTCCTTTTGATAGAAGCAACGGGCCTTCCCTAGCCTATCGATAGCCGGGCAGAAGCTTTTCCGTTGTCAGTGACCTCAGACCTCGTGGTCTTCGCAAATCGCGGTTTGCCACAGGGCCCCAGACCCGCCAGCGTGTGCTAGTGAGACGCGCGATCTATCCAGGGAGCTTCGATCCGGTAACCAACGGCCATCTGGACGTCATCCAGCGAGCCGCGACACTCTTTGACGAACTGGTGGTCGCCGTGGCCTGCAATGCCGAGAAAAAAGCTCTTTTTACCACCCAAGAACGCATGCAATTGCTAGTCGATGCAGTTGCCCCTCTCCAAAACGTGCGTGTTGCGAGCTTCGGCGGCCTTCTGGTGAACTTCGCCCGCTCAGAAAAGGCCTCAGCCGTGGTGCGCGGCCTGCGGGCCATCTCAGACTTTGAATTCGAGTTTCAGATGGCGCTTATGAACCGCAAGCTCGAGCCCAACATCGAAACGCTCTTCCTTATGCCGCGCGAAGAGTACACCTCCATTAGCTCCAGAGTGGTCAAGGAAATCGCCCAACTCGGGGGCAATATCGACCAATTTGTTCCCGACAAGGCCGCCAGCGCCCTGCACCAGAAATTTGCTGCGACCCACACCGCCTGATACGAGGGTGGGCTGAGCACACATCAGTCCCCCGACAAACACTCCCGCATCTCGCATCCACACGAATATGAAAGTGCACCTCCGACAAGTCCCGACAGACGGTCTCCACATCGAAGGCGAGCAGGACAGCGGGATTCTTGAACTGAACGACTCCGGAATCTCTCCGTCCAGCCCGGTCCGCTACTCGTTGGACGTGGGCCTTAGCGACGGCGGGCTTTTCGCCACTGGTCGGCTCGAAGTGGACATGCAAATGCGCTGCGTGAGTTGTCTTGAGACGTTCACCGATGTCATCCGAATCAACGACTTCGCCTGCCAGATCGAGCTGACGGGAAAGGAAACGGTGGACTTGACACCCGATGCCCGCGAAGACATTTTGCTCGCCCTTCCGGCTCACCCCCGATGTGATCAGGGTGAACTGGCGGGGAAATGTAAGCCCGAATGGCCTGTCTCCTCACCCGGGGACGTCGCTGAGCCCGAATCCCCAAAAGTTTGGGGAGCGCTAGATCAGTTGAACCTCAAGCAGAAAAAGTAAAATTCACCGCCTACCGATATGGGAGTCCCAAAACGCAAGATGTCCAAAATGCGCCTCCGCACGCGCAAAGCCGCCAACCGCTGGCATGCACCAGTTTTGGCCAAATGCGGACAATGCGGCAGCAGCCTGCCTTCCCACACAGCCTGCCCGTCCTGCGGCTACTATAAAGGCCGTCAGGTGCTGACGATCGTCGGAGCTTAATTTAGTTCAGAGCATTGCTCCAGCCGCCCCGTCTCGTACTGGGCGGCTGAGTTATTTACCGGGTTTTACTAGGAAGACCCCCACCGCCCCATCGGATGAAGATCGCCCTCGACGCCATGGGCCACGACCATGGACCGCCCAACTTGGTCGAGGGCGCAGTCATGGCCCTTCGGGAGTACCCCGCCATCTCCAAACTCTTCCTCACTGGAGACACTCCAAAAATTGAAGCGGAACTGCAGCGGCAAGGTTGCAATGACCGGCGGATCGAGATCGTGCACGCCACTCAGGTCGTGGAAATGGGCGACGACGCCACATCGGCCATCCGCCGCAAAAAAGACTCTTCGGTCAGCCGCGCTGTCGACTTAGTAAAAAACGGGGACGCGGAAGCTGTTGTAAGCGCCGGTCACACAGGTGCAGCTGTGGCCACTTCCACGATCAAACTGCGGACGTTGCCAGGCATCGAAAGGCCCGGCATCGCAGCCACGATGCCCACCCAGACGAACCTTTTCGTCCTCATCGACGCCGGCGCCAACACGGAGCCCACCCCGGAGCAAATGCTCCAAAATGCCATCATGGGCTCAGTGTACTCCCAGCACGTTCTGGGCTACCAAAACCCCAGTGTCGGCCTCATGTCGATCGGCACGGAGGACAAAAAAGGCACTGATTTCACGCGTCGATCCTTTGACCTACTCAAACAGAGCCACCTCAACTTCCGCGGCAATGTCGAGGGGCACGACCTTTTCGAGAACCCGGTGGAGGTGGTGGTTGCCGACGGATTCACAGGCAATGTCATGCTGAAAACCAGTGAGGCTATCGCCAGTGCCATCTTTGCTTGGCTCAAGCATGAGATCTGTAAGAGCACCGTCGCCAAGTTCGGCGCCCTGCTAGCCAAACCCGCCTTCATGGCCATCCGGCGCAAGACCAATTCTGACGAATACGGCGGCATGCCGCTACTCGGCGTCAACGGGGTCTGCATCATAGCGCACGGCGGCAGTTCCCCCGTGGCCGTTAAAAACGCTATCCGAATGGCAGCCGACACCATCCGACACCAAGTCAACCCCCACATCCTCAGAGAACTGCAGCGCTATCATGAATCGTCCCCAGCCACGCACCCGGCACCATCTGCCTAAGCGCACAGTCTCGATCATTGGTACCGGCAGCTATGTACCGGAAAAGATTCTTACGAATGCCGAACTCGAGAAACTCGTGGACACAAGCGACGAGTGGATTGTCACACGCACTGGCATCCGGGAGCGCCGCATAGCGGCTGAGGGCGAGACCACCAGCGACATGGCTGCAAAAGCCGCCATCGCAGCGCTCGAAAACTCAGGCGTCGGCGCTGAGGAGATCGACCTGATCCTCGTCGCGACCGTCACCCCTGACATGTTTTTCCCCAGCACCGCATGCTTCGTGCAGACCAAAATCGGCGCCAAAAAAGCAGCCTGTTTTGACGTCAGCGCAGCTTGCTCCGGCTTTCTCTACGCACTTGAGGTGGCTCAACAGTTCATCACTTCCCACACTTATAACACCATCCTCGTCATCGGCGCCGATAAACTCTCCTCCATCGTCGACTGGAAGGACCGCAACACCTGCGTGCTTTTTGGTGACGGCGCAGGCGCAGCAGTCCTGCGACACCGCGGAGGCGGCCACGGTGTCGTCGCCACCCACATGGGCAGCAACGGAGACTTGGCCGAAATCCTCCACATCCCAGGCGGCGGCTGCAAAAGCCCACTTACCGCAGAAAATCTCGGCCAGAGCCTCAACACCATCCAGATGAACGGCAAGGAAACGTACAAGCAGGCCGTCACCGCCATGCTGGGCGCCGCCAACTCAGTGCTTGAGCAGAGTGGCCTTGGATTCGACGACCTCGCATGCATCATCCCCCATCAGGCAAACCTCAGGATCATCGAGGCCATCGCTAGCCGCATGAACCTTCCAATGGACCGCTTCATGGTGAACCTCGACCGGTTCGGCAACACCAGCGCCGCTGCCGTGGCCATCGCACTCGACGAGGCCCACCGCACTGGCCGTATGCAGGTCGGCGACTACGTCCTGCTGGTCGTCTTCGGTGGCGGCCTCACGTGGGCAAGTTCAATCATCCACTGGTAGACTCCGGACACATTCCCTGTCCTGCAAAGAAACCGTTTTCGAAAGCACTTACCTGCATCCAAACGTGTCTTGCCAAAAGCGCAGGCGTGACTGACATATCGCTCGCCTAAAACCACTCACGATGACAACGCACCATGACCGGGCAGCCAACCCATTGCGCGAGGGTCTCTCCAACCGCCCCATGCCGCAACCCTGCACCGTCGTGATCTTCGGCGCATCTGGCGACCTCACCTACCGCAAACTCATCCCCGCGCTCTACAACATCGCCTCCGACGGCGATCTGCCAGCCGCCCTGAGTGTCGTGGGATTCGCTCGCAGGGAAAAAACCGACGACTCCTTCCGCAACGAACTGGAGGAAGCCACACGCAAGTTCTCCCGCCAGGGAATCAACGAGGAGCTATGGGGTAGTTTCCGAGAGCGCATCTTCTACCACAAAAGCGAATTCGGAGACCTTGAGGGCTACGAACGCCTTGCCCAAAGACTCAACGCCCTCGATTCAGCACGCAACACCCGTGGCAACCGCCTCTTCTACCTCTCCGTTGCCCCAAGCGAGTTCGGAGGCATCCTCGAGAAACTCGCCGCAGTAGGCCTTAACAACCCTGCGGAGGGCTCTTGGACACGGGTCATCGTCGAGAAACCCTTCGGGACGGACCTGCCCTCGGCTCAGACCCTTAACAGCGTAGTCAATCACGTCTTCCGCGAGGAGGACACCTACCGCATCGACCACTATCTCGGCAAGGAGACCGCCCAGAACATCATGGTTCTGCGCTTTGCCAACGCCATCTTCGAGCCACTCTGGAACCACCGGTACATCGACCACGTCCAGATCACCGCCGCCGAACCACTCGGCGTCGAGGCCCGAGGCCCCTACTACGAAAGCTCCGGCGCCCTGCGCGATATGGTGCAGAACCATCTGCTCCAACTCCTCTGCCTCGTCGCCATGGAACCCCCAACCGACCTCACCGCCGACAGTGTCCGCGACGAGAAGGTCAAGGTCGTGCGAGCCCTCCGTCCCATGAAGCCGGAGGACGTCGCCCACAACGTAGTGCGCGGCCAGTACACAAACGGTGCCGTCAACGGCAGAGAGGTCACCTCATACAGAGCTGAAGACAGGGTTAGCCCAGAGTCGATGACGGAGACCTACGTCGCCCTCCGCCTCCACGTCGACAACTGGCGCTGGGCTGACGTCCCCTTCTACGTCCGCGTCGGAAAACGCCTTCCCAAGGGAGGCACCGAGATCGCCATTCACTTCAAGGCGGCACCGGGCGTCCTATTCAACCGCGACTCCGCAGTCGGACCCAACGTCCTCGTCATCCGCATCCAACCCGACGAGGGGATCTCCCTTCGCATCCAAGCCAAACGCCCGGGCGCCTCAGTGAAGATCGAACCGGTGAAGATGGACTTTCACTACGGCACTAGCTTCGGAAAGGCCTCGCCAGAAGCCTACGAGCGCCTGCTCCTCGATGCGATGAGCGGGGACGCCACACTCTTCGCGCGCAGCGACGAGGTTGAGTGTGCATGGCGCTTCATCGACCTCATCGAACAGGCATGGCACGCCCACCCCTCACCGCCCCCTCTCTGCCAATACCCCGCGGGCTCCTGGGGTCCAGCGGAGGCCGATGCTCTGCTAGAACGCGACGGACGTGCTTGGCGCAGAATGTGACCCATGGGCTCGTCCCTGGACACCCAAGCACTCGGATTCCCCGTTGAACTCAGCCAACTCGGCCGGGAAATCAAAAAACTTTGGGAGCGCGAAAGCCAGACCAGCACACGCGCGTCACTAATCAACTTCGCCGTCTTCTGCCGGGGTCCAGAGGCGATGCAGGCCAGTACCGACCTCCTCATGGAGTTCACGCGCCACCACGCCTGCCGCGCCATCCTCATAGGCGCGGAGCCTGATTCCAGCCAAGACCAAATCCGCGCATGGATCAACGCCCACTGCCACCTCAGCCGGGCCGGGGCCAAGCAGGTGTGCTGCGAACAAGTCTCCTTCTACTTTGAAGGGCGCACCGGCAACCGCATCGCCAACGTCCTCTACGCAAACCTCGACAGCGACCTGCCACTCTACCTCTGGTGGCAGGGCGACTTCCCCGCACCAATTGACGTGCAACTCTGGGCTTGGGTCGACCGCCTCATCTTCGACAGCCAGTCATGGGCACAACCGCGCCAACAGTTCTCCCTCATCCGCGAGGCACTCTCCAGCGGACACAGCCGACTCGTCCTTTGCGACCTCAACTGGACGCGATCCCTTCACCTGCGCCAAGCCATAGCCCAGATGTTCGACTGCCCGGAGAACCTCACCCTCCTCGCCAGTCTAAACACAGTCACTATCAGTCACGCCCCGGGATTTCATTCAACGGCCCTGCTCCTCGTCGGATGGCTCGCGGCACAACTCAAACTGGAACTCCATGATTCCCGCCCAGATAATTCCCAATTCACCGCGCCCGGAGGCCGGCCTGTACGCTTCGTACTCAAGCAAGAATCCGGTCGCTCTATCAGCCGCTGCGAACTCCACTCAGATACAGGCAGCTTACTCTGCCAACGGGACACCGCAGGCGACTTCTTCCGCATGGAAATTCGCCATCAGCACGGAGATGTTCATCACCACCTCCTCCCTTCCGGAAGCAATGCCGCAGCCCCCCTACTCCTCGAGGAAATCGCCGGAGGCGGCCCCCACAGAGTCTACTTGAGAGCCTTGGCTATCGCTGAACCTTTCTTCTAAAGACCCACGAAAAACGAGACCCAAGAGGCTCTCACGCAATAACGCCCCCCCAGAGCAACGTATAATCCGCAAGCAGGCCCCATGAGGAAGAACGAGACCGCGCAAGACCGGCACCCTCAGCACCGCCGACCATTATCAGTCCACAATCTCAAGCGTGCCGCCGGTTGAAGCTCGCCTTTTCCCGAGCCATTTCCCGCTTCACCACCTTCTCCTTCAAGTCAGCCCTCTGATCGGCGTGCTCCTTACCCTTCGCAAGCCCGATCTCCACCTTCACCCGGCCGCCCTTCCAGTACAGCCGTAGCACCACGAGCGTGCTTCCCTTCGTCTGGCTCTGCGCCGCCAACCGATCGATCTCCTGACGATGCAATAGAAGCCGGCGCGCCGACTTGGGCTCGTGCTGCACATATCCCGCCCGCGCATAGGGTTGAATATCGATGTCCCACGCAAAAATCTGCCTCCCATCAACCTGTGCAAACGCACTCGTGATGTTAGCGAGACCATCTCGGATCGCTTTGACCTCAGTCCCCTTCAGTTCGATCCCAGCCTCATAGCGGTCGAGGATCTGGTAGCGATGAAGCGCTTTCCGATTTACCGCGATATCCTCTCCCATGGAATTCGGCGGCCCGGCCGCCCCCCCCGCTGTTACCCCTTGACGATCTCGGCCCTAGAAGATGCCTCCACCTTCAACTTCCCCTCAGCAATCTCTTTGAGGGCGATATCCGCAAAGCCCATGCGCGGCCCAACCTCGATCAGCGGACGGAAGCCGTCCGTCAACTGACGAACGCGTTTGGAAACAGCGTTCACGAGCAACTGGTGACTGGGGACGACTTTGAGTGCCTCGTCGAGGATAGAACTGGTCATAAGGAGAGGAATGATGCCTTGAAAAGGGGGGGATGAAACTTGGTCGTCAATCTGGCCCTTGTCAACCGGTGTTTTCACGCATGCGGGCTGAATTAGGAAACCAGCGCCAAGCACACCCCAAAAAAACCGACGCCACACGCCACACGCCACACGCCACACGCCACACGCCACACACGCCACACACGCCACACACGCCACACACGCCTAATACCTAATGCCCAATGCCCAATGCCAATACACTGAGATGCCATCCCTCCAATACTAGGACTAGGTTTCGGAAGCTTTCCCCCCATCAGAGCGCTTCCGAAGGGTGATCCGCTTCAACCGGGCATCGTCAGGAGGACTCCATGAAACCACATCAGGATCCTCCTTGAAGGCATTGTGCACTATTCGCCGTTCATAACCATTCATTGGCTCCAACTGAATCGGAAGCCCCGTCATACGCACGCTCTCCGCGAGTCGACGCACTTTCTGAACAAGACTGTCGTCTTGCATCTCCCTCCAATGTTCCACATCCACCTGCACCCTTGGAGCCTCCTTGTCCCTTGCCTGCAGGATTCGGTTGACCAGCAACTGGAGGTCATCGACGACAGCGCCGCTGCGCGCAAGCAACCGATCCTTGTCTGCGGTGTAAACCTGCAGGGTAAGGCCCCGGTTTGTCGGGAACGCCTTGACCTCACAGACAAAACCAAGAAGCACCAGCATGGAGTCGAGAATGTCCCGGGGATTGGAACTAGTATTCATGGCTTCTCCTTCGTTTTTACTCGCTGACTTTAGGCTCTTTTAGGCTCTGTTCTCACGAAGCATCAGCCCACCGCTGATACTATGCCGCTGATACAATTCCAGCGAAGCCCTCGTTCGGCAAGGCGACAATAAGGGTGGTACCCTTACGAAGTCCTTTGAAGTCCTTTGAAATTTCCCCGGCCTAGCGCTTCGACTTCTTCCGGACGCTTACCCGCTCCAGCACCGGCGCAGCCTGCCCCCTCGTCATCGAGAGCTGGGCAATCGAAAACAGGTTCTGCACCGTCCAGTAAAGAGCCAGCGCCGACGCAAAGTTATAGCAGAAGAAAATAAAGATCAGCGGCATGAACATGAAGATACGCTGCTGCGCAGCATCCCCGCTCTTTGGCTGGATCCGCATCTGCACCAGCATCGTCACCGCCATGCATAGCGGCAGAACGTTCACCGGCATCCCCAACAGATGCGCCACCGTGTCCGGCTGGGAAAGGTCTTCCACCCAGAGGAACCTGCTGTTGCGCAACTCCACAGCCTTGCCGAGCATGTTGTAAAATCCGAAGAAGATCGGAATCTGAACCACCATTGGGAGGCACCCCCCCAGAGGGTTTATCTGGTACTCCTTGTAGAGCTGCATCACCTCCATGTTCAGGCGGGAAGGATCGGCCGCATACTTTTCCCGCAGCTCGGTCATCTTGGGCTGCAACGCCGCCATCATCTTCATGGACTTGGTGGCCTTATTTTGGAGCGGCCAGAGCATCAGCTTGATGATCACCGTCAGCACGATGATAGCCCATGCATAGCTCCCAAACCAACCGCTCAGCACGTTCATGGAACCAAGAAGCACACGGCTCACGATTCCAAACCACCCGAGATTCATGATGTCCCCCTGCTCCTGCCCTTGCGCGTCGAGCCTCCGATACTCCCGCGGACCCGAGTATATCGTGAATCCCTGAGTAAAACTCTCCCCTGGCTGGAGCGTGCGACCGGGCATCCCCAGCGCTCCATCGACCGCGTAGAGCGGCGTACCAGACTTCCCTTCCATCGAGTGCCCCGCATCCTGCCACGCAGCATCAGAAACAACCGCGCGCCTCGCCCATGCCTGCGCCCCGAACTGGGTCGCCTGCACCTTACTCACTGCCTTCTCATCCACTTCCGCGGTAATAAGCGTATTAAAATACTGATTAGTCACACCCACCCAGCGGATCCTGTCTAGTCCCTCATTGTAAGTCGTGCTCGCCGGACGCCGCGAAAACCAGCCGCCCCCGTCGAACCAAGTCGCGTCCACGCTCTTACCGCCCTCCCGCGAATATACGTGGTAGCCTGTGTAATTAGGCATGTCACTGCGGTGCAAAGAAGCCAATGAACCGGTGTGAACAAAGTAACCGGTCACCGCCACAGGCTGCGCAGACCGGTTCGTCATGGCAACCTCCAGGCGCACGGTATACCCCGTGGAAAGAGGGTCCTTCACCCTCGCATCTTCAGACGGCAGCGAAAAACGCTTCTGAATCTCCAAGCCTCGTGCATCGGTGCGCTCGAAACGAACTTCGCCAGAGCCGGAATCCACGCTCAGCTTGTGAGGCATGTCAGTCGCCTCGCCCGCCACCTCACTCAACGCACCAATCGGCACCTGAGAGAACTCGTTCATCCGGACCGCGGCACCGCGATCCACGCTATGCCCAAGCAGCTTCACCGATGCGAGCCCCCCACCGAGACTCGTAAACTCATACTCCGCCTGCGCCGTGACCACCCGGTGAAGTTCAGCCACCGCCTTTTCGACCGGCTGCGAGGCAGCAGGGGCGGGGGCGGAAACTCCCTCCGGCCGGGCAACTGGAACCACGGCCTCCTGCTGCACTGGCTGCTCCGCAGCCTGTTTCGCTGCCGCGGCCTTCCGTGCTTCCGTCGCACGACTGTTGGCGCGCTCGTAGTAAACTTGCCAACCCGCAAACGCGAGCACGGCAACAATCATTCCCAAAATTCCTTTGCGGTCCATAGCTTTAGTTAAGACGAACGGCGCACACTGCGCACTTGTTTAAGTTCAAAGCATCCAAGGATGCCCATCTCTGGATGCTCAGCCTTCTCCTGATGGCACAGGATCAAGGCCGCCCCCTCCCCAAGGGTGGCAACGGCATAGACGCTTCACGCCCAATCCAGTCCCCCTCAGGAGCCCATGACGCTCCACAGCCTCAAGAAAATAATGGGAGCAAGTCGGCTCGAACCTGCACCCGCCGCCCGGCCCCCCAATCCACGAAAGCACAGGGGAAACCAAAATCTGGTAAGCCCTGATCAAAACGCGCACCACCGCCTTCATTAGCTCATCACCCCCGCACGCGCAGCCAACTGACGCCACTCCCTTGCCAACTCGCTGAAGTCAGCAGATGCAGCGGCACGCCTAGCCACAATCACCATCCACCATCCGCGCGACACAGACGGCAGATCCTTCCGGACTACCTCGCGCAAACGCCGGCGTACCAAATTACGTTGAACCGCCCCACCTACGCGACGTGAAGTGATCAAACCCAACCTCGGCCCCTCCTCGGGCACCACATTCACAACACTCAACATCATCAGTTTCCCGTGATAAGCCCTCCCCTCGGCCCTCAGTTTGTCAAACTGGCTTGCACTCCTCAGGCGGGAAGCCACCGGAAAACAAAACCTCACGGGCAACTGACCACCGACCGCACGGACCCCATCGCTGGATCCATTCGCCGATCCACCTTGCACTCCCGTGCTCAGGCCTGCGTGTGACGCGCAAAGTGCACTTCAACACCCTTGGGCAGCAACCGCCTGCGGCCGCGCGCACGCCGACGAGACAAAATCGCCCTCCCGCTCTTCGTCTTCATCCGGGCACGGAATCCGAACTGTTGTTTGCGGGTGCGCTTGGAAGCTTGGTAGGTGCGTTTCATTGGCCGTGGATGCTTGAAAAAAAAGGGACCACAAACTTAGCGGCGGCTGACGCGGTGTCAACAAGTGTCTGCAGCCACTCCAAAAAAAGACGCGTTGAACCGTTGCCATTGCGGCAAAGCCGCAGCTGGACAGGAATCGGCTACTTAGGATCAGTGAGCCGCTTTCGGCGCCGGACTCGCAGCACCCGCGTGCCCATCGGCATGGCCCGCGGGTTTCTCCACCTTTGCCTCAGGGGCTCCCGGCAACGGATGCTGCTCGCAGCCAACGACGCAAAGGAGAATGCCCGACAGAAAAATCAAACAGGTGCGCTTCATAAAGAATTTAACCTAATAAGATAAGGCAGCGTTGCCAACCGCCTTTTACGCAGTCGCCGCGCCCCGAATCAATTATCCTATTAGCAACAAGACCTCACTCACCCTGTCCTCTCAAAAAAATTCCTGTCCAATCGCCGCTCCCCAGCGAGAATCCGCGCCCCATGGCAAACCGTATCGACGAACAACTCGCCCGCCTCCTAAAGAAGGGACAGAAGGCGCTCATCGCCTACATCGCAGCAGGTGACCCCACTCTGGATGCCACACGCGCACTGGCGATTGCATTTGAGAAAGCCGGGGTCGACGTGCTCGAACTCGGCGTCCCGTTCTCCGACCCACTCGCCGACGGGATCGTCAACCAGATGGCGGCCGCCCGCGCACTCGAATCCGGCACCACGGTCGCGGGGGTGCTCGAATGCGTGCGTCAAATCCGCAGGGAGTCGCAACTACCCATCGTCCTCTACACTTACATGAACCCAGTCTATCAGTACGGGTTCGAACGCTTCCACGCAGACGCAGCAGCCGCCGGGGTAGACGGACTTCTTCTGCTGGACCTCCCCCCTGATGAGGACCAGCACAGCGCAGAATTCAGCGTCCAGTCCCCTCTCAGACGCATCCGCCTCATCGCCCCCACCACCCCTCCCGAACGCATCGCGCACCTTACCAAAGGCGCGAGCGGCTTCCTTTACTACGTCTCGCGCGAAGGTGTCACAGGAGAGCGCAGCGACGTCGCCGAGTCCCTTGCAGAACGAGTGGCGCTCATCCGCCAGCACAGCACACTCCCGATCGCCGTCGGCTTCGGAATCTCCACCCCGGAACAAGTGCGCGCCGTGGCAGCACACGCAGACGCGGTTGTGGTGGGAAGCGCCATCGTGAAACGCATCGCTGAGCATGGTGCAGAGCCCGATCTGGCTGAAAAAGTCGCCGCACTCGTGGCCCCGCTCGCTGCTGCCGCCCACGCTGGCGCACAAGCTCAATAGCTGAAAAACGGCTATTAAATCCCTGCCATTAGACATCCTTGTGACCCGAGGCGGCATCTGCTTACTTCGCCGCCTGTGTTAGCCGCATCCGGAAAAGCAGTCCTCGAATCAGTCGACTCCGCAGGACGCCTAGCCCTCTTCGGCTGGCGAGCCTTCACGATGGTGCGCTCCGGCGGAGGGCTTCGCGCACGACTCGTGCGAGCGATCTACGAAATCGGTGTGCGCTGCCTGCCGGTGATCTCGGTCGTCGCGGTTTTCGCCGGCCTGGTGCTCGGGCTTCAAGGGCATTACGTCCTGTCCCGTTTCGGCGCCTCCGGCATGCTGGGCACACTCGTTTCGCTGAGCCTCTGTCGCGAACTCGCCCCGGTGCTAGCCGCCATCATGGTTGCCGGCCAGGCGGGCACCGCCCTCTCCGCTGAACTCGGCATCCAGCGCTCCTCTGAACAGATCGACGCCCTTGAACTAATGGGCATCTCCGCAGAGGGATTCCTCGTGGGCCCAAGACTGCTTGTAGCCTGCTTCGCCGTCCCTGTGCTCACTGCTCTCTTCGTCCTCGTGGGCATTAGCGGAGGCTGGCTCTCCGGCTGTGTGCTACTCCATCAGGACGGCCACGGGTACTGGGCCGCCGTTCATGATGCCATCCACGGCAGCGATGTGCGCGAATGCCTCCTCAAGGCGCTCGCCTTCGGACTCGCCACCGTCTCCCTCTGCGCCTACCAAGGCTTCCACTCCCACCATCTCGGAGAACCCGGCGCGCGCTCAGTCAGCGCCGCCACCGTTCGCGGCGTCGTTTTCTCCAGCATGCTGGTGCTCGCCGCCGACTACCTCATCACCGCCCTCCTTGTATGACGCAGGCAGCCCCCGCACCACCCCCTGCGTCCTGCGAAAACGAGCCCGCACTCCTGCGCGTCGATGCTCTCCACAAACGCTTCGGGGAAAACCACGTCCTCAGGGGAGTCAGCTTCGACGTGCCCTCCGGCGGCATCGTCTCCATCCTTGGCCGCAGCGGCACAGGCAAGTCTGTCCTCCTGCGCTGCGTCGTCGGCCTCCACCAACCCGATGCTGGATCGGTCAGCTTCCGCGGTCACGACGTCCTCGCAACAGGACGCCGCGCAGCGCTCCGCCAGGCCTCGAGTTACGTGTTCCAGCACAACGCACTCTTCGACTCCGCAACCACCCTCGAAAACCTCGTGCTCGCGCTGCGCGCCAGAGGCTCCCTCCCTCACGCGCTCCAAGTGGAAAAAGCACGCGAACTGCTACGCCACATGGAACTCGAGGACGCCGCACACCGCTACCCAGCGCAACTCTCCGGCGGAATGCAGAAGCGCCTCGCCGTAGCCCGGGCTCTCGTCACCGATCCTGAACTCGTCTTCTTCGACGAACCCACCGCAGGACTCGACCCCGTGCGCCGCAATTCCGTCTTTGAAATGATCGTGCGCCTCCAGCGCGCACGCGGCTTCACTGCGGTGGTCGTCACCCACGACGTCGCGGAAGCACTGCTGGTCAGCTCGCACATCGTCTGGATCGATCAGGGCCATGTCCACTTCAGCGGCACCCCATCGCAGTTCGAGGCCCGCACCGAACCCCATTTCCGACTCTTCCGCGACAGCCTCGATGCCCTGAGGCAATCCTTGCTCAACTAGACACCCTTCAGTTCTAATCAATCCTATGACATCCCGCGCCATGGAACGCGCAGTCGGCTTGTTCGTCACGGCTGGCCTCGCCTGCCTTGCCTACTTCGCCTTCCAACTCGGCTCCACCACCATCCCCCAGTCCCAGACCGTCCTTCTCCTCGCGCGCTTCACCAGCGCAGCAGGACTCAACTCCGGCGCGCAAATCCTCATCGCAGGCGTCCCCGTCGGAACCGTCGGACCGATGCGACTGGACAACAACTTCTACGCCCTCGTTGAACTGCACGTCCGCAAAGACCTCGCACTTCCCATCGACACGGTCGCCGCCATCCGCGGCCGCGGCCTGCTCGGCGACAAATACGTCGCCCTCACTCCCGGCGCCGAAGATAAAACACTAGCCGCAGGCGACCGGATCACCGACACCGAATCAGCCCTCGACATCGAATCCCTTCTGAGCCGATTCGCCTTCGGCTCCGTGCAGAACCAAACAGCTCCTCAGAACGCCCCCCAGAACGCCCCCCAGAATCCTCCCTCCCAGCAGGCCACCCCGGAAAACAAGCCATCCCAGAATCCTTAAAGCTCAATAATGCCCAACCTCTTCTGCCGGCCTCTGGCCGCAATCGTCCTCGTAGCTTCTGCCATCGCCCCAGCCCAAGCCGCCACCGCCCCTCAGACCTTTCTCGAACAGGGACTCCAAGAAATCATCAAAATAGCGGAGTCCAACCGCGGCGCCACTCCTGTCCAACTCGCCCGCAAGACACGCCCAGCTCTGGAACGGCTCTTCAACTTTGAAAGCCTCACCAAGCGCGCAATCGGCGGAGGCTGGCGCGATCTCAACCCCGCCCAGCAAAAACAGGCAATCTCCCTCTTCTCCGAAATGCTCATCCGCAGCTACGCGGCACGCTTCGACTGGGACGCCAAACTCGAGATGCAATTATCCCCACCCGTCGACGTCGGCTCCGGACGCATCGAGATTCCCGCACAAACCCGCTACGCTGGAAGCAAGGCCAACGTGCTCTACAGACTCGAGAACACCGCAGGACGCTGGAGCGTCTACGACGTCGTCATCGAGGGAGTCAGCATGACCGCCAATTACCGCGCGCAGTTTGACTCCATCCGCCAGCGCAGCGGCGGCGAGGGCCTTCTCAAACTCATGAAGGACACGCTCGACAAAGGATCCTGACTGCCCCTTCTCCCTCTGCACCCCTCCCACGCTATGACCCGCAAAATCTCTCGCCCGCACACGACCCTATCGGCACTCCTGACCGCATGCATCGGACTCGCCGGATGCTCATCCATCCACTCGGGACAACGCCCCCAACAGAAGAGCGCCACCCACTGCTCCAAGGAATGTCGCGTTCCCGCCAGCGAGAAACGCGGCGGAGACGAGTTCGCACGCACCACCAGCGACCCCATCGAACCGCTCAACCGCGTGGTCTTCGCTTTCAACGACCAACTACTCACCCGCTTTCTCTTCCGCCCGCTAGCCAAGGGAACAGAGTTCCTCCTCCCCAAACCAGTCCTCACAGGCTTCGGTAACTTCTTCGATAATTTGCAGACGCCCGTCCGATTTGCTGGCGCGCTCCTCCAAGGCGATCTCAAGAAAACCTCCCAGGAAACCGGGAAGCTCCTCATCAATTCAACAGCAGGGGTGGGCGGCTTCCTCAAACCCTCCGACAAAATCCCCGCCCTCGCCAACGTCCCCCCGGAAGATGTCGGCCAGGCATTCGGTAAATGGGGGATCCCTCCCGGACCGTATCTCGTGGTCCCAGTCATCGGCCCCTCCTCGCTCCGAGACCTTCCCGGACGCGCTGTAGACACCGCTCTCAGCCCCACCTTCTGGTTCGGAAGCACCGCAGTCCAAGTCTCCGTCAACGCGGCGTGGGCCGTCGAAGAGAACCCCAAACGCATCAAAGCCTACGAGTTCGCCACCAGGGGTGCCCTCGACAAATACATCGTCGTCCGCGAGGGATACACCGACAACCGCGCTGAAGCTGTCCGCCGCTGACCGATCCTCCTCCCAGCTTGTAGCTTAGGCCGCCCTAAAAAACCCAAAGGCGGCCAAAAAAACATCCCCGCGATTCGCCCTTCAGGCCTCAGCGGCCTCAGCGGCCTCGGTGCGCCCCACCACCGCCATTCCTCGGCCCAGCTCCATACCCATCGCGCCGACCGGGACCACTCCGACTCCCCCTCCCATCCTTTCTCCCCTGTCCGGGGACTCCAGTCGGCCGCCCGCGCCCACCTCCGCCCACTCCCTCTCCACCGCCCGAACGCGCCGGAGTCCGATCCGCCGACGGAGCCGGTCCGGCCACCGTGTAGTCGAACCCCTCCGCCCGCCGCCGCTCGATGCCACGGCCAATGAACCGTTCCAAGGCGCGTAGGGACCCCTGGTCATCGGACGTCACAAAGCTCAACGCCACGCCCAGCGCGCTCGCCCGCCCCGTGCGCCCGATCCGGTGGACATAGTCCTCCGCATGCATCGGAAAGTCGTAGTTCACCACGTGCGAAATTCCGTCCACATCGATCCCTCGCGACGCAATATCCGTGGCCACCAACACGCGCACCCGCCCCTCCCGAAACTCCTGCAGCGACCTTAGCCGCTGGTTCTGCGAACGATTGGAATGGATCGCCGCACACTGCACTCCAATCGACTCCAACTTCCGGGCCACACGATCCGCCCCGTGCTTGGTGCGCGTAAACACCAGCACACTCCGCAGATCTGGTTGCGCCAGCAGATGCCCCAGCAACGCCGGCTTCAGGTGCATCGGCACCTCGTAAACCTCCTGCGTCACACTCTGCGCCGGATTCGACCGACGGCCGATCTCCACACGCTGCGGATCCCGCAGGAACTGCTGCGCCAGCGTCTCGATCTCGCGGGACAGCGTCGCCGTGAACAACAGCGTCTGCCGCTGCACCGGCAACTCCTTCACAATCCGCCGAATCGACGGAAGAAAACCCATGTCGAGCATCCGGTCCGCCTCGTCCAAAACGAGCGCCCGCAAACCACGAAAATCCGCGTGCCGCATCAGGTCCAGCAACCGCCCCGGCGTGGCCACCACCACCTCCACACGGGCCTTTAGTGCCTCAATCTGCGGACGCTCCCCCACTCCGCCAAAAACCTTCGCCACCCGCACGGACAGATGCTTCGCGTACGCAAGAAGGTTCTCCTCGATCTGCACCACCAACTCGCGAGTAGGAGCAATAATCAGCACCTGCGTCCCAGGCTTCCCACCCCGCAGCAGTTGAAGCAGCGGCAGCACAAACGCCGCCGTCTTCCCACTGCCCGTCTGCGCAATACCCACCAGATCACGCCCCGTGAGAATCAGCGGAATAGCCGCCGCTTGAATGGGCGTCGGCTCAGTATACCCCACCTCCTCCAGTGCTTTGAGAATCTCTGATCCGAGGCCGAGGGAGCGAAATGGCATAGTCGGCCACCATGCTCTCACAAATACGATGCTGCACGTCTTTTCGCTCCCCTCTCCTGTCCCGCGAATAGGATCGAAACAGATCAGCAGGCACGCAGATTCCTGAAAAATCACACACCTCAATCACAAGGAATCCAGCTCCGAAGGAAAGCCCCCGAAGCATCGGCATCGCACCACAACCGGCACCGCGCACTCCGTGGCAAAATGGCCGCCCGCGCCTGATCCACGAGCGCCGCGCACCGCGCGGCCACAGCGGCCGACACGCATTCAAACTTCCGGAGAATGCGCTCCCTGCTTGTTCCTGCACCACCACCCGCGCGCCCAGAAATCTCCTCCATCCACGCACCCCCTCTCGGCCCCCCGCCCGCGATTAAACTGTGGGAGGTGGTTCACTCGAATACCGCCCCACCCTCCATCCACTCCCATCCACTTCCATCCAGGTTCATTCCCTTCAATCCACTTCCATCCACTTCCATCCAGGTTCATTCCCTTCCATCCACTCACTCTCCTGCCGCATCCCCATCCTCACACCATGAAACCCGAACCCGATTCTCCTCTGGTCCGCTGGTTTGCCGACATCCGCCTCGCAGACCTCCCCTCAGTCGGCGGCAAAAACGCTTCTCTCGGTGAAATGGTGCGCGCCCTAACTCCAAAAGGCATCAAGATCCCGGACGGCTTCGCACTCACGGCCGAGGCCTACCGCCTCTTCCTCAGCAGCGGCAATCTCAGCCCCCTCGTGCAGTCCACCCTCTCCGGACTCGATACACGCGACCTCGCCGCACTCCAGAACGCCTCCGCACACCTGCGCAACGCCCTCTGCACAGCTCCGCTCCCGCCCCACCTAGAAGATGCCGTGCTCGCCGCCTATCGCCAACTCCAGGGAAACCATTCCGAACCGCCCGCGGTGGCCGTCCGCTCCTCCGCCACTGCCGAAGACCTCCCAGAGGCCAGCTTCGCCGGACAGCAGGAAAGTTTCCTCAATGTCCAAGGCGCCCATGCTCTTCTGGACGCCTGCAGGCGCTGCTTCGCCTCCCTATTCACCGAACGCGCCATCAGCTACCGGGCAGAACGCGGCATCGACACCCTCCACTGCGCTCTCAGCGTCGGCGTGCAGCGGATGGTACGCTCCGACCTCGCTGGATCCGGCGTCATGTTCACCCTCGACACCGAGTCCGGCTTCCGCGGCGTCGTCCTGATCAACGCCACCTTCGGGCTCGGCGAATCCCTCGTCCAAGGCGCGGTCACCCCGGACGAGTACCGCGTCTTCAAAACAACACTGCGCACAGGCCACAGCCCCATCCTCCAAAAACACACCGGCTCCAAGGCATCCAAACTCGTCTACGACCCGCAGCGACCAGGGCACCTGCTCTCCGTCCCTGTTCCCGAAGAAGACCGCACTCGGCTCGTTCTCAACGATAACGAGATCCTCACCCTGTCGCGTTGGGCCTGCACCGTGGAAGACCACTACTCAGAACTCCACGGACACCCAACCCCCATGGACATCGAGTGGGCCAAGGACGGCATCACGGGCGAAATCTTCCTCCTTCAAGCGCGACCCGAAACGGTCGAGTCCCGCCGCCGTCCCGATGTGCTCGAGCGCTTCACACTCAAGGGCCGCGGCCCCGTGCTCGCCACGGGCCAGCGCGTCGGCACGCGCATCGCCTCGGGGCGGGCCCGGGTGATTGCGGACGCCAGCGCCATCGGCAGCTTCCAGAAAGGCGAAGTGCTCGTCACCGTGAAGACCGATCCCGACTGGCAGCCCATCCTGCGCGACGCCGCCGCTGTGGTCACAGACACAGGAGGCCGCACCTGCCACGCCGCCATCGTCAGCCGCGAACTCGGCGTGCCCGCCGTCGTCGGCACCGGCAACGCCACGCACACCATCCCCGATGGATCCATGGTCACCGTGAGCTGCGCCGCGGGCGACACCGGCACCGTCTTCGAAGGCGTGCTCGCTTTCGAACGCGCATGCACGGACCTCGCAGGAGTGGCCCGGCCGCGCACCCGCGTCATGATGAACGTGGCAGATCCCGGCGAAGCCTTCAGCCTTGCCCAGATACCCAACGACGGCGTCGGCCTTGCTCGGATGGAATTCATCATCACCCAGGCAATCCGCATCCACCCCGCCGCTCTCGCCGACTTCCAAAACCTCGCCGACCCCATGGCCCGCGATCTCATCGAGCGGATCACGGAGGGTTATCCCGACAAAGCGGAGTTCTTTGTGGAAAAGCTCGCACAAGGCATCGGCACCATCGCCGCAGCCTTCCACCCAAAGCCCGTCCTCCTACGACTGAGCGACTTCAAGTCCAACGAATACGCCCACCTCATCGGTGGCCGCGCCTACGAACCCCTTGAAGAAAACCCGATGCTCGGGTTCCGGGGTGCAAGCCGGTATTACCATCCCCGTTACCAGGCGGCCTTCGGTCTTGAATGCCGCGCAGTGCGACGGGTGCGCGAGACCATGGGCCTCACCAACCTGCAGGTAATGATCCCCTTCTGCCGCACACCGGAGGAAGCTCGCAAGGTTCAGCAGCAGATGGCCCTCCACGGCCTTGTCCGAGGCCACGATGCCTTGGAAGTGCACATGATGTGCGAACTCCCCAGCAACGTCCTGCTCGCCTCCGAGTTCACCCCGCTCTTCGACGGCTTCAGCATCGGATCCAACGACCTCACCCAACTCGTCCTCGGCGTCGACCGCGACAGCGCTCTCGTCGCCCCCCTCTTCGACGAACGCAGCCCTGCCGTCACCCGCCTCATCGCCGAAGTCATCGCCACCTGCCATGAACATGGCTGCAAGATCGGCATCTGCGGCCAGGCTCCCAGCGATTACCCAGAGTTCACCCGGTTCCTCATCGCGAATGGAATCGACAGCATCTCCCTCAACCCGGACAGCGTTCTGGAAACCACCCGCATCATCCTCGATGCCGAACGCCTCGCAGACGCCTGCGCGCAGCCCGCCACCTCCCCCCGTCCCGAATCCTGCCCGCCGCGAATCCCCGCTGACGACGCCCCACACACCAGCGCGGACTCAGACGATACCGAGCCACGCAACCTCGCGCTTCACCAGCAACTCCTCAGCCTGTGAAGCCGATCCTCAACCCGGCATCATCAGACTGCGTTGTTTCACGCCCACGCGACCGTCCGCGTGCAGGTCCACCATGCTGTAGCAGCGCGCGTCCTCCCCCTCCGATTTGGAGGAGTTCGAACACACCACACGCACCCCCTCCTTTGTCTCCTTGTTGCGATAGTCGTGAATGTGTCCGCACAAAACCACGGTCGCCCCTGCCCGGCCCAGCCAGTTGCGCACCGTGGCGGCATCGGGCTCCGTGAACCGCATCTGAAACTCCTTAATCGCGACACCCTTCATCGCGAACGTCACATTGGAAAAATCATCGAATGGATAGTGATGCATCACCACCACCCGGTGCACTGACTTGCGCCGGGCAAAAAACGTCTGCGCCGCATCCGCATCCTCTTCGTCCATGCGTCCCCATGCGGTGTCCAATGGATTGCGTGCCTCTTGCGCCGTTGTATCCAAGCCCACAAGATCCACCCCGGGCGCAATCCGCTTCCCAAAAGG
The DNA here is from genome assembly GCA_945861435.1 of Chthoniobacter flavus. Taxonomy (GTDB): domain Bacteria; phylum Verrucomicrobiota; class Verrucomicrobiia; order Chthoniobacterales; family Chthoniobacteraceae; genus CAIURC01. The sequence goes on along the minus strand of CAMAUX010000043.1, from coordinate 18,487 downwards.
ATAGGCCGCATTCCTGAAAAGCGGTTCCGCCTCCTCGCCCCTGCGACTCCACGAAGTGAGCCGTCCGAACGTCCTGAAGTTCCGGGTCGGAATCAGGAAGTCCAAACCCGGCCACTTCTTCTCTATGCTCCACGGAAACATCTCTATGCTCCACGGAAACACGTCGTGGTTTCCCGGAACGATGGTCGTCTTGGACGCATCACACAACCCGCGCACCCGCAACTGCCTCACCAATGCGCGCAGACAATCACCGCTTGCAGCCTCCAGCAGATCCCCGCTGAAAACCACATGATCCGCCCCCTGCTCCAAGGCATCGTCCACGAGCAGGAGCGCATCTGCCCAATCCCCCTCTTTAATCCCAAGGTGCAGGTCCGTCAGATGCGCAATCCGAAACACTTTCCGCCGGGTGGAAAAACTCATGCAGCTATGTAAACTAATTACTTATTAGCCACAGCTAACAACCAGCACCTTCAGCAGCGCATCCCCCAAAAACGCCCCTCACCCGCGCATCCCCGGCAGTTTTCACCTAACACCGCCCCCACCCCGGATCTTATCCACGTGCCCCCCATGCGCCGCACCCCCGTCACGCTCACCCTCGCAGCCATCCTCTCCGCACACGCTGCGGCAGACCCGGGAACGGATTTCTTTGAAAACAAAGTCCGCCCCCTCCTCGCACAGCGCTGCTCCGAGTGCCATAGCGCTGAAAAAAAGGTGAAAGGAGGCCTGCGCCTCGACTCCCGTGAAGCATGGATCAAGGGCGGCGACACCGGCCCCGCCATCACCCCGGGACAACCCGAGGCAAGCCTCCTCATCGAGGCCGTCCGGTACGCCAACCGCGATCTCCAGATGCCCCCAAAACAGAAACTCCCCGGGGGAGAAATCGCCATCCTCGAGCAATGGATCGCAATGGGCGCACCGGACCCCCGCTCGGACGATGCGCCCAAGACCAAACAACGCGGTCTCAGCCTCGAGGAAGGCCGCAAGTTCTGGTGCTATCAACCCCTCCACAAAGCCGATCCGCCCAACGTCCAACACGCCGACTGGCCACTCACCGCCATCGACCGCTTCCTGCTCGCACGCATGGAAAAGGACGGCATCCAGGCCGCACCCGACGCCACGCTCCCGGTGCTCGCCCGGCGCCTGTCCTTTGCGCTCACCGGCCTTCCCCCCTCTCCTGAACAGGTCGACACTCTCCTTACCGATACGCAAACGCAGGGCCGCAACAATGCGCTCTCCAAGATGGTCGATGAACTGCTCGCAAGCCCCCACTTCGGAGAGACATGGGGCAGCCACTGGCTGGACATCGCACGTTTCGCGGAAAGCAGCGGCGGAGGCCGCACCCTGCTCTTCAAAGACGCGTGGCGTTACCGCGATTACGTCCGCGAAAGCTTTAACAGCGGCCTCCCCATCCACCAATTCATCCGCGAGCAGATCGCCGGCGACCTCCTCCCACACAAGGACACTGACGAGCAACGCCGCCACCTCATCGCCACTGGCTTCCTCGCACTCGGCCCCACCAATTACGAAGAACAGTACAAACAACAACTGCGCTTCGACATTATCGACGAACAGATCGACACCCTCGGACGCTCCCTCCTTGGCCAGACCCTCGGCTGCGCCCGCTGCCACGATCACAAATTCGACCCCGTCCCCCAGCACGACTACTACGCCCTCGCCGGCATCTTCGCCTCCACTCGTACCCTCCACAACTACACCGACAACGTCGCCCGCTGGATCACCCACCCACTCCCAGCCGCACCCGAGGACGAACCCGCTCTCCAAGCCCATGAGCAGCACATCGCGTCCCTTCAAAGCGAACTCAAGGCAGCGCAGACCGCTCTCGCCAAAGCTTCCAAGAACGTCGCCGAAGCCAGCTCCTCCCCGGGCCGCCCCATCGCCCCCTCCGAACTACCGGGCATCGTCCTCGACGATCAGGACGCCAAAGTCGTCGGCCAATGGAAACACTCCACCCATGTCCGCTCCTACGTCGGCAAGGGCTACCTCACCGACGACAACAAGGAAAAGGGCGCCTGCACCATCACCTTCACCCCGCAAATCCCGAAGACCGCCCGCTACGACCTGCGCCTCGCCTACGCTCATGCACAGGGCCGCGCGAACAATGTCCGCATCAACATCCTCCACGCCGACGGCGAGGACACCGTCTTCATCGACCAGTCCGGCCCACCTCCCATCGACGGCCGCTTCGTCTCCCTCGGCAAATTCCGTTTCGAAAAGGACGGCGCGGGCTACGTGCTCATCAGCAACGCCGACACCAAGGGCTACGTCACCGTCGACGCGCTCCAACTCATCGAGGAAGACGCGCCCCCTTCCCCTGCTCTCGCCACCACCACAGGAGCACCTTCCAAGAACCCCGCATCGAAAACTCCGCAGCCCCCTAAAGAAAAAGACAGCCCGGAACGCGCCCGTGTAAAGAGTGTCGAAGCCGAAATCAAAAACCTCACCACGAAGGGTCCCAAACGCGACACCGCAATGATCGTCCGCGAGGACGACGCAATCGCCGACACACAAATCCGCGTCCGCGGCATCGAACGTCAGCGCGGTCCCAGCGTCCCACGCGGCTTTCTCCAAGTCGCCCTCGCAGGGCCTGCACCCGCACTCCCCGCAAAACAGAGCGGCCGCCTCGAACTCGCCGAATGGCTGGTGAGCTCCGACAACCCCCTCACCGCACGTGTCCTCGTCAACCGCGTCTGGTTCTGGCTCTTCGGCGCCGGCATCGTCCGCACCGTCGACAACTTCGGCACCACGGGCGAACTCCCCACCCACCCCGAACTCCTCGACCATCTCGCCCTCCAGTTCATTCAGGAAGGATGGAACCTCAAAACCCTCGTGCGCGAAATCGTGCTCTCCCGCGCATGGCAACTCTCCGTCCAACCCCCGTCCAAGCAGGATCCTGAGAACCACCTCTTCGCGCGTGCCAACCGCCGCCGCCTCAACGCCGAGGAAATCCGCGATGCCATCCTCCATGCTAGCGGACGCATCGACCTCGCCCAAGGCGGCCCCAACATCGCCGGGGCAGGCGACATCGACGCCAACACCTCCTCCGCCCAAAACATCGAGTACGCCTACCAGTTCACCGATCTGCGCCGCAGCTTCTACACCCCGGCATTCCGCAACAAACGCCTCGAAGCATTCGAAGTATTCGACTTCGCGAACATCAACCAACCCGTCGGCCAGCGCAACGTCAGCACCGTCGCCCCACAGGCTCTCTATCTTCTCAACAGCCCCTTCGTTCGCGACCAGGCTCGCGCCGCCGCCCAACGCACCATGGCCCTCGCCGCCTCAGATCCCGAACGCATCGACGCTGCCTACATGCGCATCCTCGGCAGACAACCCTCTGAACGCGAACGCACCCTCTGCACCCAGTACCTCGCCACGAACGATCCCGGCATCGAAGGCTGGACCCAGATCCACCAGATGCTTTTCGCCTCCATCGACTTCCGCTATCTGGACTGAACCCATCCCCCCCCTCATGAACCCGGCATTCCCCTCCCGTCGGCGCGCCCTGCAATCCCTTGGTTGCGGCTTCGGCTATCTCGCCCTCGCGGGCCTCGCCTCTCAACAAAACGCCCGCGCGGCCTCCGCCGCCAACCCCCTCGCACCCAGGGCCCCGCATCACAAGCCCCGCGCCAAACGCATCATCTTCCTCTTCATGCAGGGCGGCGTGAGCCACGTCGACTCCTTCGACTACAAGCCCGCGCTCCTCGAACAGGACGGTCGCATGCTCGACTTCAACGACCTGCGTAGCATCGCCAAGGACGGCAAAAGCCCCCAGCAGCGCGTCATGAAACCCCTCTGGAACTTCGCCCAGCACGGACGCAGCGGCATGTGGGGCAGCGATCTCTTCCCGGAAATCTGCAAACACATGGATGACCTCTGCCTCATCCGTTCCATGCACACGGAAGGCATCGCCCACGGCCCAGCCACCCTCTTCCTTCACACCGGCTCCACCAACTTCATCCGCCCCTCCATGGGCTCCTGGCTGAGCTACGGCCTCGGATCTGAAAACGAGAACCTCCCCGCCTTCGTCTCCTTGAGCCCAAGCCTCGGCAACGGCGGTCCTCGCAACTACGGCAATGCCTTCCTCCCCGCCGTCTACCAAGGCACCGCCATCGGCCGTCCAGGCGTCCCAGCCAAGGACGCCACCATCGGCAACCTCAGAAACCCCGGCTCCCCGGAGGAAGCCCGCCGCCAGTTCGCACTCCTTCAAGATCTCAACGCAGAACAACTGCGCTCCAAGCCAGGCGAGAGCGAACTCGAAGCCGTCATCAATTCCTACGAACTCGCATGGCGCATGCAGGGCGCCGCACCCGCCACCCTCGACATCGACTCCGAATCCCCGGAAACCCGCGCCCTCTACGGCATCGGCGAAAAGACCACCGACAACTTCGGCCGCCAATGCCTCCTTGCCCGCAGGCTCTGCGAGAGCGGCGTGCGCTTTGTCCAAGTCAACTACTCCGACAACAGCAACAACCCCGCTTGGGACCAGCACTCCAATATCAAGAAGCACGGCGACCACGCAGCCGCCGTCGACAAACCCATCGCCGGCCTCCTCGCGGACCTCAAACAACGCGGCCTCCTCGAAGACACCATCGTCTGGTGGGGCGGTGAATTCGGCCGCACACCCTACGCGGAAAAAAACGGCACCGGCCGCGACCACAACCCCGCAGGCTTCTCCCTCTGGGTGGCGGGCGGCGGATTCAAGCCCGGCCACGTCCACGGCGAGACCGACGAATTCGGCCACCACGCTGTCACCGACAAGGTCCACATGCACGACCTCCACGCCACCCTCCTCCACGCCCTCGGCCTCGACCACGAAAAACTTACCTACCGCTACGCCGGTCGCGACTTCCGCCTCACCGACGTCCACGGCCACGTCGTCCACGAACTCTTCTCCTAAATTCCACCCCCCATGAAATCCACTGCACTGCACGCCATCGCCCTCGGCCTCGCTTCCCTCCTTTGCGCGACATCCCACGCGGAACTCACGGAGGAACAGCGCCGCATCCCTCTCGAGACGGAGGCTCCCACTCCAGGTCTCCCAAAGGTCGTCCTCCTTGCAGGTAGCGTCAGCAACAAGCCCGGCCAGCACGAATACTTCGCCGGGTGCGCACTCATGGCCGATTGTCTGCGCCAGAGCGGCAAGGTCTGGCCCGTCCTCGTTGCCGAAGGCTGGCCCAAGAACGAAGCCGTCTTCAAAGATGCCCGCGCACTCGTCGTCTACGCCGATGGCGGCCCACGCCTCTCCTTCCTCGCTCCCGAACGCTGGAACCGCGTGCGCCAAGTCGCCGACTCCGGCGCCGGACTCGTCTTCCTCCACCAAGCCGTCGAAGTCCCAGACGACCGCGCCTCCGAATTCCAACAGTGGATTGGCGCCGTCTGGCAGAAGGACATCGGCTGCCGAGGCCACTGGGACATGGAATTCTCCCAGTTCCCCAAACACCCCGTTTTGCAGGGAGTCACCGCCTTCGCCGCACCGCTCGACGGCTGGCTCTACAACCTCCACTTCTCCCCGCAGGCCGTCCCCCTCCTCGCAGGCGCAGTCCCCGACAAGTCCCGTTCCACCGCCAATGCCAAGTCCCACGCAGAACGCCCGGAGGTGGTCGCGTGGGCTTTTGAACGCGCCAACAAGGGCCGCAGCTTCGCCTTCACCGGCTGCGACCTCCACCGCAACTGGGGTGTCGAAAGCCAGCGCCGCATGCTGGTAAACGCCATCCTTTGGAGCGCAGGCATCGACGTCCCCTCAGAGGGCGCCCCCGTCTCCATCACCCCCGCCGCGCTCAGCGCAAATCTCGACGCCAAGCACGCCCCGGCAAAGTAACGCACACCCCCCTCCCCATCAGCGCCCGTGCGCGGGATGCTGAAGAACTGCGCGTCGAACGCGTTGCGTGGCACGGACTCAGGCTTGCGCACGCGCGCCCACCCAGCGCCGTACGGCCTGGCGACACGGCCCCTCGATGAACCGGCACGCCAGCGCCGCAACCACCAAGGTCACCGCCGCCTTGCCCAGCACGATCCCATGCGCGTTCAACCGCCCGGGAGGAACACCCGCAAACGCCCTCTCCATCACGCGCCCCCAGAACAGGTGCCCGATGTAGACGGAGTACGACACCGTTCCCAGCCACACCAGGGGCTTCCATGCCAGCAAGCCCCTCTGCAGCCCTGGCTGCGCAAGCACCATCACGCTTGGCACACACAGAAACGGAAAGAGAAACTCCCACCATCCCTCACCCGGATTGAGCAGGTACGCCGCAGGCCCCGCCAAAAGCGCCACCCTAATTTCCCATGAGGACGGACGCCACTCTTCATTCAGATGGAAGGCCAGCGCACCGGCGAAGAATCCAAGAATCCCCCGCAAAAATCCGTTCGCGTACAACATGCCGCCCACCCCCTCGCCTCCATGGGTGGCGAGACACAGAACAAGCCCAACAAGACTCAGCGCCGCATAAACGCGCGTCCTGCGGAGCGACCGCATCCAAGCAACCGTCGAGACCAACGCAAAGAGCACATAGCAGATCCACTCCGCCGAGATGCTCCAACTCGGCTCGTTGTAGCCCACGCTCCAGCGCGAAAGCGCCTCCACAGAGTGCAGAAGTCCCAACGTGAAAACCGCGTGCCCGGATTCCTCAAGCGCCGGAATCCGCCGCAAACTCAGGAACCAGCATAGAAACAACACCACATACACCGCATGCAGCGGCCAGATCCGTCCAAGACGCAGGAGAAGAAAATCTCCCGACCGACGCCACGACGAAAGCGATCCCTCGTAGGCACGCGCCAGAACAAACCCCGAAAGAACGAAGAAGAAGTCCACACACTGGTAGGCATTGGCCAGAAAAGCCGGAACGTACGGATGACACTGCTCGCTCCCGTAAAAGTGATATCCCATCACCATCACCGCAGCCACGCCACGCGCAGAATCCAGCGCCGGCAGAAATGTTTTCCGTGGTTCCATCGCCTGATCCCAATCTGCAACCCGCGCCCAAAAGCTCTTCCAGACCGAAGACCAGAGCTACGGAAGACCTCGCACGCGCCCTCCCCGCCATCACTCATCGCAGTTGCACGGCCCAGCCATTGCGCCCCGGTACGCAAGCAAGCCGAACCCATGAGCGGCACACGCAGTGCACCCCATCCACGTCAGCCACGTCGCCCATGTCATCGACATACACCCACCCCAAAGCCTTCGCCCTCCAAGCCACGTCGGATCTGCCCTCACCCCCCGACCAACCAACCCTCACCGCGCCCTCTCAAGAAGATCCAGCGCCTTCGCAAACCACTCGCCTCCAGGCAGCGCATGCCCAATCCCGGGAACCTCCAGCAAGTCCACCCGACGGAACCCCTCCTGCTGATATCCCTTCTCAAACACAATCCGCGTATCGGCCAGGTTGAAGTCCTTCTCGGATGTCACCAGCACATGCCGTGTGCGCTCCCGCGCAATGCCGAGCACCATGTCGTCCGGGATATACTGCGGCGCGTACACCCGCTTCCCATCGGCAGCGGGCAGGTCCGTGAAAAAGTTCACCCCCATCATCGGCACCGATCCGCTGAACATGTCCGCCCACGCCACCCCGAGAATGCTCGCCACGCGCCCACCCCCGGAAAACCCCGACACATACACGCGCCGTCCATCAATCCGGAACCGCTCGCGCATCCCGGCATTCGCACAAAGCGCCAGCTGCATCCGCGCGAAGATATTCCTCGGATTGCCCGCCTTCTGCGCACCAACCCACAACAACCGCCGCTCCTCCAACACCCGCAGCCACTCCTGCGGCGGACGTCCCGAATCCGAAGGCGACACCCACACCACCAACCCCCACGGCTCCGTGCCACGGTAACCCTTCGGCACATGCACCACAAAAGTGTCGCCCTCAGGATCCAACGCCGCCGGCTCCTCCGTACAATGCACGCGCGCCTTCACCTCCTCGGGCGCCGCCTGCTCGGGCAGCTTCGGAAAACGCGCGATCGATTCCCCTTCCTTAAACGCCTGCTGCGCCGCCGATCCACCACGCGCACCTGCCCCAACACCCGGCTCCGCGGCTGATCCCGCGCCCGTCCCCAGCCCGCTCAAGGCGAACAGCAACACACCTGCAAACCGCCAAAACACCGACCCCTTCAACACGCAGTCGTCAAAGCCGCCCATGGGTCCTCCACCAATTCAGTGGCCACCAAGGTACGACTCCCGCACCTGCGGATTGTCGCGCAGCGCCTTGCACTCATCCTCGAGGATAATCCGCCCCGTCTCGATCACGTAGCCGCGTTGGGACACTTCCAGCGCAAGATTCGCGTTCTGCTCCACCAGCAAAATCGTGAGCCCGAGCTCCCGGTTGATCTCCACAATCTTCTCAAAAATCGTCGCCACCAGCATCGGCGCGATCCCCAGCGATGGCTCGTCCAGCATCAGACAGCGCGGACGACTCATCAGCGCACGCCCGATCGCCAGCATCTGCTGCTCCCCGCCGGAAAGCGTCCCGGCGGTCTGCGCGCGCCGCTCCTTCAAGCGCGGAAACATATCGAAAACATAATCGCGATCCTTCGCAATGCCGGCGCCATCCTTGCGCAGATAAGCTCCCATGCGAAGGTTCTCCTCCACACTCAGGTTCGCGAACACCATGCGACCCTCCGGCGAGTGGGCCAGCCCCAACGCCACAATCTCATGTGCAGGTTGCCCAAGCAGCTCGCGCCCCTCAAAAAGCACCGAACCCGAACGCGCCGGAATGAGCCCGGAAATCGCCCGCAACATCGTCGACTTCCCCGCGCCATTGGCGCCGATCAGCGTCGCTATCGACCCCTTCTCCACCCGTAGCGAAATCCCGTGCAGGGCAGTGATCGCCCCGTACCCCACCTGTAGATCGCGCACCTCAAGCATCCGAAGCCTCCTTGCCAAGATACGCAGCAATCACCTGCGGGTTCTTCTGGATCTGCTGCGGCGTGCCCTCCGCGATCTTGCGCCCGTACTCCAGCACGGCGATGCGCTGGCAGACACTCATCACCAGACGCATGTCGTGCTCCACCAGCAGCACCGAAATCCCGAACCTCTGCTGCACCTCCACAATGAGCTGCGCCAGCGCCGCCTTCTCCGTCGGGTTCATCCCGGCCGCCGGCTCATCGAGCAGCAGCAACCGGGGCCGCGTTGCCAGCGCACGCACGATCTCCAGCCTGCGCTGATCGCCATACGGCAGGCTCGTCGCCAGCTCGTCGCGCACCCGCCCAAGATTGAAGATTTCCAAAAGCTCCATCACCCGCCCCGCCACATCCCCCTCCGCCTTCGCCGCCAGCCGACCGCGCCACAGAGCCTCGCCAAAACCGAACCGACGGTGCAGTTGCATCGCCACCCGCACATTATCAAAAACGCTCATCGACCCGAAGAGCCGGATGTTCTGAAAGGTCCGCGCGATCCCGCGCCGCGTGAGGTCATGCGGACGCAACCTCCCATGCGGCTTGCGATCAAAACTGATCCGCCCCTCCGTGGGCTGGTACACTCCGGTGACGAGGTTGAACACCGTCGTCTTCCCCGCCCCGTTGGGACCAATCAGCCCGACCAACTCACCCTCGCCCACCGCAAGGTCCACCTCCGACACCGCCGTCAACCCGCCGAAACGAATCGTCACCCGCTCCAACTCCAAGACCGTTCCGCCCCCGGAATTCTGCGCCGCCGCGCTCACAGCCGCCCCCCCTTGGAACTGCGGCCAAAGAGCCCCTGTGGGCGCAGCAGCATCAGCGTGATGATCAGCAGCGAATAAACGATCATCCGGTACTCGCTGAACCCGCGCAGCAGCTCGGGCAGAAGCGTCAGCAGCACCGCCGCGACCACCACCCCCGCCGTGTTCCCCATGCCCCCCAGGATCACCATCACCACCACGTCGATCGACCTCATGAAGTTGAATCCCTCTGGATTGATCGCCCGCTTCAGGTGCGCAAACAAACCGCCTGCGACCCCTGCGAAAAACGCCCCCACCACAAACGCCGTGACCTTGTAACGCACCGGATTAATCCCCATGGCCGAAGCCGCGATCTCATCGTCGTTCACCGCAAGAAACCCGCGTCCGTAAGTCGAATGCACCAGCGCCAACACCACGTACACCGTCACCAGCGCCACCGACCACGACCAGAAAAAGTTCGTCCACGGCGCGATCCCGGAAAGCCCGGTGGCGGCGCCGAAAGCAGGCGAGTTTTGAAACACCACGCGGATGATCTCACCGAAGGCGAGCGTCACCACCGCAAGATAATCTCCGCGCAACCGCAGCGAGGGCACCCCCACCAAAAGCCCTGCCAGCGCCGCCCCCATCCCGCCGCACAGCAGCGCACCTGCAAAGAGTACGGGCTGCAATGCGGGTGGCAGCGCGGGCCCGAAGAGCAACGTCAGCTTCGCCGCGAGATAAGCCCCCACCGCCATGAACCCGCCATGGCCGAGGCTGAATTGGCCCGTGTAGCCATTGATTAGGTTCAGGCTCACGGCAAGCGTCACGTTCACTCCCGCCTCCACCAGCACACCAAGGTAGTACCGGTTGATCATCCCGGAAAAAGCCGACACCACCGCAACCAGCACAAGGCCCAGCAGCAGCCAGCGTTTCGCCCCATTGCTCCCCCCGTTGTTCATAAGCTTCTCCATCACACCTTTTCCACCTGTGCGCGCCCCAGCAAACCTGCAGGCCGGAACAACAAAATCACCACCAGCATCCCGAAGGAAATTGCATCCCGGTAATTGGAAAGCCCCTCCACCCCACCAGCATACGTCTCCAACATTCCCAGCAACAACCCGCCCAGCACCGCTCCCCCAAGATCACCAATCCCACCGACCACCGCCGCAGAAAACGCGATCAACCCGGGACGAATCCCCATCAGCGGATCGATGCCCGAGGAGCGCACCGAATAGAGCACACCAGCCACCGCCGCCAGCGCCGATCCAAGACCGAAGGTGAAAGAGATGATCCGATTGTTGTTCACCCCCATCAAAGAGGCCGCATTCTGATTAAAAGACACCGCGCGCATCGCCATTCCCATCCGCGTGCGCTGCACCAACACCCACAATCCCGCGAGCAGCAACACCGTCACCACAGGGATGAGCAGGTCCACCCGCGAAAGGGTCGCACCTGCAAACTCCAGATTCCCCGCTGGAAGCAACTGGGGAAACGGGCGCGTCTTGGCCCCGAACACCGCCGGATGCTGCGCCGTGAACTCGATGAACAGCGACACACCGATCGCCGTGATGAGCACCGTGAGCTTCGGCCGCGCACGCAGCGGTCGGTAGGCCAGCGCCTCAATCAACATCCCGATCCCGGCACACACCACCGCCGCCACCAGCACCGTCGCAAAAAGCAGCAGCAACGACGGACCACCGAGAAAACCCGCCAGCACCGGGGCCACAAATGCCGCAGCGTAAGCACCCAGCATCAGCACGTCCGCATGCGCGAAGTTGATGAAACGCAGCACCCCGTACACCATCGTGTACCCGAGAGCGATGAGCGCGTAGATCGAACCCAGCGCGAGACCGTTAATGAACTGCTGCACGGGGTGGTTTAATTCAAAGGGGTCGAAAGAGAGCAAACACCGCAAGGGCTCCAAAAGCCTACGGTTTGACAGTCTCCAAGTACTTGAACTTGCCGCCCTTCACCTGAATCACCACCGCCGCCTTGGTCGCGTCGCGCTGCGCATTGATCGTCGTCTTGCCCGTCACCCCCTCCAGATCCTTCGTCGCAGCCAGCGCATCGCGCACCTTCGCTCCCTCGACAGTCCCGGCACGCTTGATCGCATCCACAAGCAGCATCGCCGAGTCGTACCCCAGCGCGGCCATCGCGTCAGGGCTCTTGCCTCCCCAACGCTTGCGATAATCCTCCACAAACTTCGCCCCCAAGGGCGACCCGGCTTCCGGCGAGTAATGCGTCGAAAAATAATACCCCTCCACCGCCTCCTTGCCCAGCTTCAGCAGATCTTCCGACTCCCAGCCGTCCCCACCAAAGAGCGGCGCCTGCATGTCGAGCTGGCGCGCCTGCACCGCAATCAACGCCACTTCCGTGTAATACCCAGGCACAAAAACCGCGTCCGGATTAGCCCCCTTGATCGCCGTAAGCTGCGCCTTGAAATCCTTGTCGCCCCCGTTGAAGTCGAGCCTCGACACAATCTCGCCGCCCCCCTTCACAAATCCCGCCTCAAAGAACTGCGCCAGCCCCTTGGAATAATCACTCTTCACATCCGTAAGCACCGCCACCCGTTTCGCCTTCAAAGTGCCCAGCGCGAAATTCGCCATCACCGTCCCCTGAAACGGATCAATAAAGCACACCCGGAACACATAATCCCCCGTCTGCGTCACCTTCGGGTTCGTCGAAGAAGGCGAGATCATCGGCACCTTGCTCTGCTGGCAGATCGGCGCCGCCTCCAGCGAACGACTCGATGCCACCTCCCCAAGAATCGCCACCGCATGATCCCGGGAAATGAGTTTGTCCACCACCGTCGACGACTCGCCCGCCTTCGATTGGTTGTCTTCGGTGAGCAACTTCACCTGCTTGCCCAACACACCACCCGCCTCGTTGATCTTCTCCACCGCAAGCAGCGTCCCCTCGTGCGAGGACGTCCCAAACGTCGCCTCCTTGCCCGTCAGCGACGCAAACTCACCCACCACGATCACATTCGAATCCCCCCCAGGCTTGCAGGAGGCAAGCAGAACAACGGCAAGAGAGGCAATCGGAAGAAAAAAGCGCTTCATAACGGGGCGGGACCCTATGGGGGACTCAGGCCTCTTTCAACTGCCAAAAAAAACACCTGACACCCCACTCAGACTCCCCGTGGACAACCTCCAATCCCGTCCTATGTTGCGCGCCACGCCCAGCCAGACACATCACACCAAGCGCTCACCCTCCCACCCTCCCACCCTCCGCGCCCGAAAACCGCATCGCATCGCCCGAAACCCATTCCCGACGATCCTCATGAGAAAGCCTCCACCCCGCCGCCTGGCACTCCGCGCCAACCCGCTGGTCACCATGGTCTCGCTCAGCGCAATCGCCTTCCTCTTCAACCAGCCTGGCGCCACGGCCGCTCACCCCAGCAAGCGCAGCACTGCAAAGACGTCCGCCACCAACTCCGCCATCCGCACCAGTCACACAGCCACTCCTGCAACTGCCGGCAGTGCCGGCAGTGCCGGCAGTGCCGCCACCCCTGCAACTCCCACTGCCGCCCCCTCCAACCCACCTGCCTCAATTCCCTCAAACGCAGCCACACCACCCGCCGGCACAACCATCACACCCGTCAGCTATTCCAAGAGACTGCGCGAATCGATCCTCAGTGAACCAATGCTACCGCCCGAACCCGGTAGCATCTCCAGCGAACTGCTTCTTCCAAAATTGCAGCCTCCTGAGAAATCAACCGATCGCCCCCTGACTCCCACAGTTCCGCCTCAGCGCAACAGCCTCGAAATGCGCACCTCAAGGGACGATGCGCAGCACGACACCAAGGCCTCTCCCTATCCATGGAGAAACAACATCGTCACCACCACCTTCTGGATCGGCGAACACGCCACCAAGAACAACCCCGTCCCCAACCACGCCAGCTCCTGGGACACTCGCTGGGCGGAAAATTACGGCGGTACAGACGAACCCAATCCCGCCCGCCGCGCCCACTACATCCCTGTCGACTTCACCCCGCGCCAGAACCCGTTCTACATCGCCCTCCCCTACAACGACGTCACCCGCACAGGTCACAAACCCGAGGCTGCAAACGTCGTCCCGTGGTTTCAAAAAGATTACGAAGGCCCCTCCAAAAGCGTCCTCAAGGGCCGCTGGATCGCCATCCGCCGCGGCGACCGCATCTGCTACGCACAGTGGGAGGACTGCGGCCCCTTCCGCACAGACCACTGGCAGTACGTCTTCGGCAACGAACGCCCCAAACCCAACCTCAACCGCGGCGCAGGCCTCGATGTCTCGCCCGCCGTCCGCGACTTCCTTGGCATGGCCGACACCGATGTCACCGACTGGCGCTTCGTGGAATTCGAGGACGTCCCACGCGGCCCATGGTCCCTGCACGGCGACAACAACTCCTTCGTCCTCCTCGACCGCGGCAAGAGCGACACCTCACTCGTGAAAAGCGAAGCCCGCCCACGATAACCACAGATCGCCGACGCCCCATCCACCAACGCCTTACTCGCATCGGGCCGCGTCAACCACCGGTTCGCAAGCAGGACAGGTAGCGCGACACCGCCAACGTGATCAACGTGATCGACGCGGGCAACGCGGGCAGCGCGGGCGCCATCGACAAGACAAGCGGAGAGCGGACCCCAAACGTGACAAAGAACGTGAATCTCCCCTGCCACCAACGCCCCGTCCCACCCCGCTGCTCTCGTAGCACCCGCACACTGCAACCCGCCGCCATGCCAGAGGCATAAAAGCCATTCGCCAGCGGTGGACGCAGTCCGCCGGAAAAAGTAGCCCGTGAGATCCACGGCCTCGATGTCAAGCTTGGCGCAGAAGTCCACGACACCGAAAAGGTCAATCCCCTCGCTCGAATCCACAAGGTTGGCGCTCAGCTGTTCGAGGAACGAGTAAGCATTCAACGTGGGGCGGAATGAGGCGCCACCGGCACGGACGACGGGTGCAATGGCGAGTGCAGATGAGGCTGTGACAAGCGGCGTCAGCGCCGCGAGACGCAGGAATCCCCGGCGGGTGAAATCCTTGTTGGCAGGCTTCATCGGGGTGGAAAGAGCGTGGCAACCGCTCACGCCAGAACTAAGAGCGTTACGTCCATTTTACCTGTCAACTTCCCGTCGATGCCCAGCTTTGATCACGAGCACGACGAGTTGGCTGTCTTGAATCTCGTAGATGACCCAGTAATTTCCTTGGCGGATTCTGTAATATTCTCTGCCGGACAACTTCACACTTCCATCAGGACGGGGTCATCTCTGAGCAAATTGATTCTCTCCATGATCCGCTGGCTATCTTGCCTTGGAATACCCCTCAGATCTTTGGAGACGGACTCCTTGAAGACCAATTCAAATTTGGCCACGACTTTTCAACTTCTTTAAAAAGTCTACACAGCCGTCCCATAGGAATGACGTGGCAGGGTAAAAAAAGTTGGGCTGGAGAAAGGATCCCTACCACTCAGTAGGGGTGTGAACCAAAAACCAGCCCGCACCGACATTATCGTTCTCAAGCAGCTTCTCAACTTCATACCGAGAAGCGTCCTCAATCAAACCGCACGTAAAACTGGGGTGGACACAAAGGCGCGCACCTTCAGCGTCTTGAGCCACCTGGCTTCCATGCTTTTTGCCCAGCTTTCGCATGCCATCAGTCTCAACGACGTTTGCGACTGGCTTCGGCTCAAGGCAGCGGCTCTGAGCCGCCTCCAAATCGTACCACCCTCGCGCAACACTCTTTCTCACGCAAACAAGGTGCGTTCGGCTGACTTCATCGAAACGCTTTTCTGGTCGGTTCTCGCACACCTTCAGAACATCCAGCCGGGCTTTGCCTCGGGCAAAAAAGGCAAGGGCCTCCTGCGCCGTTTCAAGGTCAGGATTCACGCCGTCGATTCCACTGTGATGGAACTGGTCGCCAACTGCATCGACTGGGCCAAGCACCGCAGACGCAAGGCCGCCGCCAAAATGCACCTGCGGCTCGACCTGCACAGCTTTCTTCCCTCCTTTGCCGTTGTGGACACCGCTGCCCATCACGACAACAGGCGGGCACGCGAGGTCTGTGCGGGTATTGCCCCCGGTGAAATCGTCGTCTTCGACAAGGCGTACGTCGATTTCGAGCACCTTAGGGACCTGGATGAACGGGAGGTCTGGTGGGTGAGCCGCGCCAAAGAGAACATGGCCTACAAGGTAAAAAAGACCCTGACTAAAGGCGTCCGAGGCATTCTCAAGGATCAGCTCGTTGTGCTCAAGAACGCCAAGCACGAGGGCGTGTTGCTACGACGCGTGGAGGCGCAGGTCGAAATTAACGGAGAAGAACGCCTGATGGTTTTTATCACCAACAATCTGAGCTGGAGTCCGCGCTCGGTGTGCGACCTCTACCGGAGGCGCTGGGACATCGAGGTGTTTTTTAAACAGGTCAAACAGACCTTAAAGCTGAGCAATTTTTTGGGACACAGCGCCAACGCAGTGCGCTGGCAGGTGTACACGGCCTTGCTGGTGTACGTGCTGCTGCGTTTCCAGGGATTTTTGTCGGCCTGGGCGCACAGCTTCACGCGGCTCTTTGCGGTGGTGCGATCAGCGGTTTGGGAAAGGCTCGACCTGCTTGAGCTCTTAAAAAGCTATGGGACAGCATCGGGGCGAATACGATTTATCGGGGCGCTTCATGAAGCCTGGCAGCAGCTCTGGCTCCCTGGGATGGCCCTTCCCGCAGGCCAAAACACCGCTTCCACAGCGTAAAGCTCATGGGACAGCATCCGCCCGAGAAAGAAAATCCCGCTCGCGAAAGCTGCAATTGCCTCCGCTCAAATTTCGCCGCCCTCCCTCTGTAAAAGTCCCTTCAGAACCTCGGTTTCCTCAGGCTGTGGGATGGCTGTGCACCATTTTAATAGAGTAGGGAGACGAGGATGGTTTGCGGCCACAACCACTCCATGTCCTCATCTCCCCCTCATCGAACCGGACGGGCGGATTTCCCGCATCCGGCTCTCGGAGGCTGTTCTCCGGTTTGCTTCATGTGCATTGCCGTGTGGCGTTCGTGGGGAAACGAGTCAGACCGTATTGCTCATGCAGGCGTTCGTTCCGATACTGCGGCCCGTAATGCGCCCGGCTCTTGGCGTGTTTCTTCCACAGCCATCTCCGGACTCGATTACACACCTGCATCTGCATCTTCCCAAACACCTCATCCCTTTGCGCGTAGTCAAAGTACCCGATCCAGCCGCGTACCCGCTCATTGATCCGGGCCACTACTGTTTCAGGTTCTTTCCAGAACGTGTTCCGTTCCGTTTCTTCGCGTACTGCCGCCAGTAACTTGCCACAGCTTTTAGGGCTGGGCTCACAGTGCGGGTAGCTCTTCCCTCTCCGGCTCTTCCTCCAACTCAGCCGGAACCCAAGGAACTCAAAGCTCTCCCGTTCAAAGTCCACTATCCGTGTCTTCTCTTCGTTCAGCTTCAGTTTCCTTGCCTCCAGCCACTTCTTCAACCGCCGGTGCATCTCCGCTCCCTGTCCTCGTCGACAGAGCACCACGAAGTCATCCGCAAAACGGACCATCACCGCCTTCAGTTGCTTCCCCTCATTGACCGCCTTGTCCAGGCCGTCCAAATACAGGTTCGCAAGTAACGGCGAGATCACTCCACCTTGCGGCGTGCCGCACCGGTTCTTCTCTACGCGCTTCACCCCGCTCTCGGGGTCTTCTTCCACTACGGGTGCCCTCAGCCATCTCTTGATCAGCTTCAGGATACTGCCGTCACTGACTCGGCCTTTCACCAGTCGCAGCAATTCCATGTGCGGGATCGTGTCGAAGTAGCCGCTCAAATCCGCGTCTACTACTTCCCGACGTCCCGTTAGGAGTGCTTTCTTGATTGCGTCCACGGCCTGCTGCGCCCGCCGTTTCGGACGGTACGCATAGCTGTGTTCGTGGAAGTCCGCTTCGAAGATGGGCAGCAGCAGCAGTACCACTGCTGTCTGTACCACTCGGTCTTTGAGCGTTGGTATCCCAAGCGGTCTCTGTTTCCCGTTCTCCTTCAGGATATACACCCGGCGCACTGGACTGGGACGGTAGGTTTTCCCCTTCAGTTCCTCCTGCAGTTGCCCAAGCCACTGCTTGCGCAACTCCCGGTTTTCCTTCAGCGGCTCCCAGCGTTCCCCATCCACTCCGGCGGCTCCCTTGTTTTTAATAACCTGCTGCAGGGCGGCTTCCAGGATATCCCTTCGGCTCGCATCCGCGTACAGGCTCCACGCTTTCCACTTCGGTTTGCTCTTGGCTTGCCGGTATAGCGTCCTCTGCAACTTCCGAACTCCCGTCACCGTTTCCGGCAACGCAGGCGTTGTTATCCCTTTCGGGCCATCGTCCCGTTCTCGTTTTGCTTCAGACTCTTCAGCACAACTGCCCCCCCTTCGCTCCATCCCGATTTCCGGGACTTCAAGACTACTATGGGGGACTCTGACTTCTGCCTGCACCGAGACGACCTCCTGCGTTGCCGCAGTTGTGTCATCCGTTGGGGGCTGAGCCCCATGCAGACAGACCTCCCGGGTTATCCCGGTCACCCTTCCCAACATGCCATCTCCGCTGACACCGCCGGAGCGATGGACAGACTGTAACGATTTTCCCGTCTGCCCCTGACAGCCTTCGCCATTTAGGCAGTGGCTCGGCTCTCCGGTCCTGCCGTTTCGGCGCTCATATTTGGAGTTCATGTGTATTATGGCCTGCTGGTTCAGACGATGCCCCGCTTGCGGCTTCGGCCTCACGGCCTCATTCCGGGCATCGCTTTCGGTCGCGAACCGTCTAATTCGACCGGCGGGACTTTCACCCGCGTGGTTTCCGGCTTCCCCGGCGCACACCTAAAAACGTGAATGGACTTC
>CAMAUX010000042.1 GCA_945861435.1 Chthoniobacter flavus | reverse complement strand
CGCCCCATGCCGGGGCGCGTCGCGTGGGGAACTGGGATCCGGTGGTTCCCTTCGTCCGCGTTGCGGACTGCGTCCACCACCGGCTATTGGCTTTCATGCCTCCGGCATGGCTGAAGTTGGGGGTGTCTGTTGGTTCTTGGTTCTTGGTTCTTGGTTCTTGGTGCTTGGTTCTTGGTTCTTGGTTCTTGGTCTTGGTCTTGGTCTTGGTCTTGGTCTTGGTCTTGGTCTTGGGGCACCCTCTGTAAGGCACGAGCGGCGCCCTTAACTAAGTGCTATTGATGCTTGTCCCTTGGGGTGCTGTTTCGTCCGCGTTGCGCGGACTGCGGTCACCGACCGGCTTGGCTTTCTATTGGCGTCTCATGCCTCCGGCATGCTGACGGTGAGAGGGACTTTTTGCGGCTGAGCTACCGCATTGAGGCAATGCCTATGAGGCCTTAACGAAGTGCTTTTCGGGTCTGGCGTGCACGGAGGGAATGGTGCGCGCAGGGATGGGATTATCGGGAGGAGAGGCGTTCGTGCAGAGTGTTGGCGCTGGAAAGGTAGATGGTGAGAACCACGACTCCGAGGGCGGCGGAGCCCAGACCGAGGACATCCCAGCCGAGGATGTTGTAGGTTGCGTGGAAGCAGGCGGGCACTCCGATTGCGAGCACCCAGAGGCCCCGCCGTCGTCTGGGGTGGAGGGAGGCGAATGCGATGAAGTAGCCGGCCATGCCGGTCCAGATGGCGTGAAGGAAAGGGAGGGAGGTGAGTCGGGCGATGTTGAGGAAATAGGCGCCATCGATACCGAGCTCCTTGTTGAGGCCGGTCTGGTAATTGACGCCCTCGCGAATTCCGAAGCCGAGTCCGGAAATCATCCCCATGAGCACGACGGTCTGCGGGGACAAGAGGGAGTTCGGACGGCGGAGAAGCCAGAACAAGATGGCGGCTTTGCACAGTTCCTCGGGAATGGCGACGCCGAGCAGCATTCCGGCGGCTTGAATGGGGAGGGAGTCGGATTGGGCCAGGGAGAACAGGGCGCTGATGGGCCAGATTTGATAAGCGAGTGTGAGCAGGGAGATGGAAACGACGGCTGTGGTGGCGAAGCAGAGGGCGCAAATCTGCCAGCGGATTTGAGGGGTTTGGAGGAGGTGGTAGAAGAACAGAGCCCAGAGGCAGGAGAAGTAGAGGGCGAGGCCCCAGTAGGCGGCGAGGACGGAGGGAGCCAGCACGAGTGCGATGATGGGAGCCAAACCCACCACTCCGAGGAGAATCATGCGGTGCTCCTTCAGCCACGAGAACGTCTGGATCGTGGCCCAGGGAAAAATGAGGCTGAAATCAAACGAGCGCAGGTCTCGGATTGCGGCCCTCATGGAATCGACTGTGTGGGTGTCTCGGGCAATCAATCCGCACTTGGTGAGGAATTGTTCCAAGGGGATGGCGGCGGACAAGTGTTCGCCCTCCCAGCTGGTCAGGTCTTGGGGGAGGAGTCTGCCCTGAAGAAGATACTCGTGGGCGGTCGCTGGGAGGTAGGGTCCGAAGACTTGTCCGCTGCGGTGAATGAGGAGACCCCTGTGCATGGGACGCGCGTTTAACAGGATCAATCGTTGGATGCAAATCCGTCCCACTTTGGGGTGTTGCGCAGTTCGTATGCTCAGCGTTGAGCCTTCCTTGGGGAGGGGCGTGGGCGTTGGAGTGGGAGGATGTTTACCGCGGCCTGAATCAGCCTCAATGCGGAGATGAAAACTTGTCGGATCTGATGTGAGTTTCTCTGGAAACGGAATTTGCAGCTTATTGGGCGTTGCACATTACGGTGACGCCCGGAATCCCCATCCTCTGGGCGCTGCTCGGTCACCCTATTTTGCGATCCTCAATAAAATCATTCCGTTTCAGGCGCACCCGTTGGGTGAGTCTCTTTGAGCGATCTTCACAGATCTGTAACAACATGGCTGTTACCCTCAAGTACCCAGGCACCGATAGGGCTTGGCAGTCGCCTGAACCCGGAGAGTTCCCAATGGCCCACGGAACGCACTGAATGCACGGACCACGCAACAGACTCTCAGCCTCCTCATTCCCTTCATTCCCCCCCTCTCCTTCCGTGCGGTCCGGGATTCCGTGGGCCGTCCATTCACGTTTTTAGGATAAGTTGATGACTGCCGTGGGCGAAGAGCGCCCGGGCCCTTCAAGGGCGGGCGTTGCGGGCGTCGGGCCTAGCTGCGCAGGAGTTTTTCGGCGATGGCGAGGTCGGCGGGGGAGTCGACGCCGACGGAGACGGACTCGGTGAGGACCACGCGGATGCGGGCGCCGTTTTCGAGGGCGCGCAGTTGTTCGAGGGACTCGGCGCGTTCGAGGGCACCGGGTTTCCAGCGCACGAAGGAGAGGAGGAACTTGCGCGAGTACCCGTAGATGCCGAGGTGGCGGAGATGCCGCACGGGGGCGGTGGCGTCCCGTACAAAGGGGATGGGGCTGCGGGAGAAGTAGAGGGCGTCGCTTTGGCGATCGAGGACGACTTTGACGGAGTTGGGGTGCTGGATGTCCTCGGAAGGTTTGAAGGGGGTGGCGGCGGTGATCATGGGCACCGCGGGGTTGGATGCGAGGGTGCGCGCAAGACGGGCGATGAGAAGGGGGTCGATGAGGGGTTCGTCGCCCTGGACGTTGATGATGTGGGAGTGGGAACGCAGTTTGCGGGCGACCTCGGCGCAGCGGTCGGTGCCGCTGGGGTGGGAGGGGGAGGTCATGGCGACATCAGCGCCAAAGCGGGTGGCGCATTCGGCGATGCGGGTGTCGTCGGTGGCGATGATGACGGAGGCGATGCCGCGTGCGCGCAGGCAGCGCTCCCAGACGTGCTGGAGCAGGGGCTTGCCGGCGATGGGGTGCAGGGGCTTGCCCGGAAAACGGGTGGATCCGTAACGGGCGGGAATGACGACGGCGATCTTAGCGTCCATCGCGGTGGTTTAGGATGAAGTCGACGGCGCAGGCAAAGTCTTTCGCCACATGGCAGGCGGCGTCGGGTGGTTCGGTGGCGCCGTAACCGGTGTGGACGAGGATGGAGCGGACACCGGCGGCGAGGCCGCTTTGGATGTCGGAGGTTTTGTCTCCGATGAGCCAGGAGCGGGTGAGGTCGAGGGCGTGGGCGTCGCGGGCTTCCCAGAGCATTCCGGGGCCGGGTTTGCGGCGGGGAGAGGGGTTGTCGGGGCCTTCGGCGCAGAAGTAGGTGGCGTCGATGAGGTGGTGGCCGAGGAGTTCGAAGAGGCGGGCTTGGACGGCTTCGTATTGGGCGAGGGAGATGACGCCGCGTGCAATGCCGCTCTGGTTGGTGACGATGATGTTGCGGAAGCCCGCTTGCTGGAGGCGGAGGAGGCCTTCGCGCACGCCTTCAAGGATGCGGACTTTGGCGGGGTCGTTGCAGTAGTGGACCTCTTCCATGAGGGTGCCATCGCGGTCGAGGAATACGGCGGGGTGGTGGGCGATCATGGGCGGGGAAGCATACGCGGGTTGGCAAGTGGGAGGGGAGTGATGGACGACATGGACGACATGGACGGCATGGACGGCATGGACTACATGGACGACATGGACGACATGGACGACATGGATGGGGAGGGGGGTGCGGGCTGGGTGGCTGTGGTGCACCGGGCCATTGGTGCTATTGGGGCGTTGAGTGGCGGGGGTGGTTGTGGCAGCAATCAGGAATGAAACATGTGCTGTGCTTTGGCGATTCGAACACTTGGGGATGGGATCCTGTGGCTAGCGCGAAGCTGGGCCGGCCCACTCGCCACGCTCCGGGTGTGCGCTGGACGGGGGTCGCACAGCGGTTGCTCGGAGCCGGGGTGCGCGTGATCGAGGAGGGGCTCAACGGACGCACGACGGTGCACGATGATCCGCTGGAGGAGGGGCGCAACGGACGCACGTACCTGCTGCCGTGTCTGCTTTCGCATCAGCCCATCGATATCGTGGTGCTGATGCTCGGGTGTAATGATTTGAAGACGCGCTTCGCACTGCCGGCCGGGGACATTGCAGACGGTGCGGCCCAACTCGCGCGTAGCATTCAGCTCAGTGGCACGGGGCCGGATGGCGGGGCGCCCCGGGTTCTCCTGGTGTCGCCGCCGCCCGTCGCAGATCTGAAGCATTTGCCGGAACTGGATGCGAAGTTTTCGGGGGCGGCGGAGAAGGTGCGTCTGCTGCCGCCCTTGTACGAACGGGCGGCAAAGGCGCTTGGGTGTGCGTACTTGGACTGTCAGCAGGTGGTGAAGGGGAGTCGGATCGATGGTCTGCATTTGGAGGCTGCGGATCACGCGAAGCTCGGGCGGGCGATCGCCGATGCGGTGCGGGGAATGACCAAGGGAGCGGGCCGCGGGCTACGTCGCAGCTGAGGTTGGGAAGGGTGGGGAGAATCAATTTGCGGGAGCGCAGCACCACCGCCGAGCGCCCCGCTCTCGATGTGGAGAGTGGGGGGACGCTGAATGCGGACTTCTGGTGGGCTGGGGAACTTTGGTGGACGACGTGGGCGACGTGGACGACGTGGACGACGTGGACGACGTGGACGACGTGGGCGACGTGGACGACGTGGACGACATGGACGGTTTTAGGGCGCGCAGTCCGGGCGTGCCGGATGGTCTTTGATGTGCTCGGTGGTGCTGGGATGGGAGTGCTGGAGGGCTTGCTTTTAAGCTCGTTGAACGAAGTTGTTGAGGGACTCGATGGAGGGCTGAAAGAAAGAGGGAAGTATGGTGATTGAGGGTGTGGTGTGGGTTTAGGTGATGGGCCGTTGATGAGCGGGCTCAGGAGCGGGCTCAAGGTCGTTGTTTGGAGCGTTGTTTGGAGCGTGGCTGGTGGCTGGCCGCGGGAGATTCGCGTGGAGCGTTGGGGAGCCGCACGAGCGGGAGGAAGACGGTGGGGCGTCACCGCGGCCCTGCGCCCGATGGTGGTGATGGGTGGTGATGGGTGGTGATGGGTGGTGATGGGTGGTGATGCGGGGAGATGAGGGAGGCTGGGGAACCGGTGCAAAGCGATGGTTACAATCACACAGACTGGGGCTGCGCCCCTCGCGGGAGGGCGCATCCGGCGGCGCCTTGGAGCGGGAGCCGAGGTGCAGCCCGGCGGGGGAACGCATTTTCGGGTGTGGGCGCCCGATCATGCTTGCGTGGGCCTTGAGTGGATGGGGGAGGAGGGTTGGGAACTGCGCTCGATGGAGGCTGAGCCGGGCGGATACTTTGGGCTATCCGTGGAGGAGGTGGGGGCCGGGACGCTGTACCGGTACCGCTTGGAGAGCGGTGTGTATCCGGATCCTGTATCGCGGTATCAGCCGGAAGGTGTGCATGGGCCCTCGCAGGTGGTGGATCCCGGAGCGTACCAGTGGCGGGATGCGGGGTGGCGCGGGGTTTGTGCGCGGGGGCAGGTGCTTTACGAGATGCATGTGGGGACGTTCACGCCGGAGGGGACGCTGGCGAGCGCGGCGCGGCGGATTGGACATCTCAGGGAGCTCGGGGTGACGGTGGTGGAGTTGATGCCGCTGGCGGAGTTTGCGGGTCGTTTTGGGTGGGGCTACGACGGGGTGGCGCTATACGCGCCGACGCGGCTTTACGGCGATCCGGAGGAGGTGCGCGCGTTTGTGGACTGTGCGCACGCGGAGGGGATCGGGGTGCTATTGGATGTGGTTTATAATCACCTTGGGCCGTCGGGTAATTATCTGCGGCAGTTTGCGGATGGGTACTTCAGTCGCACGCACAGCAGTGAGTGGGGGGATTCGTTGAATTTAGACGGCGAGGGCTGTGGGCCTGTGCGCGAGTGGGTGGTGCAGAATGCGCGTTACTGGATCGAGGAGTATCACTTTGACGGGCTGCGTCTGGATGCGACGCAGCAGGTATTTGATGATTCAGCGGAGCACGTGTTGAAGGTGGTGGTGCGTGAGGCGCGCCGGGCGGCGTGCGGACGCACGGTGTGGATGGTGGCGGAGAATGAGCCCAATGCTGCGGAATTGCTGCGTCCGCAGGAGGAAGGGGGGATGGGGTTGGATGCGCTCTGGAACGACGACTTTCACCACAGCGCGACGGTGGCGCTCAGTGGGCATCACGAGGCGTATTACCACGATTACCGAGGCACTGCGCAGGAGCTGTTATCGGCGCTCAAGCACGGGTTTCTTTTTCAGGGGCAGAGGTTTCTCTGGCAGGACAAGGCGCGTGGTTCTTCAACGAGGGGGCTGGAGCCGTGGCGGTTCGTGAATTTTTTGCAGAACCATGATCAGGTGGCCAACTCGCTGCGCGGGCTGAGGATGGATCGGAGTGCGGCTCCTGGTGCGTTGAGGGCGATGACGGCGCTGCTGCTGCTCGGGCCCGGGACGCCGCTGCTTTTTCAGGGGCAGGAGTTCGGGGCGTCGAGTCCCTTCGTGTATTTTGCGGATCACGAGCGTGGGTTGGCGGAGGCGGTGGCGCGTGGGCGTTTGGAGTTCCTCTCGCAGTTCGCGTCGGTGGGTGGGCGCGGAGGTGGAGTGGAGGGGACTCATGTTCTGGGGGTGCCGGATCCTGGGAGCGAGGAGATGTACCGTGCGTGTCAGTTGGACTGGGACGAGGTGGATGGGCACGGGGAAGTGTTTGCCCTGCATCAGGACTTGCTGCGGTTGCGGCGCGAGGATCCTGTGTTTGGGGACCCGCGTTGCGGTGGAATCGACGGGGCTGTGCTGCGGGAGGATTGCATGGCGGTGCGTTTTCTTGGACCGCCGGAGCGTCTGCTGCTCTTTAATTTTGGGGCGGATCTTTTGCTGGCGCCGATGGCGGAACCCCTTCTAGCGCCTGGTGAGGCGGGGGCGTGGGTGGTGCGTTGGAGCAGCGAGGAATTGCGCTATGGAGGAGGCGGTTGCCCTTGGGTGCTTGGGAGCCGTGGTTGGGAGATGCCGGGGCGGGCTGCGGTGGTGCTCGTTCCGGAGGGGGAGGTGTTATGAGTGCGGGGAGCGTTGTGGTTGCGGATGGCACGGTGGGGGAAGGGGCGGCGGTGGCCGGTGTTACGGGTGTGGCGACAGGTCTTGCTGCGGCGGCGGTGACGCGCCGGTGCGATTTGCGGGGCGCGGATGGGCATGCGTTGCTGCGGCGGGAATGGCTGCTGACGAATGGGCTTGGGGGCTATGCGTCTGGCACGGTGGGTGGTGCGGTGGCGCGGCGTTACCATGGGCTGCTGATTGCTGCGCTGCCGGCACCGCTCGGGCGGGTGGTGATGTTCAATCACCTCGCGGAAAGCGTGCTGACAGCGGATGGCGACCGGGTGCGCATCGGGGGATTTCTTCCGGGAGAGGGACAGGACGGGGCGGACGAGCAGAGCCGGCATCTGGTGGAGTTCAGGTTGGAGGAGCAGCTTCCCGTGTGGGTTTTTGAGGTGGGGTCGGTGCAGGTGGAGAAGCGGGTGGTGGTGGTGCACGGGCAGAACACGGTGCACGTGGGGTACCGGTTGCTTTCGGGAGCGGAGCAGGTGCGTTTGGAGCTGCGGCCTGCGTTTCAGTTTCGGCCGCACGGGGAGGAGGTGGGGAGGGGAAGCGGGCGGCCGTACGTGCTGGAGATTGTGGGGTCGCACTACGAAGTGCGCGGAGAGGATCCGCTGCCGGCGTTGCGGATTTTTGTGGGGGAACGTGCTGGGGTGTTCACGCACGCGGGTGGGGAGGATCGGGAGATGAGTTATCCGACGGAGGCGGAGCTCGGGTACCATTCGCGCGGGGTGTTGTGGAGTCCGGGTGTGTTCTCGCTGGCGTTGGGTTTGCGTGCGCCGGTGACCTTCAGTGCGTCCACGGAGGGATGGGACACGTTCCTTGCGCTGCGGCCTGAGCAGGCGTGGCGTTTTGAGCAGGTGCGTCGTCGGCGGTTGATCTCGATTGCGCATCCGGCGCTGCGCGAGGAGCCGGTGGCGGAATTGGTGCTGGCGGCCGACCAGTTCCTCATTGCGCCGAGCGGGCGGGTGGAGGACGTGGCGCGGGCGCATGCGTCCGGAGACGAGGTGCGCTCGGTGATTGCGGGTTACCACTGGTTCACGGACTGGGGGCGCGACACGATGATCAGCCTTGAGGGGCTCACGATGGTGACTGGGCGGATGCCGGAGGCGGGCTGGGTGTTGCGGACCTTCGCGCATCATGTGTGCGATGGCTTGATCCCGAACTTTTTCCCGGATGGTCAGAACGAGGGGGTGTACCACACGGCGGACGCGAGCCTGTGGTTCTTTCATGCGCTGGATCGGTATCTGGAACTCAGCGGGGATCGGCAGACTTTGCAGGCGGTGTTCCCGAAGCTGCGGGAGATCATCGGGCGGCATCTGCAGGGGACGCGCTTCCACATTGGTGTGGACGGTGCGGATGGGCTCTTGAGGCAGGGGGCCGAGGGCTATCAGTTGACGTGGATGGATGCGAAGGTGGAGGGCTGGGTGGTGACGC
The DNA here is from genome assembly GCA_945861435.1 of Chthoniobacter flavus. Classification (GTDB taxonomy): domain Bacteria; phylum Verrucomicrobiota; class Verrucomicrobiia; order Chthoniobacterales; family Chthoniobacteraceae; genus CAIURC01. Next base: position 38,787 of record CAMAUX010000042.1, on the reverse strand, counting down.
CGCGGCGGGGGAAGGCGGTGGAGATCAATGCGCTTTGGTATAATGCGCTGCGGTTGTTCGCGGGTTGGTTGCGCGAGGGCGGGGACACGGTGGAGGGTCTGCGGATGGAGACTGAGGCGCGGCGCGTGGCGGAGTCCTTCAATGCGCGGTTTTGGAACGCGGAGGCGGGATGTCTTTTTGATGTGGTGGATGGAGAGCACGGGGATGATCCGGCGTGCAGGCCCAATCAGTTGATCGCATTCTCGCTGCGGCACCCGGTGCTGGAGCAGGGGCGGTGGCGTGCGGTGCTCGAGGTGGTGGAGCGCGAGTTGTGGACGCCGCGTGGCCTGCGTTCGCTGAGTCCAAGGCATCCGGATTACAAGCCGACGTACTTTGGGAATCTGCGCGCGCGGGATGCGGCGTATCATCAGGGGACGGTGTGGGGGTGGTTGGTGGGGCCGTTTCTGGATGCGTGGCTGCGCGTGTATCCTGGGCGGGTGGGGGAGGCGCGGGTTTACGTGGCGCAGATGTTGGAGCACTTGGATGAGGCGTGCCTTGGGTCCATCAGCGAGATTTTTGATGCGCAGCCGCCCTTTGCCGCGCGGGGATGTGTGGCCCAGGCGTGGAGCGTTGCGGAGGTGCTGCGGCTCTGGGTCAAGACGGCGCCGGGTTGAGTGCCGTTTTTTCCGGGACGGTTTGTGGTGAAATGGGCGGGGGTGGATCTGGGGTCTGGTGGGCTTGGACAGCGCACGTGATCCGCATGGCTGCGAAAGGGGGTATGGGATAGGGTCCCAACTCATGAGAGTGCTTCCCTATCTGGCGCCCGTGAGATCGATGGGTGTGGTCACGGTTCTTTGCGTGGTGATGGTTTTGCGGGCGACCGCGTTGAGAGCCGTTGGAACCGTTGGAACCGTTGGAACCGTTGGGGCCGTTGGGGCCGTTGGGGCCGTTGAGGCGCTGAAATCCACGGAGGCCTGGAAGTGATGAAAGGCAGAGTGAGTCGGTCTGTGGTAGTGGCGGGGATCGATGTGGGGGCGCCTCGGAAGGGGTTTCACGCGGTGAGTCTGCGCGAGGGGCGGTATCATGGTCAGTGTGTGTCGGCGGATCCGGTGGCTGTGGCGCAGTGGTGTCGGGAACAGGGGGCGCGTGTGGTGGCGGTGGATGCGCCGTGTCGCTGGAGCGCGGATGGGAAGGCGCGTCCGGCCGAACAGGAGTTGCGCAGGGACGGGATCCAGTGTTTTGCGACGCCCTCGCTTGAGTCGGCGTTGGGGCATCCGAGGGATTATTATGGGTGGATGCTGGCTGGGGCGGCGCTTTTCAAGGAGTTGGAACGTACGCATCCGCTATACGGTGGTGGAGGATTTGGTGAGGCGTGCTGTTTTGAGAGTTTCCCGCACGCGATTGCGTGGATGCTGGCTGGCGGGCGTGTGAGTGCGCGGGAGAAGCGGGTGGTGCGCACGCGTTTGCTGGAGGCGGCCGGTGTGAGGACGGAGGCGCTCACGTCCATGGATTTGCTGGATGCGGGCTTGTGTGCGCTGACGGCGCACCGGGCTGTGAGCGGGGCGGTGCATGCGTACGGTGCGTCGGAGAGCGGGTGGATCATTGTGCCCAAGATGCGGGTGGTAGCGGCGGCACAGGGTTGAATCTCACACTAAGGCACGGAGGCACCAAGGAAGGGGACGGAGGATTGTTGCGTTTGGCGTTATCGGTGGCTGTGCGCAGGGTGGTGTCGGATGGGCTGGGAACACTGTTGTGATCAGCATTTGTGAGGGGGAGAGGTGTGCACGGGGATGCGATGGGGGCTGTCGGGAGGGCGGGGCGTTTGGCGGTGTGATTTCGCTGTTTCCCACGGTGAATGGGGAGGTGGTAGGGTGGAGGGACACCCCTGTGAAAGCGCACATTCCCAAGCATCCCACCCGCGTGTATTTGATCCGTCATGGGGAGGTGGAGCAGAGGTATCACCGGGTGTTTGGCGGTGGGCGGATCGACATGGGGTTGTCGCCGCTGGGCTATGCGCATGCGGAGGCGCTGGCGGAGTGGTTTGGGAATGCGCCGTTGGATGCGGTGTACGCGAGTCCGATGGTGCGTGCACGTGAGACGGCGGGACCGTTGATCAAGGCGCGTGGGATGGAGCCCGTGGTGCTGGAGGGGTTGCGTGAGGTGGATTTTGGAGACTGGACGGGGCACGGCTGGGCGGAGGTGCAGGAGAAGTTCGGGGTGGTGGCGTACGACTGGTTGGAGGTGTTGGAACGCGGGGGGATCGCGAACGGGGAAACGGGCGAGGAGTTGCGGAGGCGGGTGCGTCCCTGCATCCAACGGGTGTTGGAGGAGAACGCGCACCGGGATGTGGCGGTGGTGTGCCACGGGGGGATCGTGCGGGTGATTCTTTCGCTGCTGCTGGAGACGCCGCTGGCGCACACGGCGCACTTCAACGTGGATTACGGCAGTGTGACGCAGCTGGAGTTGCAGCCGCACAAGAAGCACGCGATTGAGATCGAGTTGCTGAATTTCTGCCCGCTCAGCGACCGGGGGGCCGGCGGGCGTGCAGCGGGCGAGCGGGTGCAGGCTGGCGTGGGCGGACTGAAGAAGGAAGGGGCGTAGGCGCGGGAGGCGCCGTTGGGGCTTGATTTGGGAGGCGGTAGTTTTGGCGCAATCGGGCCTCTGGGTGGTCTTTCTTTGGACGCCTGCAAGGAGTGGGGCCGATAGGGGCAGGCAAAATCCCTCTCATCATCGTCCTTCTCGCGCCCCATGCCGGGGCGCGTCGCGTGGGGAGACGCGATCCGGTGGTTCCCTCCATCCGCTTTTGCGGATTGCGATCACCGACCGGCTAATTTCTCTCATGCCTCCGGCATGCGGAAGCGATGAAAGCCTGTTTCGTGTTGGGACACGCTCCAGGGTGAATGACCGGATGCCCTAGATTAATCCTAAATACGTCAATGAACATTCCGAAAATGGAGGAGTGCGTTCAAACGGAACCGTTTTGCGACGAAGTGTATTGCGACCCAAAAAGTGCATTGGGGAGCAATGGGATTTCATTGCCTTTGAAAGGATTCCGTCCCGACGCCTCGCCCGATCGCCGTTTTTTGGTTAATCCGGGGGTGAAACACCAGCGGACGCGGGGGGCGAAGTAGTGACGCTTGGGCGGTGCAAGTTGGCTTCATCCCTCGCTCGCTGTGCACTGAGACGCCGCGTGCCCGCATCATTACCGCGAGTATTCAATGGCCGGATTAATCAATGGCCGGACCAATCAATGGCCGGATTAATCACTATTGAGGATCGCGCAACAGGGTGACATGCCACATCTGCAGACGGCGGTTCTTCCAGGTGCCACTGTCACGTGGGACGGAAAATCAGTGCCAGCCGCGGCTGAGGGGAGGCGCGTAGGTCGCGGTGATCGGCGTGAAGTACGCTTCGCGATCTGAACCGCGGCGGCCTGGAGCCCAAGGATGCTACTCCTGATGACGGGCGCGAGGTTCGCGGTCCTTGGTGGTGGCGCAGGAGGGGACGGTGACGAAGGGGCCGCCTTCAAGGGGTGCCTTGTTGGTGAAGGCCACGTCGGGCATGTCGCTGGGGCGACCCGCGAGAGGGAAGTCCTTGCGCAGGGGGTAAAAGGGGTAGCCGTCCCACATGAGGATGCGGCGCAGATCGGGATGATCGGCGAAGAGGATACCCATCATGTCGAAGACTTCGCGTTCGTGCCAGTTGGCGGTGGGCCAGAGGTCGGAGACGGTGGGCACTTCGAGGTGATCTTCTGAGACGCGGAGTTTGAGGCGGAGGTGATCGCCGCGCTCGAACTGGTAGAGTTCGTAGACGACTTCGAAGCGGGGTTCCTCGCCGAAGTTGTCGACGGAGGAGAGGTCGACGAGGTAGGTGAAGCCGAGTTCGTCTTTGCAGAAACGAGCGACGTCGCGGAGTTGGGAGGCCTCAAGCCAGAGGGTGGTTTCGCCGCGGAATTCAGGAGCCTTGGTGAGCTTGAATTTGGTTGTGAGCGCGGAGACTGCGGCGTTGAGGGCTGCGGTGGCCATGGTGGGATGCGCGACGGAGTGCGGTCGGAAGTGGGGCTGTGAAAGCTGGGAAGGAGAAGCGGTTTAGGAGAAGCGGGCGAAGAATTCCTTCTTCTGCTCGAGGGTGGAGTGTTCGGTGTCGATTTTGCGCTGGAGGCGCAGGAGGCCTTCGATGAGGGCTTCTGGGCGTGGAGGGCAGCCGCTGATGTAGACGTCGACGGGGATGAGGTTGTCGATGCCCTGGAGGACTGCGTAGCTGCGGTACATGCCGCCGCTGGAGGCGCAGGCGCCCATGGCGATGCACCATTTGGGCTCTGGCATCTGGTCCCAGATGCGTTTGACGGCGAGGGCCATTTTGTAAGTGACGGTGCCCGCGACGATCATCACGTCGCTCTGGCGCGGGGAGAAGCGCATGACCTCGGAGCCAAAGCGGGCGATGTCGAAGCGCGCGGCGCCAGAGGCCATGAGTTCGATGGCGCAGCAGGCGAGTCCCATGGGCATTGGCCAGAGGGAGTTCTTGCGCATCCAGTTGATGGCGGCATCCACCTGGGTGATGATGATATTGCCTTCGATTTTCGAGTCGTAAGCGACTGGTGCGGTGACTGGCATGGGGCAAAACCCTAGTCGGGGGCGGGGTGGCTTCAAGCCATTTGTGGGTCGCGTGAGTGGGCGTTGCGGGCCGTTTGATAACGGTGATGCCGGTGGAGGGCGTTGCGGGCGATCCCGCGCTACGGGCAATCGGGAGATGGGCTGAAGCGGAAGAAGTTGTTGGCGGTGGCTTCGGTTTGGAGGGCGAGTTCCTCTAGGGACTGTGAGCGCAGGTCGGCGATGTGCTGCGCGATGATGCGGACTTGCCCAGGTTCGGCCCGTTTGCCCCGGTGCGGGACGGGGGCGAGAAAGGGGCAGTCGGTCTCGAACATGAAGGTGCCGGCCGGGAGACTGCGGGCGGTTTCTTGAACGACGGCGGCGTTTTTGAAGGTGACGATGCCGGTGAAGGAGACGAGGTGGTTGTGAGCGAGGAGTTGGCGGGCGTGTTGCGGGGACTTGCCGAAGCAGTGGAAGACGGCGCGCAGGCGTCCATGGTAGGGGGCGAGTTGGGCGAGTGTGTCGTCCCATGCGTCGCGCTCGTGGATGACGACGTTGAGGCCGAGTTCGGCGGCGAGTGTGAGTTGCTGGGCGAAGACGGAAGCCTGGGCATCCTTGATGGCTTGGTCTTGGGTAGCGATGTCCGCATCGGGTCCGGGTTGGAGGATGCTGGGGAGGCGGTGGTGGTCCCGGCCGATCTCTCCGATGGCGACCACGCGCGGGCTGCGTGCGAGGGTGCGAAGTTGGGGGATGAAGTCGGGGTTGGTTTCGTGGGCTTGGCCGGGATGGATGCCGACGGTGGCGAAGACGTTGCGGTGTCGCTCTGCGAGGGCGACGGCGCGGTGGCTGCCTTCGACGGTGGTGCCGATGGTGATGATGCGGTGGACGCCGGCTGCTTCAGCCCGGGCCAGCACGGCATCGAAGTCGGAGGCGAAGTCCGGGAAGTCGAGGTGTGCGTGGGTGTCGGTGAGCATGGTGGTGACGGCGTGGATGGGTTGGTGGGGCGGTTGTTGTGCGTGCCTTGTTTTTTGTTCTTTGTTTTTTGTTCTTTGTTCTTTGTTCTTTGCGGCTTGTTTACTTGGGTTCGTAGCCGGGGGCGGGTTTGCCGTTGTCGTCGAGTTTGCCGCAGGCCCAGAGGAGGCCGCGCGAGACGAGGTCGAGGTAGACAGGGTGGCTCATGGTGGCGTTGCCATGGCCGAGGGTGGTGGAGAAGACGCGTGCGTTTCCGTAGGTATTCACCCAGATGACGACGTGGTCCTTCTTGGTGTCCTCGCCGTAGGCTTGGGCGAGGGGGATGGTGTTGGGCCAGAGTTTTTCGTTCTTGTAGAGTTCGTCGGCGGGATCGTTCCAGACTTCGGGGAAGCCCTGCATGACGGGATGTGTGGAGTTGAGGCGTTTGATGACGAGGTCGCGGTTTTTCTCGTGGCTCATGGAGGTGATGCCGACGGCCATGCGCCATTCGTCGGTCTTGGCCATGCGGTAGCTGTGGGTGGAGCAGTGGAGCATGACGGCTGGGGTGCCGGCTTTGTGGGCGGCGGCGATGGATTCGACGAATGCGACGTCGTCGACCATGCCGTAGCATTCATTGTGGACGATGACGTCGTAGCCGCGCGCCCAGTTGGGGTTGGAGTAGGCGCTGTTGCGGTCGGTGCGGTCTTTGCCTTCGTGGACGATGGTCCATTCGACGCGTGCGCGTGCGCTGATGCCCTCGCTGAGGATTTTTTTCTGGGCTTCGTAATCGTGGCAGCAACCGCCGGTGATCATGAGTGCTCGCAGGGGTTTGGGGGCGTCGGCCGCGCGCAGGAGCGGGGTGCAGGTGAGGAGGGAGAGGAGGAGTGGCAGGAGAAGCTTGAGCTTTTTCATGGGGGTGGGAGGAAGAAAACCCCGTCTCATCCAGCGGATGCTGGGCGGGACGGGGTTTTGGGTTTGGGGTGGTAAAGGGATTGCTGGGTTGGGGATTACTTACTTGCCGTAGCCTTCGGCGGGCTTGCCGTCGTCGCCGAGTTTACCAGCGGCCCAGAGGATGCCGCGGGTGACGAAGTCGAGGTAGCGGGCGTCCTTCACGGTGTCGTTGTTGTGGCCGATGGTGGTGGAGAAGACGCGGGTTTTCTTGGGTCCGTAGTTGTTGACCCAGGAGACGACGTAGTCGTTGATTTTTTCGGTGCCGTCCTTTTGGGGAACCACCTGCTTGCCATTGGCGAGGGCTTGGGCGGAGGGGAAGATTTGGATGTTGTTGTAGAGTTCCTCGTTGATGGTGGTCCAGTTGGAGAGGCCCTTGATGACGGGGTGGCCGTTGGAGGCGAAGGTGATTTCGATGGGCTTCTGGGGGCCGTGTCCGCTGGACTGGAGGCCGAGGTATTCAAACCAGAGGCTGCGTGGGGTGCCGGTGGTGACGGCTTCGCCCGGGTTGCCGATGCGGTAGGAGTGCATGGCGCAGTGGAGGTTGACGCCGGGTATGCCGTCGAGGTGGGGGGCGAGGACGCCTTCGATGACGGCCTGGTCGGAGATGCCGGCGGCGCATTCGTCGTGGATGACGATGTCGTAGCCCTTTGCGTAGGTGGGGTTGCCGTAGATGGAGAGCGGGGGTTTGACGCTCTTGTCATCGGTGTGGACTTGGTCGACGACGAGATTGGCGCGTGCCTCGAGGCCGGCCTTGAGGATGTCCTTTTGGGCGGCGTAGTCGTGGCAGCAGCCGCCGGTGATGAGGAGGACCTTGAGGGGTTTGGGTGCGTCGGCGGCGGAAGCCGTGACGGAGAGCCAAGGGAGGGAGAGTGCGATGAGGCAGGGGAGGAGTTGTTTCATTGGTGTTGAGTAAAGAGTGTTGTCTGGGGGTTTCTTTGGGCGAAAGAAGGAAATGGGGAAAGAGGGTGGGGCGGGGTGGTGGGCTAGTTGGTTTGGGTTGGGTTATTCGTGGGAGAAATCGATGGGTGGGTGGTCGTCGAGATGGGCGCGGATTTCCTGGAGGAAGGGTTGAGCGAAGTCGCGGAGTTTCTGTGCGCCGACGCCTGGGAGCTGGCCGAAGTCGACGAGGGTGGTGGGGTAGCGGCGGGCCATTTCGCGCAGCGGGACGTCGGAGAAGATGATGTAGGCGGGGACGTTGCGTTCGTCGGCGATGCTGCGGCGCAGTTCGCGCAGTTTGTCGAAGAGGACTTCGTCGCAGGCGATTTCGCCGCGGCGGGCGCGGGTTTTTTTCTCAGCGATGTCGGCGGGTTTGGTGAGGATGATCTGGCGGCGGTCCTTGAGTGCGGCGAGTCCTTCGGGGGTGAGTTCGACGGTGGTGAACTTTTCCGTGGATTGACGCAGGAAGCCGAGGCGGACGAGTTCGCGACCGATGGCCTGCCATGCGGGGCGTTTGAGTTCGGAGCCGACGCCGTAGACGGAGAGTTGGTCGTGGCCCCAGCGGCGGATGGGGTCGCTTTGTGCGCCGACGAGGACTTCGACGAGGTGGTTGAGGCCGAAGTTGAAGCCGTTTTTCTGGCGGATGCGGTAGGCGCAGGAGAGGAGTTTTTGGGCGGCCTGTGTGCCGTCGAAGGTTTGGCGCGGGGAGAGGCAGTTGTCGCATCCGCCGCAGTTATCGTCTGGATACGTTTCGCCGAAGTAGCGCAGGAGCTCGCAGCGGCGGCAGCTGGAGCACTCGGCGAAGTGGACCATCTGCTGGAGTTGAGTGCGTGCGAGGCGCTGTTCGTCGGGGTCGGATTTTTCCTCGATGAAGGAGGTTTGTTTGACGACGTCGGCTGCGCTGAAGAGGAGGATGCACTCGCTGGGGAGGCCGTCGCGGCCTGCGCGGCCGGTTTCCTGGTAATAGCCTTCGACGTTTTTGGGGAGATCGTGATGGAGGACGAAGCGGACGTTGGGTTTGTTGATGCCCATGCCGAAGGCGATGGTGGCGCAGATGATGCGGACGCGGTCGCGCAGGAAGAGGTCCTGATGGTCGGCGCGTTGTTTGGGGGTGAGGCCAGCGTGGTAGGGGCGGGAGTCGATGCCGTGCTGGCTGAGTTTTTCTGCGACCTTCTCGGTGGCCTTGCGGCTGGCGCAGTAGATGATGCCGCTTTCGCGCGGGCGGGTTTTGAGGAATTCGAGAATTTGGTCGAGTGGGCGGGATTTGGGGACGACCTTGTAGGAGAGGTTGGGGCGGTTGAAGCTGGCGACGAAGCGGCGCGGGTCGCGGAGTGCGAGGTGCTGAACGATGTCGTTCTGGACGCGTTCAGTGGCGGTGGCGGTGAGGGCGAGAAACGGGGCTTCAGGGAAGATCTCGCGCAGCTTGGAGAGCTGGCGGTATTCGGGGCGGAAATCGTGACCCCATTCGCTCACGCAATGGGCTTCGTCGATGGCGATCTGGGCGACGTTCCATTTTGCGAGGGTTTCGAGGAATTGGGGGAGAAGGAGGCGTTCGGGTGCGGCGTAGAGGAGCTTGAACTCGCCGCGATAGAGGCCGCGGAAGCGGTCGCGGGCCTCGGTGGAATCGAGGGTGGAATTGAGGAAGGTGGCCGGGATGCCGCTCGCGCAGAGGGCATCGACCTGGTCCTTCATGAGGGCGATGAGGGGGGAGACGACGACGGTGAGGCCGTCGCGCAGGAGTGCCGGGAGCTGGAAGCAGAGGGATTTGCCGCCGCCCGTGGGAAGGAGGGCGAAGGTGTCGCGGCCTGCGAGGGTGTCGCGGATGATGTCCTCTTGGAGCGGGCGGAATGAGTCGTAGCCGAAGTGCTGCTTGAGCGCGGAGAGGAGGACCTTCTGGGAAACCATGCTGCGCGGGCGTGGGGCGGAGCGCGCGGTCAGCGAGCGGTGATGCGGCGAGTCGGGGGATCGACGAGGACGGATTGCATGCCTGCAGCGGTGGCTGCGGCGATGCCGGTGGCGGTGTCCTCAAAGACGAGGCAGGAGGACGGGGCGACACCGAGACGCAGGGCGGCTTCGAGGAAGGGGTCGGGGGCGGGTTTGCCGCGGCTGTAGTCTTCGGCGGTGACGACGGTCTGGAAGAGTTCCGCGATGCCGAGGGCGCGCAGGGTGGTCATGACAATGCGGCGGTGGCCGCCGGAGGCGACGGCCATGGGTTTGCGGCCGGCGAACTGGCGAGCGATGGCGACGACGGGTTCGATGGCGGCGACTTCGGAGCTGAGTTCGAGGAAGACGGCTTCCTTGCGGTCGACGGTGTTTTCGACGTGGAGGCTGAGGCCGTGGCGTTCGTTGAGGATCTCGACGATGCGCATGGTGGGAACGCCGCCGAGTTCGTAGAACATGGCTTCTGGAAAGCTCTCGGCATGGGCGCCGAGGGCGGTGCACCACGCCTTGTAGTGGGTGGGCATGGTGTCGGCGAGTGTGCCGTCACAGTCGAAGATGTAGGCGGCGAAGTCGCCTTCCGGGAGGATCAGGGTTTGCGGGGTGGGAGCGAACACGGGGCGGAAATTGGCGTGGAACTGGGCGGCGGGGCAAGCGGAGAACGGGGAAAAAGAAAAAGGCCGGAACCCGAAGGTCCCGGCCTTTTTGAAATGGGGTGAAGGTTTGGGGATTACTTCTCGGTGTTTTCGCCGGAAGCCTTCCAGCCCTGGATGCCCTTGGCGTAGTGCTTGACGTTGGTGTAGCCGAGGGCTTGAGCGGCCTTGGCGCCAGCGGCGTAGGCGCTGCAGCGTTCATTGCCGCAGTAGGCGACGATGAGGGCGTTTTTGTCGGAGGGCAGTTTACCGGCGAGTTCGGCCTTGGTGGAGGCGAAGTCGATGGCGCCTGGGATGTGGCCGGTTTGGAAGCTGAGGCTGCCGTTCACGTCGATGAGGGCGACTTTCTTCTCAGCGATGGCTTTCTTGAGTTCGTCGTGGCTGATGTCGGGGAACTCGCCCGCGAAGAGGGCGATGGGAGCCAGCAGGAGTGCGCAGAGGGAGGACAGGAGGGTTTTCATAGGTTCAGTAAATTAACAATTGGGGCATGCCTGAGTCAATGGGCGGGGTGGATCAGCTTGGGAGGGCGTGAGTGTTGTCAAAGCGAAGCGCGAAATGCCTCGCTGTGATGCGCTCAAGGAGATTTCTGGGAACTCAAGCCGCGGAGGGTTTTCTGCGCTAAGGCTCGGAGTCCCACCAAGTTGGGGACGGCGCCGGCACCTGAGATCTGCGTTTGTGGTCGTGATGAATGGGTTGCTGACTTCGTCTTGAGTTTGGCCGAGGCGTTCTTACGCCTCCTCGGCATTTGTCTGAGGTTTTTTCTTTGGAGGTTGTTGCGACTCCTTGCTGATGCACTCGGAATCCGGTTTCTCGGGGAGCGTGGCATTCCAATCGAGCGCGAGTTTTTTCAGGTGAGCGACGATTTTGGGATGTTCCTTTGCCTGATCTTTGGAGACGTCTTCAGCGCGGTTCGACTTCAAGTTGTGCAGTTCGACCCTGTGCCCATCGAAGGTCGTCACCAGTTTCCAATCGCCTTCGCGTACTGCCAGGTCAGGCCAGAAATCGGAGTCCCTCTGATTGCCATTGATCCGCCAGAAAATGGGTCTGGTGCGTGCGAGGGGTACGCCCGAGAGAGCTGGGAGCATATTTTCGCCGTCGCCATTGACGTCGGCTGGTGGGGGGACTCTTGCGGCGGCGCAGAAGGTGGGTAGCAAATCCACTGCGGTCAGGACGGTTGTGTCGTTTTTGAGGCCGGCGGGAGCCTGAGCCGGCCAGCGTACGATGAAGGGCACGCGCACGCCGCCTTCAAAGAGACTGGTTTTCTGTCCCCTCAGGCCGCCGGTTTCGCCGATGCTGTAGTGGCTGCGATATTTTCCGGGAACGCCTTTGTCGTTTTCCTTGGATTTTGCCGGGCCGTTATCGCTGGAAAAAACCACCAAGGTATTCTGCGCGATGCCGCACCGCTCGAGTGCATCGAGGATCATGCCGACCTTGTTGTCGCCGTCGGTGATGACCGCTGCGTAGACCTGTTGCGTGGGGTCGAGATGTTTCCATGCCGCCATGGCTTCGTCCGAAGGGCTGTGGGTGAGATGGCTTTCATGCAGCCACACGTTGACGAAGAACGGGCGGTCTTTGTTAGCCTCGATGAACTTCACCGCGCGATTGGGAATCTCGTTTCCATACGGTCCGATTTTCGGTCCTGGTCCGTGATAGACGGCCGACTCGTCGAAGCCGTAGTCCGCCATGGTTGGTTTCCCCTCCCCCAGATGCCATTTGCCAAAGTGGCCTGTGTGATAGCCCGCTGTTTTGAGCAAGCGTGGTATCGTGGGTGCTTTTGGGGTCAACCAGTCCGGCATCTCCGGAGGTTTGCCGACGCCGAAGACGGTATTGATTCCGAAGCGACCCGGAAAGCGCCCGGTCAGGGCGGCGGCACGGCTGGGCGAGCAGATGGGACTGAGCACATTGAACTGCTGGAAATCAATGCCCTCACTGGCCAGTTGATCGAGGCGCGGAGTTTTCAACCATGTGTTTCCGTGGCAGGATAAATCGCCCCAGCCCCAATCGTCAGCGTAGATGAATACGATGTTGGGTTTGGGGGCATCCGCAGCTTGGAGTGCGTGGAGCGTTGCGAGCAGCAGTGCGGTGAGGAGCGTGAAGGATCGATTCATTGTGAGACTACAGGGGGAGTGGCTTTCTTGGCGGGGGCTGGGGTGGACGGTTTCGGCTCGAGTCCTAACTTTCGGCAGTCAGCGTCGACCTCATTGCTCCAGGTGGCGTAGAGCATCTTGAGTTCGGCGAGTTTGTTGGGTTGTTGGGCGGCGAGATCGCGTTGCTCACCGAGATCGTCTGCGAGGTTGAACAGCATGTCTTGCGCGGGTCTTTGTTTGGGGCCGGGCGCTGCGTCGCCTTCGGTGCTATGGACATATTTCCAAACGCCTTGGCGCGCACCGTAGTTGTTGCTCATCGTGCGGCTGCGCCAGAACAGGATGTCGTGCGGTGCGCCGGACTTGTCGCCTTTGACGAATGGGAGCAGATCCACGCCGTCGATGGCAGTGGCGTCGGCGCCCGCGGCGGCGAGGGCCGTGGCGCTGATGTCGAAGCTGATCGCGGGCTTTGAATACGTCGTGCCGGGTGCGATGACGCCGTGCCACTGCAGGAGCAGGGGGACACGGATGCCGCCCTCGAAGGTCTCGCACTTGGAGCCGCGCAGGGGAGTGTTGAGCGAGCCGTTGACGGCGTTGCGCGTGGTCGGGCCGCCGTTGTCGTTTGTGAAGACGATGAGCGTTTGGTTGAGTTTGCCGGTCTGCTCAAGCTTTGCGAGTACGAGGCCGATGGCATCATCCATTGCGCTGAGCATGGCGGCATAGGTCTGGCGTTTGGGATCGGCGATGTTGCGGAAGCGCGTGCGGTATTTCTCGGGGGCTTGCAAGGGCGTGTGCACAGCGTTGAAGGCGAGGTAGAGGAAGAAAGGATTCTTTGATTCACGCTGGCGCTCGACGAAGGCGGCAGCCTCTTCGCCGAAGGCGTCCGTCAGGTAGCGCTGTTCGTTTACCGGTTCGCGATTGCGTAGGATGGGCGCGTTGTATTCGCCCTTTGCGCCCGGCTGGGCGAGGTATTGATGTCCGCCGCCGACGAAGCCGAAGAACTCATCGAAGCCCCGATCCACCGGCGTGAAATCTCTGGTCGAGCCGAGGTGCCACTTGCCCACCATGCCCGTCACGTAGCCCGCTGCCTTGAGGCGTTGAGGCAAAGGATTGGCCTGCGCTGGCAGGGGCCCGCCGAGGTCCTCAATGCCGTAGCGCTGCTGATAGCGGCAGCTGATCAAAGCGGCGCGGGTCGGCGTGCAGAAGGAGCCGTTCGCATAAGCATCGGTGAAGCGCACGCCGCGCGCCGCGATGCGGTCAATGTTTGGCGTTGGGATGTCTTTGCAGCCGTGAACGCCGATGTCGGCGTAACCCAAATCATCCGCGAGGATGACGAGGACGTTGGGCTTTGGCGCATCAGCGGCATGGAGAGCGCCAAGCGACACGAGCAGCGGGGCGGCGAGAGCCGAGCGCAGTAAAGACGGCCAGCGAAGCTGCATCAAAAATGGTCGTAAAACAGCCTGCATGGTTGATTTCAGAGAGATACAGGCAACAGCAAGGCTGTGTTCCATGAGGGTTCGGTTTCTTATTTCGAGCGCTCCGCGGAAAAGACATCGCTGTTCGGCTTTTCTGGCAGGGTGGATTTCCATTGATTGAGCGTGGACATGATCTCCTGCACGACGCCGGGTTTGTCGGATGCGAGGTCTTTGGTTTCGAGCGGGTCAGCGGCGATGTCGTAGAGTTCTGTGTGGCTGCCGTTGCGATTTGAGAGCAGTTTCCACTGTCGGTCCACCACCGCGTAGGTCGCCCAATGAAAGGGGGCATCCGCCTTTGGCGGCCATGCGCCATCCATGCGCCAGAAGAGGGGCTTCGATCGGGTTGGGGTCGCATTACCCTTCAACGTGGTGACCTGGCTGATTCCGTCGGGTTGGTAGCCATCGGGTGGTCTCGCGCCGGCGAGTTCGCAGAACGTGGGCAGCAGATCGACGGCGGAAATGAGCGAGGCGTTGTCGATCTTCCCTGCGGCGATTTTTCCGGGCCAGCGGGCGATGAACGGCACATTGATGCCGCCTTCGAAGAGCGCGGCCTTGTAGCCCTTGCGGCCGGCGGTGGTTCCCTTCGACGCCGCGATTCCCCAGCCCGCACCGGTGGCGGTGTCGTAGCTCAACTCCAGTTTTGCGGGGCGGGCCGAGCGAGCGGGGCCATTATCGGAGCTGAAAACGACGAGCGTGTTTTCCGTCAGATTCAGGCGCTCCAAGGCATCCAGCACGTGGCCGATGCGATCATCGGCATGGGACAGCACGGAAGCGAAGATCTGGTCCTCGCGGCTTTCCATATCGGGGAAGCGCCATTCATATTTCGGCACCGTGTGGAACGGGGTGTGTGGCTCGTGCATCCAGAGGTTGATGAAGAAGGGCTTGTTCGCCGCAGCGCTCTTCTTGATGAACGCGATCGCGTGGTCGGCATCCTCATGCACCGGCATCTGCTCTCCTGCGCAGTTGAAGGCCCCGTATTCGTCGTAGCCATAGGCTTTCGGCAGCGGCGAATCTGGAATCATGTCGTTGGAGAGGTGCCATTTGCCGAAGTGGGCCGTCGCATAGCCTGCGGATTGCAGCATCTTCGGCAGCGTCGGTGTCTTTGGATCGAGCCAGTCCGGCATGTTGCGCTGCGCATTGTTCTTCGCCCACGCAAAGTGGCCGTCGATGTTGTAGCGGGCCGGGAAATGTCCTGTCATCACGGCGGTGCGACTTGGCGAGCACACGCCGCTAGCGACGGTGAAGCGTGAGAAGTCCGTGCCCTCTTTCGCGAGTCGGTCGAGGTTCGGGGTTTTCACATAGGGGTGCCCGTGGCAGGACAGGTCGCCCCAGCCCCAGTCATCGGCGAAGATGAAGACGATGTTGGGGCGTGACGCAGGCCCTCCTGCCTGCGGTGTTGCTGATGCACGAGGTTGAAATGTCGGGTGCACGTCCGCTGCGTGCAGGTCGGTTGCCGCGGCAAAGCAAAGGGCGAGCGATGTCAGCTGGCGGGTGGCGGTGTGCGCGAGCGTGTGTTTCATGGCGGAGGAGCGCCTCATCGTTTTCTGCGACCGACAAAAAAGAAAGCTCTGGGGCACGCTTGTCTGTGTGCGAGCTGGCAGCCGTGGGCGGCATCTCTCCCAATGAGTGCGGTTTCGCTGGTCGCTGCGATCTCGCCTGGATGCGGCCGAAGTATCGCAAGACCGCGCCGGCTGCGTTTTACAAAAAGCCAGCGTGAGGAGTGGGGGCGCGTCTGAGCGCGTGGAGGGGCGTTCTGGGTTGCAACTCCGACGCGGGTTGCCCTTCAGAGGAGGGATGTGAGCGCGTCCCTCGGGACGTCGCTTTGGATGAGAGCGCTTCCTTGTGGATTACCGCGCTTCCTTGTCGTTGGAGATGTTTGCAGAGGAGGGAATCGGGGTCGAATTGGAGGTGGCGTTCGCCGGATCGTGCGTGGTGGATGCGGAGTCTTGAGTGCGGGTTGCCGGGGAGGGTTTGGGGAGTGCGGCTCCGACGAGGAGGCCGATGCCCATGCCGATGAGTGCGCCGAAGGGGCCGAAGAAAAGAGCTCCGATGAGGAGGCGTTGGATGACGACGCCCGGTTCCACGGGATCGCCGGTGTGGTAGGGGGCGGTGGCTGCGAACCCGAGGTAGATTTCGCCGACGATGAAACCGCCGATGCTGAAGGGTTTGGTGAGATTGCGCACTTGGGGTGGGACTAAAGCGGGGGTGTTTGCTGCTGTCCAGTACCCGGCCCGCTATGGATCTCTGCGAAGGGGTGGTGGGAGCGTTGGGCGTGGCCCCGTTAGAACTGGAATTTAGAAGGGGCGTGGTTCGAGGCGCAGCGTAGCGGGGCCCGAGTGGGAGGGGTGGGAGTGATCGGGTGCGTTTTTCTTGGTGGAACGCTTGCTCTTGGATTGGCCGATGGCGTGTTCGATGAAGTCGGCTTGGGCGCTGCGCTCAGGGACATTTGAGGCAGGGCTTTGGCGGGCGTAGGAGCCGTTCTCGCCGAGCATCCATGCGTGTTTGTTGTCGGCGAGGAGGGTGTCGAGAATTTCGTGGGCGATGCGGTCGCGCAGTGCGGGGTCTTCCACAGGGGTGAGGACTTCGATGCGGCGGAAGAAGTTGCGTGGCATCCAGTCGGCGCTGCCGATGAAGACCTTGGGTTGGCCGCCGTTTTCGAAGAGGAAGACGCGGCTGTGTTCGAGGAATCGGCCGAGGATGGAGCGCACGGTGATGTTCTCGCTGATGCCGGGCATTTGAGGGCGCAGGCAGCAGATGCCGCGGACGATGAGGTCGATTTTCACGCCTGCATGGGAGGCGCGGTAGAGGGCTTCGATGATGTCGCGGTCGACGAGGGAGTTCATCTTGGCGACGATGCGCGCGGGTTGGCCGCGTTTTGCGGCGTCGGTCTCATTTTTGATGAGGCCGAGCATGGTGGAGTGGAGTGTGAAAGGGGCGAGGAGGAGTTTGCGGGCGCCTTGGAACTGGCAGATGCCGGTGAGGAGGTTGAAGAGGTTGGTGGCGTCCTCGCCGAAATCCGGGGCGCAGGTGAAGAGGCTGAGGTCGGTGTAGAGCCTGCCGGTGCTGGGGTTGTAGTTGCCGGTGCCGAGGTGGACGTAGCGGCGCAGGCCGTCTTCGTCGCGGCGGACGACGAGGGCGATCTTGGCGTGGACCTTGTGGTTGACGATGCCGTAGACGACGTGGACGCCGGCTTCCTCGAGGCGGCGGGCCCAGAGGATGTTGTTGGCTTCGTCGAAGCGGGCTTTGAGTTCGGTGACGGCGGTGACTTGTTTGCCGTTGCTGACGGCCTTCATGAGCGCGCCTACGATGCGCGGGTCGCCGCCGGTGCGGTAGAGGGTCTGCTTGATGGCGAGGACGTTGGGGTCGCGTGCGGCTTGTTCGAGGAAGTCGACGACGCTGGAGAAGCTTTCGTAGGGATGGTGGGCGAGGACGTCGCGTTTGCGGATGACGGAGAAGAGGTCGGAGGAATCGCGGAGGGCGGCGGCGACGGGGGCGACGAAGGGTTTGTCGCGCAGTTCCGGGGAGTGGTCACCTTCGCAGATGGTCATGAGGCGACCTGGATTGAGAGGGCCATCGATGATGTAGAGGTCGTCCTCTTTGAGATCGAGGGTTTCGAGGAGGTACTGGTAGATGGCGGCTGGGCAGTGGTGCTCGACCTCGAGGCGCACGGCGGCGCCGCGTCTGCGGTTGTGGAGTTCCTGTTCGACGGCGCTGAGGAGATTACCGACGTCTTCTTCGTCGATGTAGAGTTCGGAGTTGCGGGTGACGCGGAACTGCCAGTAGCCGAGGATTTTCGTGCCTGGGAAGAGGTCGCCGAGATGGTGGCCGATGATCTGGCCCATGAAGGCGTAGGAGCGTTCTTCCTCGGGGCTTGGGAGGCGGAGGAGGCGCGGGAGGATGCGGGGGACTTGGACGACGGCGAGGCGGCGTTGCATCTGGCCATGGCGCTCGACCTCGAGTTCCACGACGATGTTGAGGGATTTGTTGAGGAGTTGGGGGAAGGGGTGGGAGGGGTCGAGGCCGAGCGGGGTGAGCACCGGGCGGACATGGGAGAGGTAGTGGCGGTCGAGCCACTCGCGGTGTTCTGGGCTGAGGTGTTCGACGTCGAGGAAGCGGATGGCGTTTTTTTCGAGGGCTGGGACGAGTTGATCGCGCCAGCAGCGGCAGAGTTCGGCGTTCATCTCCAGGACGCGCTTGCGGATGGCGCGGAAGGTTTCGGAGGCGGTGCGTCCGTCGACGCTGCGTTCGACGACGTCGCTTTCGATCTGCTGTTTGAGGCCGGAGACGCGGACTTCGAAGAACTCGTCGAGGTTGGAGCTGGCGATGGTGAGGAACTTGACGCGTTCGAGGAGTGGGTTGGCGGGGTCGAGCGCTTCGTGGAGGACGCGTTGGTTGAACGCGAGCCAGCTGAGTTCGCGGCTGAGGAAGTGATTTGCCGAGAAAGTCTTCATTGGGCTAAGGAGGGTATCCTCTCCGGAGAGGGGGCTCAGGCCAAGAGGCAAGTGGTGCGACAAAGGCGCGTCGCTCGTGTGACGGCGGCGTGGCGCTGGGTGGTGTTGAGGTGGGGGGTGACTGCCCGGATGCGGTGGAAAAGGGATGTTTTTTTGAAGGAAAACGAGGGGGAGTACCGCGGATGTCCCACCCCCGGGGGTAGATTTGTGCGCATGAACCCCCGACTGCGCCTGAGAACAGCAGAGGCGGTCCGTCCCTTGCGGGCGGGTCGTTTGGCTGGAGAGGGTGACGGGAGGGGGGACGTGAAGGCTGGCCGGCACAAGTTTAGATTCACCTGGTGTTTCGCCAGGATCGAAAGCAAGGGGCGGGCAAGCGGGGCGAACTCGGCGCTGCAGGTTTTAGAACGGTGCAGTTTGAGATTCGCGAGCTCGTCTCAAAATGCACCGTTCTAAAACCTGCGCTCCGAGTCCGCGGGACGGGATTGAAGTAACGCCGGCCAGCCTTCTTTTTTTATGCCGCCCCGCCGCTGGCGTGCGGATGTTTTGAACTCATCGTGTCATACGCTGCCTTTTTGAATTCTGTAGAACTCCTGTCGGGTGTTGGGAGACTGGTGCATGCGGTGCGCTGGGGTGAGGCTGGCGTGGTGGAGGCGCAGATTGCGCTGGGGAGGGAGGTGGGGAGGATTTTGATGGAATGGAGAGAGGCGTCGGCGAAGCACGGCTGGGGGATGGGGCGGCTTTCACGCAATGCGGCGATGCATGGGGATGTGTCGATAAGTGCCTTGGGATGCGTTCTCGCGCTGGCCTTGGAAGGACCGTTGAGCGAGGTGGAGAGGAGGGATCTGGAGGGGGTGGCCGCGGAGATTATTCCGAAGGTCCGTAACAGCCTGCTCTTTGCTGTGTTCAGTTCCGTGGATGGGAAGCTTTCGGCGGAGGCGATAGAGGGTTCGGAAATGAAGAAGGAGGAAAAGCTGGCCTGCCTTGTGCGGTATGCCCGGGAGGCTATGAGCCCAGGTGAGGCTCTGGTGAGGCTGGGGGCGAAGCCGTTGGACTATTTTTTTGGGAGCAAGGAATTGGGGCAGGTGTGGCGTCAGCAGGGATGGGAGCCGTTGTGCGACGAGGAGGTTGCGGCGTTGCAGTGCGAACACGCGGAGCAGTTGATGCGCAATCCGGAAGCGCCGGGCTTGATGACGGGGCGGTATGGGATGGGGGATGTGGAGAGGGCGTTCAAGCGCCGTGATTTCGGTGGCCCGGAGCTTGAGATTGTGCTTGGGCGGGTGCCGGTGAGGGGGCGGTGGGCGTTGTTGGTGCCGCTGATGCGGAGAGCGGGGCCTGTGACGAGGCCGGAGGCTGGGGCGTCCGAGGCGGCTATCGTGATGGTGAACGCGGTGTTGAAGGAGAAAGAGTGGGTGGATGCGCGCTTCATCCTGAGTGCGCCGGATGCGTGGGTGGAGTTCATGGACGAGGATCCTGCAAACTGGCGGCATTTGACGGATCAGCCGGTTGCGGTGTTGCGCAAGCTGGGTGCGGCAGGGGGAGCTGGTATGAGGCATTACGAGGCGTGGCTGCGGACGTGGTCTGAGCCGGGGCCGCTGTGGCGGCGGTGTGCGGTGAAGGCGATGGAACGCTCCAAGGGGAGGGAGACGATGGCGCGTGACCTGTTGGACACGCTGCTTGAGCGCACGCCCGGGCGCTGGCTTGCAGGTTTGTTGTGCGCGCACCCGGAGGAGTTTGGGTTTCTGCGAGTAGCGAGCGCGGCGCAACTGCCGCTGGTGGTGCGGAAGCGATTTCTTGCTGAGCTGGGATCGATTGCGGAGTGGAAGCTCGCGAGTGAGTTTTTTGGGAGGGATGTTTTGGGATGGGCTCTGGAGGCGGATCGGCGGGCCGGGGAGCGGATGATTTTGCGCATGTATCGCAAGTCGGGGGATGTGAGGTTTCTGCTGAAGTGTGTGCGGGGATACGGGCTGGACGGGAATGTTCTGGGGCTGGGGCGTCTGCGGCTTGCGTTGCTGGTGCCGCTGCTGGCGCATTGGAAGAGGCTTGGGGGAGGAGCGGCGCTGCTGGGTTGGTATGCGGAGGATCGCGGTCGGTTCCACGCGTTGGTTGCTGCGGTTCAAGAATCCGAGAAGGCCGTGCTTCTGGCAGCGTTGCGTGATGGGGGCAAAGAGTTGGTGAGGCGTGCCTATGAGCACGATCGGGAGCGGTTCCTTGAGTTGGCGGTGGTGGAGCTTGGGCCTGGGGAATTGTGGTCGAGGTGTCACTTGCAGGAGGGGCTCGGGGGGCTTCTTGAGAAGCATTTTTCGCGGGGGGCGTTGGTGGCGTTGGTGCCTGCAATCCGGGCTGCGCAGGGGATGGCTGCGACGGACCGTTATGCGTACGAGTTGGCGGCGTGCTTCTCGCTGCGGGATGCAGGTTTGCTGCTGCATCTCGCGCACCACGCGCGCAAGGCTGGGGCGAAGCCGGGGTGCGCGTTCGACCGTTTTTACAAGGTGTCGGAGGTGCCCAAGAAGTCGGGGGGCAGGCGTGTGATCACGGCGCCGAGTGCTGCGCTCAAGCGGTTGCAGCGGCGCATGGTGGACAACGGGCTGGGGACGCTTGCGCTGGCAGAGTCGTGCCACGGGTTTCGTCCCGGGCACTCCATCCTGAGCAATGCGTCGGCGCATGTGGGGCGGGAGATGGTGGTGAATGTGGACATCCGCGGGTTTTTCCCTTCGACGCTCCGGGACCGTGTTTTTGGGGCGTTGTACAGGCGGTATTCGCAGACGCTTTCCGGCGGGGCGATGAGTTTGCTGACGGAGATTTGCTGTTACGGGGGGGCGCTTGCGACGGGTGCGCCGACGAGTCCTGTGGTTGCGAACCTTGTGTTGACCGGGGTGGACCGGGCGTTGGAGAAAGTGGCTGCGCGTTTTGGAATCGCGTACACGCGCTATGCGGATGACCTGACGTTTTCCGGGGGAACGGACACGAAGCGGATTCTGCCCTTTGTGGTGAAGCTGCTGAGGAAGCAGGGGTATGAGTTGGATCCGAAGAAGACGCAGATTTACCGGCGCGGGCGGCGTCAGATGGTGACGGGGCTCGTGGTGAACGTGAAGGCGAACGTGCCGCGCTGGGTGCGGCGTCGGCTGCGTGCGGCGGTGCACCGGGTGACGCAGGGGCGGGCGCCGGAGTGGGATGGTCGTGAGATGAGTGCTGCGGAGCTTGGGGGGCGGGTGGCGCAGTTGGCGAAGGTGCAACCCGGGGAATTCCGTGCGTTGCGGGAGGCGATTGGGAGTTCGAAGGGGGGGGCTGCTTAAGCGGTATGGCGTCCCAACCCTTGATACGCAGCACGACGCTATTGGCGGTGGCGGCGTTTTACCATCCGGACGAGGCGTTTCGCGTGAGCTTGGAGAAGCGGTTGCGTGCGGGGTTGAAGGTGAGTGGGGGGAGTCGTCTTGCGGGGAAGATCCGTGCATCGCTGGCGGCGCAGAAGGGGACTGCGCTTTCCCCGTTTTACCTTTCTGAGAAAGCGATGGAGGTTGCCGTGTTGTTGTCGGAGGCGCGTTTTTTGAGTGGGTCGACGCGGTTCCGGGTGACGAGCGAGGATCATCTTGGGCCTCTGCGGGATTGGAAAGTGAGCCAGGCGTCCGTGGTGCTGACGAACCGTGGCAACGCGTATTTTAGCGAGAGCAGGCCTGCGGGATGGTATCCGAGTTTTTGGGCTGGGCGTCTGTACGAGCAGGGGCCGCTGGCGTCGGATCTGAAGCGGGGGAGGCTTGGGTTGGGGCCTGAAGGGGTGGGGCTTTGGATGACTTCACCGCGAGTGGACGGTTGTCTGTGGGACGTGAGTGACGCTATCGTGGAGGTGGGAGAGGGAGAGAAGTGGAGAAGGCTGGAGTACACACAGCCGGACTTGAAAAAAAAGGGGGGGAGAGTGGGGAAGGACGATGTCATTTTTCAGTTTAACAAGGAGGCTGAAGTGATTCGTCTGCTGGCCGCGTGCGAGCGGGGCGATCTGCTGCGGGTTTATCCCAAGAAGATGGAGACACCCTCGAGGCTGCAGTTTCGTCTGCAGTATCCTGAGGAGGCGGTGGATCTGGAGACGGTGTTCTTTGCGGAGCTTGAGTTCAACCGGTGGGCAGATTTTCCGCTCTCCTGCGGGTTGAGCTTGGATCGCGAGGAGCAGGAGATGATGGGGCGCTGGTTTGCCCCGCATCCTGAATTCACGGACATTTCCTGAGCGGTGGCTTTTTCACTGCGGTGCGGTCCCTGAAGCGGACCGGGCCTGCGGTCTTCTCTCACCACATTCTCATTCAAACCATCCATTCTGCATGCGCCCCTCCCGAATCATTGAGTCGCTCAACTCTCTCGTGAAGACACGCTGGCCCATTTTTCTTTGGGGGCCGCCCGGGGTGGGGAAGAGTTCGGTGGTGCGGCAGGTGGCTGCGGAGGCGGGGCTGGAGGTGAGGGATGTGCGTGCGCCGCTGCTGGATCCCACGGATTTGCGCGGGCTGCCGATGGTGCGCGATGGGCGTGCGCATTGGTGTGCGCCGTCGTTTCTGCCGCACGATGCGGAGAGCACGGGGCTGTTGTTTTTCGACGAGCTCAATGCGGCGCCGCCGCTGGTGCAGGCGAGTCTTTACCAGCTCACGCTGGACCGGCGCATTGGGGAGTATGTGCTGCCGGAGGGCTGGCGCATTGTGGCGGCAGGGAACCGGTCCACGGATGCGTCGGTGGTGTTCCGGATGCCGGCTGCGCTGGCGAATCGGTTCATTCATTTGGAGTTTGAGACGGACTTCGAAGACTGGCGTGCGTGGGCGACGGGGCGTGAGGTGCATCCGCTGGTGATTGGTTTCCTGAGTCTGCGGCGGGAACTCCTTTTCGACATGAGCAAGCCCGAGCGCGGATTTCCGACGCCGCGCTCCTGGGAGATGGTGTCCGATGTGGTGGGTTCCCTTGGGGGGGTGCGTGCGGAGGATCAGGCGGTGTATGTGGGGACTGTGGGGGAGGGAGCGGCGATCGAGTTCCTGAGCTTCTGCCGCAATTCGATTGGGGAGGCGGAGATTCGGGCGATTCTGGCGGCGCCTGCGAGCGCGCCGCTGCCGAAGGGATTGGCGGATCAGTACGCGTTGGTGGCGTATGTGCCGGCGATTGCGAGGCACGAGGATGTGGGGGAGGCGGCGGCGACGCTGTTGACGCGGCTCAAGCCGGAGCTTGCGGTGCTGTTGCTGCGCCAGATGCTGCAGGTGTCGAGGACGTTTGGGAGGCTGCAGGGGGTGCGGAAGTTCATGGCGAAGCACGGGGATCTTGTGCTGTGAGCGACGAGTGGCCGGAGTGGCTTGTGCGGGCGCGGGTGCAGTTGATGTTGGACGAGCCGTATCTTGGCGCGGCGCTGGCGCGACTGGGGATGGTGGATGCGACGGAGGGCGGGTGGTGCCGGACGATGGCGACCGACGGGATGCGGGTGTTTTTTCACCGGGGCTTCTGCGAGGGCCTCTCGGAGGCTGAGCGGGTGTTTGTGCTGGCGCACGAGCTTCTGCACTGCGTGCTGGGGCACGCGGATCGGAGGGGGGAGAGGGAGCCCGAGCTTTGGAACATCGCGGCCGATTACGCGACGAATTTGATGCTGGATGACTTTGGGTTCCAGATGCCCGCGGAGGGTCTGCTGGACAGGCGTTTTTCGAGCATGACCAGCGAGGAGATTTACAAGGACCTGGCGGCGAGGGGAGGGGTGGGGGATCTGTTTGGAAAGAGCCGCGGATGGGGGCGGTTCGACCAGCATCTGACGGGGAATGAGGGCGGTGGTTATGCGGAGGATGGAGGCACGCTCTCGGAGGAGGAACGCGAATGGATGCGGCGTGAATTGCGGCGGGAGTTGGTGAAGGAGGGGCAGGGGCGGGGGATTTTGCGCGGGGGCTTTCGTGGGGAGTTGGCGGCGGCGGTGTCTGAGGAGGTGCCGTGGCAGGCTGTGCTGGCGCAGTTCATGTCTTCGGTGCGCAAGGACGATTACCGGTTGATGCCGCCCAATCGTCGGCATGTGTGGCAGGGGATCTATCTTCCCTCACTGGGGCGGCCCGGGGTGGAGAACTTGGTGGTGGTGATCGACACCTCGGGCTCGATGAGCGAGGAGCAGTTGCGCAAGGTGCTCGGAGAGATCGAGCATCTGCGCGCCACCGTGGACTGCAGGGTGACGTTGCTCCAGGTGGACGCGGCGGTGGCGGATGCGGTGGTTTACGAAACGCACGAGGCGGTCCCCTTTGGGAAATTCACCGTGGCTGGGCGAGGCGGGACGGATTTCCGGCCTGCGTTTGATTGGGTGGCACAGCGTCAGCGGGAGGAGTGCATGCATGTGGATGCGCTCATCTATCTGACGGATGGATATGGGGCTTTCCCGCCGACGGCATCGTATCCGACGCTCTGGATCTACGTGGATACGCGGGCCAATGATCCGCCTTTTGGAAGGGTGCTGCGAATTGGGCGGTAATGATGGGAGTCACGCACGGGCCGTGAATCGGGAAGGGGTGCGTGACGTGGCACCCGCTTTTTTACGCAAATAGCGGGAGGCGCCGGGGCTGGGCGCGGAGGGGTGTGGCTTAGTTGCAGCCGCAGCCGCCGGTGTTGCAGCAGCCGCTCTGAACGTCGTCCCATTCGGGGATGCGGCCGAGTTCGAGAGTTTTGTCGAGGAACTTGGCGACGATGGAGTGGAGTTGCTGGACTTTGTCCTGTGCGGCGAGGAAGTCGCGGACGATGGCGCTGGACATGAGTTCGGAACGCAGGGATTCGAACTGCTCGATTTCGTCGCCCTTGAGTTCGAGGCCGTGGCTTTGTTTGTCGTGCAGGAGGCGGCCGAGGTCGTTGACTTGCTGGAAGCGGAACTTGAGGCCTTCGTCGCCCATGAAGGCGTCGAGGTCGCGCTTGAGAGAGGAGAACTCGGATGCGTCGAGCAGTGCCTGGCAGAGGCTGCGGGTGCGTTCGGCGAGTGGGCTTTCAGGGGCGAGAAGTTCCATGGGATGGGAAGTTACCGGGGGGTTGTGGGAAAGCAAACCTTGGCTGGGAAAGCGGAGTGCGCGCGGGTTGTTTCTGCCGCGTTTGGTTGCTGGCCGTGTGAGGCGTGCGCGGGGCTAGGAATGCTGGCTGAGCGAGATGCCGCGGACTTTTTTGTAGAGGGTGACGGCGAAGCTGTCGGTCATGCCGGAGACGAAATCGAGCATTCGGAGAAGGCGTGTGTAGTCGTCTGGATCGGGTTGGCGCGAGGGGCCGAGGGTTTCAGCGGGGACGAGGTGGAGGAGTTTGCGGGAGCGCGGGGAGGCGAGTTCGCCGCGGTTGGCGAGGTCGTTGAGTGCGGAGACGAAGATGTCGAGGAGTCCGCCGAGGACTTCGAATCCTGCGGCTTCGATTTCGACGCCGCGGGTGGTGGAGTAGATGGTGTCGCGGGAGCGATTCTGGATTTGGGTCCAGGCGGGTTCCTCCGGAGTGGTGTCGATGAGAGGGGTGTCGAAGGTGCCGGCGAGGAGGGCTTTGTCGTTGGCGAGGAAGATTTCGGCGCAGCGTTCGATGGCGCAGCCGATGGCGACGGCGCGGAGGATTTGGATGCGGCGTCCGTCGCTGTGTGCGTCGTGGAGACGGCCGGGGTGTTGGTCTGCGGGGATGAGTGCGAGGAAGCTGTCGCGGACCTCGGAGTAGGAGAGGTGACCGAGGCGGAATCCGTCTTCGAAGTCGACGAGGCGGTAGCAGATGTCGTCGGCGGCTTCGACGAGGAAGGCGAGCGGGTGGCGGCACCACCATGCGGCATGGGGGTGGCGGCGCAGGAGGCCGCAGGCGGCGGCGGCTTCTTCAAACAGAGGGCGTTCGCTTTGGTAGAAGCCGAACTTTTTGGAGGCCGCGCCTCTGGGGTTGTCGGAGGGGGGAAGGAGGGATTCGCGGGGGTACTTCGTGAAGGCGCCGAGGGTGGCGCAGGTGAGTTGGAGGCCGCCCGGGTTGTCGGGCATTTGGAGGCGTGTGATGAGGCGGAAGCCTTGTGCGTTGCCCTCGTAGCGGTTGATGTCGGCGCGTTGCGCGTCGGTGAGATACTCGGCTGCGTCGCGGGCGTGGGTGGAGGTGCGGAACCAGTGGCGGATGGCGTCCTCGCCGGAATGGCCGAAAGGTGGGTTGCCGAGGTCGTGTGCGAGAGCGGCGGCGGAGACGATTTCGCCGAAGTCGGAGGCGTGGGAATCGCGGAGGGAATGGCGTTCGCAGAGCACGGCGCCGACGCGTGCGCCGAGGGAACGGCCGACGCTTGCGACTTCCAAGGAATGGGTGAGGCGGGTGCGGACGTAGTCGTTGTCGGCGAGCGGGAAGACCTGCGTCTTGTCCTGAAGACGGCGGAAGGCGGTGGAGAAGGTGATGCGGTCCGAGTCGCGGCGGAATTCGGAGCGTGCGGGGTTGGGGGGTGCCGGGGGTGCGTTGCGGCCGAGGCGTGCGGTGTTGAGCAGTTGTGGCCAGTGCATGCTCATGGGATCACGGGGTGGAATCGGAAGTGGCGGATTGGAGGGCGCTTGCGGCCTGCTCCCATTCGGCGGTGATGCGTTCGAGGTCTTCGGCGACTGCCATCATCTGGCGGTTGAGTTCCATGGCGTTGCCGCCGGGAGCGTAGGCGGCGGGATCTTCGAGTGCGGTGGCGAGGTCCTTCTGTCGGGCCTCGAGGGTGAGCATGCGCATTTCGAGTTCCGTGACAGTTTTTGCGTGGTCGCGTTGGGCGCGGGCTGCGGCTTTGCGTTGCTCGGCTTGGGCGCGCTTTTGTTCCTTGAGTTCGCGGAGGCCGGGGCCGCGTTCGGAGTCGGAGGATGGAGCGACTTGGGGCTGGAGGTTTTGGAGGCCCTCGCCGGCGGTGATGGCGGCGCGTGCGGAAGAGGCGCGTGTTTTGTCGAGGTAGTACTGGTAGTCGCCGGGGTAGGGGGTGACGTGGCCTGCGCTGATGTGGAGGACGTTGCGGGCCATGGATCGGATGAAGTGGACGTCGTGGCTGATGAACACGAGGGTGCCTTCGTACTGTTCGAGTGCGCCGATGAGGGCGTCGATGGAGCCGATGTCGAGGTGGGTGGTGGGCTCGTCCATGAGCAGGAGGTTCGGTGGATCGAGCAGGAGTTTGACGAGAGCGAGGCGGGATTTTTCCCCACCGCTGAGGACGGCGACGGGCTTGAAGACGTCGTCGCCGCGGAAGAGGAAGGAGCCGAGGACGGTGCGGCAGGTTTGTTCGCTCTGTGGGTTGGGGGAATCGAGGGCGCTTTCCAGCACGGTCTGGCGGGTGTTGAGCACCTCGGTGCGTTGTTGGGAGAAGTAGCCGACGCGCACGTTGTGGCCGAGGGCGCGTTCGCCGCGGTCTGGTGTGAGGACGCCGGCGAGCAGTTTGATGAGGGTGGATTTGCCGGCGCCGTTGGGGCCGACGAGGACGGTGCGCTGGCCGCGTTCGGCTTCCAGGGAGAGGCCGCGGTAGATTTGGACGTGGCCGTAGCCGAAGTCGACGTTCTTGAGGTTGATGACGCGGCTGCCGCTGCGGGCGGGTTGGGGGAAGCGGAATTTGATGCTGCGCTGATCGGCTTCGGGGGCCTCGATCTTTTCCATGCGCTCGATCTGCTTGAGCTTGCTCTGGGCCTGGGAGGCTTTGCTGGCCTTGGCGCGGAAGCGGTCTGCGAACTGCTGGAGGGAGGCGATCTCGCGCTGCTGATTTTTGAAGGCGGAGAGTTGTTGTTCGGCGCGGGCGGCTTTTTGTTCGACGTAGCTGTCCCAGTTGCCGCGGTAGCGTGCGAGCTTGGCGTGGGCGATTTCGACGATGCTGCCGACGAGGGCGTTGAGGAACTCGCGGTCGTGCGAGATCATGAGGATGGCACCCGGGTAGGAGCGGAGATATTCTTGGAACCAGCCGAGGCTTTCGAGGTCGAGGTGGTTGGTGGGTTCGTCGAGGAGGAGGAGGTCGGGCTCCATGACGAGGAGCCGGGCGAGATGAGCGCGCATGATCCAGCCGCCGCTCATGGTGCGGGCTTCGCGTTCGAAGTCGGTCTCGCGGAAGGCGAGGCCTGCGAGGATTTTCTTGGCCTTGGGTTCGAGCTGCCAGCCGCCGTTTTCGTCAAAGACGCGCAGGGCTTCGTGGTAGGAATCCTCGTTGGTGTCCTGACCGGATTCGTGGAGGCGGATGGTGCGGCGCGCGGCGGCCATTTCCGGGGAGATGGAAGTGGCGAGTTCGATGACAGTTTCGGCGCCAGCGGGTGCGGACTCCTGGGGGAGGTAGCCGACGGATGCGCTGCGTTCCCAGGCGATCTTGCCGGTGTCGGGCGAGGCTTCGTTGAGGAGGAGGGAAAAGAGGGTGGATTTGCCGGCGCCGTTGGGACCGACGAGGCCTACGCGGTCCCCACGGTTGATTTGGAGCGATACGTCCTCGAAAAGGACGCGGCCGGAGAATGACTTGGAGACTTGGCTGACGGTGAGCATGAGAAGGGGCAGAGACTCTTCCCAATCGGTGGTGTGGCGCAAGAGACAATCAGGGGAAGGACGAGGGCGGTGGCATTTGGGGGGGGCGCGCGGAGTGCGATGGAACGCATGGCCTTTGTGGGCGCGTGTGGGCGCGTGTGGGGCACCTGCGTGCATGAGCGCACGAGTTCAGCCGTTCGAGCAATGTGCACCCGCGCACCAGAGGCCTGCAGCGGGGCGGGCTCAGCGAGTGCGCAAGGAAGATTGCGTGCGGGGAAGCACGCCGGGGCTGCGGTGAGATCCCGGAGGATCGGGATTAATCGAGCTGGATGGCAGTGATGTTGGCGCCGTCCTTGATGAAGAGTTTTCCGTCGCTGTAAGCGGGGCTGGTCCAGGTTTTGCCGCAGGCTTGGAACTGGCCGAGGAGCTCGTATTTGGCGGGGTTGAGCTTGAGGACGAGGAGTTCGCCTGTGGAGTTGAGGGCGAGGAGTCGGTCGTTGATGACGGAGAGCGCGGCGTAATCCCCGAGGCCGGGTTGGGACCAGAGGGTGGCGCCGGTTTCGTAATTGACGCACACGAGGTCGGTGCGTGAGCCGGCGCCCTGCGTGTAGAGGTGGCCATTGGCGAGGACGGGGGTGCCGATGACGGTCTTGAGATCGGCAGCGGCCCATGCCTGATCGGCGCTCCATTTGCCGGACTGCTGGGAGATTTTGAACTTGAGGGTGCCGATGCTGGTGGAGGCGACGGTGACGGTGTCCCCGGAGATGACGGGGGTGCAGACGTGGCGCTTGGCACCAGTCTTCAGGGGGACGCGCCAGAGGATGGTGCCCTTGGCGGCATCGACTCCCATGAGTGCGTCGGCGGTGAAGTGGACGGCCTGGCGCATACCGCCGAGGGTGGCGATCATGAGGGAGGCATAGGCGGTGTTGTCGGAACCAGCGCGCCAGAGTTCCTTGCCCTTGAGTTTATCGAAGCAGACGAGGGTGGCGCCTTTGGTGCTGCCGACGGGAACGAAGATGCGGTCCCCATCGACGACGGGGGAGCCGTTGTTGCCGTGTCTGCGGGATGCGGTTTCCTTGGCTTCGGGGTCCTTGCTGGAGTTGCCTAGGAAGGTGGCGCCGTAGTCCTTGCCGAAGCTGACCTGCCAGAGGAGTTTGCCGTCGGCGAAGTTGAGGCATTGGAATTCGCCGCTGCAGGATTGGACGTAGAGGCGGTCGCCATCGATGAGGGGGGTGCAGCGCGGGCCGTCGCCGTAGTTGTTCTGGAACTGGACGGTGGGGGCGATGGTGGCCTTCCAGATTTCCTTGCCGGTGGCGGCGTCAAGGCAGTGGGCGGTTTCGTTGCCGGAGACGGAATCGAGGAAGACGAGGCGTCCTTTGGAGAGGACGGGTGAGGCTTGGCCTTCGCCTGCTGGGACTTTCCAGAGGATCTTGGGCTCGGAGGAGATTTTGGTGAGGGGATGCTGGGGGTCGGAGACGACGGCATCGCGCTGTGGGCCACGCCACTGGGGCCAGTCGAGGGCGGGGAGGTGGAGGGTGGTGAGTGCGAGGACGGCGAGTGTGGCCAGGGGTTTCATGGGGGGCTGTCGAGGAGGGGTGGAGGGAAGGTGCGCAGGGAGCGCGATCCCGGGTGAGGTTTGGATTGAAAAGCGGAAACGGGAAATTGGGAATGGGAAAATCTTGTGGGATGGCGCGGGGTGCGGTTTTGGTGCGCGGCCGAACAGGGGCTGGGG
This sequence comes from Chthoniobacter flavus, assembly GCA_945861435.1. Lineage (GTDB taxonomy): Bacteria > Verrucomicrobiota > Verrucomicrobiia > Chthoniobacterales > Chthoniobacteraceae > CAIURC01. The sequence goes on along the minus strand of CAMAUX010000042.1, from coordinate 8,629 downwards.
AGGTGAGAGGATGCGTGTGGCGGTTATCGGGCAACGATGGGTATGCGGGAGCCATCGTTCAGAGGAGGCATGAGAGGCTATGCGGCGGTGGGAGCCAGTCGCGTGATGGATTTTCCGGCTCTCTGTGTCTGCGGATGGCGGATCTTCGTCGGATCCGTGTCTGGGATTGGCCCTCGGTGGCGGATGGACTGCGGTTGACACTTGGTCGCTTGCAGCGAAGGATCCGCCGCTTCGCACCCATGAAAAACCGGATCCCCCTGCTGTTCTGTATTGGAGCGACGCTCCTTTCCATTCCTCAACCACTCTTTTCCAAAGACACTATGCTCGAAGCTCCCGCAGATGTTCAGGCCGCTCCCAAGGATGCGGAAAAAACGGCGTCCGGTCTCGTATCCAAGCTGATCTCCGAGGGGACCGGTACGGAGCATCCCGCGGCGGCGGACACGGTGACGGTGCACTACTCGGGATGGACGACGGACGGGAAGCTTTTCGATAGTTCGGTGAAGCGTGGGCAACCCACGAGTTTCCCGCTCAAGGGTGTGATCAAGGGATGGACGGAGGGAGTGCAGTTGATGGTGGAGGGCGAGAAGCGCCGGTTCTGGATTCCTGCGGGTCTTGCCTATGGTGAGAATCCGGGGGGCGGGCGTCCGGGTGGGATGCTGGTGTTCGACATTGAGCTGATCTCGATCAAGAAGGGGCCGAAGGCGCCTGCGTTGACTGCGCCGGCGGATGCGCAGAAGACGGGTGCTGGTGCGTCGATGCAGGTCATTACCAAGGGGACGGGGGCTGCGTCGCCCAAGGCGGCTGATACGGTGAGTGTGAACCTCGCGCTTTGGAGTGCGGACGGGGATTTGCTGCAGAGCACCGCACAGCAGGGTGAGCCGGCGGAGGTGCCGCTGGACAAGTTCCGCATTGGCGGGCTTTCGGAAGCGATCCAGACGATGGTGAACGGGGAGAAGCGGGTGGTGTGGATTCCTGCGAAGCTGGCGTTTGGTGGTGAGACCCCTCCGGGAGCGCCTGCGGGTGGACTTGTGGTGGAGGTGGAGTTGGTTTCCTTCAAGGCAGGGGTGCCGCCGCCCGCCGCTCCGGCGGATGTGGCCGCAGCGCCGGCCGATGCGCAGAAGACGGATTCCGGGCTCGCATCGAAGGTGATCTCCGAGGGGACAGGGAAGGATCATCCGAAGGCCACCGACACGGTGAGCGTGCATTATTCTGGGTGGACGACGGACGGTAAGCTTTTTGACAGTTCGGTGACCCGCGGGGAGCCGACCAGTTTCCCGCTCAACCAGGTGATCAAGGGCTGGACGGAAGGCGTGCAGTTGATGGTGAAGGGGGAGAAGAGGCGCTTCTGGATTCCTGCTGGGCTGGCCTACGGGGAGAATCCCGGCGGCGGGGCTCCCGGTGGGACGCTGGTGTTTGATATCGAGTTGCTCGATATCCGGAAGTAGGGGCGGGGCGGTCAGCTTTGCTTTGTGGACACGGTCGATGACGAGGTCATCGGCCGTGTTTGCTTTTCTGGGCGTGTCCCGGTCCAGCCCGGTGAGGTCGGAGGATCAGCGGCGGGAACGTTTTTTGATCTGACCTAGGAGCTCTTCGCAGAAGGAGCGTTGTTCGGCTGAGAGGTCCGGGTCGCCGAGGGCGCGTTCGAGTTGGGCGATGGCCGGGGCGGCTTCGGAGCGTGCGGCGTAGGCTTGGGCGAGGTAAATGCGGTAGCCGGAGGTGGTGGCCTGGTTGGCCTCTGCAAGGCTGATGAGTTTTTCGAGGGCGGCGATCTCCGATTGGTATGCGTGGGACTGGTGGGCGATTTTGGCGTGGTAAAAAAGGAGGAACGAATCGTCCGGTCTGGCCTCGATGAGTTTCTTGGAGCACTCGTAGGCATCGGCGAAGCGGCTTGCGGTGAAAAGGATCTGGGCCTTGGTGGCGAGTGCGGCGAGGGAGTCGGGAGCGTTTTCCAAAGCGCGTTCGACGCAGGTGAGGGCTTTTTCCCAATGGCCGATTGCGAGGTGGTAGCGTGCAAAGCCATTCCATGCGTCGGCGCATTTGGAATCGAGTTCGGTGGCGCGTTCGAGGCGTGTCTTGGCCGCCTCGTTCATCTTCAAGGCGAGGAGTTTCTGGGCGCAGAGGGCGAGGGCGGTGGCTTGGTCGGACTTTTTTTCAAAGTGAGACGCGAGACTGTCGGGCTCGGATGCATTCCATGAGGCGCGGGCTGAGCGTTGGAAGATGAAGCTTGTGTGATCGACGTAGGCGAGGTGCCAGTCGGGCGATTTTTGGAGATGCTCGAGCAGGGGTTTGCATTCGCCCACGTCGCCCGTGAGCAGGAGGGCTTCGAAGCGCACCTCGCGGTCGAGTTGCCGGAAGAGGCCGGGGTTTTGGAGGGCTTGCTGAAAAGCGCGGTTGCGAGGGGAGAGCGGGTCTTTGTTTTCTGCGCTGAGCAGGGCGGGGTGCTCTTTGAGGAGCCACGGTTGGGCGGCTGCTGTGTGGAAGAGGGGTTTGGGGGATCCGAGTGCCTCGAGGGCGAGGCGGGGAGAGGTGATGTCCGGGTGTGCGGATTGGGGGCCCCGATTGCAGGCGCCCAGAAGCAGGAGGGCAGTCAGGGCGACGAGCCGCAACCTCTGGTGGAAAGCAGGGTGGATGGAGTTGGTTGCGCCCCTTGGCAGGCGGGCGCTGGCATGCTGGGGGGGGAGTGAGTGCATGAGCATTGGCACCCTAGCGCGAAGATTTCCTTGCGTCACCAGTGGGGGTTCACTATCTAGCACGCTCCCGAGGCGCTGGGTGGAGGAGTGTGAGGCGCCGTACGGGGTTCGATGGGTTGGTAGCTCAATGGTAGAGCAGCGCCCTTTTAAGGCGTTGGTTGAGGGTTCGAGTCCCTCCCAACCCACGGCCCCGGCCCCGGCTCCGTTCTTGCCGCGGGTTCCGCATGCCTCTGCAGGCGGATGCATACGGCGGGATTACGAAGCGGGATCGAGAATTATTCTTGGAGGACGTTCTCAGGCTGCGCCGTCGCCCGATGCGGTCACGCTGGTTTCGCTGTGGAGGTCGCCGCTTTTGCCAAAGCTTTCGGCGACGCTGGGGACGGGCGAGGGGTTGGAGGTGCCGAGGACGTCGTTCTGGATCTTGGATTCGTCGCGCTTGGAGAACTTGACGCCGACGAGCTTGGAGACGCCGCGCTCTTCCATGGTGACGCCGTAGAGGGCGTCTGCGCGTGCGATGGTGCGCTTGTGGTGGCTGATGATGACGAACTGGCTCTGGCCCACGAAGCGGTCGAGGATTTTGATGAAGCGGTTGATGTTGCTCTCGTCGAGCGGGGCGTCCATTTCGTCGAGCACGCAGAAGGGTGCGGGCTTGACCATGTAGATGGAGAAGAGGAGGGCGACGGCGGTCATGGTGCGTTCACCGCCGCTGAGCAGGGAGATGGACTGGAGCTGTTTGCCCGGGGGTTTGGCGATGATGTCGATGCCGCACTCGAGCGGATCCGCTTCGTCGAGGAGGAGGAGGTTGGCTTTCCCTCCGCCGAAGAGTTCGACGAACATCTCGGCGAAGTTGACGCGGACTTTTTCAAACGTCTCAGCGAAGAGGGTCTGGGTGGTCTGGTTGATCTTGGCGATGACGTCGATGAGCTCGGCCTTGGCGTTGGTGAGGTCGGTGTTTTGCTGTTCGAGGAAGGTGTAGCGCTGCTCGAGTTCGTCGAATTCCTGGATGGCGTCGAGGTTGACGGGGCCCATGGAGTCGATGCGCTGGTCGATCTCGCGCACGATGGATTCGATGCGGTCCCAGTCGAGTTCGAAGCCCTCCATGACGGGGGTCTCCTCCTCGGGGGCGGCATCGGTGGATGCCGTGGCGTCCGTGGCGGGTTGTGCGTCGGTTTCGGAGCCGGTTTCGGCGCCGAAGGAAACACCGCGCTGGGCGCGTTTGAGGTGATCGCGGACGGCGACGCGGAGGCCGTGGAGGTCGCGTTCGAAGCCTGTGAGGTCCAGTTGGTAGCGTTTCTGGATGTGTTCGATGAGAGCGTTGAGGCGCATCTCGACCTGGCTGGAGCGCACCTCGACGCGGCTGCGCTGGTTGTGGGCTTCGGAGAGTTGATGGCGCAGGATGCGCAGGGCGTTGTTGAATTCCTCGACCTGTGCGGCCATGGCGGAGCGTTCGGCGACGAGGGAGTGGACCTGGACCTCGGCCTCGCCGACCTCGCCGCGGAGGCGTTCGAGGTTGGACTCGATCTCGGCGTTTTCGGCGACTGTGCCTTCGGCGCGCTGGCTGTAGGTGGTGATGTCCCTCTGGCGCTGGACGATCATCTCACCGAGTTCCGCGAGGCGCGCCTCCATGGGCTGGCGCTGATGGTGGAGGGAGCTGTGGCGCTGGCGCTCAGTGGCCACCTTGATCTTGAGTTCGTTGAGTTCGCCGGCGAGTTCGAATTCCTGTGCGCGCAGGGTTTCGAGTTGGCCCTGCGCCTCGCGGCGGCGGCTTTCCTGTTCTTCGCGCTGGCCGTTGAGGGCGACGAGTTCGGCTTCGAGGGTTTCGAGTCTGGAGGCGGCTTCCTGTTGGCGTGCGCTGGAGCTGGCCTTCTCGCCCTCGAGGTTCTGTTGGCGGCGTTCGGACTCGCGCAGTTCGCGGTCGAGCGCGCTGAGTTGGCCGCGGAGGGTGGAGGATTGGAGGGATGCGTGATCTTTCTCCTGCCGTGCTTCAGCGAGGCTTGCCTGTGTGGACTCGAGTTCTTGAGCCAGTTCGGCGCGGCGGGTGGTGAGGGCGGTGTGGGTGGCGCGGATGGTGTCGACCTCGGCTTCCAGGGTGTGGATCTGGTTTTTGCGTTGGAGGATGGAGTTCTGCGCTTCGTTGGTGGTGCCGCCGTGGAGGACGCCATCGCGTGAGAGCACCTCGCCATCGAGGGTGACGATCATGGAGCCGTCTTGCGGGAAGAGGCGCAGGGCGGTCTCGAGATCGGGAACAAGGATGGTGTGGTTGACGAGGCGCTCGATGAGGCGGCGCAGTTCGGGCGCGGGGGTGACCTTGTTGATGAGCCAGTCGATGGCGCCTTCAGGCAGGCGCATCTCCTGATTCTCGACGTGTTTGAACACGCGGTCGAACTCGCGCAGGGCGAGCCACGCTTTGCCGAGCTTCTGGGCCTTGAGGGTCTTGATGACCGATTCGGCCACCATGTTGTCCTTCATCACGATGCTTTGCAGATGGGCGCCGAGGGCGGCTTCAACGGCCGTGACGTATTCGGGTGCCACCTCGATGAACTGGGCGACGGCGCCGAGGATGGCGGGTTTGAAGAAATCCGGGTTGTCGAGTCCGCGCAGGATGTTCTGTGTGCCTTCGGAGAAGCCTTCGCCGCCGGCGTTGAGCTGGCGAAGGACTTCGAGGCGGGATTCCTTCTCGCCGAGCTGGCGGTCCACGCCACGCAGTTCCTGATCGACGGTGGTGAGGCGGCCCTGCAGGTCGCGGGAGGCGGATTCGGAGGCGGCGACCTGTGCGGTGGCCTGTTCGAGGGAGGCGAGTGCGCGTTCGAGGTCGGTCTTGGCGGATTCGTGCTGGGTGCTGACTTGGGCGAAACCGAACTCCAGCTGCTGGAGTTCCTCGGAGAGGATGCTCAGGCGGGCGTCCGCACCGTCGCGTTGCTGGGCGGCCATGGACACCTGGCCGCGCAGGGTGTTGAGGCGGCTCTCGATGCGGCTGGTTTCGGCGTTGACGGCGTGAATGGCCTGATCGGCTTCGACGCGCTGGGCGACGAGCCCGCTGGTGGCGGCTTGTTTTTCCTCAAGGATGCGGAGCTGGCCTGCGAGCATCTCTGTGATCTGCTCGAGCTCGGAGTCGGTGTCGCGGAGCTGGGTCTGTGCGAGGCGCAGCTTTTCTTCGGAGGAAGAGACGTCCTCTTGGTAGCGGGCAACGAGGCCCGTGAATTCCTCGGCGCGCTCGGTGTTGAAGAGGATGCGGCTTTCGTGGTTGGAGATGCGGCTGCGGAGGTCGCCGACGGTCTGGCGCGCGGAGTTGAGCTGCTGCTCCATGTCCTCGAGGGCGGCGCGTTGGACGCTGGTCTCGGACTCTTGGCGTTCGATTTCGGACTCGCACTCGGTCTGCGTGTCGGTGAGGCGGGCCAGTTCGCTCTGGGCGGTGGAGCGCTGTTCCTCGAGGTGATCGAACTGGCGCTTGGCGGAGTGGGTTTCGAGCAGCTTGAGGTCGGCGAGGAGGGTCTGGTAACGGCGGGCCTTGCCGGCCTGGCGTTGGAGGGAGCCGATCTGGCGTTTGACCTCCTTGATGATGTCGGCGAGGCGGACGAGGTTGGCGTCTGTGGCCTCCAGTTTGCGGAGGGCTTCCTTCTTCTGGCTCTTGTACTTGGTGATGCCTGCGGCTTCCTCGAAAATGGCGCGGCGATCCTCGGGGCGGGAGGAGAGGATCATGTCGATCTTGCCCTGCTCCATGATGGAGTAGGCGGAACGGCCGATACCCGTGTCCATGAAGAGTTGGTGGATGTCTTTGAGGCGGCAGGGGGTTTTGTTGAGGAGGTACTCGGAGCCGCCGTCGCGGAAGATGCGGCGGGTGATGGTGACCTCATGCCAGTCGAGGCCGAGTTGTTCCTCGCACTCTGAGAAGGTCATGGAGACCTCGGCCATGCCGACGGCGGAGCGGGAGTCGGTGCCGTTGAAGATGACGTCGGCCATTTCACCCCCGCGCAGGGCTTTGGCGGACTGTTCGCCGAGCACCCAGCGGATGGCGTCGAGGACGTTGGATTTTCCGCAGCCGTTGGGGCCGACGACGGCGGTGACGCCGCGGTGGAATTCGAGCTTGGTCTTGGGAGCGAAAGACTTGAATCCGAAGAGTTCGAGCGATTTCAGGTACATAGGCCTAGATGTATGGAGTGGGCTGGCTGGATGGGGAAAATGTGCGTGAACAGGGTCTTGCCTTAATGGATCCGCGATTGAAGCCTCCATGCGGTGGGATTTGGAGGCAAGCACAATATATGGTGTATGCGCGATGCGCGCGCCACAAGATGAGGGGGCTTGGTATGAGGTGGGCTTGGGCGCGGTTGGGGTGGGCTGGGCTGCTCTGATCGCAGAGGGGCTTCTGCCAATGCCCAGTGCCCAGCGCCCAGTGCCCAGTGCCCAGCGCCCAGTGCCCAGTGCCCAGTGCCCAGTGCCGAATGCCTATGCATTTGGGGTGCTCGGGGTGTGTCACCCTGCCACCGGGGGCGCCCCTCATGTTCACCCGCCCATTGGCGGGCCGGCGTTCGATTCTCAAGGGTATGGGGGGTAATTTATTATGATTAATCCGAATGAAGAAATTGCGATGGGTGCTGGCGGCATGGGAGTGACGGGGGACGCAGGCATGGCGGGTGGGGGTGGGCGTCTCGGGGGATTGGGATTGTCTGAAGCCTTGCGTACGCAGGTGGACAAACCCTTTGCCCGGGTGTCATGGGGCGCGATTATCGCCGGGGGGATGACGGCGGTGTCGGTGCTTCTGGTGTTCAGCCTGCTGGGCGTGGGGATCGGGTTGAGCAGTATGGGGCCTGTGGCGGCTGATAATCCGTCCGGCTCGGCGATTGGGATGGGGGCGGCGTTGTGGTGGACTGCGAGCAGTATTGTGGCGCTGTTCCTCGGGGGATTTGTCGCCGGGCGGATGGCGGGCAACCTGAATGGGTTCCTGCACGGGTTGGTGACGTGGTCGGCGGTGACTCTGATGACGGCGATGTTGGTGGGGGGAGCGGTTGGGCGGGTGTTGGCGGGGGCTTCTGGATTAGCGCAGTTTGCGGCGCAGACGATGCCTGCGGCGGTGCAGGGGATTCAGAATCAGGCTCCTGGCGCGGCGGCGCAGTTGGAGGGGCAGGCGAAAGCGGCGATTGACCAGATGCAGGGAGTGGCGGCGGATCCCGCGGCGCGTGCGCAGGCTGGGCAGGCGGCGCGTGAGATTGGGCAGCAGGCGGTGCGTGGGGGTGCTCTGGGGGCCTACGGTGCGGTGTTGGCGCTCATTCTTGGTGCGGGAGCGGCGTGCTGGGGTGGGATCATCGGGAGGCAGCGTTTCTTTGCTGCGGAACCCTACCGCCGGGAGTTCATGGCGATGAGTCGTGGATGAGCGCGGGGCTGTGGAGGGGTGCGGTGCTGTATGGGGGCTCGAGTCGGTGTGAGGTTGCGGTGAATCTCCGGAGTGGGGCGGCCCACTGAGGGAAGGCCGGGGGTGAACTGGTGCGAATGGGGATGAGGCGAAGGCGGTGCTGTCGGGGGATTAGGGGGATTGGGGTGCAGTGGCTTCCGTTGGGGAGGCTGGCTGCGCCCCGCCCACGGCAGCCGGCCCGGTGGGTGTCAGGTATGCGCCAGGTGTGGTGACGGTTGGGAATTGCAGCAGACTCCCTTGCACAGAGGCGGAGGTGTTTGGGGACAGCGGTGGAGACGGGTCGGGAAAATGCGCCTGGTTCGACTGCTGGTTTCGAACGTGGGCTGGACGCGGGCTGGACGCGGGCTGGACGCGGGCTGGACGCGGGCTGGACGCGGGCTGGACGCGGGCTGGACGCGGGCTGGACGTGGGCTGGACGTGGGCTGGACGTGGGCTGGACGTGGGCTGGACGCGGGCTGGACGCGGGCTGGACGCGGGCTGGACGCGGGCTGGACGTGGGCTGGACGCGGGCTGGACGTGGGCTGGACGTGGG
>CAMAUX010000041.1 GCA_945861435.1 Chthoniobacter flavus | reverse complement strand
CCCGTCACCGTCACCGCTTTCGCCGTCCCCACCGTCTTCGTTGCGAAGCTCGCGACGGGCGTGCCGGTGACCGAGAAGCTTTCCCCATTGGCAAGACCCGCGTACGCCGCGGTGCCGCTGAGCGTGGCCGTCGTGCCGCCATCATACTCGCGGCTCACCCCGCTCAGGCCCGTGATTGTCAGCCCCTTGGGACTCACCGTGCTGGCAGCGGTCGCGATATTCTGCGACTCCGCACCGCTGCTCGCCACCACCACGTTCCCCGAGAAAGTCCCTGCGTTGGTCGCCGCAGCCAGCCGCACGTAAACCGTCGTGCTCGCCACCGAACCACCGCTCGGCGTCAGCGTCACACTCGACCCGTAGCCCGCACCCGCGGTGGTGGACACCTCGAAGCCCGTGGGCGCGGTCACCGTGATATTCGCGGTCAGGTTCCCTCCGGAAACAGTGAGGCTCCCGGGCGTTGGTGTCGCCGTGCCGTATGTCGTGTCGAGAGCCGACAGCGTGCCCGCCGCACTGAGCGCGGGACCGCTCATCACCGTCAATGTCCCGGCCACATAGCTGATGCTGTAATTGGAAGCCGTGAAAGTACCGCCCGTCGCCGCCGAGGGCGTGATGGATCCCGCATAGACCCCGGCAGGATCTCCTGCCAACGCACCGCTTCCGTAGCTCAGGGTAACCGAGCCGATCGTCTCCCCGTTCACCAGACCGCTGCTCGTGAACGCCGTGGAACCGGCACCACCGGTGAGCGTTGCCCCCTCAGCCTTCGACTGGCTGGTCGCGGTTACCGTCAGGGCGGCCGCGGTGATGTTCGCTGTGAGCCCGGTGGGTTGGGTCAAGGTGTAGTTGGCGGAGGGATCGGTGTAGCCCGTGACCGTCACCGCCACGCCCGTGGCCACGGCGGCGCTGGCGAACACCGCGGATGGGTTGCCCGTCACGCTGAAGCTCTCCCCGTTTGCGAGCCCACCGTAGGCCGCGGTGCCGGAGAGCGCGGCCGTGCTGCCGCCGTCGTAGCTCTTGTTGGAAGCCATCACGCCCGTGATCGTCAGCCCCTTGGCCGCCACCGCATTGCCGCTCGCCGCCGTGCCCAAGTTCACCGCAGTGGCGCCCGTGCTCGTGAGCGCAATGTTCTGCGCGTTGTAACTCCCGGACACCGCGGCCGTCGCTGCAAGACGCACAGACAGAGTGCCGGATGCCGCACCACCACTCTGCACAAAAGTCGCCGTGGAGCCGTAGACCGCCCCATCGCTCGAAACCTCGAACCCTGTCGGGGCCGTCGCCGTGATGTTCGCCGTGAGGTTTGTGCCGCTCACCGCCACCGTCTGCGCAGCCGAAGCCGTCCCATAAATCGTGGTGAAGGCGCTCAGAGTGCCCGTCGCTTCGAGTGTGGGAGAGGGACCCGACAAAACAAACGCGGTGGTGTCGATGGTGGTAAGCGCGGTGGTGGTCACCACGGTCCAGTTGACCGGATTGTTCACCAGTGCTCTGTAGGCTGAAAGGCTCGCCTGATTGGAACGCGAACCCGAGTACTGCGCGCTCGTTGCGCTGGCCGTCGCAATGGCGATGTTGCCATTGGATACGTTCAGTTCAGTTGGCAGGTAAGAGGTGTTTGAACTTGCACTCCCAGTCGTGATCCATGCGGAGGGAAAGTTCAGACCAAAAAGAATGGTGCCGGTGAAGGTCGCAGTAGTCGTGGCGCCTGAATAGTCGGGCGTCGTCCCGGATGTCGCAGAGCCTTGGTACGCAAAGATCTGGTCGCCTGTTGCAGAGATGCTGCTGAGGCCGGACGCGGACCCCGCGGTGCATACGCCCGCAGAAGCCGTCAACCCCTCGATCTTCACCACCGTTCCGGCAGCCAGCGTGGAGCCCGTGTTGTTCTGCCAGATCACGAAGTTCTCCGATCCACGCGCATTGGCAGCCTGAGTCGCAGAAGCCGCCGCATTGTAACCGCCATCCGTGAACTTGATATACGTCCCGGCCTGGATCGGCACCCACGTCACAAAAGCGAAGTTGTCGGGCGTGTTCGAATTGAACGCCGTGAACGAGATGTCGCCCGCCGCCAGTGTCGTTTGCGCGGAACTCTCCGAGGGCCCAGCGAACAACGCCGCGAACACCGTTAACATGGAAAACAGGAACTTCGTGAACGAGGTGGTCTTCATGGTGTGATGGATAGGGTGCGGCACTGGAACGGGACTCTGGGTTCTCCCCAGACCGAGCCGTCATTACATTCCACAACCCCCGGGCCGAAGCTCATCAAGGCAAACAATCAGTGACGGAAAAGCGACGGGACTCCAACGCGTTGACCCGGCTCCAAATCCAGCACCCATGCTATTCGGCGAGCATTCGCCGTCCCGAAACGCAGCCCGCAAAGCGCCTTATTTGAAGCCGCAGCGCCATATTCCGAACCGTCCCGACGCAGCAGCCCGCAGCCCGTCACCAACAGGACGCGTCTCTGGCAATATTCCGGTCTGAAGCGAGCGTCTTTCGGCACGGCCACGGCCAATTCAGCGAGAAGGCAACCCCGCCGCCACCCGTTCGCAATGCAACCGATCCATTGGCCGACCTCGCCGTCACGTCGGCGGAATGGGAGGTGTGAGCTGATCAGGAGCGCAGCCCCTCAAGCGGATGCTGGGGAGTAATCCTCGCACAAGCCGCACCAGAGGCCCTGCGCATCGAACTGGCGGGACCACACTGCGCTCACCTTTTCCGCCTCAGCCAGCAACCAGCGTGGATGCTGGTGCTGCGGGTTGGTGCTTGCCTCAAACGCGGCGCGCCGGATTGCGTCCCGGGCACGCCCGTTCTTTTCGCACCGCTTACTCCTACTCGTACTTTTACTCCCGCCCACATGGCATCGATGCTCCGGGAGAGGGAGTAAAAGTAAGGGGTAAGAGTAGGAGTAGGAGGAAAAGGCACGGATGAAGCGCCCCACGCGCCCCCCCATTAGAAAGGCCACCACCACTTCCTCGGCGCCACAACCGCACTCTGCGGAGCAGGCGTCCCGGTCGCTGGAGGAACGGCCGATGCCTCGGGAGGAACTGCCTCGGATGCCACTGGCGCCAACACCCTGCAGGAAACCAGATGCTGCGTGGCCCGGCTCACGCTGATCTGCCCCCGGCTCATCTCACCGAGGAGAACTCCGAGCGCGCCTGCGGCCAGACGCGTCTCCACGTCCATCTCCGCACTTCTTACTCCTTACTCCTACTCGTACTTTTACTCCCGCCCACCTGCCGGCGATGCTCCGGAAGAGGGAGTAAAAGTAAGGGGTAAGAGTAGGAGTAGGAGTAAAAGGCACGGACGACGCACCCCGCCCATTCCCCCTTAGAAAGGCCACCACCACTTCCTCGGCGCCACAACCGCACTCTGCGGAACAGGCGTCCCGGTCGCTGGAGGAACGGCCGATGCCTCGGGAGGAACTGCCTCGGATGCCACTGGCGCCAACACCCTGCAGGAAACCAGATGCTGCGTTGCCCGGTTCACGCTGATCTGCCCGCGGCTCATCTCACCGAGGAGAACTCCGAGCGCGCCTGCGTCCAGACGCGTCTCCACGTCAATCACGCTGAGGCCTTGCGCATCGAACTGGCGGGGCCACACTGCGCTCACCTTCTCCGCCACACCCAGCAAGCCCCGCAGATGCTGGTACTGCGGGCTGGTGATTGCCTCAAACTCGAGACGCTTCACCGAGCCGAGATCGTTGTCAGCAACCCAGCGCGCCAGCAGTTTGGAGAACAAGGGCGACTGCCCCTTCTCCCTCGCACCGGAAAGCACCTTCTGGATCACGTCGCGTGCCGCCATCTCCGCGGACACCAGTTCGCTCTCGATGCTCTCGTTGCCCTGCAGCACCACTGAGACCACGAGCTCACCCGTGTCCGGCACCAAGACCTTCAGTTCGCCGCCCACCGAGAACACATGGGTGGGATCCGACTTGTACGGAGCCTGCAGATCGCCCGGACCCGCGGACTGCCGGCCCATGGAGTGCACCGTCACATTTCCCTCGATCAGGAAGTCGCTCTGCTGCGTGACACCGGCGCTGCGCAATCGGGCCGCCCGCTCATTGCCGAGGATCTCGTCGCGCGCCGCCATCCGGTTTTCCGACGCGTGCGCGGTGCCAGTGTCCACAAGGCTGATCTGCAGGTCACGCGCCACCTTCTCGAGAATAGCTTGCGCGTAATGCGTCGGATCCGCCGTGGAAGTGGATCCCGCAATGCCGTGGATGTGATCCTGCACGGCGATCGCCACGCGGGGCGCACCCTTGATTTGCACAAGCTGACGCAAGGCGAGGATGTTGCCGGCGGCGGGAGTGCCCTTCTCAACGTCCGCCTTCACTTTCACGTGGTAAAACCCGTCCTTGGCGAGTCCGGAACTGAGCACTCGGTGCGTCTTCACATGGCCAAACGCACTGCTCAGGATCCGGTCGAAATCGAGGGCGAAATCCTTCACTCCAGTGGAGCTGCGCACGTCCTCGCCCACGCCCATCCGCACGGCCTCGCGCAGGGCATCCGCCAGCGCCTGCTCGCGCGCATTGGGCTGATCCCCGGCCGCACGCCCATCGGCCTCCACCTCCACGGCACGCAGTGCGGGCGCCGCACCCAGCAAGATGGCCGCGGACAGACACACCACAGCTCTCAGAATTGAACACGTGCAAATCTCCATAAGATCAAAGGGCCGACTGCGGAAATGATTCACACCGCGGGAATCACGGTTTGGGAAACGTGCTCACCACCATCGAATCCCGCCCCCACTGGAGCGGGACGCCATCGGTGGCAGATGCAGGCTGCACAAGCGCTGCGCTGAGCCCCTTGATCAACATCCCACGGGGCATCGATGAAAAGTTGCGTCCGCCGGGATCGGGCGTCATCGCAGCACGGGAAAGCGCCCTGTGCAGTTCGGAAGGCTGCGAGCAGGCGATCACCTCCACCACGTCCGAGCCGAAGGGTGCGCCGATCTGAATCTGAAACCCGCTCGCGCGCGCGCCAGGAACTTCGATGGTCTCGCCGGCAGGGATCAGCGTGTTGTCGGCCCACCGGTTTGGAAAGAGAACGACACTCGTCCCATCGCTCGAGTGGCAGAGCACCGCCACGTGACACTCTCGCGCCGCGCGCACCCGGAAACCGACCGTTTCACCAGCCGCGTATGCGCGTTTGCCATCCACGGTGAAGACCTGCACATCGAAATCTTTTGGCACCTGCGCCAGACGCCCGCCTGCCATCTCCTGCACGTTGGCCAGACTGCGTTCGATGTTGCTTGGCTTGGCGACCTGCGCCACGTCTCCGAGCGCGGCCCTCACAGGATCCGGCCAGAGCTTCGCCCTCACCTGTGTGGTCGGAATCGCAAGGCGCGCCTTCTGCACCGCCCCGCCCTCCAGCCACACCAACTCCGCAAACACCGTGATCTGGCTGGCACTGATGAAGAAGCGGCCGCGCACAATCCCCTTCACTCCCTGCACGCTCACCTTTTCCACACCCGTGCCGGGCTCGAGGATCTCCTTGTTCTGAAACCTGCCCTCCAGCTGCAGGTCTGCGATGCGGTCCCGAGTCACCACACGGAGTCGCCCGGTCTTCCCGAGCGCAATCTCCATCTCCTCGCGCAGCAGCGAGGAGAACGGGGAGAGCAAATCCGTGTTCTCAAACGTGAAATTCCCCACACCCACGTTCACCGTGCCGTCCTTCCCTGTGTCCAAGCCCGCGGCCAGTTCTTCCGCGAAAGCTGCAAAAGGATCGGCACTCTCTCCTCGAGCGGGAGGAGTCGACCGACGGACGGGGTCGGTCGCCTTGACCTTGGCCACGCCCCCACCCTTCACCGCGATCGGTTGAGCCCCGCACAGCCCGCCATGCACCGCCAGCACGGCCCCCAGCAGCATCCCCACTCCCCCCCTCCACAACCCCATCAGCATAATAGTTCACCGCGTCTTCAACTCCGCATCCGTCCCAACCATCGGCCGGGACTCAATCACCCGTTCAGTCGTGGAAGACTGCATCTCATTGACACGATCTCCCTTCACAGGCTCACCCTTCGGCCCCGTCTTTTTCGAAGGCCCCTTGGAAGGCGCCTTGGAGCCCTTGGATTTTCCCGCCTTCGCAGCGTCACCCCCCGCTGAAGCGGGCTTCTTTGGCGGCGTCTTGGGACTCGTCGCACTGGCTGAAGACTCCGGTTGCTTCGCTCCGGCCCCGGGCTTGTCGACAAACCGCATCCATTGCGGCTCATCGCTCTTCTCCTTTTCTTCCACCACAGGCTTGGAGACGGCGCCGCGTTCAGACGACTTCTCCTGCGTCTTGGTCGGCTGAGCCTGAGCAGAAACCGGCTTCCGCCCCGCGTCGGTCGCCGCCCCCTTCCCTGGCTGCGCCTCCGGAGCGGTCCGCGCGGTCGCAGTGCCCTCCCCGCCGGTAATCCAGATCAGTGCCGAATTGCGGCCGACCACACCGCGAGGTGCGGCTCCGGAGGGCGCAGTCGCAGCGGCAGCGTGAATCGCCTGTCCCGGCCCATCCTCCTGCGAGATCAGATCGATCCCCGCCTCGGACCCCTTGTGCTTGGAATGCTGGGCGCAACCAGCCAGCCCCAGCGCGATGCAGAGAATGATGCGTTTCATGGCGATCCTCACTGAACCAGCGGTTCCGAGCGGATGACTTCCTTCAGAATCATCTGCGTCTCCGACTCTCCTCCCACCGGTTCGTCCGGCGGCGGAACCGATACTCGCGCACGCACAGCGCCCGAACCCGTCTCAGTGAAGGACTTCGTCTCGAGCGAATCCTTGATCACCGCTTTGCGGATATCGCCGTCGGCAAAGTGCATCGTGGTGCGGACCACATCCTCGACCTTTAGTTCCATGGTCACCTCGCACCCGTCCGTCCCCAGATAGCGGACCGCGATGGGAACCGCCGCCTTCAGCACGTGGCTGAGTGCCGCCATGATCCGATCGTCCCTCAGGCACAGGTCGCGCACCGTCGTCGTCCCGGTGATCTTGACCCCCGCCATCCGGGCGGCAAGGCGCCTGTATGCATCGGCCTCCGCCGCCCGCTTGGAGAGAATCTTGTCATGACCAGGCGAACCGGAGATCGCCGAGTTGCCTGTCACGTCGATGAGCTTCTGTCTCACTTCACGCTTGGTATCCGTTTGGTCGGAGAGGGGCTTGAAATCTCCCACCTCGATCCGCCGTCCCTTGACCACGCGGGTCAGCGTCTGCACGACCTCCTCGATCTTCAACCCGCGCACCACCTGCACCTGGCCGTCTTCCTTGAACTCGGGCCCCTCGGTGGTGACGGCGCCCTTGAGGGTTGCCTGAAGAGCCACCCTCACCTCGTCCTGCTCGAGAGCCAAATCCACGACCCTCGTTCCTGCATCCACCTGCGCTCCGTAAATCCTCTCCGCCAGCAGACGATCGGCGTCCAGTTCAGCCGCGCGCACGGCCTTGAGTCGCTCACCGGCCGACACAGCAGCCCAAATGGGGGCGAGAGCCGGCACCGCCTCGTCGGAGGGCTTCACCGCAGCACTCCCAGCCGCTTGGACGAGAAGCAGCAGGACAGGCACCAGCAGCAGGATGGATTGAATTGCTTTCATGAAACGGGATTCGCAACAGGCATGGGCGAAACGAGGGGGGGCGGAATGACCACTGATTATTAACATCACGAACTGCCGCTCAAAACTTCAAAAACAATCCTCCGAGGCAGGGGGAACATGGGAGGGAAACTCCCACCCTCCTCCAGAACGTCACCCACACACCCTCCGGATGCATGAGAACTGCACTCCAGCGCCCTGAAGACACAGAAACGATCCTCCACCCACCGCACCGGGCGCCCCCATCTGCGCAACGCGTCCGCATCGTCTCGGTGGTCGACGGCGGCTGATTCGCAGGAGGTTTGCGCGGCCCTATGGCCCCATGCCTCTGTCCCGAATGGCACTTATTAATCCGGCCACAAAACACCAGCGATCGTGCGGGTCGATTTGGTTACGCTTTGGCAGTGCACATGAGCTTCATCCCTCGCTCGCCGGGCATCGAGACACTGGGTGCGGCGCATCATTACCGCGGGTATTCAATGGCCGGATTAATAGTGAAAGGGCTTCACCGCGCTTTTTGGGACGACGATGGCGCGCAGGTGAGTGCGAGAAGTGGAGCCGATCGGGACGGAAAAAACATTCTCTTATCATCGCCATGCTCGCGCCCGCTGCCGGGGCGCGTTGCGTGGGAGCCGGCGATCCGGTGGTTCCCTGCGTTCGCGATGCGAACTGCGGTCACCGACCGGCTATGGGCTCCCATGCCTCCGGCATGCTGAAGTTGCGAGTGCCATTTGCCTGCTCGGGCTCCCTCAACAAGGCACGACCGATGCCTCGATGGGGTAGCTCGGCCACGAATCAGGCGATCTCACCGTCAGCATGCCGGAGGCATGAAAGCAATTAGCCGGTCGGTGAACGCAATCCGCAAAGCGGATTGCGGGAACCACCGGAACCCGTTTCCCCACGCGACGCGCCCCGGGCTGGGGCGCGAGAAGGACGACTATCGAGGAAACCTTGCTTGTCCTCATCGACGCCACTGTTTGCAGGCGTCTGCCTGCCGGCGTCGGCCCCCTCAAATACCACGGCGAAGCCCCTTCTATTGGGCGTCTTACATTACGGTGACACCCGGAATGCCCATCCTCTGGACGCTGCTCGGTCACCCTACTTCGCGATCCTCAATAAGTGCCATTCGCCTCTCATCCCAAAAGGCGCCGGAGCCGGCGCAGCGTGTGCACCGGCTCCGGACCTTTCCCCCCCATTGCTTCGTCTTTCCTGCGTCCGCCGCTAATTGATGCGGACCCGGACCCGGGTGGCGTTGTTCTCGTAGTTGGCTTCGGGAATAAAGCCTTCGGAGTTCACGATCACCTCGAGGACGTACTCACCCGGAGGCACTCCGGTGATATCCACCCACTGCCCCGGCAGTCCGCTGTCGTAGATGTCCGCCCAGCCCATGTGCAGCCCCTGATAGTCGCAAGTAAACACCGTGCGGCGCACCGGCGCCTTCGGATCCCATGCGCGCACATCCTCGATGCAGAAGCTCGCCTTCTTGCCTACCGCAACCAGCTCCCCATCCAGATTCAGCAGCCGATAGGCCGCGAACCCGTTGAAGTGATAGTGGCCATGGCACTCGAAGAAGATGAATCGCGAGTCGCCCACAGGGTTCCCCAACACGATATCCGCAGAGCCGATATTGCGCGTCTCCGTTGTGAACCGCAGCAACCTCCGCGCTCCCGCCGCAACCGTCCCCTCTTGAACCACGCAATCCCCGGGCAGGAAACTTTCCGTTGTTGCGTAGGGACGCATGCTTTCGGGCCATACCATCAGGTCCCCCTGGAGCCCTCCGTATTGAGCGAGGAGACTCACCCCTGTGAAGTCGGACAACCCGCGAAGACCGATGACCCAGTCCCCTTCCAAGGGATTGGCGATCGTCACGGTAGCCCAGTTGCCGGTGCTGTTGTAGTAGGAGGCGACTGAGGTGAGCGAGTAGCTGTGCCTCAGGTAAAACGCACTATCCCCGGAGCCCCCACTGGTCAGGATCCGCAGATACTTCTGGCCCGCGGGCACACTGACTTTGAAGTAGCTCGTCGTGGCCCGGTTGCCGCAGCGCGGATAAGACGCGACCCCGTTCTGCAGCTCCACAGGAGGCCACACTGCGCTGATGTCGTACCCCCCCTCCATCACGCCGCCCGCCACCACGCCGAGATAGGCCCGCGCCTTCAATGTCGCGCTCGCCGACACGACCACGGGTTTTGTGTAGAGGGTCGAGAGAGCCGTCGGCTCCGAACCGTCGAGAGTGTAATAGATCTTCGCCGCCCGCGTGGAAGTCATCGTGACCGATGCAGGCCCCATGAAGCTCCCCGGCCCTGGACTGAGCAGCGGCGTAGCGGGTTTGCCCACCGGGAGGTCATAGCGCATCGTCACCGTGACCCCCGTATAGGCGCTGAACCCATAGAGCATCATGTACCAAACCCCGGATGTGGGCGCTGCCAGCACGATCAACTCCTTGCTGCCCACCGAGCGGCTTGCCTCATCGAACCGCTCCACGGTGGGATGCGCCCCATAGCGCACGAACAGATCGCTATCACCCGTGCCACCCGTCGCTGTGAAACGCAGGTTGAATGCGCCCTCCGGCACCGCGCACTTGTACACCGTTTCAGAGGACGATTCGCCACGGACACTGGTGAGCGGAACGTTGACCTGCACCACCTTGGGCAGCTCCGTCACGGCCCATGCCGACGAACCCAAAACCCCCAGCGCTGCAGCGCTCAGAGACCGCATCCACCTCCCCACTCTCCCCTGCCATGCCGGAATTGTTCCGGCCACTTTGCTGTTTTTCATAGGAATACCGCTGATGCCCGCAATGTAGGAAGAGGTTGCTGCTGCGCCATGGAGGTGATCACCCTCCGTATCCGCAGCATCATTCCCCACGCATTCCGCCCCGGGGTTGGATGCCCTAAACATCCCCTCTCACCCCGCCATGACCTCCCTTCCACGCCTCCCCCTGCTCGTGCTCCTCCTCGCCGCGACCGCACAGTTCCATGTCTTCGCCGAGGAGCGCCCCAACATCCTTCTCATCGTTGCCGACGATCTCGGCTGGGCCGATGTAGGCTGGCACGGCGGTCGATTCAAAACCCCGCACATGGATCGCCTCGTACGCGAGGGCGTCGAACTGGACCGCCATTACGTGCAGCCCGTGTGCACTCCCACCCGCTCCTCCCTGCTCTCCGGCCGATGGAACAGCCGCTTCGGCCCGCAAACCCTCACCCCGTCGAACCTGCGCGCCTTTCTTCCAGGCACCATCACCCTCGCCGGTGCACTCCGCGAAGCAGGCTACCAAACCGCCATCTCCGGAAAATGGCACCTCGGCTCCCGCAAGGAATGGGGCCCCAACGCATACGGATTCGACCACAGCTACGGCGCGCTCACTGGTGCCGTGGATCCATGGACGCACAAGTACAGGGCCGGTGAGTACGTGGACACATGGCATCGCGATGGACAGTTCCTGCGCGAAGAGGGCAACGCCACCGAACTCGTCGTCTCGGAAGCATGCAGCCAGATCCGTTCCCTCAAGGGCCCGTGGTTCCTCTACGTTCCCTTCTTCGCCGTGCACATCCCGGTGGATGCACCCGAGGACTACAAACGCCTCTATGAGGGAGTGCGTTTCCACGACGATCCGGCCAAGGACGAATCGCTCCACCGCTTTGCCGCTTTCGTCAGCCAGCTCGACGCCAAGATCGGTGAAATGATCTCCGCCCTCGAACAAACCAGCCAGCGCCGCAACACCCTCGTCGTCTTCACCAGCGACAACGGCGGCCTCTCCAGCGGCTCCAATCCTTACGTTGGCAACACCCCGTCCTCGCCGGCCCTCAGCAGCAACCTCCCTCTGCGCGGCCAAAAAAACCAACTCCACGAGGGCGGCATCCGCGTCTGCGCCTTTGCCAACTGGCCCGGCACACTCCAACCCTCCAAGCTCACCACCTCAGTCCACGCCGCCGACTGGATGCCCACGTTCACCGCACTTGCGGGATGGAAACCCTCGGAGCCCCCGCGCTTCGACGGAATGAACATCTGGCCCCTGCTCACCGGATCCAGCGCTGAAGCGGCTCCGCGGCCCATCTATATCAAACACCCCTCCGGCTCCGTGCTGCTCCATGACGGCTGGAAGCTCATCGCCTACAAGGCCCGCAAAGACGCCGCACCACGACAGGAGCTTTACCATGTGCGGGACGACCCCTCGGAAACGAAGGACCTCGCAACCACGGAACCCGAACGGCTCCAGCAGATGAGTGCGCTACTCGAGGAGGTGAGCCGCGGGGACGTCAACGAGCTGCCCAAGGACCTCGCAGGCTTCCACCCGTGAGGATCAGGGGCGAGAGTGAGTTCAACGCTCCACCCGCTCGACCGCCAAGCCCGCGTCCTGCAGCAACCGCATCACGCCCGTCTCACCGTAAAGGTGGCCCGCCCCGATCGCGAAGAAGCGAGGACCAGCTCCGGGCTTCTTGAGCATCGCCGCGATCCGATCTGCCATGCGGCGGTTGCGCACGGTGAGCAGCGCCTCCTCGATGCGCTTGGCGAGTTCCGGCTCCATCTCCCCCATCTGGCTTTGCATCGTGGCTTCCAAACGCGCGAGATCGCCTGAGAGATAAGCCTCGCGCAGTTCTTCAATGGCGGAGCGCCCCTCCTTCTTCTCCTTGTCTGTGCTCTCAAGCGTGGAACGCAGCATCGAGAGCTGATCGGCAGGAGACAGACCTCCAAGCACCGCAAGCTGCTCATCCAATGTTTCGATCCCTCCGACCTTCTTACCTGCTCGTTCTGCGCGCTCATAAAGCTGGGCATCCAGAGGCTTGCCCAGCGGATTCTTGAGCTGCTCCTCCAGCAGCGCGAGGGTCACCGCGAGCGCCCACACCGGCATCTTCTGGAACGGTTCGAGCGTCAGCGCGGCGTTGATCTGTTTGAGCCTCGCCTCCACCCGCGCGTAAAGCTCCGCAGGCAGTGTTTCCTTCAGGTTCCCAGAGCCTGAAAGCATGCCCGCCGCCACCTTCATCTGGCTCGCTGCATCCAGCGGGATCTCGCAGTACACCTCACCCGCGTCCGCAAACGCACTATCCACACAGGCCGGGAGCGTCGTTTCCCGCGGACCTGAAAGATGGATGGTCCCGAACACATAACCTCCGTCCTTTCCACCGACCCGCCACAGCAGCGGCCTGCCTTCCGCGTGCACAGGTGTCCGGAACCAACCGCCACAGACGAGTAGAAGGAGAAGAGGCAAGAGACGCATAGCACATGCGCTATACACGACAAACCCGCCCCTCACAACGCCCCGTCCCTCGCACGGTCCACTCATGAACTTCGGAGCCAAGCACGGCGTCGTGGCCCACGGAACCCACTGAATGCACGGACCATGAAACACATGCTCACTGCCCTCATTCCCCTCATTTTCTCCGTGGCGTCCGCGTATTCCGTGAGCCACCCATCGTCCCATCGTCCCATCGTCCCATCGTCCCATCGTCCCCTCGTCCCATCGCCCTCGTCCCATCGCCCTCGTCCCATCGCCCTCGTCCCATCGCCCTTGTGTCTCGCCCTCAAACGCCAGACGCTCCCCCCTTTCTCTGTGCCACTCCGAACAGGCCCTGAACGAAAAAAACCGGGGCGGCGCGTGGAAAGCAGAAGGGGCACCCACCAATGGCGGGTGCCCCTTTGCAGAGTGGTCTTTCGGAAGAGCGTCAGTTCACGTACACCGCCTCATTGGACATGAGGAGCGCGTGCACGAAGGTCTCCCACGGAGTCAGCGTCTCCTTGCGGGGAACGGAAGGCCTCAGCAATTCACCTTTTTCTGGATCAAAGGTGGTTTCTGGAATCACGTCGGTTTCCCGATCGGTCCCTTCACTGATCTTCCTTTGCAGCGCCGCACGGCGTGCGTTTTCTTTCTTCTCAGCTCTCTCCAGCAAGGGTTTCGCAGCGGCTTCGGTCTGAGCCTTCATCTTGGTTTCTGCCACGATGAACTTCTCAGCCAGCTGATACTCGTCGGCCCTGGGCGAGCGCTGAAGCACCGTCCAGTACACGTTGCGGATGAGTTGATAAGCGGGTGACATGACTTCGCCCGCCTTTGTCGTCTTCACCTCGGGCCGCGCCAGAATTTTCCGCGCAACGTCCACCGACATGGCGCTGTTCATCAGGAAAAGCGCCTGCTGAGGCACGATCGTGGTGCTCCGCTTCGAGTTGGGCGCCTGCGGATTACTGAAGTCGAAGGCCGCCATCAGTTCGGGGAGATTTCCCCGGTCCACATAACCATACACGCTGCGACGGTAACTGTAGGGTTCGTCGGTGATGTTCACCGCCGGTCCACCCACCGTTTTCTCCAACTGTCCCGACATCGTCAGCAGGGAGTCGCGGAACGACTCGAAGTCGAGGCGACGCACATTCGCGCGCCAGAGGAGGCGGTTGTACGGGTCGATCTCCTGATTCTTCGCCCATTCCACCTTCATGGCAGGCTCCATGCGACTGCTGGTCTGGTACACACGGGAAAGCATGATGAGCTTGTGCAACTTCTTGAACGACCATCCCTGGTCCATGAAGTAGCTGGAGAGATAATCCAGCAGTTCAGGGTGTGAGGGGGGTTCCGCCATCGTCCCGAGATCGTCCGGTGTGCGCACGAAGCCCTCGCCGAAGTGATACATCCAGACCCTGTTCACCATCACGCGGGCCGTGAGCGGATTCTTCTTGTCCGCAATCGCCTTCGCCAGTTCCAGACGGCCGCTGCCAATCTTGAACGGCTTCGGATCGCCGCCAGAAAGCACTTCCAAGAAGCGACGCGGAACTTTATCCCCCGGGCTCTCTTTCAGACCCCGAACATAGACTGGGGAATCCATGGGTTTGGTTTTGTCCATCACGATCATCGCCTTCCCGGGAGCCCCGGGATGGGTCAGCTCGAGACGCTCGATCGCCGCGAATTTCCAGCCACCGTTGCGTGCGTCGAGACCTTGGGGGAACCCATTGACCTCCTGCCGCAATCCAGCCGCCGTGAGCTTGAAGCCGGGGCTGATGGACATCGGAACCTGAACAAGTTCCGCCGTGTCCTTGTCGAGCGGCACCTCGTCCTTGTCAGTCGTCGCCGCACGACGGTAGCGGATGAACTCCGCAGCCTTCGTGTCGAGGTTGGCAAACACGCGGTCGTACACCTTGATCATGTCGTCGATGGTCTTCGGCTGCAGATCAGCAAGCGCCGAAGCGACCACCGGATGCACGGTTCCGCCACCCTTGGCAGAGCCACTGTTGGCCATCGCCAAAGCAGGCCCGAAGATGGACGCATGGCGACGCAGGGCACCACCAATGGCCCGGGAAACGGACCCCTGCCTGTTGATGCCAGCCTTCTCCACAATTTCGTCCACTGTCTTCTGGTTCTCCGCGGAACTCATCCGTCCGCCAAGGGCTGCGACCATGACATAGGCCCCAGCTTTCTGACGGAAACCCGAGTTCTGCTCGCCCAGAAGCTTGTAATAGAACTCGCGGCTCGCTTTCTCCATCTCCGCGAACTTCGTCGCAAAGTCCTTCTCCTTCTCTTTCGTCGACTGGGAGATGACCGGCAGCTTCTCACGCTCTGGCTCCGTGATGCTGCTGAAAATCCCGTGCATCGAGTAATAGTCGGTGGTCGGGATCGGGTCGAACTTGTGGTCATGGCAGCGCGCACACGACACCGTCATCGCGAGGAACCCCTTGGTCACCGTGTCGATGCGATCGTCGATGATGTCATCCGCACCCCCTGTCCTCTGTCCGACGGTCAGGAAGCCCAATCCCGCAACCGTCCGCGGATCGCGCATATCGGCGAGCTGGTCACCCGCGAGCTGCTCGATGATGAAGCGGTCGTACGGCTTGTCCTCGTTCAAGCTACGGACCACGTAGTCGCGGTACGTCCAAGAACCCATCTTGTAACCCTCGCGCCGTCCACCCCGGTCTCCCGTGGTGTCGGAATAGCGGGCCGTGTTCAGCCAGTAACGCCCCCAGCGCTCTCCGTACTGGGGCGACTCCAACAGTTGATCCACCACCTTCGCGAAGGCCAGCCGCGGATCCTTCGTGCAATCGAGCGCGAACTTCCTGATCTCCTCAACGCCAGGCGGCAGTCCGATGAGATCGAAGTACGCACGACGCAGGAGAGCCTCCGGGTCGGAATTGAGCGTGGGCATCATCTTCTTCTCGTCCAACTTCGCCATGACAAAGTTGTCGACCGGCGTATACGGCCACGCCGCATTGTTCACCTTCGGCACCGCCGGCTTCTGCACAGCCTGATATGCCCAGTGCGCGCGAGCCGCAGCGCTCAATCCAGTGAGCTTCTTCGCCGCGCCCGTGCGAGGATCCGGAGCTCCCATCTTGACCCATTCCGTCAAGTCGTTGATCTGCTCGGCCGTGAGACGCTTGTTCTCCTTTTTCGGAGGCATCATCGAGTCCTCATCCTCGCCCTTCACGGACGAGATCAGAGAACTGTTGGCCGGATCACCAGGCTTGATGGGCGATCCATTCTCGCCGCCCTTCACCCAGCCTTCCTTGCTGTCCAGCGTCAGGCCGCCGCGGGATTTCCCCTCGGCAACACTATGACACTTGTAACAATTCTCGACGAGGACCGGGCGAATCTTCTTCTCGAAGAAATCCACCTGCTCCTGGGGAATTTCCGCAGCACGCAAAGGCACCGCGGCAATCAGTCCGGAGAGGACGACTGCAGATTGGATCTTCATGGGGAATGGATCTTCCTACGGATCAGGCGATGAGTTCCTTGACGATGTTGCCGAAGTTGTCAGTGAGGCGGAAGTCGCGGCCGTTGTAACGGTACGTGAACTTGGTGTGGTCGAATCCAAGCAGCGCCATGAAGGTAGCGTGCAAGTCATGGATGTGCACCTTGTTCTCCACCGCACGGGAACCGAATTCATCGGTGGAGCCATAAGCGGTACCGCCCTTGACGCCGCCGCCCGCCATCCACGCCACCATGGCGCGACCGTTGTGGTCACGACCACCGCCGGCTCCAGCGCCACCGCCACGGGTGACGGTACGGCCGAACTCGCCACCCCAGATGATGAGGGTGCTGTCGAGCATGCCGCGCTGACGCAGATCGTTGATGAGTGCGCCAGCCGCGATGTCGACGCGGGAAGCGGTCGCACGGAGAGCGGTCTCGAGGTTGGCGTGGTGATCCCATCCACCCACTTCCACCTGCACGAAGCGCACGCCGCGCTCCACGAGGCGACGGGCAACGAGCAGCTTGCTGCCCGCGTCGTCCGTCCCGTACATGTCGCGCACAGCCTGGGGCTCCTTGGTGATGTCGAACGCATCCGTGGCCTCAGTCTGCATCTTGAACGCCATCTCGAAGGCCTGAATACGGGCCTCGAACTGGGAATCCTTCTGCAGGTTCGCCATGTGCAGCTGATTGAGCTGCTTGACGTAGTCGAGCTCACGACGCTGACGATCCGGCGGGTTGAACTGGCTGCGGATGTTCATGATCACGTCATCGAGATCCATCCGGGTCGAATAGTTGACGTTGCACCCCTGGTACATCCCGGGAAGGAAGGAGGACTGCCGCCATTCCGGCGCACCACCGATGGTGATGAACCCGGGCATGTTCTGGTTCTCCGTGCCGAGGCCGTACACAACCCACGAACCAAACGAGGGCTTGGGAAGCTGGAGGGACCCGGTGTGCATCAAACGAGCACCGACATCATGAGCCGGCACATCCGTCCAGAGGGAGCGCACCACCGCGATATCATCGATGGACTTCGAAAGATTCGGGAAGACTTCACTGGTCTCCACGCCGGACTTACCGGAGGGGGTGAACTTGTAAGGCGTACCGAAGGCCAGACCTTCCATCCCGGGCAACTTGGTGCCGTCGTACTTGTTGAGAGCCGGCTTTGGATCCCAGGTGTCCACGTGGGAAGGGCCGCCCGAAGCGAAGAGATGAATGACAGCCTTTGCCTTCGCCTTGGGGAAATGCAGAGGAGCCTTGGGCGCCAGAGGGGAGGCTGAAGCAGGCGTCGCGGCAGCAGCGGCATCGTACGGGTTCATCCCGAAGATCGAGGCAACGCTCAGTGCGCCGAATCCCATCCCTGAACGCAGGAGGAACTCACGACGCGTGGCGGGAATGTCGGCCATGGTCGCGGTGTGTTCGGCAATGTACTTTTCTTTCGAGAAGGTGCGGTGTTTCTGGTTCATAGATTGAGGGATTTGGAGGGTTGGGTTGTTCGTGAAGATGTTGCGGATTTCTCCCCTTGCATCGGCACGAATGGCGGTTACTTAGCAAATCTCAGAAAAAAAACAGCAAATTAAGGTGACCCCCCTGTCCGGGGATAGGGGCGGCAAACCTCACATGCCGACCCACACGCCCCTCGCGGCGAAGACGGACCTTTGCTAAGTCTGGGCACCCCTGAGGGATACCACACTGATGCCGACTGAAAGTTCCAACGACCAAACCAGCCTGGTTCAGGGCCTGTTTGTGCAGCATCTCCCCGCCCTGCGCGGCTTTCTGCTGTCCATCGTGAGCGATTTCAGCCTCGTCGACGACGTCGTCCAGGAAACCTTTCTCACCGTCAACGCCAAGGCCGGCGATTTCCAAATCGGCTCAAACTTCAGGGCATGGGCATGGACAATCGCCCGCTACAAAGCCCTTCAGGCCCTCGAAAAGGCCGTCCCTGCAGAAGACCGGTTTTCTCCAGAAGTCCTCGCGGCTCTGTGCGCGCAGGAGGACGCGGAGCAGTGGCACACGGAGGCCCAGATGCGCCATCTCACCCATTGCATCGGGACTCTCGCCCCCAAGGCACGCGAGGTGGTGGAACTGCGCTACCAGCAGGCCCACAAACCGCAGGAAATCGCCCGCCTCATGGGCTGGTCGGTTGACTCCGTCCACGTCGCCCTCTCACGCGCCCGGGTGTTCCTGCGCGATTGCGTCTCGGAACGAATGACTCTGGAAGCCCGCTGACCATGGACGACGCCCGGCTTCATCTTCTGATCCAGCGGCACTTCGACCAAGTCCTCACAGCCGAGGAACGCAGTGAACTCTCGGTGATGCTGCTGGCCTCCCCTCACGCACGCAGGGAATTCTGGGCCCAAGCCCGCTGGAATGCGCTCATCCGCCAGTGGGGCGAGGCCGAATGGGGCCGGATGGACAATGCACCGGCTCCCCTCCGGGTGCTTCCCTCAAAAAGCACCGGAAAAGTGCGTCCGGCATCCCCGATCAAGGCCCCCATTCATTTCCTCACTCGACTGGTGGCGCCCACCTTGGCTGCAGCGGCCACCATCCTCGCGCTCTTTTGGATCAGCAAAGCTCCCGTTTCCTCCCCTCCAAAACCCAAGACCGCATCCACCAAGGAACAGCCGACCGTGGCAGTGCTCGCACGCGCCTGTGACGCGGTCTGGTCGGAACAATCCGGCGTGCACTCCCCCGGAGAAACCCTCCGCCCGGGATGGCTCAAGCTCGCCCAAGGCGCCGTCCAGATCGAATTCACCAAGGGCGCACGCGTGATCCTTGAGGGCCCCGCAGAATTCCAGATCCTCTCCGATAACGAAGGCGAACTGCGGACCGGAAAGATCCGGGCGTTTGTTCCGGAACCAGCCCACGGATTTCTGGTGCGCACCCGTGAGTTCAGCCTGACGGATCTGGGAACCGAGTTCGGATGCAGCATGCCATCCAGCGGCCCGTCGGAAGTGCATGTGTTCAACGGACAGGTCGCCTTCGAAGTGCCCAAGAAACCAGAGGTCGGCCGACGGTTGCAGCAATCCGAAGCACTCATCGTGGACGCTGGCAAACTCAGCGAAATCCCCGCGCGACCCGGCGAATTCCTCGACGACGCAGAATTTGCCCACCGCGAACTGGCCTCAGCCCAAAGCCGTCTGGAAACATGGCGCAAGGAAGACCGGTTGCTGAGCCGCCACCCGGCCACCCTGCTGCATTTCGACTTTGAAGCCGAAGACGCATGGCAGCGCGTCCTGCCCAACCGGGCCCGCCGCGCCATGATGGAAGACAACGCCACCATCATCGGCTGCGAATGGACCACGGGACGCTGGCCGCACAAGGGTGCCCTCGAGTTTAAACGTTCCGACGACCGGGTGCGCCTGAACGTCCCGGGCCTCTTTGAATCCCTCTCGCTGGCCGCATGGGTGCGCATCGATCAACTCCCCACGAGCCGTCAGGCGCTGTTAGCCACCGAAAGCCTGCAACCGGGCGAGATCCACTGGACACTGGATGAGGCGGGCTGCATCAGCCTCGGCATCCGGGTGCCTTCCGGCGAACGCAGCCAGTGGGCGATGGCGCGCTCGAAACCCATCATCCAACCCTCCCTGCTCGGCTCTTGGATCATGCTGGCCACCGTTTACGACAGCGCTCGCGGCAGAATCACCCACTACCTCAACGGACGCCCCGTAGCCGCCTCGCCCATCGAATCCCCCACTCCGCTCAGGCTCGACACCTTCGAAGTCGGCAACTGCGCCCTCCGCGATGGCGACCCGCGATGGGCTGAAGCCGGCCTGTCCGCCCCTGAAAATTCACCCCGCGCCTTCCAAGGCCGCATCGATGAGTTCGCCGTTCTCTCCGTGCCATTGGAGCCCGAGGAAGTGAGCCAGATTTTCGACATCGGACGCCCCACCGAAGCGCCTAAGTTCGTTTCTTCGAACAAACGCTGAAGTCTTTCAGGGAAAGCGACGCGCCACCCGCTGGAGATCGCGGGTCGAGAACGCCGCGTTTCTGATCCATCCTTTTTGGATCGGAGTTGGATCGTCATTGATAACGCGGGGGCACCGCCACCTTTTCTCTCAGGCGGACCACCATCAACCCAAGAGCCGGCCGGTGGAAAACACGTGAGTTCCCTCCAAAACACTCACCGCCCAAACACTGATCTCCGAAAAAAATACGCGGGTGAAAGCCGGAACCGACTTTGACACCCGCGCTGTTCCCCCCAGAACAGAAGGCAACCTACGCAGGAAACAGCTGGGATCAAGGGGCAGATTTTTCCACTCCTTCATCGCATCGCAGAGCAGACCTCAACGCCGGAAGGCCTTGTCCTCAGGCTTCCCCGCAGACTGCAGGTAGGCCAGCAGATCGAGCAATTCCTCGCCGTTGAGACTGTTCACCAAGCCCGGTGGCATCATCGAAACATTAAACGGGCGACGCGCCTTCACATCCCCCTCGCTCACCGGCGTGAGTGCATCCGGAGCCAGCGCGCTGGTCATCACAAAGAGCTTCCCGTTTTCCTCCACCACCACGCGGCCCACCACCAGCGAGCCGTCCTTGAGCTCCACCTGTTCGCTCCCGTACTGGTCGCTGATCACCTTCGATGGCTCGAGGATGTTCTCGGCAAGATCGCGCAGCGTGTACCGACTCCCAGAGCCCGTCAGGTCCGGCCCCACATTCCCGCCCTCACCGCCAAAGTGGTGGCAGTTGATGCAGAGCGTCGATGCAAACATCGCCTTTCCCCGCGCAAAGTCGCGCCCCTTAAGCCCCGCGCCCGCGAGCTTCACCACATCATCCACTGTGTAATTCCTGCCCGGCCCCTGCGGTTGCACAAGATTGACCGGAGGCGCCGGCGGCTCTTGCTTGGAATGCGTATCGAGCGCCAGCCGCTCCCCGTCCTCCACCACGCAGTTGCGCAGCGCTTCCTGCCGAATGTTCTCAAGAAACTTCGTAAAGCTGTTGCCGCCCTTCCACCGCCGCGTCTCGGGGAACCACCCGAAGAACGCCTTGCGCAGCGCCGGGCTCCAACCCGCACGCGCCTCGCGCAGGGAATACGCATAGGCAATGGCCTGCCGATTCGGCCGACTGCCATGCACCCCGGCCACCGCACGCGAATACCCGTCGTTGCGCGCCAGCACTGCATCGCTCGCCAAAGTCTGATCGCCATCGGCTGCGGTCCCCATCAACGACACAGCCTTGGCCACCACGCTCGGCGACCCCAGCGCCACCAGCAGCGAGACCAACTCCCTGTTCACCATCGGATCCGCCGCGGGAAACAGCGGGTCGAGCCGCTTGAGCACCTCGGCACACGCTTCAGGCGACGGCTTTTCCATCCGCGTAAGCGCCAGTTCCCACGCACGCAGGAGCGGCAACTGCAGCGCCCCCCCCTGCGCCTGAAAGTCGATGCGACCAAGCGCCTCAAAAAGACGCGGCTGCAGCGCCTTTTCACCCACCCTCGCAAGCGCGATGAGAGCCTCCACGGCCGCCCGCGGATCCTTCTCCCCCAACGCCCTCTCCGCCCATTGCCCGGCCGGCTGCCGCTCGATGGCCGCACGCGCCGCGAACCGCACGAATCGATCCGCATGCCTCAGATGCGGCCACGCCTTGGACACCGCCTCCGGCCCCACCCCCGGCTCCTGCAGCGCCTCCAACTCGTGCCGCAGCTTCGCTTCGGCCGTCACAGGCTCGGGCAGGGCGGACAAGGTCGATTCGGCGCCGGCGTACGTCACCCGATACAGTGCGCCCTGACTGCGACGCCCGCCGAGGGTGAAGTACATGGCCCCATCCGCGCGACGGATGAGCGCGTCCGTGAAAGGCATCGGCTTGCCGGCGACGAACTCCTCCTTCTCCGCCACAAAACTCGCACCGTTCGGCTTCAAATGAATGGCCCACATCGTGCCGTAGGTCCAGTCGAGCGCATAAAACGCCCGCTGGTACTTGGCGGGAAACTTCGCCCCCGTCCCGAAAACCGTCCCCGTCGGCGAGCCGGGTCCGATGTCGACGGCCGCAGGCAGCGAATCCGCATAATAGCTAGGCCAGCGGCCGGCTCCCGAGCGCCAACCGTAGTCGCCACCGGCGACGATGTGGTTGATGCGCGTGGGCATGTACCACGGCGAACCCATGTCCCACTCCATGTCCGAGTCGTACGTGAACAACTCGCCGTTGGCATCAAACGCAATGTCGTACTGGTTGCGGAACCCTCCCGCAAAAAACTCCACGCGACGCCCCTCAAGATCCGTTTTCCCCACATAACCGCCCGGGGCGAGAATCCCCTTTGCATGCCCGTTCGCATCCCACAGGCGCGTGATCAGATGGTCCTCGCCCATCGCCACGGGCCTCGCATGGTCGAGCTTCGTCGGCAGCTTCGTGTGGTTGCCCGCCGCAAAATACACCGACTTCCCATCCGGCCCCAGCGCCAGACCGTGCGGCCCGTGCTCCCCGGAGCCGTCCAGCGGCACGAGAAGCTGCGCCTTGTCAAAAACGTCATCCCCATCCGTGTCCTGTATCCGCCACAGGCCCCGGTCGGTCTGCTTGCTCTTGGCCGCGGCCTTGGTCCCGGTCTGCTCGTTCACCATCGCGTAGAGGCTTCCCGACGCATACAGCAGCCCATGGAACCCACCCAGCGGATGACTGTCGTTCCCATTGGGCAACTGCATCTTCTCCACCTTCGTGCCCGTGCTCGTGCCAAGGGAGGGCACCGTCACCCGGTAAAGATCGCCGTACTGGTCCGCCGCCAGCAACCTGCCACGGTCGTCTTCAGCCAGCGCCACCCACGAGCCCTGCTCAGCCTTGGGCACGGTGTAGAGGAGCTCCACCTTGAAGCCAGGCGGCGTCTGGATCGCCGCCACCTCAATGGCCGCTGAGGCAGCACCCCCACCACCACCCGATTTCCGAAACCCCTTCGCAAAAACCGTCCCCCACGGCGCCTGCCCGTACTTGCCCACCACCCGCGCGGGCTTGAACCCATCCGCCCCGGGAAGGGACACCTCCCAGTCCTCGCCAGTTTCAAAAACGACCGTCTTCTTATCCGCCGCAGACTCGATCTCAACGAGCGCCAGCAGGCCCGCGGAGCCGCCCATGTTGCGCCCGTCGATCTGCAGCACGTTGGTTCCCTGTTGAAGCTCCTTGGTGATGTCGAGAACCACCGGCTGCGACCACTCGCTGCACTGCCCCACGGGCTTCCCATTCACCCGAGCCTCCGCCGCGTTGTCGCAGCTCAGGCGCAGCGTCGCCTTCCCGGCCGGAGCGCCCAGTTCAAAGCGTTTGCGGAAAACGAGGTGCTCGGTGGGCTTGGCGGGCTCACGCCCCCAGATCCAAGAAGGATCCGCCTTCGCGGACACAGTAACACAGGCAAGCACACCCGCAGCGAGACGGAGGGAAACAGACGGCATCATGCAGGGGATACCGCAACGCCCCGCCTTTCTTAGCAACCATCCTCAATCCCGCTCCGGCGGCCGGCTGAGTGTGCTCGAAATCCCCGCCCTCCCAGAGGGTGGCGGGAGCGCGGTCAATTCGCTCACCTGCTGCGTGAAACATTCCGGACAGATCCCATGGCTGACATGGCTGCCCGTCTGCGCATGGATGTAACTCTCCACCCGGGACCAGAAGTCCCGGTCAGCGCGCACCCGCTTGCAGTACATGCACATCGGAAGCAGTTCCTTCAGCACACGAATCTGCGTGGTGAACTCCAGAATCCGCTCCGCCACACGCAGCCGCATCATCACAGCCTCCCGGTCCAGCGGCTTGGCAAGAAAGTCGTCGATCCCCGCATCCATCGCCTGACGCAGATTGTCGCGCCCCGTGTTGATGGCCGTGACGAGGATGAAATAAGTATACTCGGTCCGTGGTCGGTTGCGGATGCGCTGGCAGAGCTCCAGCCCGCCGATTTGCGGCATCATCCAGTCGCTGATCACCACCCGCACCGGCTCCCGATCAAAGGCTTCCCACGCCATGGCGCCGTCAGTCGCCGTCACCACCTCGTGACCGAATTGCTGCAGCGTCAATTGCAGGATCTTCAGCGAGACCGGATCGTCTTCAACAAGCAGGATCTTCATGCGCACGCCCACGCTCGGCGAGGAGCGCAGCGCTCAGACTCTCGAACTCCCGCTCCACCTCCGCAAGCAGAACCTCACCCTCCGGCCCCGCCCCCATCCAGCGCTCCAACTTCAGGCATGCACGGCTCAGGCGTTCCGCGCCGAAATTGGTGCAACTCCCACGCATTGCATGCATCGCACGGCCCACCGCCTCGCGATCCAGATCCAAGCAGCCACGCCGCGCCTCCTCCAGCAGCGGCGGCGTGCTCTCAAGGAACAGCCCAACCAACTTGTCCCAAACCCCGCACTCATCAGCATTCTGAGCAGCCGCCTTCGACTCCAAACCCCGGAACATCGAGACAAGCGCCTGATCAAAAAGCGGGACCTCAGCCTCCTCCGGACGCCGGGGTGCCGCGCGAAGCAGGGCTGCACGCACCGCCTCCAACTTCACGGGCTTGCTGAGATAGTCGTCCATGCCCGCTGCGAGACAACGCTCCCGGTCCCCCGCCATCGAATTGGCCGTCATCGCGATCACCCATGTCCGCCGCTCGCCAGCCTCCATCTTACGCAGCAACTCGCAGGCTTCGTAACCGTCCAACTCAGGCATCTGGCAGTCCATGAACACCACGTCGTAGAAACCCCTCTGGAAAGCCTCCAATGCAAGGCGGCCGTTCTCCGCAGTCTCCGCGGAGCACCCCAGCTTGCTGAGTAAATGCAGGGCCACGGTCAGATTGACCGGCGAGTCTTCCACCACCAGCACCCGCAAGTCCCGGCCGACTGCGACAGGCTCCGCGGCAGGCAACTCTCCTCCGCGAGAAACACCTCCCGTCGAATCGCCAGCGCCACCACCGCCGGCGATGCGCTGCAACGTGTCCCGCAACAGCCAGTTCTTCACCGGCTTGGTGAGCGTGGCATCCACACCCCACGCATCCAGAACCTCGGGTGCCTCATGAAAATCGAGATCCGCGAGCAGGATCACGCCCGCCTTTCCCCCTCCGTCGCCCCTCCCCAGATCCCTCGCCAGCTTCAACACCGCCCCACACGGCAACGCCTCGTCCACCAACACAAAATCCCATCTTCCCCCGGACTGCCGCAAACGCAGCGCTTCCGGACCATCGCCGGCCTCCTCCACCCCCATGCCCAGCGCCTCAAGCCCATCACGCAAAAACTCCCGCACAGCTCTGCCGGCAACCACCACCAGCGCACGAAGCCCTGAAAACCCAGCTTGCACAGGGGCCGCCACCCCGGACCGCCTCCCAAACCGTGCCGTGAACCAAAAGGTGGATCCCAGCCCCGCCTCGCTGCGCAAACCTATCTCCCCGTTCATGTGCTCAACGAGCTGACGGGAGATGGCCAGCCCCAGACCCGTCCCACCATATTTCCGCGTGGTGGATCCATCGGCCTGTACAAAGGCTTGAAACAGACCCTTCTGCTGCTTGGGAGAAATACCAATACCCGTGTCGCCTACTTCCAATCGCAGGGTGACACCCTCCTCTGCGACCACATCAAGGCTCACATCCACCGTCACCTCGCCGTGTTCGGTGAACTTCAACGCATTGCCCACGAGGTTCATGAGCACCTGCCGCAACCTGCCCGGATCGCCGCACAATTCACGCGGCACGTCCCGCCGCACCCGCCCGGCCAGTGCGATGCGCTTTTTCAAAGCGCGCTCGGCAAGCAGATCCAGCACGCTCTCCACCACCCCGCACACATCAAAGTCGACCTCCTCAAAGCGCAGCATCCCGGCCTCGATCTTCGAGAAATCCAGCACATCGTTGATGATCGCAAGCAGCGCGTCGGCACTGCTCGCAATCGTCTGCGCAAACTCCCTCTGCAACGCGTCGAGCTGCGTCTCCAACAGCAACCCCGACATCCCGATGATTCCGTTCATCGGCGTGCGGATCTCATGGCTCATGTTCGCAAGGAACTCTGACTTCAGCCGCGAAGCCTCCAGAGCCACATCCCGGGCACGCTGCACCGCCAGCTCCGCCTGCCTCTGCCGCGTGACGTCTGTCCCCACACCGCCGATCAACACGTCCCCTTGCGGCGTGCGAATCGGAAACTTGAGCACAAGCCACTCCGTCTCCACCCCGCCTCGCCCGGGCACCACCTGCCGGATCTGCGTCGGCCGCCCGGTGCGCAGCACCTTGTTGTCGTTGGCCGCCATTAAACGCGCCGCCTCTTCAGGAAGCCAGCTGGCATCCGTTTGCCCCTCCAGCACCTGCCGGAAATTCACGCCAAACTCCCGCTGAAAGGGCTTGTTGACGTACAGATACCGACCCGCCTGGTCCTTGATGAAGGCCACCGCCGGACTGTGGTCCATGAACGCCTGAAACCGCTCCTCGCTCGCCTCCAACGCAGCCTGCGCACGCCGATGCCCGCTCACATCCTGCCACCCCACAAGAAAATGCCCCCTCTCCTCAAGCCCGATCCTCGCCACACGCACCTCCGCATCAAACCGCGTCCCGTCCAAACGCCGCAACTCCAGCTCACACACCACCTCCCCGACTTGCGCAGCATTGCGCAGCACTTCTTCCAGCAAATCAGCTGAAGCGCTGCCGTCAGGTTGATGCTCCGCGCAAAACTCCCGCAATGCATACCCCAGCAGCACCGCCTTGCTCGCTGCTCCCAGCTGCTGCGCTGCCGCACGGTTCACCTCCAGCACCCCGTCCGCACCAAGAACCAACTGCGCCGCTGCCGCATGATCGAAAAGCGCGTTAAACCTCCTCTCAGCCGCACGCTGCTCAGTCCGGTTGCGACTCACCACCACAATCTCCCCCGCCTCCCCAGCCGCGCTCACTCTCACTTCCCACTCGCAATGCTCGACCGCCGAAGAGAAAAACCGTCCCGTGTGCCCTGCACGCGCACGGGCCAGCGCATCGACCGCCTGCCCTCGAATTTCCTCCGGCCAACCCTCCACCCACTCCCGTCCCCCACCCGTCGCCCCGATGGGAAAATATTCCGCAGCGGCCTTGTTCGCCCGAACCACCCGCCCATGCGCATCCAACACGTGCACACAGTCTGCTGAAGTCTCCAGAAGCGACTCGCAAAGCGCCTGGAAACGCGCGGCATCGCCTTCTCTACGCCGCGCCGCGCGCGACTGCCGCAATCCCAGCAGCACCACACCCACAAGGCTCGCCACCGCCAGGACCGCACCCGCAGAGATGCTCTCCATGAAACGCCTCCGCGTACGCCGCCCCTCCTCCTCCCGGCGAACCAGCACCGCCCTCAGATCCCCCTGCAACTCAGAAAACCGCCCACGCAGACCTTCCACAAACTCAGCGTCCCGAACCCCCTCGGGAAAATCACCGGCCTCGCGTTTCACCGCGAGCACTCCCCGCAACTGCTCTCCGCGCCCAGTCGCCTCCTTGCAAATCGTCCTCACTCCACCAGCAATAAGCCCCTCCGCCCCATCGGACGCCGACTGTTGCGGCGCGGGAAACCCCGCCTCCAAAACAGCCTTCACCCCCTGCTCCATCCGATGCCGCGCGCCCTCAAAGTCCCGGAACTCACCGCCATTCCCCGCTGCCACCGCAACAGCCGCTGCCTCCATCTCCGCCCACGCGGAGTAAGCACGCTCCATGCGCACCTGCCACCGCTGCGCATCGGCCATGCCCAACTGCTCTTCCTCCTGCCACCCGAAAAAACGCCAGCACAACGCCCCCTCAAAAAAAAGCAACATGCCGGCAAAGACCAGACCGACGATCAACGGTTTTTCACTCGGATACTTCAATGCAACGTCCTCAGGGAAATGAAAGACCCCGTTTCGCAACACGAAACGGGGTCCTTCTAAAGATGGGTGAAAACCGTTTTCGACCCTGAACAGTCTTTTAAGAAGCCCGGCCGAGCTTGGACTTCAGGTCCTTGCCAGCAGAGAACTTCACGTTCTTGGAAGCCTTGATCTTGATCGGCTGCTGGGTCTTGGGATTGATGCCCTTGCGCGCTTTGCGGCTGGTGATCTTGAAGGTGCCGAAGCCCACGAGCTGCACCGGAGCGCCCTTCTTCAGGCCGCCCTTGATGCTTTCCACAACGGCTTCCACAGCGCGCTCTGCCTGAGCCTTGCTGGTTTCTTTGCCGAGGGCTTTCTTTACTGCTTCAACGAGTTCTGCCTTGTTCATGAGGTGTGATTTTGTACTAGAGGTGGTGTGTGTTGATTAGCTGCCTGATGAGGCAACCGGGCGCTTTTCTGACAGCGCGTTTTTTCCAAGTCAACAAATTCCTCCGAGGAATCGGAGCCCCCGAACCCAGCAATCAAGCCACTTCCCGGCCCAAACCGCCCTTCTCCGAATCAAGCCCGATGAACCTCCACGAGCAACTCGCCACACACCTCGACCGGCAACCTTTCATCGATCCCAGCGCCTTCATCGCACCCAACGCCACCCTCCTCGGCAACGTGCACGTCGAGGCCGAGGCCAGCATCTGGCACCACTGCGTGCTGCGCGCCGACCTCAACCGCATCCACGTCGGCCCACGCTCCAACATCCAGGACGGCTGCGTCGTACACCTCTCCGATTCACTGCCCACCGTCCTCGGCGAACTCGTCACCGTCGGCCACAAGGCCGTCCTCCACGCATGCTCCATTCAAAGCGAAGTACTCGTCGGCATGAACGCTGTCGTCCTCGATGGCGCGGAAATCGGCGCGCGCTCCATCATCGGCGCCGGCGCACTCGTCACCGGCGGGAAGAAGTTCCCACCCGGCTCCCTCATCCTTGGCTCGCCCGCGCGGGTCGTGCGCACGCTCCCGCTCGATGAGCAGCAGGACATCAAGACCTGGGCCCTGAAGTACGTGGCTCTCAGCCGCGCCTACCTCGCACGCGGCCTCCAAGCAGGCGGCAGCAATCAGAGCAGCACACCGCAGCCGTAGCACCAGCACCGAGCAGGCGCCTCCCGCCGCGGCTCACACCGCCCCATCCTACTTCTGCGGCTGCGCCTGCGTGTGACCATTGAACTGAAGGTAGGTGTATCCCTTCAGCGCGCGCTCGTAGTTCGCCAGCAGCTTCATCGCCTCGTTGGGCTTGAGGCGGTCGCTCTTGATGGCCGCATCCACCTGCGCCTTCATCTGCCGGCTGAGCTCGTTCTTGTCCCACTGGATCATCCCGAGCACCTCCGCAATCGACGCCCCCTCGATCGTCTCCTCGATGTACCAGCCGCTCTCCTCGTCCTCATCCAAAAACACATGCGCCTCGTTCACCCTTCCAAAGAGGTTGTGCAGGTCGCCCATGATGTCCTGATAAGCGCCCATGATGAAGAACCCCAGATAGTAGGGTTCCGAAGGCTTCAGCTCATGCAGCGCCAGCGTCTCCCTCACATCGTTCAGGTCGATGAACTTCCCCACCTTCCCATCCGAATCGCACGTGATATCCACCAGCGTCGCATTGCGCTCCGGCCGCTCCCCCAGCCGGTGAATCGGCATCACCGGGAACAACTGCCCCAGCGCCCAGTGGTCCAGCAGCGACTGGAACACGGAGAAATTGCACACGTACTGGTCGCAAAGCGTTGTCTCCATCTCCTTCACCTCATCGGGCACGTACTGCATCCCGCGGTAGTATCCCACCACGGCATGCGCCACCTGCCAGAAGATGGTCTCGATCTTCGCCTTGCTCTCCAACTCGATGAGCCCGAGGTCGAACATGCTCTGCACCTGCTCCTTGATCTGCTGCGCGTCGTGCAGGGACTCCATCCGGTTCTGCTCCGTCAGGTTGCGCTGCAAATCGAGGATGTCCGAAAGCAGCTTCGGATCGCCGGCCGCAGGCGCCACAGGCAGGGCACCACGGTCCTTCTCGATGGATCCAAACGCCTCCACCAGCAGGATGGAATGGTGCGCCACAATCGCCCGGCCGCTTTCACTCACAATACACGGATGCGCCACCCGCTCCGAATCGCACACCTCCATGATGTTCCAAACAATGTCCCTCGCGTACTCCTGCAGCGAGTAGTTCGCCGAACTCTCAAACGTCGTCCGCGACCCGTCGTAATCCACGCCGAGCCCGCCGCCCACATCCAGATACTCGAGCGCGTGCCCCATCCGCGCCAGCTTCGCGTAGAAGCGCGTCGCCTCACGCACCGCCCGCTTGATCGTCCCAATGTCCGGCACCTGCGAACCCACATGAAAATGCACCAGCTTCAAACAATGCGCCAAGCCCGCCTCCTTCAACGTCTGACTCGCTGAAACAAGCTCCACCGTGCTCAACCCGAACTTCGCGTTCTCGCCGCCGCTGGTCGCCCATTTCCCCGCACCCTTCGCCGCAAGACGCACCCGCACGCCGATCATCGGCTCCACCCCCACCTCCTTCGAGACCGCAAGGATCTGATGCAATTCCTCCAGTTTCTCCACCACAAGGATCACCCGCTTGCCCAGCTTGCAGCCCAGCAGCGCGTTCTGCACGAAGAGCGAATCCTTGTACCCGTTGCAGATGATCAACGACTCCGGATCCCGGTGCACCGCCAGCGCCGCGAGCAGCTCCGGCTTACTCCCCGCCTCAATCCCAAAGTGGAACGGTTGCCCCGCCTCCATGATCTCCTCCACCACCTCCCGCAACTGGTTCACCTTGATCGGAAAAACCCCACGGTACGCATTCCCATAGTTCGCCTCGGCAATGGCCGCCTGAAACGCCTTGTTGATCGTCTGCACACGGTGCCTCAGCAAATCCTGAAATCGCACCACCAACGGAAAGCCCAGCCCGTACTCGCTCCGCGCCTCTTGAATCACCTCCATCAAGTCGATCGGCGTCGACGGATCCTGCGTCGGACAAACCTGGACATTCCCCTTCGAGTTGATCGAGAAATATCCCAATCCCCAACGGTCAATGTTGTAAAGCGAGGTGGCGGCGGGGATGTCCCAAGATTGCTGCATGGCGCGCGGAATAGAAGAGTGCGGGGATTGTGTCCAGCGTGGAGAACCACAAAATTCCATTCCCCCACTCCACAGCGCAGCGCAAGCCACACCACCACCCCCCTCCCCACCCGCCCTCACAGGGGCCCGCGCACCTTGTCAACCAGCCCGAAGCCCACTAGCGTTCCCTCCCCATGAGCAAATCGGTGATTCCCGTCCAGATCCGCTCCGTCCTGCCGTTCAACTCCGGCCGCGCGGTCTTCCTCGGCAACGAACAAAAAGTGTTCGTCATCTATGTCGATGAAAGCGTCGGCGCCGCCATCTCCATGTTCATGAGCGGCACCCCCAAGGAACGCCCGCTCACCCACGATCTCATCGGCCACCTCATGGCGGGCCTCGGCGCCAAGGTCGACCGCGTCATCATCAACGACCTCAAGAGCGACACCTACTTCGCACGCCTCATCATCAGCGCCGAAAACGAACTCTTCGAAAAAAAGATCCTCGAACTCGATGCGCGCCCCAGCGACAGCCTCGCACTCGCGCTCCAGCAACGCGCCCCCATCTACGTCAGCCGCGAAGTCTGGGACGAAGTCGAGGACCGCAGCGACGTCCTCCGCAACCTCGAGGAAGGTGGCGGCGGCATCCAGCCCGGCGAAATCTAAACCGTCGCCGCCCCGCGCAGGGCCTCGGCCGCAGCTCCGCGCCCACCCCCTCCTCGCCCCGCCACGCTGAGCAGGCGATGCACCGCCCGCCCGTGCGCAGCAACCATCGGCAGCACGGCCAACCGGGCCAGGGAAATCCTCCTCGCCCCACCACCCCCGGCACACCGCTGCGCATAGACCCGCAGCTTCACCCGGTGGTGCGTGAACGGGTACTCATCCTCCAAAACAGGCGCCCCTGCCCCCCGCCGCTCCAGCATCGGGAGCTTCCACATCCCCTTCCACCGCCGCCCTTCCTGAAGCTCCAGCATCACCCCCCTCCGGTTGAAGTCCCAGACACAGTTCTCCTCCATCTCCACCACCTTGCGGCGCGGTTTCTTGATCGGAAGCTTCTGGGGATCCGGCGCCGCGCAGTGCGCACGCACCGGACACTCCTCGCAACGGGGCTGCCTGGGCAGGCACACCAGCGCCCCCAATTCCATTAACGCCGAGTTGTGCAAACGCCCCCCGTCCCCTGGCAGCAGATCCTCCGCCAGACTCCAGATCCTGGCCTGACCGCGGGCCGAATCCACCGCCATACGCACATTGAAGAGCCGCGCCAACACCCGCGCAATATTCGCATCAACCGCCGCCACAGGCTGGTCAAACGCAAAGCTCAGCACCGCCCCAGCAGTGTAACGCCCAACACCAGGGAGCGCCTCCACCGCCTCCCTTTCCCCGGGAATCCCCCCTCCGTGCTGCTCCAACACCAACTTCGCCGCACGATGCAAACTGCGGGCCCTCGCATAATACCCAAGCCCCGCCCATGCGCCCAAAACCTCCTCCTCACCCGCTGCAGCCAGCTTCGCCACCGTAGGAAACCGCTGCATCCACCGCACAAAATACGGCACCACCG
Source organism: Chthoniobacter flavus (assembly GCA_945861435.1). Taxonomy (GTDB): domain Bacteria; phylum Verrucomicrobiota; class Verrucomicrobiia; order Chthoniobacterales; family Chthoniobacteraceae; genus CAIURC01. The sequence continues at coordinate 15,841 of CAMAUX010000041.1, read as the reverse complement.
CCGCCACCTGCGTCTGCTGCAGCATCATCTCCGATACCAGCACCGCGTACGGATCCCGCGTCCCGCGCCACGGCAGATCCCGCCCGCAGGCGAGAAACCAATCCGCAAGCTTGTCCCGGAGAGCCGTCGCATTCACCCACCCCTTCTGCGCCCTGCCCTCGCCCCCATCAATGGAAAACCCGTTCGCACACGCGAGAAAACTTGGCGGCATCGCAGTCGCGCGAAAGGATGCGCCACCCACCATGGCTGATCCTGCGAACCCATCCCCGGCCAAGACACTTCACACGTGCCCACTTTCCAGCGAACAGGCAGAGAAACTCCGCCAACTCCTTCAGGACCGCGGGTGGAGTTTTGAAACACGCCCGTACACCCTCTACTTCGCGCAGCACGACAAACTCACCGCGGCCGTCTACATCAAGGGCCCAAAGCTTGTCCTCCAGGGAAAGGGCACGGCCGACTTCGTCCAGTTCACCCTCGAACCCGAAATCCTCGGCGAGGCACAACTCGGCTACGAGGAGGTCCACCACCCGGAGATGTTCAGCCCCCACTTCGGCATCGACGAAAGCGGCAAGGGCGATTTCTTCGGCCCCCTCGTGATCGCCGGCGCCTACGTGGACCCAGACATCGCCCGATCCTTCCGCAGCGCCGGAATTCAGGACAGCAAACGCATCGGCAGCGACCGCCGCATCCGCGATCTGGCACGCCTCATCCGACAGACCCCGGGCGCCACCCACTCCCTCGTCCTCATCGGCCCGGAACGCTACAACTCCCTCTACGCAAAATTCGGCAACCTCAACCGCCTCCTCGCTTGGGGCCACGCACGCGTCATCGAAAACCTCCTCGAGATGCGTCCTGAATGCCCGCGCGCACTCAGCGACCAGTTCGCCAACCCCAGCCTCATCCAACGCGCCCTCCTTGAACGCGGACGAGGCATCACCCTCGAGCAACGCACCAAGGCCGAGAGCGACCCCGCTGTCGCCGCAGCCTCCATCCTCGCCCGCGAGGCTTTCATCGACTGGATGCAGGAACACTCGCACCAACTCCAGAGGGAACTGCCGCGGGGGGCCTCGGCGGCCGTCAAATCCGCCGCCACCGCACTCGTGGAGGCCCAGGGCGCGGACGTCCTGCGGCGTCTGGCCAAGGTGCACTTCAAGACAGCGGCCGAGGTGGCACCGCAAAATTTTGCAAAACCTGACTTGCCCGTCAGGGATAATTCCGTTTAACTAAGTGCGCTATATGGCCACCCTTACGAAACGTGAACTCGTCGTGCGCATCAGCAGCGAAACCGATTTGGTTCAACATCAGGTATTCGATGTCATCCAGCGCACCCTCGACCATATCACCGCCGCCCTTGCCAGGGGCGACTCCGTCGAACTGCGTAACTTCGGCATCCTCGAAGTCCGTCTCACCAAACCCCGCGTGGGCCGCAACCCCAACCAACCCGGAAGCAGCTTCGTCATCCCCGAGCGCGCCACCGTCAAGTTCAAGGCCGGAAAGGTGATGCGCCAGAAAGTCTCCGAACTCGCGGCCGTCCTTAAACGCGGCGCTTCCTAGCAACCTCCCCGGCCACCAACGCGAGCAACCTCGCACGGTTTCACAGCCAGCCTGCGCATCGCGCGTATCGCGCGAGCCTCACCGCCCCCCGGACGCCTTCAGCCAGCGATCCGCGTAATCGAGCCACGCCGCCCAGTCCACAGCATCCATGGAGTGCTTTCCGGGCCGGATGAAGTACCCCAGCCGACTCGCCACCAAACGCCCCTCCTCCGGCATCGCGCGGACATCGCACCCCTCCCCGCACAGCAACCGGTAGACCGGCTCCGCAGCCAGCACCATCGCAAACTGCCCGGCGGGATTAGCCCACCGATCCTCTGTCGCATTAGACACCAGCACCGGTCGCGGCGCACACAACGCAATCAGCGCATGCTGGTCGAAAGGCAGCCTTTGTGGCGCCTCGCCGAACGCCTTGAAGTTCCCGCAGAACCAGTGAGGAAACGAACGGTTGATCACCGCCACCGTCTCCGCCACAGGGCGCCCACCCACAGGCCCCAGCAACTCCGCCGGCACACGGCACGGAGCCGTCCCACCACACCCCGCCTGGCTGGGAATCACCATCGCGATGCGCTCATCCATCGCAGCAGCCAGCAGCGCCGTCTTCCCGTTGCGCGAGTGCCCCACCACCGCAATCCTCTTCGCATCCACGGCCGCATCGGCCTCCAGAAAATCCACCATCCGACTCAGGCTCCACGCCCATGCAGCGACGGTTCCCAGCGCCTCGGGATCAGCACCCTTCCCCGCCAGTTCCCTGAGCCGCTCCGGTGCAAGACCCGCGTGATCCGGCACCACCTCGCTGTTGTAAAACGACGCCACGGCATACCCCCGCGAAACCACCCGCTCTATCGACCACGCCTGCGCTTCGCTGCCGCGCACCCCCTCCTTGCCACCCGGAGGAACCTGCGCGAGCGCCACCCCGGGGTCATCCACGAGCGTGTGGTTGCCCTTGAAATTCATCCCGAGGAAACACGGCACCGGACCGCTCGCACCGTTGGGTGTGACCAGCAGCAGCTTCACCCTCGCGGAGGGATTCTCCATGCTCACCTCCACCTCGCGCAGCGTCGCACGCCCCCCAAAAGCCGCCGGATCCCGGTGCAGCAACCGTCCCTGCACACGAGCCGGACGCGGAGGCTGCATCCCGTACTCGTAGTGCGTGAACAACCGCCTCAGCTCAGGCGCCCGCGCCTGCAACCATTGCTCGCGCGTACGCACCTCAGAACCATCAAAAGCAGTCAGCACCGCAGGCACACCCGGAACCTCCGGCAATGCCTTCGGCTCCGGCAGCGAATCCGCGGCGACTGCAACAAGGGAATGAAGGATGTTCATGGCACTGAGAAGAACCAGCAAACGGGGGGCGCTCATTAGCCAAACCTAACTAGCGAGAACACGAAGCTCCATCCCGAACACAAGCGCTCCGGCAAGCACGCCAACAGCTCGCATTGGGCACATCCTAATGTCTCGGAACCTCTCCCAGCCTCCACTTCTAGACCCCACTTCTATCCAACCAAAAACATCCCTTCGAAAAAAAGGCCGGGAGTGGATGAGGCGGGAATCGAACCCGCAACCTAGCGATTAAGAGTCGCTTGCTCTGCCAATTGAGCTACTCATCCGTTCGCCCAGCCCGGAGGCCGCAGACGCCGGAGCGCAAACCACCGGAAGGACCGCGGAATGTAGCGACCCACATCGCAGTCTCAAGCCTTTTTTCTCTGCGCTCCATCCTGCGCATGCCCGAACAGGGGGCGTTGCGCCAAAAGTCAGTCTCACCCGGCATCCACACCGAAGTGAGCGCAAAAACTCGAAACGAAGCAGCCGCCGGACTTCGGACCAAAGAGCTCTGAGCCGCAGCCGAATACGGTTCCTGCCCGATCGACTACGCGAATCTGGTGGTGCTCGAAAACAACCACCCCCGCACGTGCACGCTTCCAGGCTTCCGGCGCCGTCTGGCCCGCCAGCAACTCCTCCGAAAGTGTCGCGCCACCACAGCTCAGGCTCACCCACTGGCCGGGCCGAAACCCTTTCGCATCCGCGACACTCAGCCGGAAAGATCCACGTGCTGTCTCCTCCGTGACTCGCACCTCGGGCTCCTTGACCGCGGGCTCCGGAGCTTCCACGTGCACGAAATAGCGTAACGCCTGAAAGTCGGCGCCGCTCTTCGGCACATGATAATCTCCGGCCGTCAGCCCATGGTGCACGAAATGCAGCACCTTCCCGCGCTCGCTGGATCCAGCTCCGCGCAGCACGATTCCCGAACGCCCCACCGTCAGCGGCCGGATGCGCAGCCGGTCGGTCCAAAGCAGATACGTGCCCCCGGGAAAACACACCACCCCGCCCCCCGCAGCCTCCGCCGCCGCGATCGCGCCTCGGATGGCTTCCTCGTCCGATCCAGCGTCATCCGGCACGGCCCCAAAATCGCGCACATTGAACAAAGGCCCCTGCACGTCGGGAATCGCCTCCTCTCCGTGCCGGTAACCGGCATACGAAAAGTCGGGAAGGACGGTGGAGGGCGCGCGGTCGGTGGCATCCCGGAATTGACGCCAAAGCGCAGACTCGTCCGCTGCGGCCGACACGGCGAGGCACAACAGCAGAGACAGTTGCTTCACTGGAAAGCCCTTGGGAATGGGAAGACCAGAGTGCAGGGGACGTGGGTCCTCACGCCCAATCCAGCGACGACTGGAAGCGCTGTCGGCGCGGAAGGCCGAGAGTTTCCAGACCCTGATAAAGCGTCCTATCAGCGCCGTACCTGGCGGCGGTCCCCATCGCCAGAGACCACCCGAACCGCGCTCACATCATGCCGGAAGAAAGACGCAGACACCCGGCGGCCACCTTACTTCCTGTCGTCGCCCTTCGCCTTGGACCCTTTGGCAGCCTCTTCCGTGATCATCTGCTCGACGCGCTTCAGGATCTGGCCGGCGCGCTGGCCCATCTCGGTCTTGGCATCGATCTTTTCCACCTCAGCCATCAGGTTCTTCACGAGAAGATTGTCCTTCGGTGGCTGGCAGAAGCTCAAGATCCCCATGAGCGCGGTCTGCTTCTGCTCGGCGGTCGCCTTGGGATGATCCGCGAGGAACTTGTCGACCACAGGACGCAGCGCCGAAGCGTCCCCCTTGCCTCCAGCCTCTCCGAGGCTTTGCTGCAAGGCAGCCATGTCCGACTTGAACCCAAACGCGCTCACCACGCCGGTCTCATCCTTCGGATCGAGCGCGATGATTTCGTCGACGACCGTCTTGTAAAACTTCGCCGCAAAATCTTCGTCCATGGTCTTGAGACCAGTGGCGAGCAACTGCGCCTTGGCGACCCCCTGGGCACCCTGCGCGTCCTTCCACGCGGCATCGCGCTTCACCCGCCCTTCCTGCAGTTCCGCAAGATGCTTGAGATAAGCTTCCGGCCCACCCTGCTGATAGCCCGTCTGCGCGTACGGACGACCACTCGCGTCCGCCAGAAAAATGGTCGGGAATCCGCGCACGGAGAACTCCTTCTGGAGCTTCTCATTCTGTGCCTTCACATCGTCCGCGAGCTTCTTCTTCTGCGGAAAATCGAGCTCCACGAGCACGAACTTCTTCGGCCCTGCGGCCTTGAACTCCGCCTTGCTGAACACCTCCTCGTTCAACTTGATGCACCATCCGCACCAGTCGCTCCCCGTGAAGTCGATCAGCAGATCCTTGCCTTCGGCGGCCGCCGTCTTCTTCGCCTGCTCAAAGTTGTCGAGCCAGCCCTCGCCTCCCGCAATCGCCGAAGCACAGAGAACAGTGGAGGTGAAGAGGGCGAAAACGCCACGCGCAAGGGGGGAATGGGAGATGAACATCTGTCGACGCTCCACCACCCACCCCCACCCGACAAGCCTTTTCCCCGCAGCATTCCCCCCCATGAAAAGGGGGAGCCACAGCACATGCTCCTCCGCCGATCCCGCCTCTATGCAGCCTTCCGATCCGACCCCCCAGACTCCTCCGGCGGCCGCTCTGCATTGTCACCCGACTGCGCACCCCGGGCTTTCCTCGGCTTACGGTGCTTCGGCCCATCCGATGGCGCCTTCTGAGGAGGCACCGGGCTGGAACCGGCGGGACGACGCGAAATATTTCTCGCAACCTGCTGCCGTAACGCATCCTGCGGCTCAGGCCCCTGCAGCTCAGGCTCCGTACCGTCAAAGCTCAAAGCCTCCACAAGGAACACCGCGTCCTCCGCAGTCATGCCCCCGTAAAAATGCCCCATGAAGGCCGGAAAATAACGGCCCGCGGTGCCGAAGCTCGTGGAAAAAACACGCCCCAGGATTTCATCACTCACGACACCACCCTCAATCATGAGGGAATACCGGAAGAGGATTTCCCCGTCCCTCAAATCGAGCTCGAAGTTGCCAGCCGGGAGGCCGAAGTTCGCGCGCGCAACCAACTCGGCGGTGGAGGCCCACAAAGGTTTGGGCGCCAGCACCGGATAACTCACCTGCACCCGGAGAAGGCCCCCGCATCGGCTGAAAGCGCAACTGGTGCGCATCACCGCCCCCTTCTCCGTCACACGAAACTGAAGCCGGGCCAGCTCCGGCTTGCTCCTGTACTCAATCCGCTGCTCATCGAGGTGCGCACACACCGCCCGGAAAGCAGCGGATGCGGGATGCTCGGAGGATTCGAAGGGATTCGGATTTTCGCTCATGATTGGGGTGTGGTCTCTGCGGTTGGAGTGGGATGTGCAGTCGTCGTATCGCGTGGAGTCCGGGAGGTTCTGCCTGCCGCAACCAACCCCCTCCGTTTCCAGAGAAGGCCGCGACGGCCAGTTTTTCGTTTTTTTCTGAAAAGAGCCGTGTGACCGGAAACCAAAAGCCTCCGTTCTTTCACGCCTCCGAAGCGGTCGTTTACGTCACTTCCTGCAAAGTCTGCCGAGACTGCCGAGACCGCAGGTGCCGGGTGAAGACATGCCGATATCCTCGCACAGGGGGTGGGACAATGGCTGTCTCATCTGCCAGATCTGACTCCGCACCGCGGGATTTCCCGAAGGTGCGCCGCGGTTCCCGGGGGCCCACCAAACCTCCCTGCGCCTACACCTCGCTGACAACCCCCGTGCTGGCGCCGAACGCCTTCGCCTCGATGCCCATGTGATGCAGCATCCGCACGTAGAGGTTGGAAAGGAGCGCGTTGTTCTTCCGGTCAAACCCGACGTGGCCGCCGTGCTTGAATCCTCCACCAGCAAGCAGGATCGGCAGGTTGTTGTTATCGTGCGAAGACGAGTTGCCGAGATTGCTCGTGTAAAGAACCGCAGTCTGATCCAGCAGCGTGTGCTCACCTTCCACAGCGCCCCTCATCTTCTCGATGAACTCCCCGAGCACCCGGATCTCCGCCTCCTCGATGAGCGCGAGTTGCTCCAGCTTTGCCGGGTCCTGCCCATGATGCGATGCGTCGTGGTGGCCGATCGTCACCCCTTCAATGTCCGGCCTCTCCTGCGTCCCAAGCCAGAGCGAAATCACCCGGGTCGAATCCGTCTGCAGCGCCAAGTGCACGATCTGATACCACTGCCGCGAACGCTCCAAAAGCTGCGGACCCGCGTAATCCACGGTCGGCGTCGGAACATCCACCCGCGGCTTCGGCGAGGTGCTCCAGTGCTCCTCCTGCTGCAGCTTCTGCTCGGCCTCGCGCACGGATGTCAGGAAAAGATCGAGCCGCTCGCGATCGTTCCGCCCCACCCGGCGGTTCAGCGCCCGGATCTGGCCGCCCACATCGTCCAAGATGCTCTGCCCGTCCTTCACTCGCTGAACCTCGCGCGCCTCCTCCTCGGCCGTGCCTGCAATGAAAAGCCTGCGGAACACCTGCGTCGCCCGTTGCTCAGAGGGAATCCGCACACCACGCCGATTCCACGCCACATCGCCCCCGCCAAGGATCAGCGAGGGATAACGCGTCTGCCCCCCCACGTGCGCAGCCGCCTCCTGATCGAGAGAGATGCCGTTCTTGATGTCCTTGTCCCGAATAAATTCCGGCGCCACCCCCGTGAAAATCCCCACCTCGGCAAAGTGCCCCGCCGCATAACGGTGCGACATTCCGGAGAAGACCGTGAAGTGTTCGCGCAGCGCCTGCAGCTTCCCCAAATACCGACTCGGCTCGTAAGCGCGCCCGGTGTTCTCCGGGAAAAAATTCGGCCCGTACATCCCGAGCGGCTGGCCGATGAGCACCATGCGGCGCTGTTGCTCCATCGCCTTCTTCGCGTCCGCAGCACGGGCGGGAAGCATCGCGTCGAGGAAGGGAAGTCCGATGGCCACGCCCGAGGCGCGGAGAAAGGAGCGGCGGCTGATGGGTGGGAGTAGCATGGGGGGAGAAGGCTGAGAAACCCGGCGAGTTATCTGTTCAGGAATACACGACTCTGGACGACTTCATGCACGAGCGTGCGGAACCCGTAATTCTTAGCGCGGATGTTTGCGACGACCTGCTCGACCACCTCCCGGTCCGCAAACTCAATGTCCGCGCCCGTCGCGTAAATCATGAGCTTCCTCGTCAGGCTGCGAGCCAACTGATCCTTGTCCTCAAGGAGCAGCTTCTTGTAATCGGCGATGTCCTTGAACGCCTTCCCCTCCGGCGTAACCCCACCCTGCTCCACATCCGACCCCCGGTAAACCCCGCGACCACTCGTCGGAAACAGCGGCATCGGATACGCCTTCGTGCGCTCGGTGCCGCGATAAAATTCGCGCCAATTGCCGATGGGGTCGAAGTTCTCCAGGGCAAAGCCCGGTGGGTCGATGTGGACGTGGCAGGTGGCGCACGCCGGGGTGTTGCGATGCTTGTCGAGCTGCTGCCGAATCGTGGTGGCACCGCGGATATCCGGCTCGATCGCAGGCACGTCCGGCGGAGGAGGCGATGGAGGCTTGCCCACGATGCGCTCCAAGATCCACTTCCCGCGCAGCACCGGCGATGTGCGCGTACCATCGGCGGTCACCTTCAAAATACTGGCCTGCGTCATCACTCCACCCCGATGACTCTCCGGCGCGAGATTCACCCGGCGAAAACCGCTGCCGCTCACACCGGGGATTCCGTACAGGGCGGCGAGCCTTTCATTCAGCATCGTCCAGTCGGAGTCGACGAAGTTGAGGAGGCTCATGTCGCTGCGCAGGACCTCCTCAAAAAACAACTGCGTCTCACGCGGCATCGCCCACAGCAGCAGCTGGTCGAAGTCGCCGTAGAGCTGAGGATCCGGAATGGTGAAGTCGAGCTTGCGCAGGTCCAGCCACTGCCCGGCGAAATGGTCGGTGAATCGGTGCGCACGCGGCGATTTCAGCATCCGCTCCACCTGCGCATGCAGCACCGCAGGCTTGCTCAACTCGCTCCTGCCAGCCACCGCAAGCAGCTCGTCGTCCGGCATCGACGACCACAGAAAGTACGAAAGCCGCTCCGCAAGCGAGTAATCGTCCAGCTTCGGCGACGCAAGGTCTCCCGCCGCGTTGACGCCCACCTCCGCAGCCGGAGCGCCCGTGAGAAAAAGAAAGTCCGGCGAAGAGAGGATCAGCTTGTAGCCGAAACTCATCGCATCAAAAAACGGGGACTTCTCATCCAGCTTCGCGAGGACCCGCTGGACGAAGTGCCGCTGCACCTCCTCGCTCACGGGCCGCCGAAACGCGCGCGGCAGAAACGCGCGCATCAACCGCTCCGCATCCTCCCGGGGTGTGGCGGAATCCGGGACGAGCGGGTCGTTCAACCACACCGATTCCGACCGGTTCGGCGCAACCACCGGCGGCTTCGCCCCCGCCATCTCCGCCCGCGCAACGGAACGCGCCTTCAGGGGCACGCCCGCGAAAAGCGTTTCATAACTGCGCGGAGGAAACACATCGAGCGGCCCCTCGATATGGATCGACTCCACGAGCAAGCCGGGCCCCGTGTATTCGTCGATGGGCTTTTTGAAAATCCGGATGTCCCATGTCGTGAGAAGGTTCACGACAAAGGCCTGGCGCCGCTCCAGATCGAACTCGAACTCGATCACCTGCGGTTCCCCGTGCGGGATGTCGCGCACATCCCGCAACACCGGCGACTCACGCCCGCTCTCCATCACCGTCATAAAACCCACCGGGATGGGCTTCGCCTCGGCCCCCACCGCGCACGCCTTCAACTGCACACGATAACGTCCCGCTGTCGGCACCGCCGCGGTGGCGCAGAGACCGTAGCGCGGAAGCTTGCTGTAAAACACCAGCGCATCGCCCTGCATCTTCGCGCTCCGGCCCATCGTCTGCTGAAAATTGGGCCCCTTCTTCACGAAAACCTCCGCCGTGCGCGTGTCGCTAAAGGGGAGCGACGGATGCATCGGCACCACGGACCGCACCGCCTTCGCCGCCGCCTCCTGATAAAGCAGGAAGTGCGTCGCCGATAGGTCGAGCCCGGTGCTCACATTATCGAACCCCGCAGTCGTGCTGTCCTCCGGAAGCATCTCCCGAAGCGGAATGTGGATGCCCAGCAGATCGTGCAGCGTGTTCTCGTACTCCACTCCGTTGAGACGGCGCAAGAGGACCCGCCCCTGCTTCGTCTGTTTCTCCAGCGACGCCGCATGCAACTGCCCCCCAAGGAACTCAGCAACCGCACGCCGATCCTCCTCGGGCGGGCGCTCGCTTTTCGGCGGCGGCATCTCGCCGGACACGATTCTGTCGAACACACGCGCCCACGTCCCCGCCGCCTTTTCATTGCGGAAATCCGCGCCCTGAGTGTCCAAACGCAGCCCCGCCTTATGCTTGTCCTCCCCGTGACACTCCACACAATGCTTCTCCACAAAGGGCTGAAGGGGAGAAGCCGCCACGGCCGTAACGGCCGACAAAATCCCGAGGAGGAGGACTGTAATCTTCATGGCAGTGCGCGCGAGGGGGGAATCCGCGCGGGAGGGGGGTAATATCACAACCCTCCCTTCCACGGAGTTCACTAGTCAACGGCATTATTCAGCCCGGAACGAGGTAAACCACCGGCACGGAGAACAATGCGCACGCCCTGCATCCAACCCCCGCCAAGCCCACACGTCTGCTCATTATTGAGCAGGAACCACGGATGAAGGTTGGCCCACGGAACACACGGACGACACGGAAGGGATTATGAGGAATGAGAAAGCTGAGAGTCTGTTTCATCTTCCGTGCATTCCGTGCGTTCCGTGGGCCCCTTGCTCATTGATGAAGCGAAACCACAAATGAAGGTTGGCCCGCGAAATACACGGACGACACGGAAGGGATTATCAGGAATGAGAAGGCTGAGAGTCTGTTCCATCTTCCGTGCATTCCGTGCGTTCCGTGGGCCATTGAAAACCGATAGGGACAGGCCGGAATAGCACCGATATAAGGCGCTTCGGCGTGGTATTTGGGGGCGGCGCGGGCAGGCACACGGGTGCAATGAGTGGAGCCGATAGGGACCGGCAACACTTTCTCGGATCAGCGCCCTTCTCGCGCCCCGGCATGGGGCGCAAGAAAGGCGAGAAGCGCAACAAGGGCGAGGCCAGGTTTCGTCTCGAACACCCCCGCTTTGAGAACCGCCCTCCACCCGGCTCCCACGCGCCCCACGTCCGTCCCCCCTAGCGCCCGCGATTTCTGAGTAGGCACCGCTAACCAGACCACGTGCGCCCAAAGTGCAGGCCGCGTACCGCGTATTCAATGCGCAGCGCGGTGTGTGTCAGCGGCCACAGCACCGCCCATAACCAAGAACGAGGAACCCACCACGAGAAACCGCATCCCACTCACGTGAAACGCAGAGACAAACCGAAACAGCGCCGCATGCTGCCCCTCTCAGCCGCATGGATTCCAACGCTCAATCAGCAAGGAAAGGCGTCAGCCGCATCCCCATGAAGAGCACGCAAACTCCCGTGGACCGTTCCGCAGCCCCTCCCGTGGAGCGTCCCGACGACCATCCCGAAACCCAGCGCATCGGGCTGTTCATGAACCAGAACCCTGCCCCCAAAGCCGAACCGTCCACGCGTGCTAGCACCGCATCGCCTCGCGCCCTCCCACCTCTCTCCCCACCTCTCTCCCCACCTCTCTCCCCACCTCTCTCCCCACCTCCCTCCATACCCCCCTACCGTCACCGCAACGCCACCACAGGCCGACCCACCGAATGGCCCGCCAACCCCAACCCCAACGCCTACTCCCGCCTCCTCGCACTCCGCCCCGCTCGCCTCAACGAAACCCTCCTCCTCCCCGTCCCTCGCACATTCTCCGAACACGAACTCCAAGCTCACTGGTTCGCCGGAGACTTTGGCCGTACTTTCCTCACCACCGACGGCGTTCCCGCCGAAATAGTCCAGTTCGGCGTCTGGAACCGGCAGGCCGGACCGGACTTCGCCGAAGCTGCGGTATCCTTCGGCGGCGGCCCACCCGTGCGCGGTACGATCGAGTTGGACACCGATGTCCGCGATTGGGAGCAGCACGGTCACGCCGCCAATCCGGACTACGAGCACGTCGTCCTCCACCTCTTTTGCAGAACAGGCCCGGACCGTTTCTTCACCCGGACCCTCGCCCATCGCGGCGTCCCACAGGTCCGGCTCGACCCCGCGGCAGTCGATGGCAAACCGCTCGGTCCCGTTCCAGAAGCACGCCCGGGGCGCTGCCTCGGCCCTCTGCGCGCGTTACCTGAGGAAAAAGTGCGCGCCATCCTTCTGAGCGCCGCCCGGCACAGGCTCCTGCGCAAAGCCGCAGCGCTTGCGACCCTCCAGCAGATCCACGGCGAAGAGGAGGCGCTCTTCCAATCACTCGCCGCCACGCTCGGTTACAGCGCCAACAAACTGCCCTTCACCCTTCTCGCCCAAAGGATCCCCTTGCGCACCCTGCTCAACGCGGGGCCTGCCGCCGAAGGCCTGCTCTTTGGCGCCGCCGGGTTTCTCACGGGAACCGAAGGCCGGCCATCCGCGCATGGCCCCTCCACCCGCGCCCATTCAACCCCATCCGCAGAATCCCGTGATTATGTCCGCAAGCTCTGGGATGCATGGTGGCCGCGGCGCGCGGAGTACGAGCGGCTCGACATCCCTCGCGCGTGGTGGGTCCTCAGCGGACAACGTCCCGCCAATCATCCACAGCGGAGACTGGCTGCGCTGGCACAACTTATCACCCACTGGCATCAACTCCGGCGCTGGCGCAAACGCGGCGAACTCCACGCCCTCGCGGACTTTCTGGGCCGGCTGCGTCATCCCTTCTGGGAACACCACTTCACCCTCCACTCCAAGCGCAGCCGCAAGCCCGTGGCCCTCGTCGGCGACGCACGCGCCAACGCGATGCTGGCCAACGTCTTCTACCCCCTCGCCTGCGTCCGCAATCCGGCGCTTTGGGAGGACTTCACCCGCCTGCGCGCAGCGGGCGTCAACCGTCGTGTGCTTACTGCCTGCCAGCGTCTCTTCGGCACGGGCCCGGAGCCGTCTGCATCCGCGGCATGGACCAGCCATGCCGCCCTGCAACAAGGCCTGCTCCAAGTCTACGAGGACTTCTGCCTCCGCGATAATAGCGACTGCGCCCATTGCCCACTCCCCGAACAACTCGCCCGCTGGCGTGAAGAATCCCCACAAACCCCACCCCACCCACCTTCCAATCCATCACCCCAGGATGCTGATTAATCCGGCCATTGATTAACTATCCATACTGATGCAGTCCACGCGGCGCCTGAATCCTTGGTCAGCAAAAGGTGAGGCGAATGCGCAATCCTCAAGCGCTGCAAAATCGGCTGGCAATGCCGATGGGGTTTCATGGCCGGATGAATAACAAGGGCGCCCGGTCACGCACCGTCGAGGGTTCCGAAATACTATTATTGAGGATCGCGAAATAGGGTGACCGCGCCGCGCCCAGAGAATGGGCCTTCCGGGTGTCACCGTAATGTACGACGCCCAATAATCCGGCCATTAAATACCCGCGGTTATTATGCGCCGCACGCAGTGTCTCGATGCCCGGCAAGCGAGGGATGAAGCTCATGTGCACTGCCAAAACGTAACCAAATCGACCCGCGCGATCGCTGGTGTTTTGTGGCCGGATTAATGAGCAGGCCCCCCAACTTCAGCATGCCGGAGGCATGGAAGCCCATAGCCGGTTGGTGAACGCAATCCGCAAAGCGGATGGCGGGAACCACCGGATGGCGTTTCCCACGCGATGCGCACCGGCAGGTGCGCGAGAAGGAAGATGAAGAGTGGAAATGGGGATGTCACCTGCATGCGTCCGGCGCGAGAGGGATGACGCCAACGCGCACTGACCAAACGCAACCAAGTCGAGCCGCTCGACCCCTCGTATTGTATGACCGGATCAACATCCAGGGCACTACCGCCCGCCCTTGGGAAGCCGGAACACAAATTCCCATCTCCCCAACACCGCGCCCAAAAGACTCGATCCACACATCCCCCCGCGCACGAAGAATGAAATCGCACGGCCGCACGAAAACGCCTTTCGAGCGGAGTCTGAGGCACCTCCGAACCTTCAGTAGAAGGTCAATGCGAGGGAGCCGCCGCGCGGTACTCAAGCCCCTGCGGCATCGAACCATCCAGCTCAGTGAAATTGAGAGCCTGCTGCCATTGCCATGTCCGGTGGCAGCTCTTGAAAACAAGCACGTTCCAGCCCGCGCGCAGATCGACTTCGCGGGAGGTCTGCCGCTTCGGCTCTTTATCGATGAAGTCAGAATAGATCCGCCCACCGTTGAGCCACGCAGTGAGACGGATCACGGAACCAACGCCCGAGGTCTTGAGTTCCAGATTCAGCCGCCGCGCGGTGCCGCTGTGGATCCAGCGCGCACCGTATCCCGCCTCGAAGTTTTGAAAGAAGGTGATGCCCGCGAAATCGACACTGCCCGGATTCGCTCCGTCGGTGAGGTTGATGCTGGATTGGAACGAGCGCCACGCCAGCGGTGCGCCACCTTCCTTGGCGGCAGCTTTGGTGAAATCTTCGCCGCGCTCGATGGCGAGGTCGATGGGATTGGGCGCGAGATCAGCATCGGAGGGCTTTTCATTCCATGGCCTCAGGACAACGCCGGACGCCACCAGCCAGAGCGGCGGAGCGGTGCGCACGGCACCGGGCTTCAGGCTGGAGAGCGCCTTGGCCAGACGCTCTTCACGCAACCATGCGGCAGCTTTGTCTTCGCTCAATCCCTTGAACATCGCCATCGCGACGGCGACATGGCCGGGCGCATTCGGATGAATCCGATCACCCGCGAGGGTGAAGTCGCTCTGGATTTTGCGGCCCTCCGCGAGCACGTCCCAATACGTCGCATGGGTCGGCACCACGTTCGCTTTCAACTCAGCGGCGAGAGTCGTTATGCGTTGATTCATGCGCGCCAACACACGGTTCACGGGCGTCGCGGGATCCTCGGTCTGCGGCGTGATCGTCGCTAGGGCGATCACCTTCGGCTTGAGCCTCGCACTCAACACGCTGGTCAACTCGCGGTAGTTCGCGATCCATTGATCGAGGCTGGCATCCGTGTCGTTCACGTAGGGGGCGAGCACATCGTTCATACCCAGCATCACCACCATCACATCAGCCGGCTTCGACAGCGCGGCGGCGACCTCCACACCTTTCACATCCAAATCCTGCTTCTGCTTTGTCTCGTTCTTGGCCAGAGCCAGCCACGCATTGACGCCCATGCCACTGCCACCCAATGGCACGAGTTCGTGCTTCGCCTCGGGATACACCGCGCTCAAAGCCTCGCGCATCTTGAACACGTAACCCGCCCCCAACCAGCCTCCCCCCTGACCGGTGATGCTGTCGCCAATGAAGACGATGCGCGCGTTGCCGTCGCCTGCGGCGGGTTCGGCAGCGAAGCAGGCGATCGCAACGAGGCGAATTGCCAGCAGGCCTTCGAAGAGAAATCGTTTGGGGTGTTTCATGAGGCGTTGGGTGGCGGTGACCGGATGGGACTAAAAACGTGCAAATCCCCACTGGGACGGATCCACTCCGATCTCCGAAGGCACGTCTGATCGATGTTGGCTGCCTTTGTCGAAGTAATACTGCGGACCACCACACGGCATCCCTCCGGGTCTGAAGAGATGAAACTGAGTCACCGCGCAGGGTCTCTTTGGGCGGCGCATGAGGAGTCATTGCGGCGCATGAACAGTCCCGTGGCCAAGCCCCTCCACTCGGTTCGGTGCATGGGAGTCGCATGCAAATCTACCCCGTCCGCAAGCCTCGCAAATCGCCTCTCTGGCAACGTACCAACGGCTCGTACGCCGAGTTCCGCGAACAACTGAGATGATGTAGAGTAGGGGGCGCCGCGTGTTATCGCAGCGCCCCCTCTCATCAAACCGTGCAGGCGGTTTTCCCGCACACGGCTTTCCGAATATTCTTTAGTCGGTTCGCTTATACGGCCCGGCCAGTGGTCGCTTGGTTCATCGCGTAGAGCCC
>CAMAUX010000040.1 GCA_945861435.1 Chthoniobacter flavus | reverse complement strand
GCGCGCTTCTCCCGCCGGCTCTGCCCGCGGACGAACTGGCACTGCGTCCCTCCCTCGCAGATGAACAACAGCACCAAGCCGACGCGATCCTGTTTTTTGACGGTGCCGACAGGCTCTATTTCGAGCGGCCCGGGAAACACAATGAACCGCTTCCAATCACGGCACTTGCCGAGCGCGTGACGGCCGCCACGACGCGGCGGGCGATGATCGTCGTCATCATGAGCAAGCCGACTCGAATGTGGCCGGACGATAGATTCAAGACTGCCGTTGACGACTTGGAGGAGCGTCTCCGAAAGACTGGTTTCAAGAAAGTGATCTTCCATCTCGCCAGTGGAGGGCTTGCGACTCCCATTTACCGCGAATGAATCGAGCCAACCTCACCATGGGCGGCACCGAACGGCGGCGGGCCGTCACGGTTGCCATCGGTCCCGCTCTCTGGAAAATAGGAAGATCTTGGAGCCCCGTGCGCAGCGATAATCTAGAGCATGTCCGTTCTCTGCTATAGCGTACTGCGACACAGGCCACAGGGTGCCTCTCAACGGCTAAAAGCTGAGCCCCTTCTGGATGTCCCTGTAATAGGCGAGGCTCAATAGGCCCGCCCCGCCACCCGGCGACTCCCGCCTAGCATTTTCGCCCTCTGCGGGATTGTATCCTCATCATGACCACCCCCATCCGCCTCCTTCTCGGCCTCGCCACTCTCGGCGCCACCCTTCTCACCTCCTCCACAGCCACCGCCGCCGACTGGCCCCGCTGGCGCGGCCCAGCCTCCGACGACATCCAGCGCGAAACCGGCCTCCTCAAGCAATGGCCCGCCTCAGGCCCCAAGCAACTCTGGCTCTACAAGGACGCGGGCATGGGCTACTCGGGCTTCGCCATCGCCGGTGGAAAGCTCTTCACCATGGGCACCCGCGATGCAAAGGAAGTCCTCCTCGCGATCGATGCCAACTCCGGCAAGGAACTCTGGGTCACACCCCTCAGCGACGTTCTCAGCAACAAGTGGGGCGACGGGCCCCGTGGCACCCCCACCCTCGACGCCGATCTCCTCTTCACCCTCACCGGACCAGGCTCCCTCGTCTGCGCCGATGCCAAATCCGGCAAGATCCTCTGGCAGTCCGCCATGAAGGATATCGGCGGCAGGACCCCCGGCTGGGGCTACACCGAAAGCGTCCTCGTCGATGGCAACCAAGTCGTCTGCACTCCCGGCGGAAAACAGGGCGCCGTCGCCGCCTTTGACAAATCCACCGGCAAACTCCTCTGGCAGTCCAAGGACTGGACCGACGACGCCCAGTACTCCTCCATCGTCAAAGCCTCCATCAACGGCCAGCCCCAGTACGTCCAGCGCACCATGCAGAACGTCGCGGGCATCTCTCCAAAGGACGGCTCCGTCCTCTGGAAACAAGCCTTCCCGGGCAAGACCGCCGTCATCCCCACGCCCATCGTCGATGGCAACCAAGTCTACGTCACCGCAGGCTACGGCGTCGGCTCCATGAGCTTCCGCATCCTCCCAGGCAACAAGGTGGAATCTGTTTTCGATGAGACCAGCATCACCAACAAGGTCATGAAGAACCACCACGGCGGAGTCATCCTCGTGGACGGCCACATCTACGGCCACAGCGACGGCACCGGCTGGACCTGCCAGAGCTTCAAAACCGGCGAGCTCGTCTGGGGCGAAAAACAAGCCCTTGGCAAAGGCGCCATCGCCGCCGCAGACGGCATGTTCTATTGCCTGGATGAAGGCAAGGGCACCGTCGTCCTCGCGGAAATCTCCTCCAAATCATGGAGCGAAAAAGGCCGCTTCACCCTCGATCCCCAGACCCAGATCCGCAGTCCTCAGGGCCGCATCTGGACGCATCCCGTGATCTCCAACGGCAAGCTCTACCTGCGCGATCAGGACCTCGTTTACTGCTACGACATCAAGCAGTAACCACAGCCCCGGGCTCCATCCGCCCGAGCCTGACGTCTTGCGTGGCACCTCTATCTTAGAGCGTCTGCCCCTGCCCGCGCCTTGATCCCACCGTTTCCCGTGCGGGGCGGAAGCCCTCGGTGCCGCGCCGCACTCTCGCGCCCCGGGAGCGGGAATCATTGGACGCCGGTGAACAGTTGTCCGACCGGCATTGCTTCTATGAGCCCCGGTGTCCTGCGTGTACGAGACCTTCTCGCACTCCGGCCGGATCCCGCTTCATCACACGAAGCTCCCGGGTAGCGTAGAGCCTGTCCGGGCCCTGCGGATAAAGGCTCAACGTGAGTTCGTCGTGCTTCTTGCAAGGCTTCGCGTGAGAAAAAAATCGTCTGTCCCCGCCAGTCTCCGAGACGCTTCGCGGTCGACGAGCGCTTCCACGCCCACCTCTCTCGGAAGCCACTGCCAGCAACCGCAGCGCGTCATCGCCAAACACACGCCGATCCCGGCGACGAGTCCGCAGAAATTCCATCGCCACAAACCGCGCCACTCCAAACGCCCTGCGGCGAAAGTCATCCATGCTGGTGATGTCCTCAATCCTCCTCCACAGCACCGCCGCCACATCCTGCATCCCCTCGCGCGAATCCATCCTCCAACGTGGGCACCAACGATCGCACAAAGCCACGCAACGATTCCTCATGCTCCACATAGAGTCGGAGGAAGAGATCAAACCCCCTCTCTTCCCGGTTCATGCCCGCCTCCCGACCGTCTCCGATGCACCGGCCGAAAAAGCGATTTCTTGGCAGGAAGACCCGCGTAGTAGGGTGAATCAGGGATTCACAAAAAGTGCGCCGCCCAAGACCCGACAGCGTTTCAAGACCGCCCCACCCCGCTTTCCCATAAGAGACCGCCAATCGCGTTTCACCAGTTTCCCAGCTCAGCTTCCGGCCGGAGGACCCTCAACCCTTGGATCTCATCAAAATGCCGATCGTCACTTAACACCGACGCGCCAATTTCCTTGGCACACGTCGCAATGAGGATGTCCTGAGCAGGCAGAATCAACCCAACGCGATCCAGCAACCAAGCCTGCGAAGCCGACTCGCTCCAAATGCGGTTTGTCGTCGGGATGTTCAATAAAACGTCAAAGAAGGCACACAGCCGACGGCGAATCCTCTCCAGGCGCAAGCCTCGTTCAACCTCCACTCGAACCATCCCGCAGATGGCCAGATCGCCATCCCCAATCCACTCGCTCAAAACGACAGCCGGGTCGAATCCCCGACGAAGAAGGCCGATGTAAACGTTGCTATCCACCAAGACGGGCGCACTCATCGCGACTCGCCATCCGCCTTGCCAGACCGATACACCGCCGACCGCTCCGCCACCCGCATCGCGGAGACGTCATAGTCGGGATCCACCGCATCCTTCAACTCCGCGGGAGTGAATCCAAGGCCCACCTTCGCAAACTCACGGAACCGCGCCTTTCGATCCATCTCTTTCAAAGCCATTTCCACAGCCTCCGTCTTACTCGCGCATCCAAACCGCCTGACCACCCGATCGAGTAGATCCGCGTCGATGTGCATCGTCATTTTCATGCCATACTTAGTATGGCATCTTTGGGAAAAATGTCACCCGAAAATGCGTTTTTTCAAACCACGTCAGCGGCCCAATCCAGACAACCCCATCACTTCGCTCCCACTCTCTCCAAAGCCCCCCAACCCCGCTCACTTCACCCGCTCACTTCACGGGCACTGGATCCAACGTGTGAAGAAGTTTGCCCTCCTTCACATCCCAAATCTGCACCTTCCCGCTCTTGCTGCCGGAAAGCAATCGAGCCCCAGATGCGTCCAGTGCGACCCCCAACACCGGCGCCTCCGCCTTCGGAAGAGCCGATACTCGTCCCCGATCAGCCAATCGATACACCCGAATCTCCGAAGCGCGCGTCCCCACCGCCAACAGCTTCCGATCGCCACTCACGGCCAAGGACATCACCGCCTCAGCCTGCCCCTCGAACGCACGAAGATACTGGGCCTTCTTGTTCACTGGCGTCGCCCCGTTCCCAGACCCCGTCACCTCAACTCCAGCCAACGCCAGTTTGTAGTCGTACCCTGCGAGCACTTTTGCGTTCCCTCCCGAAACACCTGTCTCCCCATCCGTTGCAACGGCATGAATCATCTCGCTGGATTCGTCCACCGAACGAAGCAACGCCATATCGTCCACGCTGCTCACCTTAGTCGTCTTGTCTCGGCTCCCGCTAACCAATCGTTTTCCGTCCGGCGTATACGCCACATCCATCACCCAATCACTGTGGATCTCCATCGAACGCACCGGCTTCGCAGCATCCACCGGAATCACATAAACCACGCCACCCGGCCCTCCAAACGCCGCCTCAGAGCTGTTCGGACTGAACTTCCCCCGAAACAACGTGTCGCCAGCCACTTTCCGCAGACCTCGCTCTGCGCCATTCACCGCGTCCAAAAACAAGACCCCGCCCCACTGCTGCGGATACCCGCCAGAAACCGCTATCAGCGCACCATCCGGACTAAACTCCACGGCGTTCACCAAGTCCATTCCCGTCGGAACCCGCTTCAAAACCTTCCCCGCATCAACATCAAACAGCACCACCTCACTCCGGCACGCCGCCACTCCCCGCGTCCCGTCCGGACTCAAGGCAACCCCCGTCACTGCAGGCGCCGTTGCATAAACCTCCGGCACCTTGACCACCGGAACCACCATCTTGGGGACCACATCGATGCGAGCGCCTTGTGCAATCCACTCCCTGAGAATCCTGACCTTGTCCGCCGACAAGGGCGGCTCTTTCTCCGGCATCTCCGGCTTTTCTCCCGACACCTGCGAGATGAGCAGACTCTCCTCCGGCCTTCCAGCCACAAACAACACGCCCGTCTCGCCGCCCTTCTGGAGCGCAGACGCCGTATCCATTCGCAAACCGCCCTTCGCCTTGCCCTCCGCATGACACGACACGCAATGCCGCCGAAAAATCGGCCACACTTCGCGCTCGAAACTGATCTGGCCGGCAAAAGCCGCCCCCCCGCCGAGCGCCCACGCTAACACCAGCAGATAAAAAACGTTTTGCCTCATCGCAGCATCATGAAGTCCCGGCTGTTCAACAAAGCCCACATCAAATCCTGCAACGCCTCTGCGCGCTTCTCCCCATACTCCCCGAGGAAACGCAGCCCCGCCTCCCGCTCCGCAGCCGTCGGGACTCTCGACAATGACCACAAGTACAACTGCTCCACCGCCTGCTCGTCAGAAACCTTCTCCTTCATCAACAGGGCCGGCCTTCCGTTCGCATTGGAAACGCGATTCAGGATTGATTGCCCGTTAATGAAATGAAGCGCCTGGAGCATGTTCGTTCCGGTGTCCCGTTCACACTCACAGGCCTCCATGCGCTGAGGCTTCCCAAAGAGCGAAAGAAAACTGCTCTGCACATTGCCGTCAGGTAACTGGGCCGCTGTGAATCCCGCGGGGACTCCGCCAAAGTTCTCCTTCACGCCCGTCGCCTGCACGAGAGAGTCCAGCAACGCCTCCGCGGGAACCCGACGCGGAATCGCCTTCGAAAAATTCGCATCATCATGCGCGTTCGACTCATTCGCCACCGAACTCCGCTGGTACGTCTGCGAGTTCACAATCACCCGGACCAAATGCCGCATATCGAATCCGCTCCGCACAAACTCAGCCGTCAGGGCATCAAGTAACGCTGGATTAATCGGCGGACTCGTCGACCTCAAATCGTCCACTGGATCAATGATGCCTCGATGAAAAAAGTAACTCCAAAAGCGATTCACCAAACTCCGCGCAAAATGAGGATTCCCGCCTGCCGTGAGCCAGCGCACGTAGTCCTCCCGTCGGTCGCCAACCGAAGCCAACTCAGCCACTCCGCCCCCCAGATAACGCGGCGCTTCCGGTTTACGCGTCCTCGGATTGGTGGACGGCCCAGTCTTCAAGTTCACCACCACCGTCTTCGCATTCGTCGCCCCCGCCTGACGCGTGTCCACCTTCGTAGCAACCTGATTGAAAAAACTATGCAGCCCGTAGTAATCGCTCTGCGTCCAGTTTTCAAATGGATGCGGATGACACCGCGCACACAGCATCCTCACCCCGCAAAACACCTGCGTCGCACGCTGAATCGTGTCGTCCGTATCTTTGCTCACCGTGAAATAAGCCGACGCCGCATTGTCCCAATATCCTCCCCGAGCCGTAAGTAACTCCCGAGCAAAACGGTCCAGCGGCATATTCATCGCCACCGCCGATCGAATCCACTCCCGGAACGCGTAAACCGCTGGATCGCTCGCCGTATTCCGCGAGTTTTGAAGAAGATCCCCCCACTTCAACGTCCACCAGTCGATGAACTCCGGACGCCCCATCAGCGCCTCCACCTGCTTCGCACGCTTGTCCGGCGCCAGATCCGCAACGAATGCAGCGCGTTCATCGGGGGTCGGCTGCAAGCCAATCAAATCAATCGATACTCGGCGCAGGAATGTCTCGTCCTCCACCACCTCGGAGGGGGCGATCCTCAAGTCGTTCAGCTTCGCAATGACATGCCTGTCCACCAACCCTTCCCCAGGAACCGGCGTCGGACGGAACCCATTGTCCTTCGGTAAAACAATCAAATTCGAGACCGCAAAAAGGTTCTCATAACGCGCAATAATCGCGGATTCACCAAGATCCGTAACTGTCACCAATCCATCATCATCCGAGCGCGCAATCCTCTCGGTGTTGACCGTGTAAATGCTGTCCTTCGACACATCCCGCAGTGTCCCGTCCGAATACCGCGCCACCACCTGAAATCGCTGCCGGTTTCCCGCCCGCGCCGTCACCTTCTCAGGCACCATTTTGATCGACTCCAGCTTCGGCATTTGAGGGCCATCATCGCGCGCTCCCTCCCCAATCCACCGCAGCACCAACTCGTACATCGCTGACCCCTTATCAAGCTTCACACCGCCCTCATGCGGAACCTCCCCAGTGCCCTTCAACAACAGAAGGCTCGCCTCCGGGTGATGCCGGTTTAGCCGGCGCTCTCCAAACTCGTCCGTCAGCGCCGGGTAATCCTTCTCCGGATCCGCCCCGCGCAACGAAAGTTTGAACCCGTTCTTCCCCAGCGAATAGCCGTGGCAGGCCCCCATGTTGCACGTTCCCTTCGACAGCACGGGCATCACGTCTTCACGGAAACTCACCTTCGGAGCTGCCTGGGGAAGATCCACCTCCACCGGCACCTGAAACTCGTGCTTCCCGTGACGAACCGTCACAGCCGCCTTCCCGTTGGCAACCGGTTTAACCCAACCCCTCGCATCCACCGTTGCCACCGCAGGGTCCGAACTCACAAACAAAGATTCGCCCGTCACGTCCGTGTCATACCCGTCCTGCCCCTCCACTCCCGCAATCAGCGAATGCATGCGTGCCGGATGTTTCAGCACCATCGCCTGAGGATGAACCGTGAAACGCTCCGCCGCATCACACCATCCAGACAAAGCTGTTAAAAGCAGTAGGGCGAAAAACGTCCTTTGATAAATCGTTTTCATGTTCAACCAGATGACTTTTGCGCGGCCTCGTCCGCAGCAACCACTTTGAGGGTTATCGGATAATCGCGCGTCTTAACTGATACCTGTCCAAACGGTTTGCTCGTCGCAGACACTTTCACCGAAAAAAACTCACCCGGCTTGAATGCCGCCGGGAGCGCCATTTTGAAGGCGAATGCGCGGTCCGCTGCCTTCACTGTCACCGCCGGGGCGTTCAGTCCGGAAGGCAGCCCCGACAGCGAAACCGTGACATCACCCTTCGCATCATCCATCCGCTCAATCTCGCCTTTGATCTCAAGAACGCCTCCCTTCTTCGCCTCCACCGTCCCCGTGACCTCCCGCGGAAAGTTGAGCACCACAGGATTCACCACGGGTATCTTTGCCACCGGCAGATAGGTAAACGCCTCCACCGTCTTCCGGTCGCGCTTCAACAACTCCGCTTTCAACGATACCAAATGCGGCACCTCGACAAGATCCGGCGGGATGAGCAAAACCACCTCCGCCTCATTTTTCGCCGCAGCAGCCGCCTTGATCGCATCTTCCTCTGCCTTCGCGCGCTTGGCCTGCGCTTCCGCCAGCGCCTTGGACAAGGACTCCCCGACATCACCCTTTGCCGCCGCTGCATCCACCGCTGCCTGAGCGGTTTTCACTGCTTTGTCGGCCACGGCGATCGCATCAAACGCCGTCTGCGCCTTCTTGTCCTCCTCAATCAGCACCGCCTTCTCCTCGCGCAACATCTTCATCGCCTGCGCCGCCCCCTTCGCATCCAACTGACGCGCCTGACTGGTCAGAAGCGTCAATCGCACCGGACCGTCATGACCTGCCGCACGAGCGCACTTCACCTTCAGCGTCGCCTTACCGGAAAGGGGCATCCGCTTCGCGGACACTTCCTCCGCCCACTCCGCATGAAAGCCCGAACCCGTAATAGCGCTTTCCGTCACGATAAAAGCCTCCTCCAACCACGGGGGCAATCGTCCGCCGGGCACCGCTTCAACACTCGCAGCCGATTGCTTTCCCTCCAACTCGCCGAGAAACGAAACCACCGCTGGCGGAGCTTCTTTTTCCTTCCGAATCGACACCAAGGTTCCCGATGCTTCCGCAGGAATCTCTGCCCCCTCCATACGGTACCCACCAGGCAATCCCCTCGCCTTCAATGTGATCGGCCCCTCGTATCCCTCGCGAAGCGCTTCGATGCGCACAACACCCGCTCCTCCGCCGGGAATGTTCAACGCATCCTCCGAAACACGCAACCGATAGCCGGTTCCCAATGCGCGAGCCGCCTTCTGCGTCACCTGCAAACAGTACACATGTGCCGGACCCGAATTCCCTGAAACGTCCCGCACCGCGGCCACAAGACGATTCACCCCCTTCGGCACTTTATAAGTCAACCGGGCATCCGGCCCTGTAGCAACATCGTCACTCACCGCCAGCCGAGCACCCTTCTCATCCATCAACTCCACCTCCCCATCCAAGGGCGAGCCCAGAGCGTCCGCCAGCAGGCTCACGTCCACTTCTGATTCAGGCTCCACTCCAAACGAATAACGATCCACCTCCCAGACTGTCCCAATCCGTCCGTTCACCGAAACAGGCAGACCCGCCAACGCCTGAATCTCATCGCCCTTCCGATTTTCAATCGACTGCGCCAGCGAGCTAATCCACACCAGCGCCCCCGGCCCTGTTCCATTCAGCCCCGGAGGCCATCCCGTCGGAATCGCCCGTCCGCTCGCCGGAGCCTTCACATCCATCTTGCCAACAGAGCCCTTCAAGGACACCACCTCCACCTGCGCGGATGCACCCGCCTGAATCATTGCAGGGAACGCCGAATCCACCGGGATCCAGCTCCCAATTCTCAAGCGGAAATGCGAAGGCGCCGCCGCCGCGTATTGAAGGTCTCGCAACTCCACACGGTACTCGCCGGCCTTAGGAAGTTGAGCCCCGAGACGCGCGTCCCCGCGCAGCCCACTCATCGGGCCGCTCCATCCCAAAAGAACCCCGTCCGGACCAATCAACCGCAACACCGGCCGCAGTTTGCTATCCATCCGCTGCGCCTCCACCTCCAGCAGAACCTCTTGACCCCGCTTCCCAACAAACCGCGTCTCCATTGCCTGCGCTCCCGACAAACTTCCGTGAAGAGCCACAGGCAGCGAATCGATCTTCACCTCCACCGCTCGCTGAGGAAATCCGTCCACGGCAAAAACGAGACGGGACGACGCACCCCCATCGGTAACCAGCCAAACGTTTTCCAAACCCGCACGCGCATCCGCTGCCAACTCCACCTCAAGCGAAACCTTCCCCGCAACCGCACCCTCCAACACGCGCTGGCGCGCAATCACCCCCGTGGAAACAAGACGCGGATTCGGCAGAAGATCCGATCCCGTCAGCGTGACCGTCGTCGAGCCACCGATCTGAAACCCGCGGATATTCACGCCAGAGACCACGGGAGGGGCAGCCACCCCCATCACGGCAACAGCCATGCAGACCGCAAGGCAGACCCACCCGCGGAACTGCTTCCATCCACTCATCACAATCAGGAGAACAACTCGCGGATTGGTTCCGCCTCGATGAAGCGAACGGGGCGACCGCCCGGACCCGGTAACATCGTCGTCTCCAAATCAATCCCCATCGCTTGGTAAATCGATGCAACCACCATCGGCGGCGTCACCGGACGATCATGCGGCGCCGCACCAATCTTGTCCGTAGATCCAATCACCTTCCCTCCACGAATCGGTCCGCCCGCAAGGAAGTTCGTCCACGCTGAAGGATAATGGTCACGCCCTCCCTTCGGGTTGAGCTTCGGCGTACGACCAAACTCGCTGATCACCGAAATGACAGTTTCCTCGAGCAAGCCGCGCTGCTCCAAGTCCTCAAGAAGCGCGGTGAAAGCCAAGTCGAACTGCGGGCAAAGCACATGTTCATAGTCAGCGTAAGTGTTGTTCAAACTGCCCCCGTCTGCATGCATGTCCCAGCACGCAATCCCGAATACCGTGTCAAATTGGTTCACCGTCACAAATCGCGAGCCACGCTCAATAAGTCGACGGGCAAGCAGGCAACTCTGACCGAACGTGTTGCGTCCGTAGCGATCTCTCAGCTTTGAAGGCTCCTCGGACAAATCAAACGCCTTCTTCGATTCCGGATTAGTCAAAAGATTGAACGCACGCGCATACGCCGTGTCCCGCTCCAACATCGATCCAGTCTCCACATGGCGCTGCAAATGATCGATCTCGCCCAACAACTTCCGCCGCGCCGCTATCCGAAACTCCTCATGTCCCGCAGGCGCCTGAAGATCCGCCACCTTGAACGTCGATAACGCGGGGTCATTCCCGAGGAAAAATGGCTGGTGCGCACTTCCGAGATAGGCGCTCTCCTGCCCATGCGGAGTCGACGTGCCCGTATTACCAATCGCCGCGGGGAGAATAATCGATGAAGGTAAATCTCCACGCTGTCCAAAAACTCGCGAAACTACCGAACCCATGTGCGGCTGCTTGTTCGCCGCATTAAAGTCGTGCCCCGTCATCATCCACCGCTGACCGTTCTCGTGGGAAGCACCCGTGTTGTAATGCAGGCTCCTGATCAGGGCGACCCGGTCCATGACACGAGCCATCCTCGGAAAATGCTCGCAGATTTGGGTCCCAGGAACGCTCGTGGAAATCGGTTTGAACTTGCCGCGGATGTCTTCCGGTGCGTCCGGTTTCATGTCCCATGTGTCAAGATGACCCGGCGAACCAACCATGAACAACGTGATGCAATTGCGGATTTTCGCCCTCTTCTCGTCCACCGCACCAGCCGCCTGCAGACGAAACAAGTTCGGCAAAGTCATGCCGGCCATCGCCGCCGCACCTGCCTGCAAAAAACTCCGGCGATCCACCCCAGAGCAAAGAGGAATGTTTGTGCTTCCAACGTGTAACATGGCGTCTCCTTTCGGCGGATGGTTAAACCGTAAAATCCAGCGGCTTGCAGATGTCGACGTACTTGCTGTCCGTGAACTTTCCGTCCGGCGTCTTTTTGTAGTTCAAATAATGAAACTGCTGAACCACAACCTGATAACTCCCCTGCTGAAGATCGGGCAAATCAAACGCGGTCTCAGGCCCCACCGGACCCGTCGCTATCTCCTTCCCCTCCTTGAAAAGACGCCATTGCAGACGCGTACCCCAGTTGTTCTGGATTTCCGAACGCACCACCGTACGCCCCTCCAACTTGATTTCAACACTCGGAGTGCCCTCCAGTTTCTGGTCCATAAAACATTTTGTTTTCTTCAAAATAAACACCCACCAACGGCCCAGTTCATTAGGCACTTACTGGGAATTTCCTTCTCACGTACGCACGGTCGGGGGGCCTGCATCGCCGCGGCGCGTTAAAAAACAGCTGTTCCAACACGGCCGGCCCGGCGGCGTCCTGGGCCGGCGCTGATGCTGTTGCGGGCGCTCTTCCCCGGCTGCGCGTAGCACCTCGCCCCACCGACCTACAGAGGCCCCGCCCCAGCCGAAGACGAAAAAGCGCAATCAATTCGGAGGACCCGCCACGGGTATGCTGGAGCGCTCGGCCTCAGTCCGCGAGTGGCTTGATAAAGATGTTCTTGTAGCTGAGCGCAGAACCGTGGTTCTGGAAGCCAATCGGGCCTTTGTCCCTTTTGCCCCATGTCATTGCGAACGCGTCCAGCGTCTTTTCGCCGTTCAGGAGCACGGTGATGACGCCTTTCTCGATGCGTATCTCGAAGTGATTCCACTCGCCCGCAGGTTTGGCAGCGCGCAGGAGAGGCGGTTGGTGGGGGTAGAGGCCGCCACTGGTCCCGTTCCAAATCGGACGCGGAGCCTTGTCTGCGTCATTGATCTCGACCTGCGTTGCTCCGCCGCGGAGGAAGACGCCGCTGTTGCCGTTGTTTGGCACTTTCCAGTCCACGAGGAGCACGAAGTTCGCGAAGTCTTCCTCATGGAAAAGATCGGCACCTTTGCCGTCATAGACCAGATCTCCCTCTTTCACGCTCCAGTGGGTGGGCGGCTGCTTTTTCTCGGCCCAGCCGGCGAGGTCTTTGCCGCTGAAAAGCGCGCGAAAGCCCTCTGGCGGGGTGTTGTCCGCCGCGAGAGCGAGGTGGCTGGTGAGGGCGAGTGCGATGAGGGTGAGACGGGTCATTTTGAACTTGGGATGTGGGGGATTCGGCATCGATTTGCTGATTACTTTGCGCCGGATTGCAACCATGCAAACAGGTCGGCCACCTCGTCCGGGTGGCAGGTGTTGATCAGGCCGGGCGGCATGAGCGACACGGGCGAGGCTTCGGACTTGGAAATATCGCTGTGCTTGAGCGTGCGCACGTCGCTCGAGGTGAAAACGTTTTCCTGAAGCTGCAACATGTCGGGCCCCTCGTTCACCTTGCGTCCGACAAAGATGTCGCCGTTTTTCATCGTCACCTGCGTGGTGCCATACTGGTCGCTGATCGTCTTGCTCGGCTCGGTGAGGCTTTCGACGAGCTCACGCACACCGAATTTGCGCGTTGCGAGCGTGAGGTCGGGGCCGACCACTCCGCCTTCGTTCTTGAAAAGGTGACACGCAACACAGCCGGTCTCGCGGAACAAGGTCTTGCCGCGCTCGATGTCACGCTTGGCATTCAGCAGCGGCTCCACTTCCGCCACGAGCTCGTTGGTGCTCCAGTTTTTCACAAACAGGCGCGAGGCCACCGGCGGCGCAGGCTGCACCTCAGGCGGTGCGCTCAGCACTTTCTCAAGCGCCAGCTTTTCCTCAGGGGCAAGCGAGGCGATTGCATCGTTGCGAATGTCGGTGATGAACTTGGCGAGATGGCCCGCCTTGTTGAACTCCGCACGCAGGAACCAACGGAAGTAAATCTCCCGGCTGCCCGCAGGCCACCCTCCAGACACAAAGCGTAGGGCGGCGGCAAAGCCGATCTGCTCCTCTTGTGTGTAGGCCCTCTGGAAAAGCGGAAACAGCTTCTGCGCGGCCAGTGGGGATTTCCAGCGCACGAGCAGTTGGCCGGCCTCGGTGTTGAAACGGTTGTCCGTTGCGGGCACCGTCGCGTGGAGCAACGAGAGGAGTTCATCGCGGATTGTTCCCTCCGGGTCACCGAGACGAATGGCGACCACCTGGAGTGCTCTCATGATATCAAGCCGGGTGGACTCCAGAAGCTTCGCCTGCCCTGCCGCCAGCAGCTTGGCATAGAGCGCTTCGCGCACGTCCTTCTGCTCAAGTCGCGCAAGCGCAAGCGAGAGCTGCACGACCGCCTTGGATTCGGCGAGTGCGAGCGCCTTTTGTTTCCACTGCTCAACGGGCCGGAACTCGAGCAGTGTCCGCGCGGCAAAGCGGATAAAGCCGTCCTCGTGGGAGAGGCAGCGCAGCGCAAGATCGAGCGACTCCGCATCCGTCGCGTGATAGGCATTTTCGAGACGGTGCCGCAGCGCTCGCAGTTCACGCGCCCCCGGGTCGCCCATCGGAGGCGCCGCGGCGGTGCTTTCCTTGCCGTTATAAAAAACCCGGAACAGACCGCTGTAACCCGTGCGGCTGCCTCCGGTGAAATACAGGGCGCCGTCCTTTGGATTCACTGCGATATCCGCCGGCTTCAGCCCGCGCCCCTCAAGGAATACCTCCATCTGACCAGAGTAGCTCGCACCCTTCTCACGAAGATTGACCGCGTAGATGCGGCCATAAGTCCAGTCGTTGATGAAGAGCGCTTCCTGGTAGCGGGGCGGAAACTTCGCTCCGTAACCGAAGGCCACCCCCGTGGGGCTGCCGCGCCCGACATTGAGCACCGGCGGCAGGGAGTCCGCGTAATCCTCCGGCCATTTCCCAGACACGCTCCGCCAGCCATACTCTGCGCCGTCCACCACGTGGCAGACGCGCGTGGGCCGGTACCAGGGCATCCCAAGATCCCACTCCATGTCCGCATCGTAGGTGAAAAGCTCGCCATCGCGATTGTATGCAGCGTCGTACTGATTGCGGAAACCCTCGGCGATCAGTGTCCATTCCCTGCCGTCCGGCGACATGCGGCAGAAGTAGCCCGCCGGAGCGCCATTCCCGAGCATGAAGCCGTGGCCCTTCATCTTCGGCAGAGCGAGGTCGTCTTTCCAGAGCGGCGGCACCTGATAGCGCTGATACTCGGTCGGGCGCGTTGAATTGCCGCAGACGACTGTGATGCTTTTTCCGTCCGGAGAGAGCATCAAGGCGTGCGGGCCGTGGTCTCCGCCGCCGGCTAATTTCCGGAGCAGCTCCACCTTGTCAAAAACGCCGTCCCCGTCCGTGTCGCGCACGCGGTACACGCCCGAACCCGCCTCATACACACCCTCCTGGCAGACCATCACGTAGAGACTGTCGAACGCCCAGAGCAGCCCGTTCGCGTGTCCCACGGGGAGGTTGATGGGCTCGATTTTCGTCGCCTCCGTGTCGCCGCCAATCGCCGGCACCGTGACGCGGACGAGCCGTCCGCCGGCGTCCGAGGCGATGATCCGCCCCATCCCGTCGAAGCACATTGCCACCCACGAGCCTTCGTCCTCATCCAGAGCGTGCAACCGCTCCACCTTGAATCCTTCTGGCGCCTTGATGTCCGCCGCAGCAGTCACCGACGGACGCAGTGGCGCGAAAACATCCCCCTGCGGTGCCGTGGCGTATTCGCTGAGCACTTTCACGGGCTCAGCTTTGTCATTCACCACGACGCGCCATGCGCCGTCCGTCTCCAGCCGGAAGCGCGTGCCGTCGGGATCCGTGGCCAGCATGCTCATCACCAAGGAATCCGCCCCGCCGCTGCTCTTTGTCTGGAGTCTCAGCGTGTTCGCTCCCTTGAGCGCCTGTTTTTTGAACTCGAAAACCTTCGGGCGCTTCGCGTCATCGTGCTCGCCGACGCTCTCTCCATTCAGGGTCACCACGCACGGCGTCGTCGACATGAGCTTGATACGGACCACCGCCGGTGCGTTCACGAGCTGGAACTCGCGTTCAAAAACAACCGTCGCATCCTTCGCCTCCTGCTTGCTGGATCCGATCCAGCTCAGTTTCGAAGGCACTGGTTTTGGTGGAGTGTTCTCTGCTGCGTTCCCTTCCTGCCTGCTGAATGACAGAAGCAAAACAAGCATTGGAAGTGCGATCCTGGCGGCTTTGGCTCGGAGAAATTGACGGCGCGTTTTCATGAGAGGCTGGCGGGGTGAAGTCTTGGTTGGAAACATTGACGCGGGCAGGAGCGGTGGGTTCGCGCGTGGCGGACTGGCAAGGGGTGGGTTCACTTCGGACCCTGGTCCATCGCGCAGCCAGCATCCATCGGCACGGCGGGGCCGCTCTGATCCACGGGGTGAGTAAAGAGGTAACGGAAAACCTCGTCGTAAACCCACTGACCCATGGTGTCCTTGCCTCCAGGCACAACGATGGTGTGCGCTCGGCCGCTGTTGTTCTTCACGTCCATGTTGGTGATGAGACGCCGCGAGTTGCCGTAGGGCGGCCTGGCGTCATCCACGTTCATGATGGGACCGTGGTTGTGCATCCTGAGCAGTTGCCACGAACGACAGTAGTGGTTCGCGACCCAGCCTCCATCGAGCACATGGGTGAACCCGAAGAAGCGGTTCGAAGGCGTCGCGGAAACCCCGCCCTGCCAGGTCTCGGTGTTGTCGCGCGGGCCGGAGAACATCACCACGCGGTCCACCTTCTGATGCATGGCAAAGCGGGCTGCGGTGGTGCTGCCATGCGAGATGCCGCTCAGGATCACTTTCTCCCATCTCAGTCCGCTGCCGTTCTCGTTGAGGAACTGCTCCCACTTGCCTTCCGGATTCTCCTTCGCGAGCCACTTCACCAATTGCAGAGCGCGTTCCATCATCCCGTCGAGTTTTGGAATATCTACCAGCGGGCTGAAATCCTCTCCCGAGGCCGCTTCGAGGCGGATCTTTCCCAGCACAGTGCCATCGCCGCCCTCGTACTGCGCCTTGGTCACCCCGGCGAACCAGCCGTTGGAGTAATGAGGCTGGATGCCGTGGTAGCCGTAGCTGGAGATCCGTTCAAACAGCCCCTGATTGTGCCCCATGAGCCAGATGACGAGCTTCCCCTGCGCGGGCACGCGGGTGTCCACCACGGCGTGCTGCAGATCGGCCGGCTTACCCTTGTCATCCGTGAATGTGAATTTGATCTCCGGATGCTCCTTCGCCCGCGAGTCGATCTCGCTCGCGCGTTTCGCGAGGTCAAAGCGCTGGGGTTCGGCGGCGGCCAGTGAGCCGCCAACGAGGAGAAAGGCGAGGAGGCGGCGTGTCATAAAACGGGAAGGCGAAGCGAGCGAGGTAAGCGGGGGGGTGGTAAACGTCAGGGAGTCAGGACGGTTAATGCGGCCATCCATCCTACTTCAAAGAGTGTCACCCTGATGGACGACAATCCTTAGCCGGTCTTCGGCATTCTTGAGGGCTGCCGATAGGATCGTTTTAGGTAGCAACTTGCTCCACAAGATCCGCGGCCGGCTCTCCACGTGGTTAGACCGATTTGTCGGCGGGAGTAGAAACTTTGCCTGTCTCGAATGGCACTCTTCAAGCACTCCTCAGGCGTCCTCGCATGCCTCGGGGCCAGCATCGCCGGCGATTCTTTTACTGTGTTACTCTTTCATTCCCGCAGACTGCCGCCTCTACCGCGCGGTGAAGTAGCTAACGATGAACCTTAACTGACACCGTCTCCGACATGATCTCTGCGGTCTTCCAATTTCTGCGGTGGACAATCTTTGCACCGCAGAGCTCGGAAGACCGCCGAGGTTTTGCATCAGCCATAACTCCGCGATGAAAGCCACACACGAAGACCTTGGTTCCAATCTCTCCGGTGGACTGATTGCCGCCGCGATTGCCGTGCATCGTGAGTTCGGGCCTGGATTGAACGAGGATGACTATGAACGCGCTCTGAGCGTCGAGCTTTGTGTATGGGATATTGAGCATGAATGTCAGATCCCGGTGCCGCTGATTTACAAGGGCACCCACTTGGATTGCGGATATCGCATGGATCTCGTGATTGCGAAGCAGCTTCTCGTGGAACTGAAGGCGGTGGGGAAGCTCCATCCTGTGGATGAAGCCCCGTTGATCACTTACCTGCGACTTTCAGGACTCGAGCTGGGGCTGCTGGTCAACTTTGCGGAGATGATGCTCCGAGATGGCATCATGCATCGCGCCAATTCCGGAGTTGCCATCCGAAATCAACGGCGTGACCGCCCCAGCGACACTTCTCTTGATCCGCTGTCCTTTGAAGTCATCGACGCCGCGATCGAAGCTCAGCATGTGCTCGGCTCCGGGTTGCTTCGGAGCGCGTATGAAGCAGCGCTGGAACACGAACTCAAGCTGCGTGGCATCAAGGTCGAGCGGCGGTTGCCTGCGAACCTCATTTACCGCGAGCAGCTCATTGCCAACACCAAGGAAATCCCGATATTTGTGGATGGACGGCTCATGGTGAGCTGCGTGTGCGTCAAAGCAGTGGAGCCCATCATTCTCGCCCGCCAACGTTCACTTCTCAAAGCCGCTCCCGTCGACACGGGCCTTTGCCTGAACTTCCACGCCGAATCGATGGCCACCGAAATCAAGCGCATCAGCCTATCCCATAAATCCGCTTGAAACCGCCATACCGCAGAGCACTGCACTTTAATAGATCCTCTGAGGTCCTCCCATCTCTGCAGTGCAAAACCCTACCCGAAAACCTATGAACATCTCGCGCCGCTTTTTACTGAAACTCACCCCACTCCTTTTCTGGCGTGGGTCAGCGTCTTCCCTCTCTGCGGCCGAGGCAGAGGCTGCGCTCCCTTTCGGCGCCACCTACCCGCAACTCGACTCCCTCGCAGTAGGCGAGTGGTGGAAGGCCAAACAGCCGACGACGAAGAAGGCCGCGCTGCCGCCCGCGATGGACGTGCCGCGTGATGAGGTCATCGCCTTCGCGCTCTACACGCATGACCACGGGGTGCTGAAGCTGACCGCGCAGTTCTTCCCGCTGAAGCCGGGTGAAGCGCGTAAGGCGAGGCTGGAGTTTCAACGCGGCGGCGTCTGGGGCGAGGCCGCCACGGAAGCGATCCTCTATCCCGGCTGGAGCGCGCACTTTCGCATCGAGAAATGGGACGCCACGCAGAACGTCGCCTATCGCGTGTGTCATGGAGACAAGGCGATCTTTGAGGGCGTGGTCCGTCGCGATCCCACGGACAAGAATGAGATCGTCGTCGCCAACATGTCGTGCAACTCCAGTCGCACCGGCGGACTGCGGCCGGAGATCGTCGAGCATCTGCGGGCGCAAAATCCCGACCTGCTGTTCTTCGCGGGCGACCAGACGTATCGTCACACCGAACACACCGCTGGCTGGATCGAGTTCGGGCTCCAGTTCCGCGATGTGATGCGCGACCGGCCGACGATTTGCATCCCTGATGATCACGACGTGGGCCAGCCGAATCTCTGGGGCGAAAATGGCAGGCAGTGTCTCCGCGAAGACGGCAGCGATGGCGGATTCTTTTATCCCGCGGAGTATGTGAACCAGGTGCAACGCCAGCAGGCCTGGAACCTCCCCGACCCGGTCGATCCAACGCCCGTAGAACGTGGCATCACGGTCTATTTCACCCGCCTGCGCGTCGGCGGCGTGGACTTTGCCATTCTCGAAGATCGCAAATTCAAGTCCGGCCCGTTCGGCAAGATTCCCGTGATGGGGCCGCGCCCGGATCATATCAACGACCCCGCCTACGACCCGAAGACGGTTGACCTTCCCGGCCTGCAATTACTCGGCGCGCGCCAGGAACAATTCCTTCGCGACTGGGCTCAGGACTGGACCGGCACCGAGATGAAAGCCGTGCTCTCCGCGACATCATTTTGCGGCGCCGTGCACATGCATGGCAAAGCCAGCACGCGACTGCTCGCCGACCTCGACTGCAATGGCTGGCCACAGACTCCCCGCAACCGCGCGCTCGAAGAAATCCGCCGCGCATGGGCCGTGCATCTTTGCGGCGATCAACACCTCGCCGTCGTCACCAAGCAGGGCATTCACGAGCACGGCGATGGACCCTATTCCTTCACCAGCCCCGCATTAGTCAATACGACCTACGGCCGCTGGTGGCATCCGCTCGACGAGAAGCCCGGCCCCTATCCCGTGCCTGACAGCCCGTTGCCGTGGACCGGCGATTTCAAGGACGGTCTCGGCAACAAGATCTCGATGATGGCCTATGCCAACCCGCCCAACATCAACGACGAACGTCAGCGTGCCGATGGCTACGGCATCGCCCGCTTCAACAAGAAAAACCGCCAGATCACCTTCGAATGCTGGCCTCGCTTCTCCGATGCCGAAAAGATCCAGTTCCCCGGCTGGCCCATCACCGTCTCGATGGAAAACAACGACGGTCGCAAAGTGGCTGGCTGGCTGCCCGAACTCGTCTTTGAAAGCGGAGCCAACCCCGTCGTGCAAGTCATCGACGATGCCACCGGTGATGTCCTCTACACCATCCGCGCTCAGGGCGGCCGCTTCCACCCGCGAGTTTATTCCACGGGCAAACACACGATCAAAATCGGCACGGACAAACCGGATGCACAAACCCTCACGAGCTTCGAACCCAGGCCGAAGGCCGAGTCCGGCCGGCGAACTGTGAAGCTCTGAACATCAGACCCACCTTACCAACCAACAAACACCGTCAAAGGCGCCACACCGCAGAGATTGGAAGACCCCAGAGAACTGCACTTCAAAAAATCCTCTGCGGTCTTCCAATCTCTCGCGGTGCAAAACCATTCCCACTACCTCATGAATCACATCCTAGTCCCCACGCTCGCTCTTCTGTCTCCTGCCCACGCGGAAGATCGCGGCAAGCTCATCTTTGAAGACAGGTTCGACCGCAACGAATCGCAGGAGGCCACGGAGGAAATCGGCAATGACTGGACCACGAACAGCAAGACCCGCGCAGGCGGCCACAAGCAGGTGGATCTGAAAGACGGGGCCATGCACATCACAATGCACGCCACTGCCGATCACGCGGCACGCGTCGGACACGCCGCCGAGTTCCGCGATGGCACGGTTGAGATGAGATTCATGCTGGCGGATGCGCAGGATGTCCTCGGCGTGGATATCGTGGACCAGGAGTGCAAAGAAGTTCACTCCGGCCACCTCTTCAAGATCGATGTCGGCACCAAGCAAGTGGTGGTGGACGACAAGAAGACGGGGGTCATGAACATGAAGTTCTATGAAGCAAGAAAGGCGAAAACGCTGGCACCCGAGCAGTTGTCGTTCATTGCAGCGCAGAAGAAGACTTTCCCCAACACCTTGGAAACGGGCAAATGGCATAGTCTGCTTATCAAGATCGCTGGCGATACAGTCAGTGTGTCCATTGACGGGAAGCCCGTGGCATCCGTCACCTCCGAAGGCGTCGCGCATCCGACCAAACGGATGATCCGCCTATCTGTGCCGAGGCAGGCGTGGGTGGATGATATGAAGGTCTTCGCATCCAGCGCAGCGACCGGAAAGTAAACCGACTATGAAACTCACCCTCTCACTAATCACCGCCCTGCTGCTTGCGCCGTTGGCCGCACTGGACGCTGCCGACAAACCCAACATCGTCTTCATTCTCGCCGATGACGCGGGCATCGGGGACTTCTCGGCTTACGGCTGCAAGTATGGCGTCACGCCCGACATCGATCGTCTGGCAAGGGAAGGAATGAAATTCACCCTCGCCTACAGCGGCAGTGCCGTCTGCGCGCCTTCACGCTGCGTGCTGATGACCGGTCAGCATACGGGGCACGGTTTGCGTCGCGCCAACCAAAGCAGGGATGGCCTGCTATCCCTCCCGTCCGCGCAGCCGACCGTGGCCCGTATGCTGCACGATGCCGGTTACGCCACCGGTGGCTTCGGCAAATGGGGGCTCGGCAATCCTGACACGACCGGGGTGGCGGAGAAGCAAGGCTTCGACGTGTTCTTCGGCTACTACGACCAGAAACACGCCCACGACTACTACACCGACCATCTGGTCCGAAACAGTGTCGATGTGCCTTACCAGCAGTCCGGCAAGCACACGTGGGAAGACTATTCCCACACCCGCATCGCCAATGAAACGCTGAAGTTCATCGAGCAAAACAAGGACCGACCCTTTTTTTGTTATGCCGCGTGGACGCCGCCGCACGGGGACTTCGTCATCCCGGAGAATCCAGTCTTTGGGCAGAAACCGTGGACGGAGGAGGTCAGGAATTACGCCGCGATGATTGCTCTCGTTGATAAGGACGTCGGCCGTCTGATGCAGAAGCTCAAAGACCTCGGCATTGATGACAAGACGCTGGTGATTTTCAGTTCCGACAATGGCGCGAACCCGGAATTCATCGAGTCGCTCGGCAGCACCGGCGGACTGCGCGGCTACAAGCGGATGCTTTACGAAGGCGGCATGCGCGCGCCGTTCATCGCACGCTGGCCGGGGAAGATTCAGCCGGGCACGACCAGCGACCTGCTCACCTCGTTCGTGGATTTCCTGCCGACCGCGGCAGACCTCTGCGGAGTTCCCGCGCCGCGCGGCCT
This sequence comes from Chthoniobacter flavus, assembly GCA_945861435.1. GTDB lineage: Bacteria > Verrucomicrobiota > Verrucomicrobiia > Chthoniobacterales > Chthoniobacteraceae > CAIURC01. The sequence continues at coordinate 27,923 of CAMAUX010000040.1, read as the reverse complement.
CGATGGTCATTCCATCGCGCCGACCTTGCTCGGGAAAGGTCAGCAAGTGCCGCATGAGTCGCTCTATTTCGAAATCTACGAGCCCTACTTCCAACAGGCCGTTCGCATGGGGGATTGGAAAGGATACCGTCTCGGCACCAAAGCCCCGCTCGAACTCTACCACCTCAAAGCCGACCCCGCCGAGCACCAGAACATCGCCGCCGCCCACCCGGAAATCGTTCAAAAGATCGAGGCCATCATGACCGCCGAACACACGCCCTCCCCGCATTACGACGCACCTGAGCAAGGCAGCGCCGGCGGATCCAAAACAAAGAAGAAGAAAGCATCACTCCCCGAGCTGTTGAATGAGGAACAATGAAACTCGTCACACCAGCCAATCTTTTGCACCGCGAGAGATTGGAAGCCCACAGAGGTTCCATTTTTCCACAAACCCACGATGACGAGCATCCACGAAGACCTGGGTTCCAATCTCTCCGGTGACTTCATTGCTGCCGCGATTGCCAGGCATCAGGCACTCCAATCAGTGCCCTCAAAAAAACTCCTCTGCGGTCCTCCAGTCTCTGCGGTGCATAAGCTCCCTTGAAACTCTAACCAAAGACCATCCATGAAACACAACCTCACGCTTATCTTCGCCCTGCTGCTGGCTCCGTATATTTCCGCGCAGGCGGCGGATGCACCGGCGGCCCGGCCCAATGTCCTCTTCATCATCGCCGACGATGCATCGCGTCATTTCGGCGAAGCGTATGGCTGCAAATGGGTGAAGACGCCGAACATTGACCGCCTCGCGAAGTCGGGGCTTGTGTTCGACAGCGCCTACACGCCGACTTCCAAGTGCGCGCCGTCCCGCGCTTCGATCCTCACCGGCCGCAATCCGTGGCAACTCGAGGACGCCGCGAATCATCAGCCGTATTTCCCCGCGAAGTTCGCGGCCTTCAGCGAAGCGCTCGCGAAGGCCGGCATCCAAACCGGCGGCGCGGGCAAGACCTGGGGCCCCGGCGAAGCGAAGCTGGCTGACGGCAGCCCGCGCAACTTCGCCCTCGGCGGAGACGGCGGAAAAAATGCGAATGACCCGGGCGCAGGGCTCACCGGGTTTCTGAAGAAGCGCGCGCCGGGCACGCCGTTCTTCTACTGGTTTGGCAGTCATTATCCGCACCGCGCTTACAAGCACGACTCCGGCATCGCCGCCGGCAAGAAGCCCTCCGACATCGACCGAGTGCCCGCCTACTGGCCCGACAACGATCTCATTCGCCGCGACATGCTCGACTACGCGATCGAGGTGGAAGCCTACGACGCGCAGGTCGGCTCGTTGCTCGCCGCGCTCGACGCCAGCGGCGAGGCGAAGAACACGCTGGTAATCGTCACCTCGGATCACGGCATGCCGTTTCCACGCGTGAAAGGTCACACCTATGACGACGCGCATCACATCCCGTTCGTCGCGACGTGGCCGGCTGGCATCGTGAAATCGGGCCGCCGCGTCGCCGAGTTCATCAGCTTCATCGACCTCGCGCCGACGTTCCTCGAATTGTTCGGCGTGGATGGCGTCGCGCAGGGCATGTCGCCCATCACCGGACGCAGCCTCACCGACTTGCTCCGCAACGAGGCGACAAGTGAACGCGGCACAGTTATTGTCGGTCGCGAGCGCAACGACGTGCTCGCCCGGCCCGGTTCGCCGGCGGGCCTCGGCTATCCCGCGCGTGCGATTCGCAGCGGCAATCTATTTTACGTCCACAACTTGGAGCCCGACCGCTGGCCCTGCGGCAATCCCGAGTTGGGCTTCTCGGACACCGACGCCAGTCCAAGCAAAACACTCGCGACGGAGAGCGGCGAGAAGGATCCCTTCTGGCAGCACGCCTTCGGCAAGCGTCCGGCCGAGCAATTGTTCGACCTCGTCAGCGATCCCGACTGCGTGGTGAACCTCGCCGGCGAGCCCGCCTTCGCGGGAAAACTCGCCGTCTTGCGCGAGACGCTCATGAGCGAACTAAGAAAACAAAACGACCCGCGCGCCCTCGGCCAGGGCGATGTATTCGATCAATACCTCTCCCCGCGCGCCAAGACCGCCGAAGGCGCGCCGGAGAAAGCGAAGAACAAGAAAGCAAAGCAATGAAACGCGTCCTCGCGCTCCTCAGCACCCTGTAACTGGCACCGCTCGCGGTGCTTCACGCCGCCGGGCCGAAACTGAACGTCTTGCTCATCCTCTCGGATGACCACAGCTATCCGCACCTCGGATATGACGCGAACAAGGACATTCTGACGCCGAACCTCGACAAGTTCGCGGCGGAGGGAATGCTCTTCGACCGCGCCTATGTGCCTTGCCCGCAGGCGTGCCGTCGCGTGCGAGCATCTTTACGGGGCGATCGCCGGTGGCGATTGCGATGTCGCGTTTCTCCGCGCACCTGCGCCGCGATGTGAAGACGTATCCCGAGGCGTTGCGTGCAGCAGGCTGGTTCACCGGAAACGCGGGGCGCACGTATCACGTGGATGGCGCAGTCGCGGCCAGCGCGCCGGAAACGCAGGCGGTGTTTGATAAGTATAAGCTCGTGACGTTTCCCGACCGCCTCGACTACGTGAAGATCGGCAGCGGCAGTGCGGCCAGACTCCCTCTCTTCCCGGCCCATGCCCGCCTCCCGACCGTCTCCGACGCACCGGCCGAAAAAGCAGTTCCCCAGCAGAGACTGGCGGTTTTGCGAGTCTCTGGATTATCACACGCAAAAGCAGGACGGGGCAGCCGCCGCTTTACACCGCAGGAGTGGAAGGCAGCTTAACTACTGTTAACCAATAATCACAAAAAATTTGAATTACGCGCGTGAATTCGCTGAAATCCACTGGTTTAACAAATTAGGAACTGCAGCGGAGTTTATATAATTTGAGGATCTCTGCTTCATCGCTGGAGGTGGCAAGGATTACAGCAGGTAAGTGGGAAAGGCCTCCGTCGGCGGCAATCCCTGTCATCACTTCCCGGCCATCTTTTCGAGGCATATTCAAATCGAGCAGGATGAGGTCAGGCGTCGGAGAATCAATCTATTCGCCCCTCTTATACAGGAAATCCATGCACTTTTCGCCATCATCCACATGATGCAAGTCCACCATGAGTTTCGATTTTTGCCCGGCACTATCGGCTCCCTTTTACGACGTCACGATCACCTGCACGCGCAGCTCCTAACTCAGACCTGTGCCGGCCTGCGCGCCGCCAGGAGCCAGAGACACAAGCCGCTCACCAGCAGCGAGGATAAACCGATGTGCAGGATCTGCGCGACGGCTAGAATGCCCACGCGCGCGAGCACCACGCCCAGCAGCATCTGCGCAAACACGAGCCCGACGATGCCCTTCTCCAGCCACGACGCGCGACGCGAATTCCGATAAAACAGAATCGCCGTGCCAACGATCAGCCACGAGAAGCTGCGATGCACCAGGTACACCATCGTCTGCTCCAGCTCGCCCACCCAAGCCGAGCGCGGCTGACCGACATGCGTGCGCGCAAGTTCGTCCGTCATCTCACGCACCTGGCTGCCCATGACGCCTTCGATCGCCACCAACCCAAAGAGAACCAGCGCCACCTGGATCGCCCGCGGATTCATCACGAAGCGCCACGGATCATCGCGACCGCGCCACGCGGTGAAGACCAGCACGCATTGCATCAAGATCGCCAACCCCATGTGCAGCGTGATCGTGCCCGGCTTCAAGCCACTGAGCACCACACGCGCACCCAGCCATGCATTCACCAGCAGCAGCACCAGCGCCGCAAACGCCGTCCACTTCACCACCGTGCGTGGCTGCCAAAACGATGCCACAAACAGCGCCAGCACACTCAGGCTGACCGGGATGCTGCTCAGGCGGTTGAAATACTCGATCCACGTCGCCACCGGATTGAACTCAGCCCGCAGCGTCTCCGGCGTGATCGTTGACGGATCACGACCATGCTGCGCCGCTTTTTTCCGGAACTTCTCGATGTCCAGCTTTGTGAAATCGATCTGATCCGCGCTCGTCGGCGGCACCATGCGCCCGTAGCAGAACGGCCAGTCCGGGCACCCCAGCCCCGACCCAGTCGCCCGCACCCCGGCCCCGATGAAAATAAGGATCTCCAAGCAAACAAAAGCAGTGACGGCAACACGTTGGAAACGAGTCATGGGCTTAGTCTTACCCGCATCCCGCGCCCCGCGCTACGAGAAGGATGCGAGGAATGTTCTGCTTGCCATCAAACGGCCAGATGCGCGACCCAGAGCCCCTCACTTCCCGGCCCCCTCCCGCATTCCGACCGTTTCGGGTGCAAAGGGCGTGAAAGGAAACGCCTAGAAGTCACGTCGCCTTGATCCCGCACCGATTCAGCAGCGGCACCGCAAACTCGTCCGGATTGCGCAGGCCGCCGTCGAGCGTCATCGAGACCGATGCCGTACGGTCGCTCTTGAAATTCACGATGCGGATGGTGGCTGGGCTTTGAGCGGAACCGGCCTGGAGCGTCGTCAGCGCGGTCACCAGCAGTGCACCGTGCAGTGTCAGCGAACGTCTCACTGCCTGCAGAAAGAAATGATGTGGGCGATCAACGACTTCTCCCGCGGGCGATGTCCACCTTCAGCGCAGTGAAAAGTTCCTTCGCTTTACCCGGCTCTTGCGTGAAGACGTTCGTCGCCTCGCCGGGGTCGGCCCGGAGGTTGTAGAGGTGAAACTTGTCGTTGGGGCCTTTGCCTTTGGTCTCGACGATGTGATCTGGGGTGATGGCGCCGTCTTCCACGACATAGATGCCTGACGGCAAGATGAGCTTCCAGTCGCCTTCGCGGACCGCGAGCGTGTAGGAACCGTAATTCACGTGCACCATGCCGTTACGGATGGGTTGGGCGGGTTTTTCGCCTCGCAGCAGGGGAGAGATGTCGAAACTGTCCTCGCCAGCATCGGTCGGGAGTTTTTCGCCGAGCAGCGAAGCCATGGTCGCCATCATATCGGTGAAACAAATCAACTCGCCGCACGCGCTGCCTGCTTGGATCCTGCCAGGCCAGCTTGCAATGAAGGGCATACGATGGCCGGCATCCGTGAGCGCTCCTTTCATCCCATTCCACGGACCGGCGGCTCGATGGCCGAACTTCTCGATATCCTGTGCATACCAGACGGGACCGTTGTCGCTGGAGAAGACGATCAGCGTGTTCTCCTTCAGTTTCAACTTGTCCAAGGTGGCCAGCACCTGGCCGATCATCGCGTCCACATTCATCACATAGTCGCCATATTGCCCTGCCTCGCTCCTGCCCTTGAATTCGCCTGCCGTCGCCCAAGGCGCATGAGGCGCGGGGAGGGCGTAGTAGAGGAAAAAGGGTTCTTTGCCGCCGTTTACCGACTGTTTCGTCAACCAAGCGTCGGTCTTGCCGCCGATGGTCGAGAGGATGCCGTCAAACTTCCAATCCGGTGCCGACAGACCTTTGCGCCAATGCGCCCCTTGCGTCTCGGAGTTCGTCACGCCTTCGCCCGGGTGATCCGCAATCGTCTCCGTCGGAGCGACGACGAAACGCTTATTCTCGATGAACGCATACGGGCCTTGCTCCGGTGCATCGAAGCCGAAGTAGTAATCGAAGCCGAAATCCACCGGTGTCATCTTCAGCGTGCCATCTGCCTCGGCCTCCGAAGACATGCCCTGATGCCATTTGCCCACGCAAGCCGTCGCATAGCCCCGGCGCTTCATCAACGTCGCGAGATTCAGCCGCCCCGGCTCGTGTTGAAGCTGAGGTTGAGGGAAGTGCTTCTTTTCAAGCGGGCTTAGTTCGCCCTTCCTGGTCCGCTTCACCGCCGCAGCATTCCAATTGCGATACGGCATCCGCCCCGCGAGCAGGCTGTATCGGCTCGGCACGCAAATGGACGCCCCCGCATGAGCATTCGTGAACTTCATTCCCTCCGCCGCCAAACTGTCGATGTTCGGCGTCGCAATTTTCGACTGTGGATTGAAGCACTGCGGGTCGCCCCACCCCATGTCATCGACGAGGATGAGGAGCACGTTGGGCTTATCCGCTGTAGAAGCCACAGCCGGGGCAAAGACGCCGACAGTAAACAGGACTGCGATCAGCAGACTTGAATTGTGCTTTTTCATTGATTCGACGTGAGCGCCTTCAGGTTTACGGCTTTGGCTTCGGTTGACTTTTTATGAGCGGCGCCAACGCATCCGCCCATCCTTGTGCGTGTGCGGCGAGACCCTGCGCGTTGAAATGGACAGTGTCGCCAAGCCACCCTTGCGAGTGAAAACTATCCGTCTCCGGCCCTTGAAATACGCCCTTCACTCTCGCAATGGTTTCCCGTTGCCCTGCCAACACCAAGGCCTGTCGCTCGGGGGTGGCTTGCGAGGAAGGATGGAATGACGCCAGTGCGACGCCCCAGGGCACATCCCACCCGGCATCAGTGCGTGATCGGGTGATCGTTTCACTCAACATTCTTGCGTAATTCTCCGCCGACGTTCCGGAAATGGAATCCGACTCACCTTGATGCCAGAGAACTGCACGGCATCCGTGCGCTCCCGCCAATTGTAAGGCTTTTTCCAACTTCACGTAACCCTTTCCAGAAGGACTCCAGAACCTCACCCCCGTGCTGCCGACACCCACACATAGAAAACCGACCGGGACGTCGTACCCCTTGACGAGCAGGTCGCCGAGGAGTGCCCACGGCGAGCCTCCCCCACCTGTGGCGCCGGGCTGTGGGTCGTCGCCGTGCCGCCAAAGACCATTCTCGAAGTTGCAAGAAGACACCCGGTCATCCCGCGCTTTTTGTGCTGGCTTGCCGTGATTGGCGGAATTCGATTGGCCGCAAGTTACAAACACTTCTCCGACACCTACCCGTTCGACCGCACCGGTGATTACCTCTCCATCGTGTTTCTTGGCACGGAATTCGAGTTGATACCAACCCGCTGGCAGCGCGAGTTTCATGTCGTTCGTGACCTTTGCCCAGTCCTTCAGCGGCAACTGTGTCTGGCGGTTGACTGCGCGAACTTCAACCCCGTCCGCCTGTCCGTCCGATATCGTGACAGCCACCGGGACCTCGGCAGTACCGAACTCATTGCGCTGGAAGACGGCGCGTTCCGTCGGCTGCGTGACTTTTAGCGAAGATGATTTTTTAACTGTGCCAGATGCGCTTGCGAGCACCTTAAATACAGGTCCGAAATAGGAACTGGCAGGCACGCGTTTGTTTTTAGGAAACACGAGTACTGTGCCCGCCCCGTAGCGTCCCTCTTCCCAGCGCACCCCGGGAGCGGATTCAATCGGTGAATCGTAGAAAAAACGTTCGCCACCTTTGTGGGTTACCGCACCTATGACGTAGCTGCCGATGGCCAGTTTCAGCGGCTCGATATCTCTATAAAAGGCGCCGTTCTCAACGGTCGTGGTCAAGGGCACTTCCGTGGTAATGAGCACCTTGCCCGACGCTTCCCAGAGGGCCAGTTTCATCGGCACGGGTTCGTTGAGTCTCCCGTCGCTGTTCTGGTCGGTCACGCCGACGGCCGTGACGGTCATCGGCTTGTCGACCGCAAACCGGTAGCCAACGACGAAATCGCCGGTGTTGCTTGTTCTCCCAGGTTTGACAACAAGCGCTGGCACGGCCGTTTCCTCGGCTGCATGGGCGGTTGCTGCCAACATAAGCGCGGCAATGACGGGCTTTTTCATTATTGAATGAACCCGCACGCTGATTCGACGCTCCCCATTCCTGCGCAAAAAGGAGTCAGCTCATGAGCAGGCTCGGTGCTTGGTGTTTGCTTGCTTACGCAGTATCCGAACTTCGGTCGTGCATTAGGCACTGCTTGTCTAAATTGAACTCTTCTCATTTGCTAACAAAAGGTTGCGATTCCCTTTTGGATATCATTCCCGTGCCCTCGAGCTTGGCAGCTCCACTCCGTGCTTTGAATCGTCCGCAACCGCTCCACTTCGCCGGCTCGATCCGCCACGACATCGTGTCTCACTAGTAATGCCAATAGGGACCGGCAAGATCTCCTCTCATAGTCGTCCTTTTCGCGCCCCAGCCCGGGACGCTTCGCGAGGGGAATCACGATCCGCTGCTTCCCTCCACCCGCTTTCCGGATTGCGTTCAACGGCGGGCTTTCATGCCTCCGGCATGCTGATGGTGAGAGCGACTGTTTCGTGGCCGAAATACCCCATCGAGGCATGGCCGATACCCTTAACTCAGTGCCATTCCAGCCCGTCCCTGCCGGTTCTCAATAGCCCACGGAACGCACTGAACGCACGGACCACAAAACAACTCTCACCCTCCTCATTCCCCTTCATCCTTTCCGTGCCGTCCGTGGGTTCCGCGGGCCAACCCTCCGCCCATCGCTCTTGTACGCAGGTGTTCTCCGAAGGAAACTTTTCCTGCCCTTATCGGCTCGGCTCTGAGGCTCCGCACCACCCCGCACTCTATTATTTACCCGCATCAACACTCCAGCACTCGCCACCCCATGCACCTCCCCCTCCTCGCCACCCTCTGCATTCTCTCCGCCGCTCTCCAAGCCGCCCCCGCAATCGATCGCACTCCCCCCGCCACCGCACCCACCGCATCCCCCGGACAAACCGCCTGCCCCTCCGACCTCCATGCAGTCCATCCCTGTCCCTGCGGTCCATCCTCCCCTCCCAACAGCCAGCCCCCGCGCACCAACGTCCTGTTCCTGATGACCGACGACCTGCGCACCGAACTCTCCACCTACGGCTCCCTCGCAAAGACCCCCAACCTCGACCGCCTCGCAGCCCGCAGCGTGCAGTTCAACCGCATGTACGCTCAGCAGGCGGTCTGCAACCCCTCCCGCTCCTCCCTCCTCACCGGCCGCCGCCCGGACACCCTCCGCGTCTGGAACAACAGCACCCACTTCCGCGACCCCAACCCCGACGTCCCCACCATCCCTCTCTGGTTCAAATCTCACGGCTACACCAGCCGCTGCGTGGGCAAGATCTTCCACAACTGGCACACGGAGGTGAAGGGCGACCCGCGCTCCTGGTCCGCCCCGGAATTTCTTCACTACGCCAACCACGGCGACGACGCCCCGCAAACCACCGCCCCCCTCCCCGAAAACTTCGCCACCCTCACCACCCTCTCTTACGGCGCAGGCCCCATGTGCGAGGCACGTGACCTCCCAGATGAAGCCTATTACGACGGCCGCGTCGCCGCCGAAGCCGTCCGCGTCCTCGCAGAAATCCGCGACCAACCCTTCTTCCTCGCCGTCGGATTCTGGAAACCGCACGCGCCTTTCCGTGCCCCCAAACGCTACTGGGACATGTACCAGCGCAGCCAGTTCACCCCCTTCGACAGTTCACGTCCCGTCAACGCCCCGGAAATCGCCTTTCATAAAAGCACCGAAATCCTCGGCCCAAAAATGACCGCCGACCAACTCCCATCCGATCAAGCAGCAGAGATGCGACACGGCTATTTCGCCAACATCTCCTACCTGGACGCCCAACTCGGAAAAGTCCTCGACGCCCTCGATCAATCCGGCGTCGCGGAGCGCACCGTCATCGTCTTCCTCAGCGACCACGGCTACCACCTCGGCGAACACACTCTCTGGGGCAAAACCTCCAACTTCGAACTCGACGCCCGGGTTCCCTGCCTCATCTCCCTCCCGGCGAAAGACGCACCGCGCGGGCCCACGGATTCCCTCTCCGAGCTCCTCGACATCTTCCCCACACTCACCGATGCCTGCTCCCTTCCGCCGGCCGCGGGCACCGAAGGCACCAGCCTCCTTCCCGTTCTCAAAAATCCCGCCACCCTCCTCAAACCCGCCGCATTCTCCCAACACCCGCGCCCCGCCTACTTCGACCGCACGCCGGAAAAAGTGCCGAGTGCCATGGGCGTCAGTGTCCGCACCGCCTCCGTGCGTTACACGGAGTGGCGGGATTGGAAGACCGGCGCAGTGGTTGCCAAGGAACTCTACGCACACCGCGGCGAACAACCCGAGACGCGCAACCTCGCCGACGACCCGGTCCACTCCGCAGAACAAGCCGAAGCCGCCGCGCTCCTTCTCAATCAGTTCCCGTCGGCCCCTCATCCCTGAACCCGTCTGCCCGTCCACACCGGATCCGATAGACCTCGCGCAGGTACTGCATTGCACGATGCCGCCAAAGCACCGACGACACGGCCTTTCCGGCTCTTCAACCTAAAAACGTGAATGGACGGCCGACCGAATCCACTGACGGCGCGGAAGGAATGGGGGGGAAATGAGGAGGCTGAGAGTCTGTTGCGTGGTCCGTGTATTCAGTGCGTTCCGTGGGCCATTGGGAACTCTCCGGGTTCAAGTGACTGCTGAGTCCTCTCAGTGCCTGGGTAATTGAGGGTAACAGCCATGTCGTTCCAGACTTTGAAGATGGATCAAAGAGACTCACCTAACGGGTGAGCCTGGAACGGGATGATTTTAAGCTGCAAATTCCGTTCCCACAGCAACTCACATCAGATCCGACAAGTTTTCATCGCCGCATTGAGGTTCAAGAGAATCTGCCTCATCGCACAGGCTCATCAGGCGGTTGCTTCCTCCCGGCATCCCCCGCTAATACTGCGCCCCACCCCTCTCAAATCGAGCCTCCCCCCGGCGCGGTTCTTCGTTCCGACCGCGGGCCCGATTGTGAGTAGCAATCTCTCCCTCATCCATTCTGGGCGAGGCGCGCAATGATCATCACCACCCCCCATGAAACGTCTCCTCCTTCTCCTGCTCCTCTGTGCAGTAGCCTCCGCAGCCCCGGCCGCAGAGATGCTCCAACGCCTTTCCACCGGATGGGAACATTATCAAGGCTCCCTCGGAAGCACATGGGAGGTCTGGCGCGGCGATGCTGCAAGCGACAACGTCACATGGGCCGCGGTCACCCTCCCGCACTGCTTCAATGCGCGTGACTCCGTGGATCCCGATGCCCGCTACTACCAAGGTCCCGGCTGGTATCGCACCCGGCTCAAAATCAACAACCCGCACCCCGGCGGACGCACCCTGCTGAAATTCGACGGCGCAGGTCAGAAGTCGCAGGTCTTCGTGCACACTGAGAAAGTGGCCGAACACCTCGGTGGTTACGACGAGTGGACGGTCGACATCACCGACGCCGCAGCCAAGGCGGCGCTGCGTCCCGAGTGCAAGGGCGAGGTGCCCATCGCCGTCCTCTGCGACAACTCCCGCGATGCCGAGAGCGTCCCCTCCGACCTCAGCGATTTCAACCGGTACGGCGGCCTCTACCGCCACGTCAGCCTCGCCTACGTGCCCGCCATCTCCCTCAACCATGTCGCTCTCCGCCCCACGGTGAAGGACGGCCGCGGCCATCTCGCGATCGAGGTGCAGCTCGCGAATCCGAGCGCATTCAGCGATGCGTGCCAGTTGAAGATCCGCATCACGGACCCGAAGGGCGCCGTCGTGAAGGAATCCACACAAAGCCTCTCCCCTTCCGCCACCGCAGCGCTTCCCGCGGTCGAGGTGAATGCGCCCGCCCTCTGGTCTCCCAAAAATCCGGCTCTCTACCAATGCGTGCTCACGCTCACCTCAAAGCACGGCGAGCAACTCGTCACCGAACCCTTCGGATTCCGCAGTTTTGAATGGGTCGAGCACGGCCCCTTCAAGCTCAATGGCGAACGTCTCCTGCTCCGAGGCACGCATTACCACGAGGACCACGCCGGAGTCGCCGCCGCCGTGCCCGACGAGGTCGTCCGCCAGACCCTTGTGGCCATCAAGGAAATGGGCGCGAACTTCGTGCGCCTCGGCCACTACCAACAAGCACCTCTTGTTCTCCAACTCTGCGATGAGCTCGGACTGCTCGTCTGGGAGGAGATCCCATGGTGCCGCGGCGGCATCGGCGGCGACCGTTACCAACAGCAGTGCCGCGACATGCTCAAGGCTCTCATCAGCCAGCATGGCAACCATCCCTCCGTCATCCTCTGGGGCCTCGGCAACGAAAACGACTGGCCCGGCGATTTCGAAAAGCAGGACAAGGACGCCATCCGCGCCTTCATGAAGGAACTCCACGCGCTCGCCCACCAGCTCGACCCCTCGCGCCTCACCACCATCCGCCGTTGCGATTTTTGCAAGGACATCGTCGACGTCTATTCCCCCAGCATCTGGGCCGGCTGGTATTCCGGACGCTATACCGAATACGCAGCAGCCGCGGAAAAAGCTCTCAAGGACACGCCGCGCTTTTTCCACGCGGAATGGGGCGGCGACAGCCATGCACGCCGCTTCTCCGAGGAGCCCGAGAAGATGATCGAGCAGGTCGCCGTCGGCGAAGGCACCGCCGAAAAGGGCAAGGCTTACAAGAAATCCGGCGGCAAGGTGCGCATGTCCAAGGATGGCGACTGGTCGGAGAGTTACATGGTCAACCTCTTCGACTGGCATCTCAAGGAACAGGAATCCCTCCCATCGCTCACCGGCAGCGCCCAGTGGATCTTCAAGGACTTCGCCACCCCGCTGCGGCCGGAGAACCCCGTGCCCCGCGTGAACCAGAAGGGCCTCGTCAGCCGCGATGGCATACCAAAGGAAGGCTATTACGTTTTCCAAAGCTACTGGTCCGAGAAGCCCATGATTCGCCTCCTCGGCCATGAATGGGCGGTGCGCTGGGGCAAACCGGGCGAGGCAAAGGAAGTCCGCGTCTATTCCAACTGCGCACAGGTCGAGCTCTTCGCCGACGGCAAGAGCCTCGGCACCAAGAACCGCGACAGCAAAGACTTCCCGGCCGCCGGCCTCCGCTGGATGGTCCAGCTCAACGAAGGCCCCAACCAACTGCGCGCCGTCGCCCGCACGCCCGCTGGCGAGATCGCGGATGAGATCTCCGTCGCCTACCAGGCCAAGCCATGGGGCAAACCCGCGAAGCTCACGCTTTCCGAGATCGCTCAGAAGGACGGTACCGTCACGGTGGAAGCCCGCATGTTCGACGCCGAGGGTGTGCCCTGCCTCGACTCCGCGAGCGTCGTCCGTTTTGGCATGCTTGGCGAAGGCCAGCTCCTCGACAACCTCGGCACCTCCACAGGCTCGCGCGTCGTCCAGATGTACAATGGCCGCGCACAAATCAGCGCGCGCATCTCCGGCCACAAACTCGTCTTCAGCGCCTTCTCCGAAGGCCGCCGCACCCAGTTCCTCAACGTCGAAAACAAGGCCGCTCCCGCCCCAACAAACAAACCCGCCGCAGATCCCCAAGGCAAACCGACCGGCGATCCCAAACCCAAATCCGGCACCGGTTCCAAAACGACAAAGCCGAAGACCGATTCCGCGCCCGGCACCGCCGCCTCAGGATCCGCCAAAACGCCGGGCACACAGGACGCCCCGGTGAAACCCAAGGCCACCCTCGACCTCGCTCCCCTAGAGCGCGAACGCATCCTCAAAGCCGCCGCCCAAGCCCTCACGCAGCCCGCCGTCACCATCACCGCATTCCCTGCAAAACTCAGCGAAGGCGGCCCGAATGACTTCTATTCCAACGGCGATTACTGGTGGCCCGATCCCACAAAGCCGGACGGCCTCCCCTACATCCGTCGCGATGGCGAAACCAATCCCAACAACTTCAGCCAGCACCGTCTCGTCGTAAAAACCTTGCGGGACTCCGTCGCCGCGCTTGCCGCTGCGCACAAGATCACTGGCGACGACCAGTATGTGGTCAAGGCCGCCGAACTCCTGCGCTGTTTCTTCCTCGATCCCAAGCTGCGCATGACCCCGCACCTCAACTTCGCCCAAGCCGTCCCGGGCGTCTCACCGGGACGCGGCATTGGGATCATCGACGCCCTTCATCTCATCGAGATCCCCGCGGCGGTCCGGGTTCTTGAAAAGTCCCCAGTCTTCCCTGCGAGCATGGCAGAGGATCTCCGCGCATGGTTTCGCGAACTCGCCACGTGGATGGTCACGAGCAAAAACGGGAGGGAAGAAGCCGCCGCCAAGAACAACCACTCCGTCGCCTTTTACCTGCAGCTCGCGGTTTATGCGGACTTCACGCGCGATCAGGAAAAACTCGCCGCGTGCCGCAAACAGTACAAGGAGGTGTTCGTTGCCAGGCAGATGGCGGAGGACGGCGGATTCCCCCTCGAACTCGCGCGCACCAAGCCGTACGGCTACTCCATCTTCCAGCTCGATAACATGGTGCTGCTTTGCCATGTGCTGTCCACCATCGGCGACAATCTCTGGGAATTCACCCTGCCCGACGGACGCTGCATCCGCAAAGCCGTGGCATTCCTCTACCCGTTCCTCGCCGACAAATCCAAGTGGACCCTCAAGCCGGACGTGCAGGCGTGGGAGGGCTGGCCCGCTCGCCAACCCAGTCTGCTCCTCGCCGGCCTGCAGTTCGGCGAACCGACCTATATCGATCTCTGGAAAAAACTCCCCGCAGATCCCACCGATCCGGAGGTCCAGCGCAACATCGGCGTGACCCAGCCAATCCTCTGGTAGGCGCACCCCACCACATTCAACCTAAAAACGTGAATGGACGGCCCACGTCACGGACCGCACGGACGGAGTGTGGGGGATTGAGGAGGCTGAGAGTCTGTTGCGTGGTCCGTGCATTCAGTGCGTTCCGTGGGCCATTGGGAACTCTCCGGGTTCAGGCGACTGCTGAGTCCTATCGGTGCCTGGATACTTGAGGGTAACAGCCACGTCGTTACAGACTTTGAAGATCGCTCAAAGAGACTCACCCAACGGGTGAGCCTGAAACGGGATGATTTTAAGCCGCAAATTCCGTTTCCACAGAAACTCACATCAGATCCGACAAACTTGCATCGCCGCATTTAGATTCAGGGAAACACGAGCCGCGCCATCAGCAAACCGCGGCATCACCATGCGGAGACCCCGCACACGCACCCCGCCGTTTATCAGCGGCCGCGCGTCCAGCGGATCGCGACAGCCGCCATCTCGTCCGCGGCACCGAGCGCCTTGAGGTTCGCCATGTACGCGGCCTTCACCTCAATCAAACTCACCATCTGCTCGATGATGTCCACATTGGAAAGCTCCTGCGCCCCGCTCACCACCCAGCCAAATCCCGCTCCCCCCGCCGTCCCGGTCTCGATCTGACCCGACGCAGGCGTCGCTTCCAGCAGATTGCCGCCCGCACTCCGCAATCCCTGCGGATTCGCCACGCGCGCCAGCGGCACCTGAAAATTCACCGGACCACCGGGCGTCTGAAACGTCCCCGTGCCGTTGGGAGAAAGATTCACACCGGTCGTCCCGGGAGGCGCCGGTGGAAAGCCGGTCACCCGGTACCCATCCGGGGTCACCACCGTCCCATCGGCTGAAATGCGAAAATTGCCGGCGCGTGTGAGCGCCTGCGTTCCATCCGGCTTTTCGACCGCAAAGTAGCCTCCACCCTGAACCGCGAGGTCGAGCGGGTTGCCGGTGAGGGCCAGGGGTCCCTGCGCCTGACTGGCCGACACCGCCCCGACCGCCACGCCATCGCCACGGCTCTCAAGCTCCACCCGACGCGACTTGAAGCCCGGCGTGAGCAGGTTCGCGATGTTGTTTGCCGTCACGGCCTGCTGAGTTTCAGCGGCGCGCAACGCGGACAGGGTGGCGGAGATTCCGGCGATCATAGAAAGCAGGTTTTAACTGGTTCAGATTATAGCTAGATACGTCTCCTATTACGAGCCCCGAATTGCAGGCTGCCGGGACGGAATTCGAAAAAGCCCCGCCCTGTTTAACGAGCCGGCGATGCCGGTGTGGCTGGAGCGTCCCCGAGCTTGAGGCTCGGTGCGGTGGCGGAGGCGCTCACCTCCAGCGCGACCCAATGGCCCGCAACCGCGTGGGAGGGGAATCCGCAGGCGATCGCGTATTCGCCCGCTTCGTCGGCCGTGAATGCGAACGCGGCCTTGGCAGAGCTGATCCCGGTGAGAGCGCTCGGCACCGCAGCCCCCTTGAACGCGGGCTCGCCCACCTGAAACTTCGCGGTCATCTCGCGCTCCACCACCACCGCGCTGTGGGGCACGGGGCTTGGGTTGATGAACGTGACCTCCACATTCCACCCCTGCGGAACTGTGTACACCGCCTTGCCACGCGAGAACCCGTTGAAGTTCATCCCGTAATTGTCCGGCGTCCATGCCGCCACGATCACCAACTCCACCGTCTTCGGCTTCTTCGACAGACGCAGGAAATCCGCAGCCGTCAGCCCCTCGATCAGCTCCTTCTTCAATCCGGAGGCTGCCGCGTGCGCCGCATGCGGGTCGGGTGCTTGTGCAAAGGCGATGCGGTCGGACAACACCACGCCGCACACAGCAGCGAGGCCAAGGCAAAGGAGTCGGTTCTTCATGGGGAGCTGCAGGTTTTCAAATTGCATGGGCGTGACACAAAGCGGCCGGGCGCAACAGATGCACGCCCGGCCGCGTTGAAGGAATGCGGATGCGCGCTTACTTCTGGAGCGGCGCAATCGCTGCGCCCGCGGGCACCTTGTCAGCAGAAACGATCTTCCAGACCGCGCCCTTTTCATTCTGGGCGGGATCCACAGGGCCGCCGTAGTTCGCTGTGGCGTGGGTGATGTAAAGATTCCCGGCCTCGTCTTCGCCAGAGCCGGTCGGGCGGATTGGCGTGTCGAGATCCAGCAGTTCCTGCATCTGCCATTTGCTGGGGGAGTTCGGGTCGGGCTGGATGCCCCACACCTTGCCCGAGCCCCAGTCGCACGTGAAGTACGTGCCTTCGAGGCTCGGATAGTCCTTGCCGCGATAGACTCCTACGCCGACCACGCAGATGCCCTGGTCCACATGACTGTACTCCGCGATCGGCAGCACGCCGACCCGCGGCGCACCCTTCTCCAGCTCAATCGGGAACGGGTGGCTGCCGCACATGGATTTCCACCCATAGTTCTCGCCACCCTTGCTGGAGGCGGGCTGGAAATCGACTTCCTCCCAGTGGTTCTGACCCACGTCGGCGATGAAAAGATCCCCCGTCTTGCGGTCAAAGGAGAAGGTCCACGGATTGCGCAGACCATAGGCCCAGATCTCAGGCTTCGCCTTCGGATGAATCTTGGAGAACTGCAGTTCGGACACACCAAAGAGCGTCATCTGCTGCAGCGGAGTGATGAACGGGTTGCTCTTCGGAATCCCGTAGCCACGGTCGGTGGAGGTGGTGTTGACGTCGATGCGCAGCATCTTCCCAAGCCACGTGTGCAGGTCCTGTCCTGCATGGATCACATCACCCTCCCAGCCGCCATCGCCCACACCGATGTAAAGGTAGCCGTCCGGACCGAACGCCATCTTGCCGCCGTGATGGTTGCAGTAGGGATAATCGATCTGCATCACCACACGCGCACTCTCCGGATCCGCCTTGTCCGGGTTTTTGGCGCTGACCTTGTACTCCACAAGCATCGTGGCGCCGTTGAACCAGAGGTCCGAGTAGCTCACGTAAAAGAGACCGTTCTCCTTGAACTTCGGATGGAACTCGATCGCGTACAGACCCTCCTCGAGGAAGGAACTCAGCGTCTTGTCCTTCAGATCCAGGAACGGCTTCGCCAGCAGTTTGCCGTCCTTGATGATCCGCACCAACCCATTGCGTTCGCATACAAAGAGCCGGCCCGAACCGTCCTTCGGCGCCGCCACATGGCCCGGATCAACAAGACCGTCGGCCACCTTGACCAGTTGGATTTTCACCGGTTTGGGCAGTTTACCACCGGGCTGGGCCGGGGCGGGTTGGTCTTGGGCGATGGCCGGCGCGGCGATCAACGCCAGCGCGGAAACAAACGAGCACGCATGATGGTTCATAGTGGGTGGTGGGAGTGTGGGGTGACTGCGCCGATCGTTTTAGTCCACCACACGCCACACGGGCAAGCCCGCAGCCCGCGACCGTTCCTCCACGGACGGACAGTCAAAGCTGCAAACAACCCCGCTGCGAGCAAGCCCTCCTCCGGGCAAGCCGAGGCCATCGGCCCGCATCCCCAATCTCAGAGTCAAGGCGCGGGCGGTAGTGCCTTGGACTTTTCAAACTGCAGGTTGCGGCTGCCAGACGGATTGAGCCAGGACTCCACCTCAAGGCGCACCGGGGGTTCCCGGCTGCTCAGGTCCGCGATAATGCGCATCCGGCCGTACTCGCCCGCGGCAGTCCTGCAATAGAAGTACCGGCTCGTGGAGTAGCACCAGCGGGGATCGAAGGGACTCTTCGCACCGGTGAACTCGTAACTGATCTGCTCCTTGTATCCCTCCTCAGGCGCCTTCACCGCCAGCGGCGGCTCGACCTCGACGAGACCCCCGCCAATCATCTCCAACCGCATCCACCAATCGAAAGTTTCGATGCCCTCGACGCGCAGCGGATTGCGGGTCAGCACCACGCGCAGCTGCCCCTCCGGTGTGGCCTTGCCCCGCTTGAGATCCACGGTGCACGGGGTCCCGTCGCACGGCACATGAAAACCCACATTGAAAGAGTGCTGCGGCTCCACAGCCGACTCGTGCACCAGCACGAACCGGGCGGGCTTTGCCGGATCCTGCGACGCACCGGGCTTTGTGGACGGGTACTCGAAGAAACGATTGGTGTCCTGTGCAAGCTGGTAGCCGGATTTGATCAGGTAGGTGAGCTCGACACGCATGCCGCGGCCCGCGTCGAAGAAGAAGGCACCGTCGGCCCCGCTCAGCGTCGATCCGTACTCCTCGTGCGTGCCCATGGCGCCGATCCATGGCAGATCCACCAGTTGCGCCCTGTAAAAAACCTTCACACCTTCCATCGGCCCGCCGTCCTGATCGGCCACCCGTCCCCAGAAGCGCAGCGGCTGGCGCATGCTGCGCGCCGCCTCCCTCAGCTGGGAGTTGTACCGCGACGCATCCGCCGCACTCGGCACGCGCCCGTGATCGTCCGGATTCTGGGAAAGACGAGCCCACCACAAACCCACGGGCTCGGCCTCCATCCAGAGAACAAGGGTGAGGAGCAGGACGGTCCATGGCAGCAGCGTGCGGATTTTATTTTTTAGGAGGTTCAGCATAAAGATGTCCCGAGCGGATGGAGGAGTGCCCGAGTACAGCGGCCCAGTAACGCCAGCGTTGCGCGAACGTGCCGCGAAACTGACCGCTGTGGTACTTGTGCTCGGCGAAAGAATCCCCGCCCACGCTCGGCGCAAAGAGCGTGGTCACATTGAGCGAATGATCGGCTGTGAAGACCCCGCGCGCATCGCCCATCTGCCCCAGTGCACAGCCCCGCGCCTGCGCGGCGAAGGCCATGGCCTCGAAGCGGTGCTCGTCAAACTCCAGGACCCGGCTGCCTGAAAGCAGGCCCTCCCATTTCACGAAGCCCGCATCTTGTTTGTAGCTGTAGAAGGTGTCGGGTTTCATCTGCTGGTTGACCTGCCACGCGTTCTTGCCCAGCGCGTAATCCCCGGGGTTGTACAGGTTCACGAAGCGCCCCGCCGCCCCGAGCAGGTAGTCGGGCGAAAGATAGGAGGCCTGCGACTCCGGCCACGCATGGGGCGGGCCGCTCGCCTCGGGCGACCATGCGTGGGAATACACATCGGGTGTGACGGGCCACATCAGGATGCGCTCCATCCACTGCGACCCGGGATCAAAGCAGTGCGCGGTGATGGCCGCCTGCGAGGCGAGCCATGTGTGGATCGCCTGCTTGCGCCCGGCCTTCCGGAGGGCCTCCGCCGTCACCACGTTGCCCATGCTGTGCGCCAGCACGCGCACCCGGCCCTTGTAGCGCCGGTTCAACTGCTCCACGCAGTTGAGCAAGCCCGCTCCCGAGAGCCATGCATTGCGCTCGCTCTCATCAAAGTTGTCCTTGTTGAACACCGTCCACAACGAGCCCAGCGAGAACCGCGGCGATCCAAGGTACAAATCCTGCCCGGGAAAACTGCTGATGTAGTACGTCGGCCACTCGAAAGAACCGATCCTTCCGCGGTATCCCATGTGCCAGAGCCGCTTGAAAGCCGTCTCCGCAAACTGCCTCTTCTCCAGCGGCGCCATGTTCCATCCGTGCACGAGCAGCACGTAGTCCCGCTCCGCTTCATGCGCGGGCAGCGGCAGCACGCGCAGGGGTTGCGCAACAGCCGCAGGCTTAAGCTTCCCGTCGACGCCGCTCGTGCCAGCCGAGCCCACGCTCCAGCGCTCGAAAAGTTCGTGCACCGGTTTGAGCACAAGATGCACCGGCGGATACTCGCCCACCTTCAATCCGCCCTCATACACGCAGAGCACAAGGCGCCCGCGCCCCTCCCCCACCCCCTCAAACAGAAAGTGCCGGAACGGGTCCTGCTCCGTCGGCGGCTGCCACACAGGCTCCACTCGCCCGGTGGGCAGCGCGCATGCGCGCGACGGATCCACCAACCCCAGCGCCCGCCCAAACGGCGTCCCTCCCTCCTCCGGCCCCACCTGCTGCCACGACACCGTGTCGTCGAACAGGTACCCCACCCCGCCGTCCTTCTCGCAGGCATGATAAAGCCGGATTGCTGGCGCGCCGTCCTCCTTCGTCCATTGATCCCCCACCGGAGGCCGCAGCTCGAACCGGAACTCCACCCCGGGCCTGCCCACCATCGACCCCAGCCCTTTGAAGCTCACCCACAACCGCGCGAAGTCCTCGAGATCGCGCCTGCACCGGATCACCTCGTCGTTGCGATCCCGGTCGCCGGGATAATCGTCCTCCTCCCAATCGTTCCCGTCGACCTTCGCCGCCATGTCGTTATCATTGTTCACCCAGAACTCGAAGGGCCGCTCAGGGCTGGTGCGATCGGCATCCGCAACCGCGGGATCGCTGTAACTCATGCGTCCGTCATGGTCTCCATCGACCATCACCTCGAGAGGCAGCAAGACTTCGGCGGCAAGATAGCTGCCACCGCCAGGCTGCGACAAAGGACGTCTCCCAAGCCGCACCATGGCGAGATCCGCATTCATCGCCAGCGGCGGCGTCAGCCATGGCGTGGCCAGCAGACGCCCTCCATGCAGATCCACAAGCACCTGTGCCGGCGTCCACTCCGCACCATCTTCCGGCCCGCTCCACGCGCTGGCCTGCACCAATGCCACCCCGCGCGAATTCATGAGCACACCCGCCTGCTCATCCACAAACGCCACCTGCCGCCGGAACCGCTCCGGCAGAAGCTCCAGGAGCGGCACCCGCGCCGGATCAGCCACCGTGCTCACAAAGGGATGCAGCGCATCCGCCGGAAGCCACTCACGCTCGAAGTCCAACAGACCGTCCCGGCTCAATCCCAAGACTGTTCCGTCATCGGAGAGCCCCGCCAGATGCGCCCCTTCAAACCGGTGAAACACATTCCCCTCGGCAACGGCGTCCGCTCGAATCGAAACGCGCCCGTCGCTCCAGTGACTGCCAATGGCCGCTCCGGATGCGTTGACACTGAGCGGCTCAAACAACGGCCCGTAACGCAGCAGCCGCCAGTCCGCATCCCCCGGAATCTCCCGTTCCGGCCGCCGATACAGCCAGCGGTGTCCTCCAGCAAACGCGTAGTTTGGATCTGCGAACGGACCGGCGCTCACATTGTCGAACTGCGGCCGCGTGCAACTTCCCCACGCGAGACCAGCCTCGTTGAACCCGTTCACCCGCAACGCCACGATACCCCCGCGATCCTCCGGCTCCGGCAACGCCTGCTCCACTGCAGGCCGCTCCGTCCCGGGATGCCAGACCGCCGGTCCCTGGGCGCCCCCGTTCCATCCAATCCCCGCCACGGATCCCGCGGCGTTCAACCACTGGAAAGTCATGCCGTAGCCGACGGCTGTTCCGCGATACGCGAGGGCCGGGAGCCGGGAACCGGCGCGCCAGCGGTGCACCACCATGTCGCCCCGCTCCGCGATACCGAAGCTGACCTCGCCCGCATCGTTTAACGCTGCTGACCACACGCTGCGCTCGCCCACCACGGGCGTGCTCACGTCCAACACCATCTGCGGAAGTTCCGGCAGCACGCTGCTGCGCCGCGGATCACTCGGAAACAGATCCTCCCCATCCGGCACTCCGTCCCCATCGCTATCGGCCGCAAGCGGGTTCGTCCCCAGCCGCAACTCCTCCGCGTCCGGCACTCCGTCGCCATCGGTATCCACCAGATCCGCCCGCGTGCTGAGGACGAACGCCTCGTCGTAATCCGAGAGCCCGTCTCCGTCCGAGTCGATCCCCGGCAGGATATCGATAAGGAAACGCGCCTGTGCCTCCGCACTCTGCGCGCGTCCGCCCACCCGCACCACCGCCCGCAGAAGCGCATCGGAAACAAGCGGCACCACACCGCCCGAAACCACGCTCTGCGCGGACTCCGCAGGGTCCGAACCATCGGTCGTGTAATGAATGCGCGCACCGGGCTCCGCAGATTTCATGCGCACCGACTGCGCCGCAAAAAAGCTCCCGCCAGGCGGGTCGATGACGGGCGGTTGGGCGTTCAGAATTTCAAAGCCGAAAAGCCCCTTGAGATCCCCCACGCTCACCACCCCGAAATCATCCGCCACCCTCCCTCCCCACGGATAACGTTCCGTGTGATGGAGTGAAATGAGGCGGTCATAAAACGGCAGAGCGAGCGCCTTGAGCTGCCCTACATTCACCGGCGCAAAATCGTCTCCCACATCCGTCACCCGCGCCACCACGCTCCCGCCCCCAAGCGACGGCACGCTCCAACCGGAGATCGCCGCGCGCAACGCCGGCCCCGCGCCTCCCGCAAACTCCCGCTCCATCTCCGCAACCGCCGAGGCCGCCATGTGCTTGGCCTGCCCTTGGTTGGCGGGCGCGTCATCCTCGGCGGGCGCACCCGGCTCCAGCACCCCTCTTCCCGCCCACCAGCGCGGAGGAGCGGCCCCGACAAAGACAGGCGGCCCCTCCACAAGCACAGCCCCCATCAACAACGCAATCCCTGCCACTTTCCATCCACCCCGGATCTTCATGAGTCTGGTTGGGTTTTTAAAACACCACACCTGCATCGCCCCGCGGACCACTGCCTGCCTGCGGATCGTTCGTGAACGGCCCCATGGAAAGATCCCCGCGAGGAGGCACCCGCGTCAGCACTGGTCCCGGAGGCCCCATCGGTCCGGCCGGACCGGGTGCACCCTCAGGACCAGCAGGACCAACCACTCCCGCCGGACCCGCTGGCCCCGCAATGCCGGGACCTCCATCCACTCCCGGCGAAGGCAACAGCACCAGATCGAGGACCGGCGCATGTCCCGCCACCAGCGCCTCCTTGCTATCGAATGCCACAGACACCTCGCCGGCAGGCAGCAGCACGAGACCGTGATTGCTGGAGGGATCCCGCAGCCAGCCCACAACCAGCGCCGTCACGTCCACCGCGAGAAACCGCCGCTGCAGCGGAGCCTCCAGATGGACCAACTCCCCGGCCTCCGAAGCACTTTCGGGAGCGGACACATGCGTGATCGAACGCTCGTCCCATGGAGCCTTCACTGCACGCACCTCCAACGGGCCAGGCACGGGAAGCCGGCGCACATAAAGACGCAGCGTCGCCTTTCCCAACGCCTCCGGACGCAGCGCCTCGGGAAGCACCGCACGGAGATCGAAGCGCAGGTAGACCCGGCCCGGCCCCTTCGAACACACCTCCAAGCCTGACCCCGCGCCGAAGCGCACCCGGGCATGAAGCGCGCCGAGCGTGCGCGCATCATCCACCAGCAAAGCCTGCGTCGCCTGCACTCCATGCGGCTCGTGCAAAAGCACCGCAGCCGCACCCGCCCATACACCCATTCCATACACTGTTTTCATGGCACACAGGTTCAAACGCCGCGCACTTCGCAGTGGACGGCCCCTTCAAAACCCCGAGCCACGACCCCGCTCAGACCCCGGCAACCACCAGCCACGCCCAGTTCACCAGCAGCGCCGCCAGCAATATCCACCTCAGCCACAACGGCACCCGCTCCGGCCGCCATCGCGGGAGCCTCCCGAGAAGCACCACCACCGCATACACGTCGAAGACCACCACGCCGACAAGGCAGGTGAAGAAGAACGGATTCATCCGGAACGCCCCACCGAAGGCTCCCTGCAGCAGGAGACGCACGCAGCGCGTGCTCCCGCATGTGAGGCATGGCCACCCGGTGACTTTATGGAAAACACACGAAGGCCCCGGCAACCCAAACCCCACCCACGCGAAGGCCAGCGCAGCGCACGCGAGCGAAACGCCGAGCCACACCACCTCGTGATCCAGTTCGCCGGGCTTCAACCTGCGCCACATCAAACTGCCTCCCATTGCGTGCGGGCAAACCCGCTCAAGTCCTTGCAGCGAAAAACCCCACCCCCGCGGCGATCAATCCCACCATCGCGCAGCACAACAGCAAAGGCAGCAGCACCACCACCACCGCCCTGCCTATGGTCAACGCGTGCACCCTCGAAAACCCGATGCAATAACACACCAGAGCCCACCCCCCCGCCACCAGACTTCCGCAGCCGGGCACCAACTGAAGCACCGCCACCGCGCCGCCCGTGTAACACACCGTGCGGAAGGTCGCCTCGAAGGGCTGCTTCGTCCCAAACATCAGCAGCACCAGATGATAAATCCCCGAGCCGACAAACGCTCCCGCAGCCACCAGCAGGGGCATCATCACCGCATACACCCCGAGCCCGACAACCACTTCAAACCGGCCCGTCCCCTTGGTGGAAATCAGGGAAAGGAGCATCTGGTAAAAAACCGAGGCCAACCCGCCCAGCGATCCGAGGATTAGCTGAAAAAGAAACGGACTCCCAATCCCGCCCTCCCGTTTCATCCGCGCAAAAGTAGCCGATGGCTCCAGCAGCACCGCCTTCACCGTTTCAAAAGCCGCAGTCACCCAGCCAATCTCCGCCCGCCGCTCCCATGCCGGACCATCCCGCTCCACCGCCACCTCAACCCCACGCAAATCCGCTTGGGGAATCGCGTAGGGATTAAGCCCCTCCAAAATCCCCCCCGCAGCGCCGACAGCCGGAGCCAGCGACGGCGTCGGTGGCGGCGTCGGTGGCGGCGTCGGTGGCGGTGGCGCGAATGTGCTCCGATCGGCAGGGGGACGCGCAACCGACATGGGCTCCCAACCCGCCATCCCCTCTCTCCAAAGCAGCGTCTCCATCCGCACCTCCCCGCTCGCTATCAACGCGTCGAGTTCGCTTTCGGAGACTGGGCCAGCCTGCTGGCTGGCACGTTCATAATACCACTTCATAGGATGTCTTGGGTGGGGCTGAGGGGGGCGGAGCACGGCAGCTTCAGGCGCGCCACAGCCGGACTCAAGGAAATCTCCGAGCGGCGGGCCTTCACCACCGGCAACCCTGCGGACTTCGCCGACGCACCCGCTCGGCTGTCATCTCCCCACAGGGCCGGGGGCGACCACCCCGAATTCCCCCTTCCGCCTTCCCCGCGTCACGCAGTCACCTCGAGGAGCCCGCTGCCATCACCCGCCTTGAGCCACCCGCCGACCACCGGCAGAGGAGATGCCCCTCGGCTGGCTGACAGACGGCGCATGGGATGAAAGTGCGGCCCCCTTCAGAAGTCCCTTTGGACGGGTAAAAAGTCCAAAATCGCCCCTTGTCCTGCTGCGATTCATGAGAGAAATGTCCCGGGGAGCGCATAGGGGGGATAACTTTTGATTAAATGTTGGCGCGGTTCCTGCTTGCTTCGGTTTGCACCCCCAGCCTAGCGTCAGGTCATGGCCGGACTTTCCCAGACCCAGAGCCTCTCCCAACAACAGGTCCTCGCCCCCCAGCTCCAGCAGAGCCTCCAGATCCTTCAGGTGCCCATGCTCGAGCTGCGCAACCTGATCCAGCAGGAAATCGAGACCAACCCCACCATCGAAATCGAGACCACCGAACCCAGCCTCGAGGACCGCCAGCGCGAAGCCGAGGAGTTCGACAAGGAATTCGAAGTCCTCCGCCAGCTCGATGAAGAGTGGCGCGAGTACATGTCCCAGAACGCTGGCTACGCCCGTTCCGCCGAAGACGAAGAACGCCGCCAGTTCTACTTCGACAGCCTCGTCAAGGAGGAGACGCTCCAGCAGCACCTTCTCGAACAGCTCACCGGCAACGGCATCGAGGGCGACGACCTCAAAGTCGCCGAACTCATCATCGGCAACCTCAACGACCACGGTTTCCTCCAAAGCTCCATCGAGGAAATGGCGCAGAGCAGCGGCCTCAGCACCGACGACCTCCAGCGCGTCCTCGACATCATCCAGTCCCTCCATCCGGTCGGTGTCGCCAGCCGCGACCTGCGCGAATGCCTCCTCATCCAACTGCACCGTCTCGGCAAGGAGCACAGCCTTGAGTTCCGCATCATCGACAAGCACCTCGACGATCTCGGCAAGCACCGCATCCCCGAAATCGCGCGTCGTCTGAGCACCAGCGTCGACCAAGTCCAACGCGCAGCGAACTTCATTGGCACCCTCGATCCGAAGCCGGGCCAGATCTTCACCGCAGACCCGAACAACTACGTCCTCCCGGACGTCAGCATCGAAAAGGTCTCCGGCGAATGGAACATCCTGCTCAACGGCGACCAGATCCCCCACCTCCGCATTAGCAACACTTACAAGGACCTCATGGCCCAGGATGGCAATGGCACCGAGGTGAAGGACTACATCCGGGAAAAAATCCGCAGCGGCAAGTTTCTCATCAAGAGCATCCACCAGCGCCAGCAGACGATCTCCAACATCGCGCACGAGATCCTCGCGCGGCAGAAGGACTTCTTTGAATCCGGGCCCAGCGCCCTCAAGCCCCTCACCATGGTGCAGATCGCCGATGCCGTCGGCGTCCATGAAACCACCGTCAGCCGCGCCATCTCGGGGAAGTACATGGCCACGCCGCACGGGGTCTTCGAGATAAAGTACTTCTTCACTCCGGGCTACCAGACTGCCGACGGCGAGACCCTCAGCAACACCAGCGTCAAGGGTTCCATCGCCGAACTTGTCAAAGCCGAGGACACCTCCAATCCGCTCAGCGACAAGGAAATCGTCGAGATGCTCACCGCCCGCGGCATCCCCATCGCGCGCCGCACCGTGGCCAAGTACCGCACCGAGCTCAACATCCTCCCCAGCAACATGCGCAAGCGCTACTAGCGCGCAGAATGGGCCTGCCAAGCGCCCCTACCCGCGCGGAATCGCGCAGACTCGGGGCCTCTCAAAACACCGGTCAGGCCCGGATGGCACTGAGGGGCGAGGCCTGTTGGTGTGTTTTGAGGTCCGATAGGGACAGGCAAAATTTCTGCTCTTGAGGTAAAGGCCAATGAGGTCCTCCAGCTTCTCAGCAAAGCGTGGATTAAGAGCCGATAGGGACAGGCAATATTTCTACCCGCGCTGACGCTGAGCGTGTTGTTGCCACCTAGGCCGTCCCAGTCGTGGCGGAGCCGGGGTTCAAAACCAACACTATGGAAGCGTTGGTTCGCGCTGCGGGTAAGGTCAGTGGGTTCGGGGTGGTTCCAAAACCTCCCCCTTGCTACCGCCAACTCAGCCGGGTGAGATGCGCGAACCAGACCGTGAGGGAGAGGTCCGGGCCGGGCTGGATGTTGTGCTGCAGGTCGGCGGCAACCGCATACCGGGACAGTGCGAAGTGGTCGTTGAAACGCGTGGTCTTCCTCGGGTTGGAGCGGAAGTCCGGCAGGGTGAGTCCACTAGGTTCGCGGTGCTTTTCCTCATAAACATCCAGCGAGATCACCAGCCGGGTGCTTTTACCCTAAAAACGCGAATGGACGGCCCACGGAATCCGTCACAGACCGCACGGAAGGAATGGAGGGGAATGAGGAGGATGAGAGTCTGTTGCGTGGTCCGTGCATTCAGTGCGTTCCGTGGGCCATTGGAAACTCTCCGGATTCAGGCGACTGCGGAGTCCTATCGGTGCCTGGGTACTTGAGGGTAACAGCCATGTCGTTACAGACTTCGAAGATAGCTCAAAGAGACTCACTCAACGGGTGAGCTTGAAGCGGGATGATTTTAAGCTGCAAATTCCGTTTCCACAGAAACTTACATCAGATCCGACAAGTTTTCATCGTTGCCTTGAGGTTTACTGAAGGAATGCACCAGCTTGAACAGCCGCCCGTCCAGACTGTAGCGGCTGTTGGCCTCCCGGAAGCCGTTGGATTCCCGGTGGTTGGAGTACTCGTAGTAACCCGTCGCACCGGATGTGCCCGAAAAGCTCGTGTAGTTGGAGT
>CAMAUX010000039.1 GCA_945861435.1 Chthoniobacter flavus | reverse complement strand
CATTACGGCCTGGCTGTCTTGGATCGGTTGCTCCCCACCCCGCCTCACGGCGACGCAGTTACCGACCCATCACTGCCGCATACAGCCAACTCGGCAGACGGGACTTTCACCCGCTTGAGCACCGCATTCACCGGCGCACGCCGGTCCCTATCGGCTCCACTACTCGCACTCACCTGCGCGCCCTCGTTGTCACAAAAAACCACGGTGAAGCCCCTCATCTAAGTCCATTCAAGACAGCTCTCTTCGTCAGGCAACTTATCCGTCCACACCCAGAATCCCGGCTCAGCTTGATGCCTTGGTACTCGGTGCGCCTCTGTGTGCCTTTCAGCCGCAGTTCTCACACCAAGCACCGAGGAACCAAGCTGTAAAAAAGAGGGGCAATATCCGTCCCATGCCACGCGTCCATTCGACGCGCACACCACCACCCCGCCCACCGCACTCGATACATGAGTGCGGACCGAAACGCATTGATGCCTCAGGAAACTGGGCCGCAAAGACGAAGGGCCGCAGAAAACCAAAGACGCCGGCACGCAAAGACGCCCGGGCACTGGGAGGCAAAGGCGACTCAGGGAGGTTGCAACGCTCAGAGCCGTTCACCGCCCCAAGCCGCCAGTCCCGTCAACACACAACACCGCGCAAGCCACAGAACAGGAGAACAACGTCATGAGCGAACAAGGATTAGAAGTGCTGGATTCCAGCCTGCAAAAAACCCACGAGTGGCTCAACCACCTCGCCCAACTCGGTCACCTCGAAAAAGGCGACGCCTACAAGGTGCTCCGCGCCGTCCTCCACACCCTGCGCGACCGCCTTCCACCCGAACACGCCGTCCATCTCGCAGCCCAGCTCCCCATCTTCCTGCGCGGCGTCTTCTACGAAGGCTGGGACCTCGACGCCACACCCATCAAACTCCACCGCGCCGAGTTCCTCGACACCGTGCGCTCGCGCCTCGTCTCCGGCCGCTTCCTCGACCCGGAACGCGTCACCCGCGAGGTCCTCCTCACCACCGCCCACTTCGTGAGCGGCGGCGAAATGGACAAGCTCAGACACTGCTTCCCCGCCGATCTCCAGGACCTCTGGCCCGAACTGCTCCAAGCACACTGAGGCGGCGTTGCCCAAGCCACCGAGTCTTGCGAAAACACGCCTCAAGCGGCTCCTACACGAGACATATTGGTCTTTTGACGACTGACTCGGTGGCTCCGCAGCCCTGTTAGAGACCAGGGCCCAGCGGTCAGCCCGCCCATTACCCACCCGGCGCCGCCGCAATATCCGCCGAACGCCGGGACGGAGCGCTCTCCTTGCGCCCGCCTAATCAGAACACCAAACCGTTAACGGCGTCTCATCTCCACCGTCGCGCCGCCGATCTTCAAGGTGGCAGTGGATTGATCCAACATCGTGAAGACGCCAGTTGAGCCGCCGATCATGACAGTAAACTGGTCACCGCCCCGTGCCTCCCATTGCCCGGCATTGTCCCCGGCCGCATTGGTAAACACGAGATGACCGTTGGAACTAATCTTCAGCGTGATCCGTTGATGTTTGTCCTCGCCAGACCAGACGCCGAGCGCCACCACCCTCGAGGCCGCCGCGACCTTCGTCCCCCCCCCGCCACTCCCGCCACCGCCCTCTCCCCCACCCGCAGCACCATGTCCACGGGTACCGCCTCCACTGCCAACCGCGGCACCACCTTCGCCTCCACCCGCAGCACTTTGTCCACGGGAACTCGTTCCGCTCCCAACCGCCCCACTCTTGGACTTGGTAGCGCCACCCGCGGCACCGGAAGCGTCGACAACGATCACCTCCGTCTTATGCGCACAGGCCCCAAGGAGCAGCGCAAACGGAACAGCAATGAAAATGGAATTTTTCTTCATGGGATTACTATTAGTCAAATTTGATGCGGTCCTTGAGTGAAGGCCCCTTGGGTTCTGCTGCCGCCGCCGGCGCCGCCTCTTCAATGGGCGCCTCAATGCGGAACGAAACCACCTGACCTGACTTCACTTCCTCCATCTTCTTGGAGAACGTCACAGTCATCCCGCTCTGCGATACCGTGGTGTCGCTGAAGGGCACCCACTTGCCCTGCCCCTCCTCCTTCAGGAGCGTCACCCGGTCCCCACTCTTGATCAATTGGGGATCGAGCCCGCCCACCAAGCGCCAACCACCAGTTCCGTCCGACAGCAGATTTGCCACCCCAAGATACCCCAACAGACCGATGCGCGCCCGGCGCATGGAATCCGCAAGCGTCGTGCGGAACTCCCCGGCAGCCTTCGCCACCGCAGGCTCCACATCCCCTGGAGAAACCACCGGCTTCTTATTGCCCGCCTCAAAAGGCACCCGGCAGATCTCCCCTCGCGTCGACATGTCCAGCAAACGAATGCTGCCACGCACCGCGATCTGGACCTTCTGCAATGAAGGCGCTCCCAGATCGAACTTCGTCGTATCCACCTTCACAGAAAGAGGCTCGCTCTCCAACTCCACTACAATATCCGCCACCTTCTGCCCGCCCAGCTTGCTCTCCTCCCGAGTAGCCGCATTCCCACCGCCCGCGCGCGCCGCCTCCTTATCGAGGACGTCCTCGCTGTTTCTTTCCAGCAGCACGAACTGCGGATGGTTGGCAAACGTCGACTCCAGCCCCCCCTTCACCTCCTGCGCCACCTCCTGCACCAGCTTCGGACCGGCGTTATCCACCGAAAGGCTCTTCACAATCCGATCCAGACTGGGCAATACCACCGCCTGGCGACCCGCAAAACGGTCCGGCATCTTGTCCAACACATCCGCCTCAATCTCCACCCGCCACCGGGCGGTGTTCTTCTGTGCCGTGCTCTCACCGGGCTGCTTGCCCTCATTCAGAATGCTGAAGTTCAGCAGCAGACCAGCGAAGGAGATCGCCGTGTCGTCCTTCACTCCATACACGCGCCCCATACCGGAGACCTCGCCATCCTTCTGAGTCTTCGGCCCGGAACCCACGCTCTCCGTGAAGTTGCCCGCCACATCAAACTTGAAGTCCATCTGGTCCGTGTTCCCCAACTTCCCCATCACACGGGTCCCATGCACCTTGGACACCGCCAGACGGCACGCATCCACCAACGCACGATCCCGGTTCTCTCCCGTCCCCACCGACGTCACCTTCACCTTGGGAGTGTTGTCATTCGATTTCGGTGCACTCTCAGTCGCGGCAGCCTTGGCATCACCACCCGCAGGCTTGATGTCGCAGGCGCCAAGGAGACCGAGCGTCACCGCGCTCATAGGCACCACAATCAGCAGATTGGCTTTTTTCATAGACCCTTCTTGTTGCCGAGCTTCGTGATGATGTCGTCCGCCGCCTCTTCAGCGAGCACCGCGATGACCCGCGTGCGCGCATCAGCCTGCGTGTCTGCCACCATGGATTTGGTCACTGGCCCCACTGCCGCCACCACCTTCGGAAAGGATGGCTTGGAGATGTCATAAACCTTCCCATTCACCGTCCCAGCCGTCTTGTGCTTTCCTGTCACGGGATCCTTCGAGGGAATCGTGAAATCCACGCTCCCCACGATCACATACTTGATCTCAGGATCCCCCTCTTTCACCTCCTTGATCGCAGCCTTGAGGTGCGCTGCCTCCACTGACTTGCCCGCTCCAAAGTCCTCATCAATCGCCTTGGAACTGTCCAGAACTCCACCTTCCACAAGACCCTCGAACCCCTTGGAAGAAAAACGCTCCAGCAACCCGGTGCCAAAGTTTTCCTTGCCCGGTGGGTCGAGCTCATACTTCGCCTTATCGGCAGTGTCGGCCGATGTGACTTTCATGTTTTCCTTCGACTTCTCCTCCGACACTTCCGACACACTCGTCCCATTCTCCGTCGCGGTCATTTTCCCCTCCGCCTCCTTCATCCTCGCTTTAGAGCCACTCTTGGTGACGTCCGCCAAAGTGACGATATTCGCCGCAGTGATCCGCCCGGTGAAAAAGAGCGCAGCACCAATCTTCGAAAGCTTCACGTCCGTTCCAATGGCAGGCATGGCGTTGAGTGCATCCCGCAGCGCACTCATATCCAACTTGCCCTCGAAATATGCACGGACCTTCTTCTCCTTCGCGTCCACCTCCTCCTTGTACTTCTTCGTCTCGGTCAGGATCTTCTTTGACTCGTAGTCCTCGACCTTCAAGTTGCGCCCCACCGTCTTGAACTGTTCACGCAACGCTTCAGACTGATTCTCCAAAGCCTTCTCAATCGCGTTGATCCGCGCATTCTGCCGCGCCAGATACACCACATCCGCAGAGGGCCCGCCAATGAGCGACTCATTGTCGGCTTCCCCACGGCCGTTGACGGGAATCGGCGCAGCTGCCCACAAGGCGGGCGACAGTGCGCAGGCAAGAATCACACTCAGTACTCGTTTCATTGGATTGTTATTTCTTCTTGGGTTTGGTCTTGGGGTTTGGATTCAAATCTTTCGGCGCGTCGCCGCTCTGCAGCAGCCAGGGAGCACAATCACGGAGCATCGCCTTGACCGCAGACGGATCGATCACCCGCACCGCCGGCTTGGTCTCGTCCACCGCCTTCGCAAGAAAAGCCGCCTCCCGGATCTTCTCGCCCGCACGCAGAAAAAGACCGCACACCGAGTCCTCGTACGAGACCCACTGGGTCTTCTCCGGCGACCCCCTCGGAATCAGACCGGCCGTGTTGAAATCGTGCTGACTGCTGTAAATCACCTTCTCCCCACGCTTCACCGCAACCCGCGCATAACTGCAGTACTGCACCACTTTCCCTGCCGCCTGGTCCCCAGTCGAAACGGTCCGGAACGCCGGCACCGTCACCTCCACCTCGTACTCCGGCTTGGGTAGCACAAATGCCATCCCGCCCCGTGCCTCCCTCTCGCTCTGCACCGCCACGCGCATCGCATCCGACAGCCCCTCCCTCATTCCGCAAAACATCATCTCGTTACCCCGCGATAACGGCATGCAACCAATCCCAGGCAAATCCAAAGGCGCGATTGCCAACCCGGAAACCTGACTCTTCCTTGCTGACTCCATGCTCATTCCCTCGCCTCCCGCGCTCGCACCCGCTCGGTAGGCCTTCTCCTGCGCGACCTTGCCGCCCATGCGAATTCCAAACCCCTCCGACAGATTGGAAACCGCCAGCCTGCTGATGTAATCCTCTGCCCGGTCGCCCGCAAACTGCTTGGGCAGCACCGCCTTTGCCTCATCGAAAATCGTCACTTTCGTCACCCCCAGACGCCCGTCCCCCCGGAGCTCCGGCGTGAAATTCGCCGCCGCTCGCACAAACTCCCCCGCGAGTTTATTGCGATACACCCATCTCAACGCATTGCCTTCGTCCCCTCCGAACTTCTTGGCCAGATCGCCTGCGCTGAAGTACTCCCCCGCCCACCCGGGCATCACAAACAACACCCGACGCGAAGTGAAATCACAGACCACAAGGTCAAACCCCACCTGCGCCGTCAACTTGACCACCCCACCGATCGTCACCCTGTCCACAAACTCTTGGTTCACCACGCACGCCATCAGCAATCCGCGACCCTGCGACGCATCCGGCGTGTAGTCATCGGACGCCAGCGCATCCACCAAACGCCCCCTCCCGGGTTTACTCATCTCGCGCAGCCGCACCAGAATCTCTCGGGTGAGGGCAGCCGATGCGTCGTCTCCCTCCTTCACGATAAACTCCCTGCCCACCGGAAAGTCCGCATCGATATCCACAAACTTTCCACTCAGCCACAGCCCCGAAAACTTAATGGGAATCGCCGCCTCACCCGCCTCCTGCCCATGCACCGCACAAATACCAAAGAGGCCCGGCAGAATCAGGCAGACCACAGCCCGCCTCACGACAAGGCGGACGAAAGCGGCGCAACGCATGGCAAGAAAGACAGGGTTTTCAGGAACCAAAGGGCGGGCCCTAAGCACTCACTAAGGACCCGCCCAGAATGGCTCTTGAAAGCAGGAGCTCCTTAGAACGAAAGCGACTGCAGCTTAGGCGTCGGCAACTCCCTCTTCGGAAGCACGATGCTGTAATCCTTCGCGAACTTCTGGCAGTTCTCCTCGAACTTGCGCTCCTGCTCGAGGAAGCGGGGCACATCCTTCGCAAAGAAGAACAGCGGATCCAGAGTCGTGGTCAGCAGAATCTTGTCCAATGGCGACGCCTTGGCGATCAACTGAACCCCGCGCACCGCCTCGATGGACGCCTCGGTGGCAAGCGCCACCTCAATCATATACGCTTCATTCTTCGCTCGGACACCCTCCGCAAAACGCTCCTTGCTCGCCAAGGTCACACCCTTCGATGCACCAATCTTTGCACGCACCTCGCCCATGAGCCCCTCCGAGCGACTCATCGCCTTGCGCGAGTCATTCAGTGAAGATCCCGCATTAAGCGCTGCCGCCTCCGCACGCAGCGTGGCCGCCTCCTTCTTCAAACCAATCGCCTCGGCCACCAGGGAGTAGCCTTCCAACATCTTCTTCGTGCCGGAGGTGAACTTGCGGGCAATCGCCGCCTGCCTCGCCATCATCGGCTCCAACGCCGCACGAATCGGCGCGGGCAGCTTCGCAACACGCTCGGGCGTCATCACGGCCGCACACGCTCCAAGGGACATCGCAACGCCGCAGATCATCAGGTTTCTAATCAGGTACTTTTTCATCGGGGTGGTTGTTGTTTCAGGTTGACTCAAAAACTCAGGCGTTCATCCGGCACTGAACCGCTTCGAAAAGACAGTGTCTTAAACGGAACATCTTGGGCTGATAACGGATAAACATCGCGCATCGCCTAAAATGCGACGAACCGACATCTAAACGATTTCAACTAATGAGATAAAAGCCACAATAACCACTTTTTAGTCAAACAATAAGTTCTGATAAATTAGCGACATCTAATTAACAAACGACCTTTGTCTAACGAAACACCCCCGCCCCCGCCCTCCTCCACCCCAGGCCTTGACTTCCATTCGGACCCGTACCATCAGGTGCCTCACCCATTTGCCCTCCCCTCCCCGATGCACGTCCCCGCCCACAGCACCCCCACCCTCCCGCGCCCCCTCCTGCGCGAACTCCCAGGCTATAACTGCCTCCAACGCGCCGCCGCTCTCCACCCAGACCTCAACCCCCTCGCCACAGAATCCTTCTTCCACCTCCTGCGCACAGGCGACCTCCTCTTCGCCCAAGAAACCCGCCTCCTCGCCCAACACGGACTGAGCTCCAGCCGCTTCATGGTCCTCATGCTCCTGCTCAACGCCTCCAACCACGCTGACACCGACTCCACACCCTCGACCCCTTCCACCCCAGCCACAGCCTCCACCCCCGCCGAACTCGCCGACAAAGCAGGCGTCACCCGCGCCACCATGACCGGCCTCCTCGACACCCTCGCCAAGGACGGCATGATCGAACGCACCCCCGCCCCCGACGACCGCCGCACCACCCTCGTGCGCCTCACAGAGGCCGGACGCACCGTTCTCACCGAAGCCGCTCCCGGCTACTTCCGCCACGTCGCCAGCCTGCTCCAATCCCTCAGCGCTCGGGAACTCTCCCAGCTCCTCGGCCTCCTGCAAAAACTCCAGCTCGGCATCTCCTCCTCCCACCCAGAGCCCGCAGCCCAGACAGTCCCCGCCTAAAGGCACCCGCACACACCATCACCGCTCTCAAACTCACGCCCCACCCTTCCCTTCCTATGCTCAAACGCATGCTCCTGATGCTCGGCTGCGCGCTCGCCGCCATCGCCGTCATCGGCTTCCTCAAATACCGCTCCATCCTCGCGGGCATAGCCATGGGGGCCAAATTCGCCCCTCAACCCACCGCGGTCACCACAGTCCAAGTCCGCCAACAATCCTGGCAGCCGGTCCTCCACGCCGTCGGCTCCCTGCGCGCCGTCCAAGGCGTCACCGTCTCCACAGACCTCGCCGGCGTCGTCTCCAAAATCTCTTTTGAATCCGGCGCACCCGTGAAAAAGGGCGACCTCCTCGTGCAACTCGACACGACAGAACAGGAAGCCCAACTGCGCTCTCATGAAGCACGCCGCGACCTCGCCCTCAGCGAGCTTGCGCGCAAACGCGACCTCGCCGCCAAAAAAGCCATCTCCACCTCCGAACTCGACACGGGGGAGAGCGAACTGCGCCAAGCCGAAGCCATGGTCGAGGAAACCCGCGCACTCATCGCCCGCAAAAACCTCCTCGCTCCCTTCGACGGATTCCTCGGCATCCGCCAGGTGAACCTCGGTCAGTACCTCAACCCGGGCGCACCCGTCGTCCCTCTCGAATCCCTCGACCCCATCTACGTCGAGTTCGCGCTCCCGCAGCAGCACCTCCCCACCCTCGCCGTCGGCAACCCCCTGCGCCTCCGCGCCGAGGGTGTCCCGGATCAACTCACCGGAAAACTCACCGCCATCGCCCCGCGCATCGACGAGGCCACCCGCAACCTCAAGCTCCAAGGCACCATCGCCAACCCCGCACACCTCCTGCGCCCGGGCATGTTCGTGAGCCTCGAAGTCCTCCTGCCCGAACAACCCGCCGTCCTCTCCATCCCGACCACCGCCATCGCCTACGCCCCCTACGGCGACTCCGTCTTCGTCGTCACCGACCAACCCGGCGCGGATGGCACGCCCGCCAAGATTGTCCGCCAGCACTTCATCAAACTCGGCGCCCGTACCGGCGACCAAGTCGTCGTGCTCTCCGGCTTGAAGGAGGGCGACGAGGTCGTCTCCGCCGGCGTCTTCCGCCTGCGCCCCTCCGCCCCCGTGCGCATCGACAACAGCGTCCAACCCGACAATTCCCTCACCCCGCGCCCGCCCAATTCATGAGCTTCACGGACCTCTTCATCCGCCGGCCCGTGGTGGCCACGGTACTCAGCCTGCTGATCCTCCTCGCGGGCATCCAAGCCGCGCGCAACCTCGTGGTGCGCCAGTATCCGCGCAGCGACATCGCGGTCGTCCAGGTGAAAACCCGCTACATCGGCGCCAACGCAGACCTTGTGCGCGGCTTCGTCACCACCCCCCTTGAGCGCGTCATCGCGAGCGCCGACGGCATCGAATACCTCGAGTCCCAGAGCGCCCAGAACCTCTCCATCATCAACGTCCACCTCAAGCTCAACTACGACACCAACGCCGCCCTCACCCAGATCCAGGCCAAGGTCGCCCAAGTCCGCAACAACCTGCCTCCCGAAGCCGAAGCCCCGGAGATCGAACTCACCCTCAGCGACACCCAGTTCGCTCAGATGTACATCTCCTTCGCCTCCGACGACCTCGACCCCAACCAGCTCACCGACTACCTCATCCGCGTCGTCCAGCCAAAGCTCACCGCCGTCAGCGGCGTCCAGAAGGCCGACATCCTCGGCGCACGCACCTTCGCCATGCGCATCTGGCTGGATCCAAAACGCATGGCCGCCCTCCAACTCGCACCCTCCCAGGTCCGCGCCGCGCTCGCCGCCAACAATTACCTCTCCGCCGTCGGCATCACCAAGGGCTCGATGACGTCCATGAACCTCATCGCCAACACCGACCTGCGCTCCGCCGAGGAATTCAAGGAACTCGTCGTCCGCCAAAGCGAGGGCACCATCATCCGCCTCAAGGACATCGCCGACGTCGAACTCGGCGCTGAAAGCTACGACTCCGATGTCCGCTTCTCCGGCCAGAAGGCCACCTTCATCGGCATCTGGGTCCTCCCCACCGCCAACTCCCTCGACGTCATCAAGGCCGTGCGCGCCGAACTCCCCGCCATCGAAGCCCAACTCCCCAACGGCATCCGCCTCGGCGTCCCCTACGACGCCACCCGCTACATCAACGACGCACTCAACGAGGTCCTCCACACCCTTCTGGAAACCCTCGCCATCGTCGTCGTCGTCATCTTCCTCTTCCTAGGCACCCTGCGCTCCGTGCTCATCCCCGTCGTCGCCATCCCCATCTCCCTGGTCGGCGCCGCTTTCCTCATGCTCCTCTTCGGCTTCTCGCTGAACCTGCTCACCCTCCTCGCCATCGTCCTCTCCGTGGGCCTCGTCGTCGACGACGCCATCGTAGTCGTCGAAAATGTCGAACGCCATCTCCACGAAGGCATGCAACCCCTCCCCGCCGCCCTCAAGGCGGGCCGCGAACTGGTCGGCCCCATCATCGCCATGACCATCACCCTCGCCGCCGTCTACGCCCCCATCGGCGTCCAAGGCGGCCTCACGGGCACCCTCTTCCGCGAGTTCGCGTTCACCCTCGCCGGTGCCGTGCTCGTCTCCGGCATCGTCGCGCTCACCCTCTCGCCGATGATGTCCTCAAAGCTCCTGCGCACCGGCGATTCCCACCGCGGCTACGCCGGCTGGATCAACGCCCGCTTCGAGCGCCTCCGCAACGCCTACCAGCGCAGCCTCGCCGACACCCTGCGCTGGCGCCCCGTCACCCTCACCCTCGCAGGCCTCATCATCCTGCTCATCGCCCCCTTCTCCCTCCTCTCCCAGCACGAACTCGCGCCGAAGGAAGACCAAGGCGTCGTCCTCGGTATCGTCCAAGCCTCCCCCAACTCCACCATCGATCAAACCGCCCGCTTCTCTGAAAAGGTCAACGAAGCCTTCATGAGCGTGCCCGAGACCAAGCACACCTTCCAACTCACCGAAGCCTTCGGCGGCTTCTCCGGCATGGGCCTCAAACCTTGGAGCGAACGCAAACGCACCACCGACCAGATCCTCGGCGAAGTCTTCGGCAAAGTCGGCGCCGTCCCCGGACTCCGCGTCATCGCCACCACCCCGCCCCCGCTCCCGGGCGGCGGCCAGTTCCCCCTCGAATTCATCATCGCCTCCACCGCAGAACCGCGCGAACTCCTCGAATTCGCCAACCGCCTCGTCGCAAAAGCCGTCGAGAGCAAACTCTTCATGTTCGCCGACAGCGACCTCAAGTACGACATGCCACAGACAGAGGTCGTCTTCGACCGCGACAAAGTCGCCTCCCTCGGCCTCAACCTCCAGCAAGTCGGCGCCGACCTCGGTACCCTCCTCAGCGGCAACTACGTCAACCGTTTCAGCATCCAAGGCCGCAGCTACAAAGTCATCCCCCAGGTGAGCCGCGTCGAACGCCTCACCCCAGACCAACTCAAGGACTTCTACGTCTCAGGCCCCGAAGGCAAACTCGTCCAACTCTCCACCTTCGCCTCCCTCTCCACCTCCACCGAACCCCGCACCCTCAACCGTTTCCAGCAGCTCAACGCCGCGAAAATCCAAGCAGCCTTCCCCCCTTTCATCTCCCTCGACAAAGCCCTCAAGGTCTTCGAGGAGGAAGCCGCCAAGATCCTCCCCCCCGGCTTCACCATCGACTACGCCGGCGAGGCCCGCCAGTTGCGCACCGAAGGCGACCGCCTCCGCACCACCCTCTTCATCGCCATCGTCCTCATCTTCCTCGTCCTCGCCGCACAGTTCGAAAGCTTCCGCGACCCCCTCATCGTCCTCGCCGGTTCCGTGCCGCTCGCCATCTCCGGCGCTCTCCTCTTCTGCTTCCTCGGCCACACCAGCATCAACATCTACAGCCAGGTCGGCCTCATCACCCTCGTCGGCCTCATCTCCAAAAACGGCATCCTCATCGTCGAGTTCGCCAACCAACTCCAAGAACAAGGCCGCTCCAAACTCGACGCCGTCATCGAAGCCTCAGCCACCCGCCTGCGCCCCATCCTCATGACCTCCGTCGCCACCGTCGTCGGCCACTTCCCTCTCGTCCTCGCCTCCGGCCCGGGCGCAGGTGCGCGCAATTCCATCGGCGTCGTCCTCGTCTCCGGGATGATCATCGGCACCCTCCTCACCCTCTTCGTCGTCCCGGCCTTCTACATGCTCATCGCCCGCAATCATCAGAGCGATGCACCCCGCCCCGAAGCCGACGAGTTCCGCCACTCAGCCGGACTCCCGGCCCCAGACGAGTCTCACCCGGTACCGGTCAGCGGTTATTAATCCGACCACAAACCACCAGCGGTCGCGCGGTTCAATTTGGTTACGCTTTGCCAGCGCAAATTAGCTTCATCCCTCGCTCACCGGCCATCGAGATACCGCCTGCGTCGCATCATTACCGCGGGTATTCAATGGCCTGATTAATAAAAGCGTGCTGTCCAGCATCGACCGCTGGAGCTTGGCCACTCGCCGCTCGCCGCTCGCCACTCGCTCTTGGCCGCCGTGCACCCAGGCGGTTCCTTTAAGTTCGGCACACGCTCACGGGCTTTGCCCCCTGCGTGCCTGCACCATGCCGGAGGCATGAAAGAAAATTAGCCGGTGGTGGACGCAGTCCGCAGCGCGGACGAAGGGAACCACCGGATTTCACCCCACCACGCGATGCGCCCCGGCAGAGGGCGCGAGAAGCATGATAACGAGAGGAAACCTCTCCTGTCTCGATCGCCTCGGTCCCGGACCTCGCCCCTTCAAGATACCCGCCCACACGGCCGCCCCCCCACGGAACGGCCGCAAGGGACAGGCAATCTTTCGCCTCTTCTCGCCACTCGCCACTCGCGGTGTTTCGTTCTTCGTCCGTCGTCCGTCGTCCGTCGCGGATCATGGATTACTGGCCACTCGCTCTTGGCCGCCGTGCACCCAGGCGGTCCCTTTAAGTTCGGCACGCGCTCACGGGCTTTGACCCCTGCGTGCCTGCACCATGCCGGAGGCATGAAAGAAAATTAGCCGGTGGTGGACGCAGTCCGCAACGCGGACGAAGGGAACCACCGGATTTCATCCCACCACGCGATGCGCCCCGGCAGGGGGCGCGAGAAGCATGATAACGAGAGGAAACCTCTCCTATCGCGATCGCCTCGGTCCCGGACCTCGCCCCTTCAAGATACCCGCCCACACGGCCGCCCCCCCGCCGCAATCGGGCGTGACCACTCCCATCGCGCCCCGCTAGCCTGCGCCCCCATGAAGGCCTCCCTCCTCGTCCTCCTCGCCTCCTCAGCGGTTTCCCTCTGGGCTGCCGAAAGCCCCCTCCAGGTCCTCACTCGCATCGGCCCGGAAGGCCGCGGCAACGAGGCCGCACAGACCGCATGGAAAGAGGTCGTCGCCCAAGGCCCATCCATCCTCCTCCCCCTCCTTGAAGCAGCCGGCACCGGAAGCCCCGTCGCCGACAACTGGCTGCGCCTCGCCGCAGACACCATCCTCGACCGCGCCCAACGCGCCAAACAACCCCTCCCCACCAAGGAAATCGAACACCTCCTTCTCGACCCCACGCGCCCCGCACCCACCCGCCAGCTCGCCTTCGATCTCCTCCAGAAAGCAGACCCCAAGCGCCTCGACGAAATCGAACCCTCCCTCCTGAACGACCCCGTCCAGGAACTGCGCCGCGGCGCAGTCCAACGCCTCATCACCGCCGCTGCAACAGCCTCCGCCGACGATTCCAAGGCCCTTTACCTCAAGGCACTCGACGCCGTCCGCGACGAGGACCAAACCAAGCGCGTCTCCGAACAACTCGAAAAACTCGGCACCAAGGTCGACCTCGCCAAACACTTCGGCTTCCTCACCCGCTGGCACGTCGTCGGCCCCTTCGACAACACAGAACGCCGCGGCTTCGACACCGTGTTCGCCCCCGAATCCGAACTGCTCACATCCCCCTTCAACCCCGCCGCCACCTATCAGACCGCGCAGGGTTCCCTCGCATGGAAACCCCTCCAGAGCGACGACCCCTTCGGCAAGGTCGATTTCAACAAGCCCTTCGGCATGCTCAAGGATTCCACCGCCTACGCCGCCACCACCTTCGATTCGGACACCGCCCGCGAAGCCGAACTGCGCCTCGGCTGCAAAAACGCATGGAAGGTGTGGCTCAACGGCAAACTCCTCTTCGCTCGCGACGAATACCACCGCGGCCAGCGTATGGACCAATACAAGCTCAAGGCTGCGCTCCTCAAGGGCCCCAACCTCCTCGTCGTCAAATGCTGTCAGAACGAGCAGAAGGAAACCTGGACCGTCGAATGGGATTTCCAACTTCGCGTCTGCGATTCCGCAGGCACCGCACTCCCACAGGCCACCAGCGCAGCGCGCTGAGCAGCTGCGTTCACAAACACCGCAGCGATCACACCCACCTGATCGCTGCCCGCAACCGCGCACACGCCGGCCCCCGCGTTTCCACACGCTCGCACTCAAAACCGCCCATGCTCCCACTCATCCACATCTTCCTGCTCGGATGGCTCATCCAAGGGCTGCTGAGCCTCGCCAGCGCACTGCGCCCGTCTGTCGCATGGCTCTCCGCCATCAGCATCACCGCTCAGGTCCTCCTCTGCATCGCCGCCCTCGCTGCCTACGTCGCCATGGCGCTCAGCCCCCGCCCACCCAAGCGCCTCCTTCTTCTTCCCTCCCTCTTCATCCTCTGGCGCTCCATGGGCAGCCTCCCACTCAGCCTCCTGCTGCCCGATCAACACCGCCTTCTCATCGCCCTCATTCAAACCGCCGCCGCCGCCGCCTTCCTCGCCTTCCTGCGCAACCGCCGCGATGACCCCTCATGGATCGGCCGCTTCACCGCGCGGCCCTCCATGTCCCTGCCCAACCTTCTTGCCGCAGCCCTCTACACCCCGCTCCTCGCCGCCACCATGGGCGGCCTCCTCACCCACGCCCTCCTCTTCACCATCCAACGCGAGACCGCCGGCTACCTCACCCTCCACCTCGATGGCATCCGCTCCCAGGAACGCCACTTCCAGCGCGACGACAAACAGGTGCGCCTCGTCGGCATGATCCACATCGCATCCCCCACCTTCTACGAGCAGATCCGCAACAGCGTCCCGAAAGGCTCCTCCGCTGTCGTCCTCATGGAAGGTGTCACCGACGAAAAACACCTCCTCCAAACTTCCTTCAACTACGCCCGCCTCGCAAAACGCCTCGGCCTCAGCGCTCAGACCGACTCCGACCTCCACGCCGACACCCCATCCTCCCTCTCGCGCACCACGTCCCCATCCGCCAATCCCCTCCTCTTCCGCCACGCAGACGTCGACATCAGCACCTTCCAACCCGACACCCTCGCCCTCCTGCGCGCCGTCGGCCGCCTCCTCTCCGCTGAATCCCTCGCAGAGGCCCTCGCAATCCTCCGCAGCCCGGAACTCAGCGACCTCAATCAATCCCGCGCCACCGCCATGATGAACGACATCCTCTCCCTCCGAAACAAACACCTCCTCGCGGAAATCGACCAGAACCTCGACTCCCCCCACTCCCTCATCGTCGTCCCTTGGGGCGCCGCGCACCTCCCCGGCATCGAATCCGAAATCCTCAAACGCGGCTTTCGTGAAACCCAACGCATCACCCGCATCGCCATCCCCTTCACCCGCTCGCCCGAGAAAACCGGCGGCCCGGAACACCGCCCCTGACTCCGCCACCGCCCCTGCCACGTTCCCCCATGCTGCGCCGCTGGATCTGGCTCCTCTCTGCGCTCCTGATGATCATCCCCGCCTGCAAGCGCTCCACCCCCCTGCCCGCCGAAGCGCGACAGCGCATCGAAGCCGCACGCAAACACTCCGAAAACCGCATCCGCACTCGCTTTGCGGACGTCGGCGTCTCCTACCCCGCCAGCCGCCTTTTCCTCCGCGCCTTCAAGCACACCCAGATCCTTGAACTCTGGGCATCCTCCTCCCCCTCCGAGCCCCTGCGCAAAATCGCCACCTTCCCCCTCCTCGCCCAATCCGGCTCCCTCGGCCCGAAGAAACGCGAAGGCGACCGCCAGATCCCGGAAGGCCTCTACTCCATCGCCGTCCTCAACCCGCTCAGCTCCTACCACCTCTCACTCGGTCTCGACTACCCCACACCCCGCGACCTCCGCCACGCCGACCCCGCGGCCCCGGGCAGCGACATCTACATCCACGGCGGAGCGCGCTCCATCGGCTGCCTCGCCATCGGCGACGACGCCATCGAGGAAATCTTCCTCGCAGTCTCCGACTCCACATCTCCATCCGGCTCCCCACCAGCCGCAGAAACCATCCCCATCCCCGTCCACATCTTCCCCGCCCCCATGCACGGTCCTGCATGGGAACAACTCGCCGCCGAACACACCGCACGCGACCCCTCCCTCGCCCCTTTCTGGGCCGAGCTCCAGCAGCACTACACCGCCTTCGAAGCCACCCACCGCATCGATCCGCAGTAAAGACCGACCCCGCAGGCCATGGAGTCCCCGGAGTCCCCGTC
The DNA here is from genome assembly GCA_945861435.1 of Chthoniobacter flavus. Classification (GTDB taxonomy): domain Bacteria; phylum Verrucomicrobiota; class Verrucomicrobiia; order Chthoniobacterales; family Chthoniobacteraceae; genus CAIURC01. The sequence continues at coordinate 34,752 of CAMAUX010000039.1, read as the reverse complement.
ACCGCTCACTCCCGCACCGACGGCCTTCCATAATACGGCAACCCATCCCACCCCTCATAAGCCGGGTCGAACCGCGGATCCCCCGTCTCCCGCATCCACTCCTCCACCCTCTTTCGCAACCGGCCCAGCGCCACTGCAAACTCCGCGCTGCCCGCCACATTACGAATCTGGTGCGGATCATTGCGCAGATCATAGAGCTCCTCCGCAGGACGCTTCCCGAAGATCAGCGCAAAACGTCCCGCAACCGCCGGCTCCTCCCAATGCGCGAGCAGAAAGTCCTTCACCCGCGTGGTGTCCACATCCCCAAAGGGCCGTCCATGGATGAAGAACACATCCGGATCCCCCGCCGGCCACCGATCCGGACGCAAGTTGCGCACATATAAAAAATCCCGGGTCCGAATGGCGCGCACGGGGTAGCCCAGATGATCCCGGCGCACATCCGCATGCCGCTCCCGCTCGATAAACACCGCATCCCGCACGAAAGCCTCGGACTCCCCGAGCAGCAGCCCCTTGATGCTGCGCATCGTCATCACCGCAGGCGGCGCAATCCCGGCCAGCTCAAGAAACGTCGGCCCGAGATCCCCGAGACTCACAAACGCATCCACCTCCCGCCCCGCCTTCAACCGCCCTCCCCACCGCACCGCCAGTGGCACGCGCGACCCCGCATCGTAGCAATTCGCGAGCCCGCGCGGCATCTGCCAACCGTTGTCCGCCGTGTAAACCACCACGGTCTCCGCCAACTCCCCCGCGCCCTCCAACACCGCAAGCGCCCGTGCCGCCTCCTCGTCCAACTTCAACACCCCGCCGTAATAATTAAGCAGGTCCTGCCGCACCTCCGCACAATCCGGAAGCTCCGGCGGAACCGTGATCGCCCCGGCATCCAAACCCGCATCCTGCGCCACCTTCACAAAGTCCAGCCTCCCGCCGCGCGTGGCCGTCGCCGTGTTTCCCAGCCAGAAAAAGAAAGGCTTCCCCGGCGTGCGCTTCCCATGAAAAGCCTCGAAGCTCGCGTGCTTCGGCCCCACTGGATTCTCCTTCCAGCCGGACACCTCCGCGTTTCCGGGCGCCCACGGCTTGCCGCTGTAGCCCAGCTCATAACCGGCATCGCGCAGCATCTGCGTCACCACCGGTGTGTCTTGGGGAAACGCACTCCAGAGACTGGCCCGCTCCCCGAGCTCATGCGCGTAACGCCCAGTCAACATCGTCGCACGCGACGGCGAGCACGACGGCACCACATTAAACGTGTGCCGAAAGAGCACCCCCTCCCTCACCACACGGTCGAACGCCGGCGTCCGCGCCATCGGATCCCCAAGCACACCCGCCGTCGGCCACCGCCAGTTATCCCCGAGGATGAAGAGAATATTCGGCCGCTGCGCCGCATGCAGCATGCACGCCATCGCACCCCACACCGCAAGCACCCAGAGCAGGCGGCTCCTTGGAAACAGGCAACCCCGGCTCCAACGAGAATCAACGCCACCACTCACAACCGGATGAAAATCTTGCGCTCATGAAGAAAGCGCACAAGGAGCACGGGCAGCGCCAGCGCCATCAGCGCCAGCAACAGACCCCCGGCCCCCTTGACGAAATGCACCTCAAGAAACTCCTTCACACCCCCTCCCACCAAACGCGCCGCGATCGCATCGAAGTCCACGAGATTCACCGCCAGATACGCCACCAACGCGTTCGATCCGATCCACAGAAAGGGCTCGCACCACCGACGCCACTGCCACACATCCACCACCAAATAAAACACCCCGAGAAGCATCGCCGCAAAGCCCCCCGCCACGAGGCTGAACGAGGAAGTCCAGATCCGCTTGATCACCGGAAACTCCCACCCCCACACAAACCCCAGCGCCATCGCCGCGGCCCCCGCACCCACCAGCACCGCCACCTTCCGACGCTCCGTCCACCCCCCACTCGTCAGCACCCAGCCCGCTAGAATTCCAAAGAGCGTCGTCGCCACCGCAGGCAGCGTGCTCAGCAATCCCTCGTTCGTGTAATACAAATTGCGTTTGCGTCCAGGCAACCAGCGGAAGTCCACGTAATGCGCCAGATTGCGCCCCTCTTCAAACGTCCCGCGCACCGTCCCGGAAACCCCCTCCAAAAGCACCTCCGGCGCCTTCGCCTCCGTCTGACTGCCCTTCTTGCCCAACGTCCCGTGCTTGAGATCCACGTCCGGAAACGGCACGAAATTCAGCAGCCCCCAGTATCCCACCAGAAGCGCCACAGCAGCGATCACCACCCCCCTGCGCGGAAGACACACGTACAGCGACGCCGCCACCAGATAGCACACCGCGATCCGTGGCAGCACCCCGGACACCTGCACGTCCGGCCACGCCCGCGTCACCCCGCCATAATAAAAAACCCCCACCACAAACAGCAGCGCGCTCCGCCGCGCAATGCGCCCCAACGCCCCACGACGCCCCGCCGTCGCCACCACACGATCCAAAGACAGAACGATCGACACCCCGATCAGAAACAGAAACAGCGGGAATATCCCGTCGTAAAAACGGAACCCCGCCCACTCCACATGCTTGAGCTGGGTGGCGAGGACGGAGAGAGGCCCCTCGCCGCCGCCAAACGATTCCAACGCGTGCGCCACCTGCTCACCACCGATGATCCAAAACATGTCGAACCCACGCAGCGCATCCACCGAGATCAGCCGCGAAGGCCGCCCCACCGTTTCTTTCGCAACACTGGCATCGGACGCGCCCGACCCAGCGAACACGGGGACAGACACAGGAACGGCATTCGGCAGTGACATGACTCTGGGGGGATGCGGCGGGGGGGGGACGGCCATGGGCGCCCGTCACCCGGACGGGTCGCGCCCTGCGACAGGCCGACCGAGGAATGCACCACGAGCCGAAGTCGTTTGCGACAACAAACAACCCCGGATTACCAAAACCGCTCAAACACTCCCGCACCGCAACCGCACCCCAGCGTCACCGCCCAACCTTGTACCGGCGCTGCATGTAGAGCTCATCCGCCACTTGGTAAAACGCAGTCGCCTCCTCCTCCAACTCCCGCCCCAACGCGTCGGCCACGGGCACTTTCTCCAACTGATCGCCCCCTTTCGGGACGCTGAAATACTCCGTCGTCCGGTTCAAACCGAGCACGACCAGATGCTCGTCGCGGAAGATGCCAATGGAACGATTGTGATTGAGCAGAACCCGGCTTTTCGATGCCTCAGGCTTGAGCAGGTCGTGACCGAAGAACGTGCTGTCATAGGGCCGCCCAATCATCCCGAGAATCGTCGGCGCCACATCAAGCTGACACCCAAGGGTCCCAATCCGCCGCGGCCCCTCCACCACCGCCGGCCCCAACACCAACATCGGGATCTTGTAGGAACGGATCGGAATCGTCTGCTTCCCGTAAACCCGCGCCCCATGATCGGCCACCACCACAAAGACCGTGTCCTTCCAGAACGGCTCCTTGCGCGCCATGTCAAAGAACCGCCCCAATGCGTAATCCACGTACTTCACGGCATTCCGGCGACTGCGCCCCTTGGGGGGCTCCGGGATGCGCCCCGCGGGGTAAGTGAACGGCTGGTGATTGGTCACTGAGAGCGCGGTGATCAGGAACGGCTGCCCGCTGCCGTGCTTCTCCCGCATCTGCTCGAGCACCTTGTCGTACAAATCCTCATCACACGCCCCCCACACCGTCGTGAACGCCGGATCCTTGAAATCCTTCTGCTCCAAAAACGTGTCAAACCCATTGCCAAGTGCGAAGCGCCCCAGTCCGTCAAAAACCCCGCGTCCGGGATAAATGAAGGTCGTCGAGTACCCGTCGCGCCTGAGCGCCTGCGCGATCGTCTCGCAATCCTGCGTGCGCGTGCGCGCAACGATCGAATCCCCGGGCATCGGCGGGAAACTGGCCAACACCCCCTCGATTCCCCGAATGGTCCGGTTGCCATCGGCGTAAAGGCGCTCGAACAGCAACCCCTCCCGCTGCGCGAGTTCGTCAAGGCGAGGGGTGAGACTCCCCTTGTCCGCCGCACCATTGAGCACACCCCAGAACTCCGATCCAAAGCTCTCCTCCAGCAGCAACACCACGTTGAGCTTCCGCCTCTGGGCATCGCCCGCAATCCGCCTCTGGATCGAAAAGGGATCCTCCACCAACTGCCCATCCCCAGCCACATGCGCACGCACTTTCGCAAACGCCTCCGCACGCGGCATCGTCGCATAAAAATCCCCGTACGGCAGCTCCCGCGTCCATCCCGCCACCGCCCCGGAAAAGAGTCCGTTGCTCGACATCTCGTTGAAGAGTCGCTCCGCGCTCCACTGCACCTCGCTCAAACTCAGCGTCGCGCACAACCCCAGCGAACCGCCCAGCCACAACCCAAACCCCGTCAACCGACGCCCCAACCCTGCCTCCCCCTGCGCCGGAGCGCACTGCCAGCAAAGGAACACCACCCCCGCCGCCCCCAACACGCACGCCCCGATGATATCCCGCACCGGGTACATCTCCCGGATGTTCCCACTCACCTCCGTCCAATAGTGCACGTAGTCAATGGCCACCGTGTTGAACCGGGCAAGGTACTCCTTGAAGAAGTAAAACTCCGAAATCCAAAGAAAGATCAGCACCCCCCACCACACCCCGCAGCCCCCCCACAACAACCGCCGCCGCCAGCCACGCTCAAGCCAGCGCCCGGACACCAGCAGCACCGCACCGGCCACCGGCAAAAGAGCCAAGGCCCCCATCGCAAGATCCACGTGCAGCCCCACCCCAAACAACTGCAGAAGATCACCCATCGCCACTCCGCTCCCCGCACCCCCACCACCCCCGGGCCCGAAGCGAAACAGCAGCACCATGCGCAACAGCGCCGACAGCACGACGAAAATCCCAGCCTGCAAACACAAAAACTTCAGGCGCCCGGCCAGCCATTCTCGAAAGCTCATCATCCCACATCCCTAAGGGACACCGCCACCGTACGCAACGCCCGCAAGGCAAAACCCCAACCCCAACCGCATCCCCACCCAACTCCGATTCCAAGGGTGTGTGTGAGACCCGAGATCAAAACCAATCATCCCCCGCAGTCCTCGACGAACCCATCCCAGGGGAACGTCCCGCCACCACGGATTCGCGGAACCCTGCAACCCATAACGGGGAGGCCGCATCGAACCAACCATCCCAAACCCACCGACTCTCCACCGCCTCAATCACCTCCTCCACCACAACCCCCTCTCCACCCGCCCCGGAGATCCATCTCCAACGCCTCCTCGTCCCCGTCGACTTTTCAGAACCCTCCCAAAAGGCGCTCCGCTACGCAGCCGCACTCGCCCGCCAGTACCACGCCGTAGTCACCCTCGTGCACGCAGTCGAACCCCTCCCCTACCCGGACGAGTTCGCCGTTGGCACCCACTTCTCCCAAGTCCCATTGGAACCATGGCGCGCACGCCTCGAGCAACTCGCCGCCGAAACCCTCTCACCCGAAGAACGCGGCCCTGCGGAAGTCCATTTCGGCGTTCCCTTCCAAGTGGTCACCGACGTCGCACGCGAGACACAAACCGATCTCATCGTCCTATCCACTCACGGACGCACTGGCATCCGACGGGTCCTCCTGGGCAGCACCGCCGAACGCGTCCTGCGCCATGCCCCCTGCCCGGTCCTCGTCGTGCGCGAACGCGAACACGAGTTCGTTCAATCTCAGGATTCCCCAACCCATCGACAAACCGAGTAGGCAGGCTAGCGTTTACTCATGCAATGCGTCGAATTGCGCAGCCTCACCGGCACCAACAACTCTCAGGGAATCCACAGCCCCTACGACCTCCACCTCTCCCAACGCCAAGCCCCACAACCGCGCCCGGGCCACGTCGTCGTCCACATCAAGGCCGCCTCCCTCAACTACCGCGACCTCATGGTGGCTGACGGCCGCTACGGCCGCCCCCCACTCCCACTCGTCCCCCTCTCCGATGCCGCCGGCGAGATCATCTCCACCGGCCAGCACGTCTCCAGCCTCCAACCCGGCGACCGAGTCGCGGGCACCTTCTTCCAAGGCTGGATCGACGGCCCCTTGCAGCGCCAACACATGGATCGCGCACTCGGCGGCACCATCGATGGCGTCGCTGCCGAATTCGTGGAATTCCCCGCCGACGGCCTCGTCCGTATTCCCGATCACCTCACCGACGTGGAAGCCGCCACCCTGCCCTGCGCCGCCCTCACCGCATGGAATGCCATCGCCGGCCCCGATGGCGTGCGCCCAGACCAGACAGTCCTCATCCAAGGCACAGGCGGCGTCGCCCTCTTCGCCCTGCAATTCGCCAAAATGCAGGGCGCACGCGTGATCCTCCTCTCCGGCAGCGAATCCAAACTCGAACGCGCCCGCGCACTCGGCGCCGATGCACTCCTCAACTACCGCACCACCCCCGACTGGTCCAAGGACGTGTTCGAACTCACCGAACGCGTCGGCGTGGACCACGTCGTGGAAGTCGGCGGACGCGATACCCTCCAAAAATCCCTGCGCGCCCTCGCCTTCGGCGGCAGGATCCACTTGATCGGAGGCGTCAGCGGCTTCAGCTCGGAACTCTCCCTCCTCGACATCATTGGCAAGGCTGCCCACGTGCGCGGAATCTATGTCGGCAACCGCTCTCAGTTCGAAGCCATGAACCGCGCCCTGCGCCTCCACAAAAGCCGCCCCGTTATCGACCGGGTGTTGCCGTTCTCCGCCATCGCGGATGCCTATGATCACCTCGCGGGAGGATCGCACTTCGGCAAGGTCGTCCTCAGCGGTTGGTAGACTCTCGGTGGAATCAATGGCCCGGGCAAAGCCACGTTCGCCATGACTGAGAAGCCCTGACTTTCCAACCGCAATCTGCTTCATTGGTCCAATGCGCACGCCCCCCCTGCCTCGAATGCTGCTGCTGCCCATCGCCTCCCTTCTCCTCTACACGCACACCCTGCCCGCCCTTGCGGAGTCCCCCGGCGAATGGGTCGCACAAGCCCAAGCCGCCTATCAGCAAGGGGACTTGAAGACCGCGCGCCAGCTCATCTCCATCGCCCAGAAACTCGACCCGCGTAACACCGCGGTGACCGCGCTCATGCGCAAAATCCAACTCGAGGAGAAAAAGCGAGGCCCCGTCGACTCCATTGAAAAACGCCTCCGCGCCGTGATCCTGCCTCGCGTGCAGTTTCAGGATGCACCGCTGGCCCAAGCTCTCGAAGCGCTCAAGCAACAAGTCGCCATTGCATCGGAAAACAAGGTCACCCTCAGCATCGTGGCCCAACTCCCCCCCTCGCTCCTCCAATCCAAGACCATCAGCCTCGACCTCACCGCGGTACCCGCCAGCGAGGCTCTCCGCTATGTCGCCGCACTCGCCGGTGCCGCCGTGGTCTACGATCCCTTCGCCGTCGTTCTCAAACCAGCCTCGCCAGCTGGAGCCCCGCCCAATTCACCTGCCGCGTCCAGACCATCGGCCGTCCCGGGCACCGAGCCCCCTCAGTAAAAGCATGGATCAGTACAGCACCTGCCGCAGGTAAAGCCCCTCGGCCGGCGCGGCAAAACTCGTCTTCACACGACCGCGTGCCTCAAGCAGCTCGTCGATCCATTCCGGAGCGGCCTTCCCCTGCGCACAACGCACCATGGTCCCCGTCAGCAAACGCACCATCCGGTAAAGAAACCCATCCCCACGGAAGCGCAGCGTCCACAACGCCCCCTGCCGCCGAATCGTAATCTGTTGCACCGTGCGCACCGTGTCCGCCACCGGTGTGCCCCGGTTGGCCGCAAACCCCGCAAAATCGTGCCTCCCCTCCAAACGACGCGCGCACTCCCTCAGCCTCTCCGCGTCCAAAGGCACCGGAAAGTGCCATGCCCTCCCGATCTCCAAGGGATGCAGCACGCTCTCATTCCAGATCCGGTACACGTACACCTTTCCCTTGGCTCTGAACCGGGCATGAAAATCGCCACGGGCACGCGTCGCTTTCAGCACCCGAATTTCCTGCGGAAGACGGGAGTTGAGGGCGTGCTGCCAGCGCCCTTCAGGAATCGGTGCGACGGGCACGTCCATGTGAGCCACCTGCCCCAGCGCGTGCACCCCGGCATCCGTACGCCCTGATCCGTGCACCACAATGCGACTGCCACACAGCTCCACAAGCGCACGCTCCAAATGATCCTGCACCGCCTGACCCTTGCTCTGGCTCTGCCACCCTTGGAAGGGCCGGCCGTCGTAGGCAATCAGGAGGCGGATCCGCACGATGCCCCCGCCGCTGGCGGGTCCGGCACTCATCCCAGCATCGCCTGCGAATCCAGCCACCCCTGCAAAATCAAATGGGCCGCCACCTGATCAATCACCGCGCGCCCCTTCTTCACATCGCGCCCCACATCATGCAGCAGGCGCTGTGCAGCCACCGAGGTCAGCCGCTCATCCCAGTACACCAACTGCGCCTCCGGCAGCGCCGCCTTCAACTTCTCACCAAACGCCCGCACCTTCTCCGCCGCAGGACCGTAGCTGCCATCCATGTTGCGCGGCAGTCCAAGGACAAGCACTCCCACCTTCTCCCTCCGGGCCACCTCGGCGATGCGCCCACACACATCGCGCACCTCTTTCACCACAATCGTCTCCACAGGATGCGCCAGCATTCCCAACTCGTCGGAGATGGCGATGCCGATCCGGGCCTCACCGTGGTCAATTCCAAGCGCTCGTTTCATAGGTGCCTTTCTTAAAGAAGTTCCGCCGGCAACTGGGGAAGAAGGTGCTTCACCTTCTCCGCATCCTTGCGCGAGCACACCAGAAGCGCATCCCCCGTCTGCACAACAATCAGGTCGCTCACCCCCAGCAAAGTCACCGTTGTCTTCTGCTCCGAAAACACAAGGTTTCCACCAGCCTCCAACACATGCAGCGGACAGTTGGCCGCATTGCCCTCCGTGTCTCCGGGCAGGTACTTGCCCAACGCTGTCCAACTCCCCACATCGTCCCAATCAAACCCCGCCTCCACCATCAACACCCTCCCAGCCTTCTCCAATAACGCATAGTCGACGGAAATCTTCGGCAACGTCGGGAAAACCTGCGCAAGCCATCCCCTCACATCCCCACCCTGCGGCCACCCTTGGATGAACTCCTCGAGTTCCGGCGCATGCTTCATGAACCCACGCCGCACCGCCGCCAGCGTCCATGCGAAAATCCCTGCGTTCCAACGAAAATTCCCCTGCTTGAGAAACTCCGCCGCCACCTCCGCACTCGGCTTCTCCCGAAACCGCCGCACCTCGTACACCGGACCATCCGCCGCCGCGCCGCTCAGCTCCACCCGCCCGCCCTGCTCCACGTAACCAAAGCTCGGACACGCCCAGGTGGGCTGGATCCCAATGGTCACCAACTCCCCCGTCTGCTCTGCAGCCTCCACCGCCAGCCCCAGCGTGCGCTGAAACGCCGCACGATCCCGGATCAGATGGTCCGCCGGCAGCACCAGCATCGTCGCCTTCGGATCACGGGCCGCAACCCAGCCCACCCCCAACGCAATCGCCGGCGCCGTATCCCGCTTCGAAGGCTCGGCGAGAATGTTCTCCGCCGGAATCGGCAACCCCAGCGCACGCACCCCCGCCTCCTGTTCCGCGTTGGTAAGCACCAGCACGTTCTCCGCCGGCACAAACCCCTCCAACCGCGCCACCGTCTGCCCCAGCAACGATTCACCCCCAAAAAGTGACAGCAGTTGCTTGGGACGCGTCTTCCGGCTCAACGGCCAGAACCGTTCGCCACTGCCACCAGCAAGCACGAGCACATAAGGAGGACGATTCATTGTTTCCCTCCTCCCTAAAGTTTCCCCCGCAGCAGGGAAAGCCGTGTTTTCCTCACACGCCAAAAACCCACTCCTTGCAAATCCCCCCCCCTCCGACATACTCAAGGCGCCATGTCCAATGCTAAATCCCCCGACCCGCTTCAGAACAGCCTCCTGGCCATCACCCAGACCGCTGTCGGCTGCGCCGTCGGCCTCCTGCTGGCCGGCAAAATCGGACGCTCCGCCCAGAGGGCCACCGCCGCCTCCCTCCTCGGCGTCGGCGCACTCCTCGCAGTGCCAGCCGTCATCGCCGCCGTCGCCCACGCCGTCAGCGGCCCGGGTTCCGCCCGTGGCGAAAGACGCCGCCTCGACGTCATCCGCGAAGATTCGGGTGTGGTCGAGGACATGGAAATCTTCTAAAAACGCGGCCCCCCACGCCGCTCAGGGGAGCCAGTCCACAAGCCCACCGTAAGCCCCTTCCACCGCACGGTTAAAGCAGGTCTCTTTACCGGTTCATCGTGCGTCTCGCTGCCTACGCTCAGGCTGCAGGCCCTTCGCTCGGGTGGTTCATTGGAGCGCATGAAGCGGCCACCGCTGTCCCTCCACCTCCTCTACCCCGAGTTCCAAACCGTCCTCGAACTCACCGCAGCAGCAGTCGCCATCGCCCTCCTCTTTCGCTGGCTGGAAGCCTGAAACCCCAGCACCCAATCCCCAACCCCCAAGCGCTTGCCCCCGCGAGCCACCCCGTCTAGAGAACGGAGCGTGATGCACGCTCTCGTCGGGTTCTGGTTCGGGTTGGTGGAAAAGTTCGGCCTCCTCGGGGTCGTCCTCCTCATGGCCATGGAAAGCTCCATCTTCCCTGTGCCCAGCGAAGCCGTCATTCCTCCCGCCATCTACTGGGCCCAGAAAGGCCAGGTCGTCCTCGCAGGCCACGCACTCTCAAGCACGCAGGCTTTCTGGATGGTGGTCCTCGCAGGCACCATCGGCTCGTGGATCGGATCCGCCCTCACCTACTGGGCCTCCTGCACCCTCGGCAGAACCTTTCTCGAACGCTTCGGCAAATGGGTCCATCTCACCCCCGAAAAAATCGACCGCGCTGAACGCTTCATCCACCGCTACGAAGCCGGGGGCATCTTCTTCGCTCGACTCCTCCCCGTCGTCCGCCACGTGATCTCCATCCCTGCGGGTCTCGTGCGCATGCACTTCGGCACCTTCAGCCTCATGACCATCGCCGGCTCCTTCCTCTGGTGCCTCGTCCTCGCTCTCTTCAGCCAGCACGTCTTCGCAAAACACGCCGACCAGGACCTCATCCGCAATCCCGAGGCCCTCGTCCATGTCATCAAACACGAATCCCTGCCGCTCCTGGGCTTCATCGCTCTCCTCCTGGCACTCTACGCACTCGCCATGAAACTCACCGCCCCCAAGCCCGGCAACCAGTCAGCCACGCCATCCGAATAAAGCCGCTGCTTCCTCCCGCGAGCCACCGAGCCCGCAGCATCCCCACCACAGCGTCCCGCGCCTCTTTCAGGGACGCTTCAGCGCAGCGTTCCACTTCGCCACAGCCGCTTCGTCCGCCGGTTCATGCCGGATCTCCACGCCCGTCAGAACTCCGCGCAGCTTCTCCACATCAGCCGCCGCAATCCCGTTCTTCTGCAACGTGAGCTTCTGGAGCCCCCCCACCGCCTTCAACCGCGACAACCCCTGAAGGGACAGCACCGTCTCGTTCATCGCAAGTTCACGGAGCCTCGGCAAAGTCACCAGCACACCGATGCATGCATCCGTGATCCACGGCTTGAACTGCGGATCCAACGTCAGCTTCTCAAGCGCAGGATGCCGCTCCAATGCCGCAAGCCCCGCATCCGTCACACCACAATGGTGCAGGCTCAACTCACGCAGCGTCCGAATGCTCGCAAGCACCGGCAACGCTCCATCCCCAATCCGCGTACCCCCGAAGTTCACCACCTGCAGACTGGGATGCCCCGCAAGCCCGGGCGCCGTTTTGATCACAAGATTGTGGCTCACCGAGAGCCTCACAAGCCGCGGCATCCGCACAAAAGCAGCGAACCCCTCATCGGTGATGGACGATCCATCCGTGGCAAACTCCTCCACCGCCAGCTTCGCGAAGCGCTGCAGCGCTGCATCGTCCACTCCCTTCCCATTCGCCGCGATCCGCAAGGGCGCAAGAGCCTCGATCTCCCCCCACTGCTCAGCCGTGAGCGGCGCATCGGCCCGAAAAATCAGCGCCGGCTCCTTGAACTGCCAGTTCTTCTCAAACTTCGCACCCATCGCCACAAGGGCCGGCCCAGGTGCAGCCGTCTGAGCCACTGCCACAGAGGCAAGGCCGGCGAACGCAACGTGAAACACGAGGAGCAAATGCGGGGTCTTCATAAAACGATGAAAGGTTGCAACACAACTTCAGCGACCACCCCAGCTCATGCGCTCGCGAGCCCCTTCACACTATCGCCCGTGCTCGAACCGAAGTGCGGGACCGGCGCCCCAAGGTGCCGCGCGATCTGAACAAACAGATTCGCCAAACGCGCGTTCTGCGTGCCCGCACCTCCCGCCACCACATGGTTGCCGTGCCGGAAACCGCCCCCGGCCAGCAGCACGGGCAGATCTCGCCAACTGTGGCTGCTGGCGTTTCCAAGGTTGCTCCCCGCCAGCACCACCGTGTGATCCAGCAGCGTGCCCCCCCCCTCGCCCGCCGCCTTCAGCGAGCCCAGCAGACGCGCAATCTCCACAAACTCCGCGCGCTCGATGAGCTTGAGTTCGTCGATCTTCTTCTCGTCGAGACCGTGATGACTGAGGTTGTGCCAGTCCGAAGACACCCCCTCGATCTTCGGCACCGCATTCATGCCGCTCGCCTTCAGCGTGATGAACCGCGTCGAGTCGGTCTGCAGCGCCAGCACGATGAGCTCATGCAGCAACCGCGTCCGCGCAATCACGTCCGTGCGGTCCGCAACGTCCACCGGAGCCTTCACCGCAACCGACGGCTTCGGCTTCACCGCCCACGCCTCACCCGCCTTGAGCCGCCCCTCCAACTCACGCACCCCGGTGAAGTACTGATCCAGCTTCTCCCGGTCCCGCGCGCCCAGATCGCGCTCAAAATCCTTCGCCTGTGCTCGCACAGTATCCAGAACGCTGCGTCCGCGCTGAAGTCCGCGTACCTGGTTCTGCACATCAGCGGCCGTCCCATTCACAAAGAGCATCTGGAACACCTTTGCCGGCGAAGTCTCCGCCGGCAGGTTCACCCCGTTCGCGGACCACGACATCGAATCCGAGCCAGAGGTGTTCAGCAGCAAACTCAGGAAACGCGTGTCGGGATTGAGCTTCTCAATGAGCAACTGGTCGATCGAGATGCTGTTGCGAAAACCAGGAAGCCCGGGATGCTTTGCGCCCGTCAGCCATGTCAGCTCCGAGGTGTGCCCGTTCGCACCGTTCTGCTCCTCGTGCGAAAGCCCCGAGATCAGCGAAAACTGCGAACGCACCTCCCCTAGCGGCTCAAGATACGGCGTCAACGCGTAGCCCGCTCCCTCCTCCTTCGGAAACAGAAACGGCCCGTGGATCCCCAGCCCGTGGTTGATCGCAACAAAACGCCGCGGCGCCCGCATCGCCTCCGCCGCCTGCGCCCTCGTCGCCAGCGCCGGCACCATCGCCTCCAGCCACGGAAGCGCCACGAGCGCACCCGCGCCCCTCAGAAAGGATCTGCGCGAAAGATGCGCCTTGGTGGTGAAGGAGGGAGTCTGCATGGAATTCTGGGCGGGTTGCGTGCTGCGGAAGGAAGTCATTTGCTGCGGAAAATATCGCTCTGGATCACCTCGTGGACCATGTCCCGGAAACCATTGCCCTTCTTCGCCACGGCCGCCGTAATGCGCGCAAGCTCCGGCCGATCCGAGATCCCCATGCCCCGCCCGCTCCCGTAGGTCGCCAGTTTGAGCGCCAGCGCACGAGGAAAGCGCTCCGGACTCGCCGTGATCAACCGCTTGAACTCCGCGAGGTCCTTGAACGCCGCGCCTCCGGCCGTCACCCCAGACGCATCCACCGGCGGCCCCACCCGCCATGCCACATTCCGCACTTCCGCCGGAAGGTTCGTGGGCTTGGGAAACTTGTCCCCAAGCGACCGGTAAAACTCCCGCCAACCTCCCGTGGGATCGTAGCTCTCAAGCGCAAACCCGGGTGGATCGATCTTGCTGTGACACCCGTTGCAGCTCTCCAAGTTGCGATGCTTCTCCAACAACTGCCGCAGCGTCGTCGCACCCCGGATGTCCGGCTCCACACCCGGAATGCCGGGCGGAGGCGGCGCCGGCGGCGTTCCAAGAATCCGATCCAGCACCCACGCCCCACGCACCACGGGGGACGTGTTCGTCCCATTCGCCGACACCTTCAGCACACTCGCGTGCGTAAGCACCCCACCCCTGTGATGCTCAGCCTTGAGCGGCACCCTGCGAAACCCAACCCCCTTCACTCCCTCCACCCCGTAATGCCGGGCCAGCCGCTCGTTGAGCATCGTCCAGTCCGAATCAATGAACTGCAGCACATGCAGGTTCTTCCCCAGCATCTCCTCAAAAAACAACCGCGTCTCCCTCACCATCGCCTCCTTCAACGCCCCATCAAACTCCGGGTAAAGCTTCGCGTCCGGCACCGTAAACTCGATGTCCCGCAGCCCCAGCCACTGACCCGTGAAATTCTCCGTGAACCGCGCCACCCTCGCATCCTTGAGCATCCGCTCCGTCTGCGCCCGCAGCACCTCGCTCTTCACAAGCTGCCCCTTGGCCGCCGCCGCAAGCAACTCCGCATCCGGCAGGCTCCCCCACAGCATGTAGCTCAGCCGCGAAGCGAGCGCCAAGTCGTCCAGCCTCCCAGCGGACTCCTTCAAATAAAGAAAGTCCGGCGCACAGAGCACCGCCGTGTACGCATTGAGCATCGCCGCCTCAAAATTGCTGCCCCCCTTCACCTCCTCCTCCACCATCCTCACATACGGCGTCACCTTCTGCTCACCCACCGGACGCCGGAACGCACGCGTCGCAAACCCCGCCAGAAGACGCGCCGCATCTTTTCCCACATCGGTGGACTCCATCTCGTACACCATCGTCTTCGCCCCCTTCCATGCGGGACGCGCCGTGGCAGCCAGATCCCCGAAGAGCAGCCGATGCCCTGCAGACGGCCATTCCCCCACCAACGGCCCCTCCATCTGCACAGGCTCCAACGCAAGCCCCGCCCCCTTGTACGCCGCAGGCCCGCCCGTCTGCAGCGCCTTCTGGTCCGGACTGAGATGCGGGATGAAGCGGATCTTCTCATCCTTGCGCAAAAACACCTCCACCGTGATCGAGCCCTTGCGCTCCGAAAACTCAAACGTCCCCACCGGATGCGTCGCAGCTCCAAGCCGCGGCTGCGTCGCAAGCACGTCGAACACCACCGCCGCCGCGCTCTGATACGCCCGCCCCGTGATCTGGATGCGGTACACCCCGTCCTGCCCAATCCTCACATCGCCCGACTCGATGGACGGAAATGCACCCCGCGCAAAAAACACCACCGATCCGTCCTCCAGCCTGTGCCAGTGCTTGCCGATGTGCTCCGCATTGCGCCCAGAATCAAACGCGGCGGCCACCTTCCTGCTCTCGGGCGCAGGCCCCTTCTGCACCGCCTCGCGCAATGCCACACCGGCGGCCTCCATGTAACGCTGCAGATGAACCGCCGACAGATCCAGCGCCTCACCCACATTATCAAACCCAAACACCGACCCGTCCTCCGGCAGCATCTCCTTGAGCTCCGCGTGGCCCCCGAGCAGGTCGTGCAGCGTGTTCTCGTACTCCACCCGGTTCAGTCGCCGAAGCACCGTCCCCTTGCGCCTGCGGTCCTCCTCCAAAAGAGCCGTTCCAAGAACACCCACCGCGGCCGACTTCGCACCAGCAGCGATCGGCGCCTTCTTCTTCGGCGGCATCTCCCCCAGGGACATGCGATCGTAGACCCGCTCCCACGCAGCCATCGTCTGACGATCACCGAGATCGAACGCCAGCGCATCGAGGTCCAGCCCACCCTTGCGTTCACCCGCATCGTGGCAGTCCAGACAGTGCTTCTCGAACACCGCACGCAAGGGCGCCGGCACCTGCGAACCCACTCCAGAAGCCGCACCAGCAGCCTTCACCGACGGCGCCCCCTCCAGTGAACCACTCAACACGATTCCAGCCGCCAAGCCCGCTCCCAGCCACAAAAGAGCAGGAAGACGCTGTACTCGCATGATGAGTAAATGATGACGAAACACCGGGGTGGCATGGGCGCATCTTTTGGGGGTGCGCCAACTCTGCAGCCCGATACCCTGACAGATGCGCCGCTCCTCTTCCACCCCGGAGTCGCCCACCCGCGCTGGAAAGTCGCGGCCAGTTTCCCACCCGTTCGCACAACGGTTGCGCCTCCTCCCAACGCTCGGGAAGAGTATCCGCCCGATTCCTGCAGGCTCCTCTCAACCTCAGCATGCCGTAGGCGTTGGAAACGGTCTGGCGACCACAGTTCGCAACCCGACCGCAGGGAACCACCGGATCGCAGCTCCCCACGCGACGCGACGCGGATGGGGTGAGAAGACCGAGGATGTAACGAAACCCAACCCGTCCCTATCGGTTCCTTCGTGAACGCGACTGCCCGCCGCAGAGGGCGGATCGGCATTCTTCAATGCGATCCACCCCCTCCTGCCAATTGAGCCAAAACGGAAGCCGGACTTGGAGAGACACCGCGCGGCTCCCTACCCACAGACACCTGCCCGCACACTTAATGCAGGACGGCAGCGCCTTCTCTTTGAGCCGATACCGGATAGCGGCACGCGTTACGGATTCCGCCTCCCCTGTCCGCCACCAGAGTCTCCCCTGGAGTTCCACAGGGAAACCGGGCTCCCCCAACCAGCGGACGTCTTGGGTCCGTAGAGTGCGGACGCCGCGGGATCGATATACAAGTCTCCCACCGCTCCAACGGTTGCTGCCGGCGCTCCGAATCCAGTGAGCATGGACCGTCCAGCCGCACCCGCAGCACCAACCGCACCCGCCGCCCCAACCGCACCCGTAGGCCCAACCGCACCCGCTGGCCCAACCGCACCCGCAGGCCCAGCCGCACCCGCAGCACCAACCGCACCCGCAGGTCCAACCGCACCCGCGGGCCCAACCGCACCCGCGGGCCCAACCGCACCCGCAGCACCAACCGCACCCGCCAACCCAACCGCACCCGCTGGCCCAACTGCGCCCGCTGGCCCAACCTCACCCGCAGGTCCAACCGCACCCGCGGGCCCAGCCGCACCCGCCGCCCCAACCGCCCCAACCGCCCCAACCGCCCCAACCGCCCCAACCGCCCCAACCGCCCCCGCCGCCCCAACTTCACCCGCTGGCCCAACTGCGCCCGCTGGCCCAACTGCGCCCGCTGGCCCAACCGCGCCCGCCGCCCCAACCTCACCCGCTGGCCCAACCTCACCCGCAGGTCCAACCGCACCCGCGGGCCCAACTGCGCCCGCTGGCCCAACCGCGCCCGCTGGCCCAACTGCACCGGCCGGGCCTTCAGGTCCCGGGACGATGACTGGCACGGGTTGTTGATCGGGAGCGTTCGGATCCTTGACTCCGGCTCCAGGAGCCAGCACCAGCTCCAGCTGTGCAATACGCCCAGTGGCGCTGTTCTCCTTGCTGTCCAGCGTAAGCGATGGGCGCGATCCCGGTGTTGCAGCGATCATGATGCCATTATTTGGCGTCGCCTCATCAATCCACTCCCGCACAAGCCGGGTCAGATCCAGCATCAGGGTCTGAGCCGTCATCGACTTCAACACCGGGATGTTGCCCGACTCCGGTTGCACCGCTGTGTGCGGCTTGTTCGTGTCATTCTCAGTGCGCTCAGACCATGGAGAGGTGACTTTAAGCACATCCACACTTCCATTGGCAGCGACCCCGGACACCCAGAGTTTCAAATTCGCCTTTGCAATCTGACTGCCAGAAATTCCGCTGGGTAGTGCGTCGAAGCGGAACTTCAAATAACCGGAGCTCACTCCGCTGATGAGGATCGTTGGGGAAGCCCCGTACACCGCCTTGCGCCCATGATAGACAAAGGTGTCATCGGTGAGCACAGCATCCACTGCAGAGGCGGACGGTGGAATGTTGCACAGGAGTGTGAGACAGGGCAGGACGAGGAGTTTTTTAGTGGTAGGAAGAGGCATGTGATGAATTGCACCAACTGGTGCCCGCCCCCCGTCATGCACGTTTTTCGGCAAGTCAAATGAAGTTGTTTGGCGCCACGTTCCACCGCCCCCTCCCCCGCCCACCACCCCAAAACGGCTTCCATCCCCTGGACCCACAGAAGCCCCATGTCTCTCGCGCAATCCCATCACGCCTCACCGCCGGGAGCTCAACGCCTCGCAAATCGCACAGCCCGATGCGAAGCCAGAGAATGCTCAGCACCAGCAAACAAAAACCGCCAAACCAACACCTATCGTCCCTGTAACAGACGGAAAGAAACGGGCCTCATGGCACTCTCAAACGACCCTCCAGCCACGGAGCCACCTTGTCCACCCAACGTGCTGCGTGCTCGCGCAAGCCAGGCCCGCTAAAGTGCACACCCTGTCCCCCTCGCTCGCGCAACAAGCCCGTGAGCGCGTCCGAGTCCGGCCCCTCCAAAGCGATCCCGTCCTTCCAGAGTGAAGCCTGTGCAGCACGGATGTCGGCCGAGGCCTCGTCTCCAGGAACGTGGTAGGAAACCTGCGCAACAAACCATGGCACCTCCCATCCAACGGCCGCACGCGAGTCCCGAATGACTCGCTCCAGAGACGCTCGATACAGCGCCCCGGAAAGTGTCCGGGACGAGTCCCGCTGGTTGGCATCGCTCTCCCCCTGATGCCACAAAACAGCCCGGAAACCGCGAACCCCGGGCTGCCTCAACCGCACGAGAAACCCGCTGTATGCCTCGCCAAGACTCTCCCACTGGCCATCCGGAAGCGCACGAACCCGTCTCTCAATGGTGGGCGGATTGGGAAACGTCGCCCCCGCCGGCAGCCACTCGCGCACACTGGTGGCTCCGATCCCGCACGCAAGAAAACCAATCGGAACACCCAATCGCTCCGCCATCGCGTCGCCAAACGGTGGAAGAAAACTGCCGCCTCCACCCGAAGCCCCGGGCTGCGGATCATCGGCGGGACGCCATCTGGCTCCGTCAAATGTGGAGGCAAGCCCGGTGGAGGTCCGCTGCTTCTCCTCACCGTGGTTGGCGGAATTGGACTGCCCAGCCACCACAAAAACCTCCCCCATTCCAAGATGCTCCACCACGGCCCCGCCAGCCTCCACATTGCCTGCGCGGATGCGGATCTCGAGACGGTACCACCCCCCTGACGGAAGCCTTAAGCCAGCCTTGAACGCATTGCCGCTTTTCTCAAAGGGAAGCGCCCTCCATCCATCGCCATCGGAACCAGCTATCCCACCACGCGTGACCCGCACCTCAAGAATCCCGTCTCCGGGAACGCCCTCCGCAAGTGTGCCTGTGACGGGAACACTGCCGCCCTCCACAGAGTTGCGCTGGGCCACTTGGTAGTCGATCGGCGAGGTGAGGACCATGGATCCCGCCCACGCGCTGACGCCAAACCACGGCACAAACAGCACCCGCGCAATACGGAACAAACGAGACACAGGATTCACGGCTCCTGAGCTACTGGGCTGGCTGGAGATGCGCGACTAGGAAGTCGAAAATGCCTGCGTGTTTCACACTCGGTGCGCCCGGATACACCAGTTCGCAAGGCACCTTCAGCGCGTCGCAGCGCGCCTTCAGCCCGACACCAAAATTCGCACTGTGCGTCGGGTCCTTCTGATCCTGCCCCATGGCCGGCGGAGCACCGTAGTACAGACCCACCGGCGGATCCCCCGCACTCACCAGCGCGTACGGGGAATACAGCGCGATCCACGGCAGGATCTTCTCCCGTTCGGCGAGAAAAACCTCAAAGGTCCCGGTGATCCCGAAGGCGTGTGCGCCGTACTTGCTGTTGGGCGTCCACTCGCGCATCTGCTGAGGGTCCAGAGTGGTCTGCGCCCCGGAAACCGCCGCGCAAGTCAGACGGGTCGATTCCCGCGCGACGGGATCCGTGCTGTTCGGCTCCGCCATGTCGTCGTGAAAAGCCAGCCACAAGCTGCTGCACGCGCCAGCCGATCCGCCACTGGCCCCGATCCGGCTCTTGTCCAGATTCCACTGCGCGGCCTTGCTGCGCACAAACTGCAGCGCGCGTGCGGCGTCGCTCAGGGGTCCCTTCACGGGAGGCTCCTGGTCCGAGGACTCTTGAACGAATCGATACTCCACGGACACCACGGAAATCCCCTTCTCGAGCGCGGGTTTGAGCAGAGAGTTGACCGAAGTGCGGTCGCCGCCCCGCCAGCCGCCACCATGGATGAAGAAGAGCACCGGCGTGGGCTTCTCGGAGACTGCCCTCCAAAAATGCAGCACCTGCTTGCGGTGACTGCCATAGGCCACATCGGCCTCGGTCGGCGGAACACTGAGCTTTGCGGGCTCCTTTTTCACAGGAGCCACCGGGACCTTCACCGCCGCATCCACAGACGCCGCGCCGGAGTCAGCGGCGTGAAGCGAGCAGCAGAGCAGGCAGAGCGATGCAAGGGAGGGAGGGAGAAACTTCATACAATGCGTTCCAACACCCCAGAACCACCAAAGTTGCATCGCAGTTACTGCTCGCATCACTCACCAAATCGCAGACCGCGTCCCCGACTTCCCTCACCCGTTCAAATCCCCGCCTTCCGCCTGCAGGCCCCCCTTGCCAATCAACGCGATCTCGTCACGCCCTCCCGACTTCATGCCGAGCTGCGCGCTCTCCCCATTCCACGACCAATGCCCTTCACCGTGCGCCACTCGGAACTCGATTTCGTTCCGCAAAAGCCCCCCCCCGTCAACTCGCAGTAAGACGAGTAAAATTTGGTGATGACAGCGCCCCTTTCAAGCAAGGAACAGGTGGTGATTCCTTTGGAAATTCGCAAGAAGCTTGGCCCGCCTGCATGCGCGGTCATTTCCTTTGAGATCGTCGATGGCAAGATCGTTCTGGACCCCAACCCAGACAGATCCGAGGCGGTCATAACCGAAGAGGACGGACGCCGTCCTCGCCTTGTGGACGAGCTGTCGGTTGGTCTCAGCCGATAGCAATCCTCTGGCGGACATCCACCGCAAACCCGCCGTGCACCCAGAGCGTTTACCGCGGATTCGCCCCAGGCTGAGACGCTCACGGAAGATCGCCACCTTGCCCCGCCCTTTTAATCACACCCCGGCGGACACAGGCAGGACGTCGCACAGCGCCCGATAGCACGCCTCCACCATCCGCTCCACATCGGCGGCGGATGTGGAAAGCGGGGGCATCAGGATGAGCACATCGCCGGCCGGTCGTGTGAGGAGTCCGTGCTTCTTGGCAGCCTCGCTCACCCGCCAACCGAGGCGCTTCTCAGGAGCGAAGGGCTTGCGCGAACGCCAGTCCTCCACCAACTCCACCGCAAGGATCATCCCCTGCTGCCGCACATCTCCCACATGCGGATGCGCCCAGAAACGCTGTCCCGCCCGCCCAAGCCGCGCGATAAGGCGCTCGAGTTTCGCCCCAAAGCCGGGTGCCTCCAGCAAGTCCAGATTGGCCAGCGCGGCAGCGCATCCCAACTGATTCCCGCTATAGCTGTGCCCGTGGTAAAACGTGCGCTCCGGGCCGCCCATGAACGCCTCCACGAGATCCGCCTTCACGAGTGTCGCAGCCAGAGGCAGATACCCGCCCGTGAGCCCCTTGGCCAGCGCCACCACATCGGGCTGGCACGACTCCGCATGGAACGCCATCGCCCGTCCGGTGCGGTGGAAGCCCGTCATCACCTCGTCCAAGATCAGCTTTCCTCCTGCGTCGTGCACGATGTCCGCCACCTTGGAGAGATAGCCCTCGGGATGCATCACCATGCCCGCAGCCCCCTGCACCACGGGCTCAAGCACCGCCCCAGCAAAGCGCCCACCAGCCTCCTCCACACGCTGGGCAAACTGCCCCACGCATTCAAAGCCGCACCGGCGCGTCGTGCGCGCATCCGCTCGTTCGGGAGCCGCACGGTTGAAAGGACAGCGATAGCACGCCGGCGACATCGCCTCGCCACTCGAAAACATCAATCCGCGGTAAGCCCCGTGAAACACCGCACTGTGGCCCACACTCATCGCTCCGACCGTGTCCCCATGATAGCCGCGCCCGAGCGAAACGAACTGCGTACGCTCCTGCTGTCCCGTCATCTGGAACGCCTGATAAACCACCTTGATCGCCGCCTCCACCGCGGTGGAACCGTCATCGGAAAAGAACACGCGCTCGAACCCGCCGCCATCGGTCCCGTGCTGCCCTTGGGGCCTCGCATACTCCAACAACCGCGCCGCGAGCATCGGCGCCACCTCGTTGGTGAGCCCCAGAAACGAGCTGTGCGCAATGCGCTTCAACTGCGCACGGATCGCCCGGTCGATCTGCGCATTGCAGTGCCCGTGCAGGTTCACCCAGATCGACGAATTGCCGTCCAGATACTCGCGCCCCTCCACATCAAAAAGCCGCGAACCGCGCCCGCGCACAATCACGGTGGGCTCGTAACCCTCGTCCATCCATGTGGAGAAGGGCGTGAAGGGGTGCCAGACATGGGCACGATCCAGACGCACCATCTCCCCGTCCATGCCTTTCTCAGCAGCCATGGGCAGGGGCAAGATGCGCCCGGCAATGCGCCCGGCAATCCACCCGGCGAAGGATTGCGCGTGTCAGTAGTTGCTTCATCGAGTCATGAAAAAAACGCGCCCGCGTTTCACAGGCGCACTCCCTAAGCCACCGAGATCGCCTTTTCGAGAAAGTTTCCAGCAGACCAGTCCCTACCCCTTCATCTCGCAGAACACCTCACGGCACACCGCCCACAAACATCCAGCGTTGCCCGCCACAACCCGGGGACCGCAATCTCGCTCACCGCTTCACCCCCCACCCCCCAACTACCGCACCCCCATCCCTCCGTGAAATCTGACACCCCCCATCCCCGCGGCATCTACACCCTCTTCTTCACCGAAATGTGGGAGCGCTTCAGCTACTACGGCATGCGCGCCCTGCTCGTCCTCTTCATGGTGGACGCCGTCGCAAAGGGCGGCCTCGGCCTCGACGACAAAACCGCCGCCGCCATCTACGGCCTCTACACCGCGGCCGTTTACCTCGCAGCCCTCCCTGGTGGCTGGGTGGGCGACCGTCTCCTCGGCGCGCGCGCCAGCGTCTGGTGGGGCGGAATCATCATCGCCACCGGCCATCTCGTGCTGGGCCTCGGCGGTTCGCGAAGCTTCTTCCTCGGCCTCCTCCTCGTCGCCCTCGGATCCGGCCTTCTCAAAAGCAACATGAGCGCACTCGTCGGCCGCCTCTACCCGGAAGGAGGCGCACGCCGCGACGCCGGCTTCACCCTCTTCTACATGGGCGTCAATATCGGCGCCTTCCTCGGCCCCCTCCTCTGCAGCGCACTGGGCGAACGCATCGGCTGGCCCCTCGGCTTCGCCGCCGCCGCACTCGGCATGGGACTCGGACTCCTCCAATTCCGCCTCAGTTCCCATCTGCTCAAAGACGCAGGCGATCCCCCCGCCCATCCTCCCGCGCAAAAGCGCCGCGACTGGATCCTGCTGATCTCCGGCATTTGCGCCCTCGCCCTTCTCACGCTCGGCGCGCTCACGGGCCACATCTCCCTCGACCCCCTCCAACTCGCAGCCCACTCCGCCACTTTCATCCTCGCGCTCGCTGCGCTCTTCTTCGGATGGGCTTTCCTTTTCGCCGGCCTCACCGTTGAAGAAAAGAAGCACCTCGTGGTCATCGCCGTACTCTTCGCAGCATCCGCCCTCTTCTGGGCCGGATTCGAACAGGCGGGCTCCTCCTTCACCCTCTTTGCGGAACGCTACACCCAACGCGCTCTCCTCGGATCCACCATCCCATCCGGTTGGTTCCTTTCCATCAACGCGCTTCTTGTCGTCGCCCTCGCTCCCCTCATCGCATCGCTCTGGCCAGCCCTCCAGCGCCACGGACGCGCCCCCTCTCTCATCGTCAAATTCGCATGCGGACTCCTCCTGCTCGCCGCCGGTTTCCTCGTCGCCGCCTATGCCGCACGGCGCGCTCTGACCACGGGCCCCGTTTGGCCCACATGGCTCATCAGCATCTATCTCCTCCACACCCTCGGCGAACTGTTCCTGAGCCCTGTCGGCCTCAGCGCCGTCACCAAACTCGCGCCCCCGCGTCTGTCCGGACAGATCATGGGCATCTGGTTCCTCGGCTCCGCCTTGGGCAACATCTTCGCAGGCCTCCTTGCTGGGGAAGTCTCGGGAGATGCGGCTGCAGCGATGCCAGAACGCTTCCTCCAAGTGGTCGCCACGGCGGGAGTCGCCGGGATCCTTCTTCTCCTCGTCTCACGCCCCATTCGCAGACTCATGCACAACATTGAATAAGGAGCACCACCCGCCCCCTCGTCATCAAACCTTGAACGGCACGGACTCGTCTTTCGCACACCCACCAAGCGCTTTGAAATCGAGGATCACGGCGATCTCATGCCCCACTCCGAACCCATGCGCATCCTCAAAGGGTCTCTCCAGAAAAACAGCACCTCCTCCACTCATCCTCCCACCACTCAGACCCAGCGCATCATCGCCACCCCACCGCGCCACGTCAGACTCCCCTCAAACACTCGCCTCGAAACAGGTGCCCCATCCGTCTCTGAGCGACACTGCTGCTGACCCGCCAGCTTCGCAAATCCGCAGATTCCGCTGCGCTGCACCATCAATGAGGCGTTGAACAGTCCGGACTGTGCGCCACGGCTCGCCGACAACCGCAGACAGCCGTCGACTAAACCCCGCTGACTCAATCGTTGGTCATTAGACACCACGACCGCCCTTCTTCGTCCCGCAAAAAACGGGACACAGGTCGCCGTGTCTCCGGAAGGAAGCTCCCGCGGAGTTTCCCCAACAATCCCTATAGCCATCCATGGTAAGTTAGGCTTTGTTTGAAGGTTTAGATTTCCGGCCTCTTCTAATCAGGAGGCACCCACTTTTTCTTCCATGAGCATCAAATATATCTTCGTCACGGGCGGTGTCGTGAGCTCCCTCGGCAAGGGGCTCGCAGCCGCCTCGCTGGGCACTCTGCTGGAACACCGCGGCCTCAAGGTGAACCTCCAGAAATTCGACCCGTACCTCAACGTGGATCCGGGCACAATGAACCCCTTCCAGCACGGCGAAGTCTACGTGCTCAATGACGGCGCCGAAACCGATCTCGACCTCGGCCATTACGAACGCTTCACCCACACCGTCCTCTCCGCCTCCAACTCCACCTCCAGCGGTCAGGTCTACGAAACCGTCCTCGCCCGCGAACGCCGTGGGGATTATCTCGGAAAGACCGTCCAAGTCATTCCGCACATCACCGACGAAATCAAAGCGCGCCTCCGCAAACTCGGTTCCGAGCAACCCTGCGACGTGCTCATCACCGAAATCGGCGGCACCACCGGCGACATCGAGGGCCTTCCCTTCCTCGAAGCCATCCGCCAGTTCATCCTCGAGGTCGGCCCGCAGAACGCCATCATCCTCCACGTCACCCTCGTCCCCTACATCCGCGCCGCCGGAGAGCTCAAAACCAAGCCCTCCCAGCAATCCATCGCCAAACTGCGCGAGATCGGCCTTCAACCCCAGGTCCTCCTTTGCCGCACCGAACTCCCGCTCGGCGACGAAGTCCGCCAGAAACTCTCCGTCTTCTGCAACGTCCCGCGCGATGCCGTGATCGAAGGCCGCGACGTCGACCACACCATCTATCAGATGCCTCTCATGCTTCAGGCTGAGAAACTCGACGACATCGTGTGCCGCGCCCTCAGCATCACCGCTCCGCCCGCAGACCTCACCAACTGGCGCCGCTTCGTGGACCGCGTGATCAAGCCCAAGAAACGCGTGAAGATCGCCGTCGTCGGCAAGTACATCGAACTCCAGGACGCCTACAAGTCCATCTACGAATCCCTCACCCACGCAGGCGCCAGTCTCGATTGCGGTATCGACCTCCTTCTCGTCGACGCCGAGGACCTCGAAACCAAGGACCCCTCCTCCCTCCTCGTCGACGTCGCCGGCGTCCTCGTCCCAGGCGGCTTCGGCGACCGCGGCGTCGAGGGCAAAATCCGCGCCGCCCAGTTTGCGCGCGAGAACAAGGTCCCCTTCCTTGGCCTTTGCCTTGGCATGCAGGTGGCCAGCATCGAATTCGCCCGCAATGTCTGCGGCCTCAAGGGTGCCAACAGCACCGAGTTCGATCCCAAGCCCGAACATCCCATCATCGACCTGCTCGAAACTCAGCGCGACGTCACCGACAAGGGCGCCTCCATGCGCTTGGGCACGTGGCCCACCAAAATCGCCGAAGGCACCCGTGCCCACAAGGTCTACGGCTCCAGCGAAATCTCCGAACGCCACCGCCACCGCTACGAATTCAACCTCAAGTACCGCGAAGCCATGGAAGCCAAGGGCTTCGTGTTCAGCGGCACCTCGCCCGACGGATCCTTGGTCGAACTCATCGAACTGCGCGACCACCCATGGTACCTCGCCTGCCAGTACCATCCTGAGTTCAAGTCCAAGCCCAACCAGCCCCACCCGCTCTTCAAAGGCTTCGTGAACGCCAGCCTCGCGCACATCGACTAGGCATTCAGGCTCACTCACGACCGGGCGCGGTTGCTCAAAAAACCCACACCCCATAAAACCGCGGCCACCCCTCACAATCCGCGCTGTCTCACCGCTGCGCATTGGTGTCGTGTTGCTGGCCCTTCTGCTACTCCAGCCCGCCGAGCCGCTCCTCGCTAGTTCCGCCACAGCTCCCATAGCACCTGCAGCGCCGCAAGACTCCGACACCCCGTGGATGCAATGGCGCAAAGATCTCGAGCAGCAAGGCCTCGCCTTCTCCGGTAGTTATTTGGGGGACCTCGGCGCTTCCGTACGCGGTGGAACAAAGCGCAACATCACCTACGACGGCCTGCTCCAACTCAACCTCGACGCGGATTTCTCTCCCCTCCTCCACTGGGACGGTCTCACCACCCACTTCAGCTTCCTCGCCCCGCACGGCTCCCACGATGGAACCCGCCCTTCAGGCGCCCTCACCGACTCCACCAACATCGACTTCCCACACGGCTACAACCTCTACGAAGCCTGGGCACAGTACGAACACGCCCCCACCGCGCTCTCCCTGCGCGCGGGCCTCCTCGTCGTCGACGGCGAATTCGCGATCGGTGGTCTCGATTCTGCAGGCCTTTTTCTCAACGACAGCCTCGGCACCGACGCCGTTCTCTCCAATGGCATCCCCGCACCCACCCTCCCCATCGCGGCCCCAGGCCTGCGCATCGCATGGACACCCGGCGATCACTTCTACATCAAGGGCGCACTCTACGACGGCAACCCCGCCCCAGGCGTCTTCCCAGATCCCTCCTCCCCTGCTTCGACCAATGCCAACGCCAACGCCTTCGGCACCCACTGGGCTCTGCGCCGCAGCGAAGGCGCTCTCTGGGTAGGCGAACTCGGCTGGCAACAACGCCCACCCTCCTCCCAATCCACGCCGTCCGCGCCCGCCACCGCCCAGCCCCTCCCGCTGGATCGCAGCTTCGCCCTCGGCTTCATCCACCACACCGACACCTTCCTCGACACCCGCGGCCGCGCTCCGCACCACGGGAACCCCGCACTCTACGCCGCTGTGGACTGCGCCGTCTGGGCCAACGCCGACGCCACCCGCAGCGTGAAAGTCTTCGCACGCGCCATGGGCGCTTCCTCCGATCGCAATCTCGTCGACCGCTCCGCCCAAACCGGCATCGTCTGCAACGGCCCCATCTCCGGTCGCTCCGACGATCAACTCGGCCTCGCGTGGAGCTGGCTGCGAGCCGACACCCACCTCCTTTCCGACGATCCACAGCCCACCAAAGCTCGGGCCTGCGAGAACGTGATCGAGCTCTCCTACAAAGCCCGCATCACCCCATGGTTGAGCCTGCAGCCAGATCTCCAGTACGTCATCAACCCACTCGCGGACCGCGCAGCGTCCAATTCCCTGGTCATCACGCTCCGCACCGAGCTGCTGTTCTGATCCCTCCCCGCTCCCGCCTAGGGGGCAGCCTTGACTGAGCGCCCATCGCCCCTATTGTTCCGCTCGCCACCGGGGGAGCCCTTGAGGCTGAGAGGTCTGCGTTCATTCCAATGATCCGCAGACGACCCTTTGAACCTGAAACGGGTAATGCCGTCGCAGGGAGCAGCTGCAGCGAGGTTCTTCCCGAGTAGGCGCACACCATATGATCGCCTCCAAAGACGCCATCGAACCCCAAAGCACCGCGCAACTCCCCAACAGCAGCCGCGTCTACGTCCCGGGCCAACTCCACCCAGATATCCGGGTTCCCTTCCGCGAGATCTCCCTCGCCCCCACCAAGTCCCTCTCCGGCTCCATCGAGCCCAACGAACCCGTCCGCGTCTACGACTGCAGCGGCCCGTGGGGCGATCCCGCACAGCGGCCCGACGTTACCCAAGGCCTCGAACCCATTCGCGCAGAATGGATCCGTTCCCGCGGCGACGTCGCCGAATACGCCGGCCGCGAAGTGCGCCCGGAAGACAACGGCTACCTCACCCGCGGCCACGAGGAGTACGCAAGCCAGGCGGAAAAACGCAACCGCCACGAGCCATGGCGCGGCGCACGTCGCCAGCCCCTGCGTGCCAGCGCAGGCCATCCCGTCTCTCAGCTTTGGTACGCGCGCCAGGGCATCATCACCCCCGAGATGGAATACATCGCCATCCGCGAAAACCTCGGCCGCCAAGCCGCCTTCGATGCCGTCGAGAACAAGCAAGGCTCCCGCCGCGCCCTCAACCAACAGCATCCCGGCCAATCCTTCGGCGCTGCCATCCCCAAACACATCACCCCAGAATTCGTCCGGGACGAGATCGCTCGCGGTCGCGCCATCATCCCCGCGAACATCAACCATCCAGAACTCGAGCCGATGATCATAGGCCGCAATTTCTTGGTGAAGATCAACGCCAACATCGGCAATAGCGCCGTCGCTTCCTCCATCGAGGAGGAGGTCGAAAAGATGCGCTGGGCCACCAAGTGGGGCGCCGACACCGTGATGGATCTCTCCACCGGAAAAAACATCCACACCACCCGCGAGTGGATCCTGCGCAATTCCCCAGTCCCCATCGGCACCGTCCCCATTTACCAAGCCCTCGAAAAGGTCAATGGACGCGCCGAAGACCTCACATGGGACATCTACCGCGACACCCTCATCGAACAGGCTGAACAAGGCGTCGACTACTTCACCGTCCACGCCGGCGTCCTCCTGCGCTTCGTCCCTCTCACCGCACGCCGTGCCACAGGCATCGTCTCGCGCGGCGGTTCCATCATGGCCAAGTGGTGCCTCGCTCATCACAAGGAGAACTTCCTCTACACCCACTGGGACGAGATCTGCGAGATCATGGCCGCCTACGACGTCAGCTTCTCCATCGGCGACGGCCTGCGTCCGGGCTCCATCGCAGACGCCAACGACGAGGCACAGTTCGGCGAACTCGAGGTCCAGGGCGACCTCACCCGCCGCGCATGGGATCGCGGTGTGCAGGTCATGAACGAAGGCCCAGGCCACGTCCCCATGCACCTCATTCACGAGAACATGCAGAAGCAACTCGAGTGGTGCCACGAAGCTCCCTTCTACACCCTCGGACCCCTCACCACCGATATCGCCCCCGGCTACGATCACATCACCAGCGGCATCGGCGCCGCCATGATCGGTTGGTACGGCTGCGCCATGCTCTGCTACGTCACGCCCAAGGAACACCTCGGCCTCCCCAATAAGAAGGACGTGAAGGACGGCGTCATCACCTACAAAATCGCCGCCCACGCCGCCGACCTCGCCAAGGGCCATCCCGGCGCACAACACCGCGACAACGCCCTCAGCAAAGCCCGCTTCGAATTCCGTTGGGAGGACCAGTTCAACCTCGCCCTCGATCCCGAAACCGCCCGCGAATTCCACGACGAAACCCTCCCGCAGGAAGGCGCAAAAAGCGCTCACTTCTGCTCCATGTGCGGCCCCCACTTCTGCTCCATGAAAATCACCGAGGACGTCCGCAAATACGCCGCAGAACAGGGCCTCAGCGATCAGGAAGCCCTCGACCAAGGCATGGCCGCCAAGGCCGGCGAATTCCTGCAGTCCGGCGCCGAGCTTTATCAGAAAAGCTGACCGGTCCCCTTCCACGTCCCCACATGAAAACCACCCCCCTCCTCCTCGCACTCTGCAGCGCCCTTGCAGCGCTCCCCGCCACCCACGCACGAGCCGAAGTGGGCGTCGGCGCCAAACCCCTCCCGGATGCCGAGGTGCTCTTCGACGGCACCCGCGCCATGCTCGACTCCAAGTGGACCTACTGGCAGGGCCCGCGCTTCGCCTCCTCCCTCCCCATCAAGTGGCCCATCGTCGCCGATCCCGTCGATGCTGGCACCACCGTCATGACCGACGATCCCGCCGGCATCAAGGGCCGCTTCGGCGCCGCCGATATCGTCACCCAGAAAGCCTTCCGCGACTTCCGCCTCCATGTCGAATTCCTCGTCATGAACCCGCGAGGCAACAGCGGCGTGTACCTCCAGAACCGCTACGAAATCCAAATCTGCGACGGCGACCAGACCAAGCACGGCATGGGCGCCGTGATCAATGAAACCGAGTCCCCCTACACCCAGTACAAGGGCCTCGGCAAATGGAACGCCTACGACATCCTCTTCCGCGCAGCCCGTTTCGAAGGCGGTAAACTCGTCGAAAAGCCCCTCGTCACCGTTTGTTTCAACGGCGTCAAAGTGCACTCCAACGTCTCCATCAGCCAGGTCTGGGGCGGTCCCAACTCCGGCATCGACGGCGGCAACGATGGCGGCAAGGGCATCACCGATTCCCCCGGAGGCCTCAAACTCCAGTGCGAAGGCCACGATGTGCGCTACCGCAATATCTGGATCGCCGAACGCTCCCTCCCCACTCCAAACACCGACTTCAAGGAGTAGCACTCCCGTTTCTCATTTCCAGCCTCCTGCTCCTTTCGTGGCCTACGCGTCGCCGGGCCCACCGGACCGCTCACTAGCCGCCATGCAGACCGCACAACGCCGGGAGCCTCTGCTAGCGCCCCTCCGCCGTCCCCTCGCACGGACGGGCGGATTGACCCGCTCACCGGAACCCCATCCTATTCTCCGCGCATGAAACGCGTTCCCCTGCACGCCCGCCACGCCCTCTTCCTTCTCCTCGCCGCCTCCCTGCACGCTGCGGACCCCGCTCCCGGCCACTCCACACACGGCGACGCTTTCAACGAAGGCCCCCGCCAAGCGGCCGTTCTCATGCCCGGCGTGGGCCGCATCCACTTCCCAATCACCACCTCCAAGCCCGAGGCCGCAGAGTTCTTCAACCAAGGCGTCGGCCAGCTCCACGGCTTCTGGTACTTCGAAGCCGAACGCTCCTTCCGCCAAGTCGCCGCCCTCGATCCCGACTGCGCCATGGCCTACTGGGGCATGGCCATGGCCAACATCAACACCCCAGCGCGCGCCGCAAAATTCATCAAGAAAGCCGCCGAACTCCAGGCCAAGGCCAGCCCACGCGAACAGCTCTGGATCAAGGCCTGGAGCGCCTACCACGCCGATGACAAAAAGGAGGACCGCGCCCGCCGCAACGCCCTCATCGATGCCCTCGAGGACATCAGCTTTAAACATCCCGACGACCTCGAAGCCAAAGCCCTCCTCGTCTTCCAACTCTGGGATAACAAAACCCACAACCTCCCCCTTCCCAGCCGACAGGCTGTCGACGCCCTCGCGCAGCAGGTCCTCGACAAAAACCCCCTCCACCCCGGCCCCAACCACTACCTCATCCACCTCTGGAACTCCGGTAAATCCAACGAGCACGCTCTCCAAGCCGCCGCCCGCTCGGGCCCTTCAGCCCCCGGCATCGCCCACATGTGGCACATGGCCGGCCACACCTACTCCGGCCTCCACCGTTATGCAGACGCCGCATGGCAGCAGGAAGCCGCCGCACGCGTCGACCACGCCCAGATGATCGCCCACAGGATCATGCCCGACCAGATCCACAACTACGCGCACAACAACGCCTGGCTCATCCAAGACTTCCGCCACCTCGGCCGCGTCCACGAAGCCCTCGATCTCTCCAAGAACCTCCTCGAACTCCCCCGCATCAGCAGCGCCAAAAAAAGCAGCTACGCCTCCGGCCGCGACGAACTCCTCAACACCCTCCTCCAATACGAGCTCTGGGAGGAAACCATCACCCTCGTATCCTCCGGCTATCTCGATCCCGCCCCAGAGGCCGATCCAGCTGACGAAACACGCCGACGCCGCCTCCTCGGCCTCGCCCACCTCCACGCAGCGAAGAAGGGCGACAAGGCCAGCCTCGCCAAGGGCCGCGAACAAATCGTCCAGTTCGAGAAATTCGCCGCCGACCTCGCCCAGCAACGCATCACCGAAATGCTCGCTGCAGAAGCCAAGGCCAAGGCCGACAAAAAATCCGAGGACGACATCGTCAAGGCCATCGGACAAGCCGTGCGCCGCCTTTCCACCAAGATCGAAAACGCCGAGTCCGCTCTCGCCGAACTCCGCTCCATGCTCGCCCTCAAGGAAGGCAGAATCGAGGACGCCATCCAACAAGCCGACCTCTCCAAGGACATCCCCGCCGAACGCCAGGCCCGCCTCCGCATGGAGCTTGGCCAGACCGACAAGGCCCTCGAACTCGCACGCGACGCCGCAAAGCCCGACGACCAACTCCTCACCCCCATGGCCAGCCTCGCCCACCTCCTTTGGCGTGCCGGCAAAAACAAGGAGGCCGTCGACACTTTCCAAAAGGTCCGCGTCCTCGCCGCAGACGCAGATACCGACTGCGCCTTCCTCACCCGCCTCGATCCCATCGCAAAGAACGAGAAGCTTCCCAGCGACTGGCGCATCCCACGCAAGCCCGCCACTGACCTCGGCGAGCGCCCGCCCCTCGCACAACTCGGCCCCTTCCGCTGGCATCCCTCACCCGCTCCTTCATGGAAGCTGCCCGACGACCAATGGGGCACCCTCTCCCTCGACCAATTCCGCGGCAAACCCGTCCTCGTCCTCTTCTACCTCGGCAGCGGCTGCGTGCACTGCATCGAACAGCTCAACATCTTCGCTCCCTTCACCAAACAATACCGCGAAGCCGGCATCTCCATCGTCGCAGTCAGCACCGATGAACCCTCCCGCCTCCACTGGACCCTTTCCAAAGCCACCAAGGAAGACGGCTTCGATTTTCCGATCGTCTCAGACTCCACACTCGCCACCTTCAAAGCCTACCGTGCCTACGACGACTTTGAGAAAACCCCTCTCCACGGCGCCTTCCTCATCGACGCCAAAGGCCTCGTGCGCTGGCAGGACATCGGCTTCCAACCCTTCCGCGACGCCTCATGGCTGCTGACCGAGTCCAAGCGTCTCCTCGCCATCCCCGCAGACCGACTTGCCCCCTCTGCATCCGCAACCGCGGCCGCTCGCTAAGCCCCGGCGTCCAGCCCCACCGCATCGACAAAGCGCTCGGCGTCGTGAAGGCCGCCGATTCGCAGTCGGCGGAGTTGCGCGCGATCTCACTCCGCACTCAATTCCAACGGACGTCGCCGGCCCATTCCACCGGCCGAACCAAAGGACGCCCGTCATCCCACTTCCCCATCGGAACAAACCGAGCCTGACTCAAGCTCCAGTCCGCTTCGCACCGCACTCCGCACGCCTGCGCAAAGTGGTGCATGCGCGACAAACGCAAACTCTGGGCCGGCTTGTCAGGCCACAACCGCCCCAACTCGCTTAGACCCAATTCGTGATACCCGCGCCGAGCCACCCCATCCCGCACAAGCAGCACCAATTCAAGAAGGTCGTCCGGCGCTAGAGTTTGCATCGCTTCACTTCTGCCAAAGCAACCCCTCAGAAATCTCCCCTGACACGTCGTCAGGCAGCCTTATTTGGCGTCGTACATTACGGTGACACCCGGACTGCCCATCATCTACACGGTGCTCAGTCACCCTATTTCGCGATCCTCAATAATACAACCGATCTGTAACGCTCCAGACACTGAACGATGCTTGGTTTGTGCTTTCGGACTTCTCCACCAAACGCCACGCGCTTGACCGCCCATACCCTCTCAGCCTGCGGGTTCCAGACCAAAAAATCCAACCAACCCAGCGAGCCTGGCCGTCCAAGCCCACGCTCGCTCCCCCACGTCATCCCAACCGACACCATTCCCAGTGAGCCCATCTCCTACTGAGGCTCGGGCATTATTGAGGATCGCGAAATAGGGTGACCTCGCAGCGTCCTGAGTATGGGCACTCCGGGTGCCACCGTAATGTACGACGCACAATAACCTGCCTCCCACACAAATCACCGCGGCCCGCTCTGCTTTCCTCCTATTGCGCAAGACCCAATGAGCCTCGCTAAGCCCTCTACCTCGTGCGCGGCACCGGCCCCCCACAAACGACATACAACCATCCCGCATCAACGTTGACACCAACAATGGACGCACAGAAGGAAGCTTCGATACCCCGCAGCAATCGCTCCGGATCCTGCACGGAAGGACCCCAACCACCCACGCGCAACAGCACCGCCTTCCACCGCTCGAATCCGTCAACCGCTGCGCGGAAAAGCTCCTCAACCTCACCACATCAGCACGCCAGCGCACTCCTGCATCCTGGTGTAGCGCTTCCAAATTAATGTAACGTTGTTCTTGTTTCGGGGGAGCGGAGCAACGAGAGTGGAAGGATGCGCATTGCACAATCCCCTGAACCTTCGGTCGAAGATCTGCAGTGGCTGCGCAAGCACGCTTCCAGTGCTATTGCTCCCAAGCGTCTGGCGGAGCGGTGCCGGGTTGTTTTGCTCTCGGCCGAGGGCAATAACCACGAACAGATCGCGGCGGCGCTCGGGATCAGTCGGCAGAAAGCTTCGCGGTGGCGTGCGCGCTTTGTGAAGTTGGGCCGGGCGGGTCTGGAAAATGATGCGCCGGGACGGGGGCGCAAGACGGTCTATGGCGC
>CAMAUX010000038.1 GCA_945861435.1 Chthoniobacter flavus | reverse complement strand
TATCGGCTCTCATGCCTCCGGCATGGCAGCATGGCGGGGTCGCGTAGATGCGGCACCGCGAGTGCCTGATCCTCGGTTGGGACATTCACGGAGGCATGCCAATTGGCACACGCACGCTCTCCCTTTTTTCGCAGCTTTGTGCCTTGGTGTGAGGACCCGATAGGGACAGGCAAAATTTCCTCTCACGGACCGCGCGCACCCCGGCGGCTCCGCAACCTAGCCGCGGCGGATCTCAGATCCTTGGAAGCGAATTTGGATCCGGAACACCTTCTTCACGCGGCAGGTGATGAGGTTGTTCATTGGATCGATCCTTTCCGGAACCTCAATCCGATGGATATCCACCACGGCATGGAATCCGCGCTCGGAAAACACGTCGATCAACATCGCGAGAGCCGTGGGATCCGTCAGCAGCGCGTCCTCCGTGTTGACGAGGGCGGCGCCGGAAATGGCGTGTCGGCGGATGATCGGCAGGATCTTGCTTGAGATGAATTCCACGATCTGGGCGAAGAGACGGGGGTGGGAAACCTCGTAGCCGTCGAGCCGCTTCACAAGCTCCTGCCGGGCGTGGACGATGATCTCACTCGCGACTGGGATGTTGCGGAGCCTGTCGACGGTCCGTGGATCGAGTTCAAGAGTGCTCTGGTATTCGAGCTCCTTGAGGATGTTCTGCTCAACCTCCTCGATGCTCCCCTGCGCGTTGATGAAATGGTAATGAAAGATCTCCTTGAGCGACCGCAGCGCGTCCCACGTTTGCTCCTTGAAGACCCGGTAACGGCGGCGGGCGAGGCCCTCGTCATGGTCGGTCGGCCGGTCTTCGAGCACTTCGCCGACGCCCGTGCGCTGGACCTCCTCGTTGTGGGCCCGCGTTTCGCGCCCCCTCTTCAACTGGCGGGCGATCGACTCCTTCTCATCCACGAAGAGCACCATGATGTGCACCGTGGGCTGGCGGAAATGCATGCTCAGGGGCGAGTCATAAAACTCACGACGCAGCTGCTGCATCCGGTCGACCAGCAGCTTCAGGCATTCCACCTGCACGTTGGTGCGCGGGAAGCCGTCGAGGATCGCTCCATCGCGGTATTCCGTGCGCAAGAGGCGTCGGAGCAGCAGGCCGATCACTTCGCGGTCGCCGACCATGTTGCCTCCATCCTTCAGCGCCTTGGCTTCGGGCGTATCCAGAAGCGCGCTGACCACGATCGGCGGACAGGTGAGGCCGCGGGACTCCCTGATGAACGCGGTGTGCGTACCCTTGCCGGAACCGGGCGCGCCTCCGAGAAGGATGATCTCCTTCGGGAACTGCAGATCTTCGCGCGGGAACTCAGCCTCAATTTCACTCCACACCGCGCTGAAGATGAGCTGCGCATCCTTGATCTCGAGGTCCGTGCGCCTCGCCGTTTGTGGCGTATCGGACGCAGGGGGGATGACAGAAGAGACAGTGTTGGAGTCCATGGAGGGAAGGGTGGGTTGAGACGCTAGTGAGTCCGCCAGCGGATACGATACAGAAAAGCCCGGCGTGAGTCGGGAAGGCCCCAGAGTGGAGGCCGGTGCGTTGAACACCTCGAGCCAAAGCCCGGCGAACGATCAGCCCAGTGGATGAGCGGCCTCTGGCAGATGCGCCCTCATCACCCGCGCCACTCCACTATCCACGTCCGGCCTTCCGCCGGGTGAGCCGGGAAGCGGCTTTCTCAGTAGCTTTGCCACGGGCAGGCCCGCGGCATTTGACCGGCGCTGGCGCCTTTGCCGCCTTCCTCGGAGGAGTGTCCTTGCGGGTCTTGGACTTTCCGCCAGCAGGCTTCGGAGCTTTTCCAGGCGCGGCCTTCTTTGCGCGCGGCGCGGCTTTTTTCAAAGGCTCAGGTTCAGGCGGGAGGTCGGTTGCGAGGTCGATCCCGAAGAGGGCGCCGAGGTCCTCCGGAGCGAGTTCAGGAGCTGCGGAATGAACGGTGGCAATGGCTTCGCGCGCACCCTGCGCGAGGAGTTCGGCGGGGTCGACTCCGCGCAGTCGGAAGAAGAGCGCGGGATCGGAATCAAAAACCACGCCGACCCCGTAAAGGGTGGCGGCGACGTGCTTGCACATGTCCGCCCAATCGGGGCAGGTGCAGGACATCCGAATTTGTTTGGGTGCGGGGAAGAGGCCGCGCGCGGGGTCGCTGATCAGCTCGAGAACACCGGAGCCGAGCCTGCCTCCGAGGAGATCCAGAAGGCTGCCGACCTGGCCCGCACAGGCTTTGCGAATCGTCACCCAGTCCGGCTGCGGGAGGGGTTGGATGTGGACTTGGACCTCGTAGAGGGAGGAGCCGGCGACCTGCGCTGACACGAGGCCGGGCTCGATAAGGAGGTTGTAGACGTTGCCTTGCCGCAGATAGGAACGCCCCCTCGGGAGGCGGGACCGATAATCATGATAGGCCTCCAAATGGCGGCACCATGCTCTTCCCCAGAAGGTTTGCGCGATGTGACTGCCTTTGCTCTGAACCTGAACCGGGACGAATGATTCACCGCGTTTGCGACGTTGTTCGAGCTTTGCGTCGAGTTCATTCCTGAGTTCTTGACCGGAAGAATAGGAGTACCAGGACATGGCGTGAATGCGGGTTGATTGTCAGATGCCAGCGGCGTGGAGGTCGAGTCGCACGAGGTTGAGGAGATCGGCGTCCGACATTTCGGTGAGAAGCTTCTGCGCGCCACCTTCGCCGGAGAGCAGCTCTTCTGCCAGCGCGCCTTTTTGGGAAAGGAGGGCGTCGACCTTCTCCTCGATCGTGCCGGGGCAGACAAACTTGTGAACCAGCACGTTGCGCTTCTGGCCGATCCGGAAGGCGCGGTCGGTGGCTTGGTTCTCGACTGCCGGATTCCACCAACGGTCAAAGTGGATCACTTGGCTGGCCGCGGTGAGTGTGAGGCCTGTGCCTCCCGCCTTCACCGTGAGCACAAAGAAGGGTGGACCGTCCGGACGCTGGAACTGCTCGACCAACCGGGGCCGCTGTTTGACCGCGGTGCCGCCATGGAGGACGAGTCCTGGTCGGCCGAAGACCGAGGCCAGATGCGTGGCGATGGGCTCCGTCATCTCGCGGAACTGGGTAAAAACGAGACAGCGCTCCTGGCGCTCGGCGAATTCCGATGCGAGTTCGGTGAGGCGCAGGAATTTGCCGCTGTCGTCCGGATCGAACCGCCCATCGCCACTCCAGTGGCTGGGATGATTGCAGACCTGCTTGAAGCGGATGAGGTAGCCAAGCACGAGCCCGCGCCTTTCGTTCGGATCGAGCTGCGGATTATCGAGATCGGCTTTGAGCTGCCCGACCAGTTTCCCGTAAAGGACGGCCTGTTTCTTGGTGAGCGCGCAGTGGGCATGCACCTCCGTCTTGTCCGGCAGATCCGAGATGATCCGGCGGTCGGTCTTCAACCGGCGCAGAAGATACGGGGCGGTCAGCTTGCGCAACGGCGCGTAGCCAGCCTTGGCCATCCTTTGGGCGGCTTGGGCGAACTCCTGTGCGCGTCCGAGCAGCCCGGGGTTGAGGAAGTCGAAAAGGCTCCAAAGGTCTCCCAGCCTGTTCTCCACCGGTGTGCCCGTGAGCGCGAGCCGGGCACGCGTGCGCAGTTTCTTCACGGAGCGCGCCTGTGCGGTGGCCGGGTTTTTGATGGCCTGCGCCTCGTCGAGCACGGCGAGGTCCCAATCGGATTCCAAAAGGGAGGGGGCGCGTTGCAGGAGCCCGTACGTGGTGAGGAGTGCATCGAAGCCACGGAGCGCTTCCACAGGCGAACGCGCGAGCTCTTGAAGAGTCTCTTTTGAAACGCTGCCGGGATGGCCCGCCAGCACCCGGAGATGCGGGGCAAAGCGGTGTAGTTCGGAACTCCAGTTCCCCACCAACGAAGCCGGCACGACGAGCAGACTGGGCGGCGTTCCGGGCCTCCGCGCGGCTCTGCGGATGCACAGGAGCGCGATCACCTGAACGGTCTTTCCCAAACCCATGTCGTCGGCGAGACACGCGCCAAGGCCGAGCCGGCCAAGACTCTCCATCCACGCCACCCCCCGCTTCTGATACGGACGAAGGTCGGCCTTCAGCCCCGGTGGCTCCTCAGTTTCCGTGGGTTCGCGCAGCCTTGCGAGTGCGGCTTCGAGGTTCGTGCCCGCGATCACCTCGGACCATTCCGCGGCGGAATCCAGAGCGGGATCGGTGATGCCCGCGGCACCCGGTGCGCCACCGGGGTAACCGGAGAGCCAGCGCATTCCCTCGTGGAAGGAGAGGGTGCCGGCTTGGTGCGCCGCCTGGACCTTCGCCCAGTGCTCAAGCACGCTGCCGAGCCGATCGCGATCCACCTCCACCCACTGGCCCCGCAGGTTCACGAGTCCTGTGGCGGTGGCGCGGAGAAGGCGCTGTTCCTCTGGGGTCAGCGGGGAACCGTCGAGCGTGACACCCGCCTTGAAGGAGAGCAGGGCGTCCAGCCCGACACCGGATTTACGCGGAGTGTCGATGGTGACGGACACCATCGGCCGCGATGGTCTGCGGTTCTTCCACCAGTCGGGCACCTTCACCACGAGGCCGCACTGCTCCAGCAACGGGATCTCGCGGAGAAAGCGAAAGGCATCGTCCGGCGACCATGCGAGGGCTTGAAAAATCCTGCGCGTTTC
The DNA here is from genome assembly GCA_945861435.1 of Chthoniobacter flavus. Taxonomy (GTDB): domain Bacteria; phylum Verrucomicrobiota; class Verrucomicrobiia; order Chthoniobacterales; family Chthoniobacteraceae; genus CAIURC01. The sequence goes on along the minus strand of CAMAUX010000038.1, from coordinate 46,277 downwards.
GAGCAGTTCCCGGAGAAGGGCGCTCTGCTCCGATGCGGTGCGCACGGGGCGCAGCAGCGCATCAAGCACGGCCTGGTTCTTCTGCTCCGTGTAAGCCTGCACCGCGCGGCCAAGCGGAAGATGCTGGACGCGCCCCGCGCTGGAGACCTTGTCGGTGTAGGTCGCCAGAAATGCGAACGGCTTCTCCTCGTTCCGCTTGTTTTCAGCAAGGTGCAGGGTGACCCGCCCCACCAGATGCCACACAGGGCTGTGCTCCCGCAGCCATCCCTCCAAGCCCCCGGAATGCGCCGCAGACTCCGCAGCAGCAAGGCTTCTCAGCTCTTCCCAGATCCGATGCGCCAGCTCGGGGCTCAGATATTCCGCGCCTCGCAAGGGCGGCGCGGAGGCGATAAAATCCTCGCGATCGAGCACCGACGCGGGCGGAAGGGTGGCCGGGTCGCGGTGCTGGCAAAGGCTCGCGAGAAACCGGCGGCCCCATTCCCTCGCCCATGCGAGGGCGGGCGGCAGTTCCTCACGGAGTCCCGCTCCCGCGAGGTGGAGAACGCCGCGCGCATCGCCATCCGCGAAAGCGGCGACGACGGCGCGTCCGGCCGCATCCCCGGCGGCGAGGCGCGGTTCGGGGGTGCAGAACAGGGATTCCTCTTCAGAGTTCATGGGGACGACGATCGTCGGTGTGGAGCTAACTGCGGGAGCGTGCCGTTATCAAGAGGGGTTCGCTTATGGGACGCAGCCTTCGCCGCTGGAGCCACCTTTGCGCACCGAATGTGTCATCTTCTCAAGATCATGGTTGCTGGACGCGGGATTCCAGTCCCCACTGGCGGGTCTCCTAACAACCACCACATTGAACACCTTTAAATCGCTGGGCGTCCGGGACGATCTCATCCAAGGACTGGCCGAACTAAGGATCCACGAACCGACACCCATCCAGAGTGAGGCCATCCCCTTTCTGCTCACCGGGGGGCGGGACTTTATCGCGCAGGCGCAGACCGGCACGGGCAAGACGGCGGCGTTTGGCATTCCACTGCTGATGCGCATCGACCCGGAGAAGCGCGCCATCCAAGCCGTGGTTGTCGCACCGACGCGCGAACTGGCCAAGCAGATCGGCAAACAACTCTTCCGGTTCACCAAGTTCTGCGCGCAAAAGATCTTCGTCGAGGTGCTCACCGGCGGCGACAAGATCGACCGTCAGGTCGAGGCGCTGCGACGGCCCACCCACGCAATCGTCGTCACACCGGGCCGCCTGCTCGACCTTCTAGACCGCGGGGCGCTGACCCTCGAGGCGGCCAAGATCCTCGTGCTCGATGAGGCCGATGAAATGCTCAACCTCGGCTTTCGCAGGGAAGTCTCGTCGATTTGCGAGCAGACCAAGGGGCGCGAGGCGACATGGCTTTTCTCGGCGACCATCCCGCGCGGTGTGCGCGCGTTGATCACCGACTACATGTCGCCGCAGGCCCAAAGCATCCAGATCGACCACAGGCACGTCGTGAACCGGGATATCTCCCATCACTTCATGGTCTGCCAGATCCGGGAGAAGGACGACCGCATCGACGACTTCCTCCGCGCCCAAGGCGAGGACCGGGGCGTGGTCTTCTGCCGGACACGGGCCGGGGCGATCCGCCTTTTCGAGGAGCTCAGAGGCCGGGGCCAGCCCGTCGGGGTTCTTCAGGGGGACCTCATGCAGACTGAGCGCGACAAGGTTCTGCGCTCCTTTCGCAAGGGCCGCTTCCAATTCCTCATCGCGACGGATGTGGCGGCGCGCGGGATCGATGTGGAAGGCCTGGCCTTCGTGCTCCATCACCAGTTGCCGGAGAAGGTGGAATACTACACCCATCGCAGCGGCCGGACGGGGCGCGCAGGACGGCCCGGTGTTTCGATTGCCCTGATCTGCCCGAATGAAAGACAGGAGATTGCGAAGCTCGGGCAGACCCTGAGCCTCACCTTTCATGAGATGCGCTGACCTGCCCCCGCATGCTGCCAAGCGGGTTCCCGCATGCACGCGCGCGTTGCTCTTTCCTTGAGCTCCTGAACGGAATGGCACTGAGTTAAAGGCATCGGCCATGCATCGATGGGTTAGCTCGGCCACGAAACAGTCGCTCCCACTGTCCGCCATGCCGGAGGCATGAGAGCGAATAGCCGGTCGGTGACCGCAGTCCGCAAAGCGGATGGAGGGAACCACCGGAACCCGTTTCCCCACGCGACGCGCCCCGGGCTGGGGCGCGAGAAGGACAACTATGGAGGAAACCTTGCCTGTCCTCATCGGCTCGCTCCTTGGTGCCTTGGCGTGACCTTCAGGCGCAATGACTCACACCAAGGCACCACGGCACCAAGTTACAAAAAAAGGGAGAGTGTGTGTGTCGAATGGTCACGACTCCGTAAAGCTTCCAACCGAAGATCAGGCGCTCGGTGTTCCGCATCTCCGCCATGCCGCCATGCCGGAGGCATGAGAGCGAATAGCCGGTCGGTGAACGCAGTCCGCAAAGCGGATGGAGGGAACCACCGGACCCCGTTTCCCCACGCGACGCGCCCCGGGCTGGGGCGCGAGAAGGACGACTATGGAGGAAACCTTGCCTGTCCTCATCGGCTCGCTCCTTGGTGCCCTGGTGCCTTGGCGTGACCTTCAGGCGCAATGACTCACACCAAGGCACCACGGCACCAAGTTACAAAAAAAGGGAGAGTGTGTGTGTCAAATGGTCACGACGCCGTGAAGTTTCCAACCGAGGATCAGGCGCTCGGTGTTCCGCATCTCCGCCATGCCGCCATGCCGGAGGCATGAGAGCAAGCCGGTCGGTGAACGCAATCCGCAAAGCGGATTGCGGGAACCACCGGAACCCGTTTCCCCACGCGACGCGCCCCGGGCTGGGGCGCGAGAAGGACGACTATGAAGAAAACCTTGCCTGTCCTCATCGGCTCCACTGTTTGCATGCGTCTGCCTGCCGCCGTCGGCCCCCCTCAAATACCACGGCGAAGCCCATTATCTAAGTACCACTCGCCCCTGACTGCAGAGCGACGGCGCAGGGATCTGAGCGCCCGGCGGATGCCACGGTAATGTGCGAGCCTTGGTATTATATTATCGGCCTGCGGCGCACGCTCCCCCCGGTCTCGGAATTGACGGAGCTAGCTAATAGCTGACATATTAATGGTCTGGCGCGGTTGGGTGATAACCTCCGGCCCCGCCTTCCCCCCCATGCTCAAGATCCTAGCCCCGCCGGACCGTTCGCAGTCGCTCTGCGACGGTATTTCGCGCCGTAATTTCCTGAAGATCGGAGCCATGGGGGCCACGGGACTTTCCCTTCCCAACCTGCTCGCACTCGAATCCGCCGCGGGCATCAAGAACTCCCACAAAGCGGTCATCCTGATTTATCTGGTGGGCGGTCCGCCGCATCAGGACATGTTCGACCTCAAGCCGAACGCACCGCGGGAGATCGCCGGACCGCACAAACCCATCGGCACCAATGTGCCCGGGATTGAGATCTGCGAATTATTCCCGCGCATGGCGCGGATGATGGACAAGTTCGCGCTGATCCGCTCCTTGGTCGGCGCGCAGAGCGAGCACGATGCCTATCAATGCTACACGGGCCGCGCTCCGCGTGGAGCAGCGATGCCGCCCGGAGGCTGGCCGCAGTTTGGCAGTCTGGTTGCAAAGCTGCAGAGCGGCTTCAACGAAGCCATCCCGCCCTTCGTCAGCCTCTGCTACGAGTGCACGCACGGGCCCTACAACGAACCCGGTCCCGGCGCCGCGGGGCCCGCCCATGCAGCGTTCCGTCATGTCGGCCCGAGCCGGGACGACCTTGTCCTGAAGGGCATCACCACGGATCGGCTCAACGACCGGGCGCGCCTCCTCTCCAGCTTCGACCAATTCCGCCGCGACATCGATGCGAGCGGCGGGATGGGCGCCATGGACACCTTCACGCAGCAGGCCATGGGCATCCTCACCTCCCCGCGCCTCGCCGAGGCGCTCGACCTCTCGAAAGAGGACCCGAGGCTCGTCGCCCGCTACGGCACGGGTGATGTGAAAAAGCACATCGATGGCAATGGCGCCCCGCGGGTTCCCCAAAGTTTCCTCACCGCCCGCAGACTGGTGGAGGCCGGGGCGCGTGTCGTCACCGTCAATTACAGCAAGTGGGACTGGCACGGCGGCGCCAACAACGACATTTTTTCCCGGGAACGCGAAGACTTTCCCGTCTTTGACACGGCCATCACGGCGCTGGTCGAGGACCTGCACCAGCGGGGGCTGGATAAGGATGTCTCGGTTCTTGTGTGGGGCGAATTCGGACGCACGCCGACCATCAACGCACAAGCCGGCCGCGACCACTGGCCGCGCGTCGCCATGGCGCTGCTGGCCGGTGGGGGAATGCGCACTGGACAGGTCATCGGCTCCACGGACCGCCTTGGAGGGGAGGCTGACAGCCGCCCTGTGACCTTCGGGGAAGTGTTCGCCACTCTTTACCAAAACCTCGGCATCGACGTGGCCTCCACCACCTTCACCGACGCAAAGGGCCGCCCGCATTACCTCGTCGAGAACGGCGCGCTCCCACTGCGCGAACTGGTCTAGTCATCCGCGAGACACGGTTCCTGCAATTCCTCCGGGCTGAATCCCATGCGTTGTCCGCGTGGCACTCATACAACATCGCCGTTTTTGAAGGCCCCCGAGACCCCACCCCAAAACTCCCCCCGTAATATGCAAGTTCCTCGTCTGCTGTGTTCATTAGTCGCGATGCTGGCGTCTCCGCTATTACTCGTGCTGAGCGGCATGCTGCACGCAGCAGACGACGCTGACCGCGTCCGCACCATCGCGATCCCCGGTGGAATGAAAGCCATCAAAGCCGTGGTGGCCCCGGATGGAGCGATCCATGTGCTGGCCGATTCCACCGGCGGACCGCAGCACGTGATGTCCCGCGATGGCGGGGTCACCTTCAGCACGCCCATCCCCATCGTGGACAGCGTCGCGCGCAAACCGGGTCTGGAATTCAGCGTGTGGGATGCTGCGGTCGGCGGGGACGGCCGCGTGCACGTGGCACTCGGCACCAATGCATGGAAGCTGAAGCTGCCCAAGGAGGAGTGGGGCTGCTTTCTCGCGAGCCTCGCGCCGGGGGCCAAGGCATTCACTCCAGTGCGGAACATCAATCGCAAACCCAGCGAAGGTTTCTCCATCGCCGCTGGCAATGCGGGCGCGTTATCCGTCCAATTCCTCTCGGGCAAACTCTACTCCATGACCTCGCGCAATGGTGGCGGGACTTTCTCCTCCCCCGCCGAGCCTGATGCCGCCTGGAACCCCTGCCGCTGCTGCACGACGAGCAGCACCTACGGCCCCGGCGGAAAGCTGGCGGTGCTTTACCGCGAAGAGACTAACAATGAGCGCGACATGTGGCTCGCTCTCCGCGACCCGGCCGTCGGCGGTAAAGTAAAACGGACCCGTATCAGCACCACGCCATGGAAAGTCGCCGCCTGCCCGATGACTTATTTCAGCGTGACCCCCACCGCCGCCGGTTATCTCGCGGCATGGCCCACCATGGGCCGCGTTTACTTCGCGCGCATCGACAAGGACGGCGCGCCGCTGCCCCCCGGAGAGATCCGGACACCCGGCACGAATGGAATGCGCACCGGCATTCTCGCACTCGGCGCTGCAGACGGTTCGGCGCTCATTGCATGGAAGAACAACGACACGCTCGGATGGCAGCTCTACGACGCGACCGGCGCGCCGCAGGGAACCACCGGCAACACACCGAGTCCCGGCACTGGCGCGGCCGGCGTCGCCCTTCCGAATGGAAGGTTCCTGCTCTTCCCCTGAAGCTTGGCCCGCTCATCAACTTCGGAGCCAGGGACGGAGTCGTGGCCCACGGAACGCACTGAATGCACGGACCATAAAACAGACTCTCGCTCTCCTCATTCCGCTCATCCTTTCCGTGCCGTCCGTCTATTCCGTGGGCCAACCCTGCCCCCCATCTTTCTCGTGCGTTGGCACGCGAAGATATTCTCCGAAAAACGTTTTGCGTTTCCCTATCGGCTCTCCGCCGCTGCTTTGGGTAATCAACGGGGCCGGTAACATCAGTAACAGCCATGACCTGACGGATGCTGGTGGAGGTTGCCCAAAGCCCTGGAATACTTGCCACGCTTATGTGTAAACACTAGATAGCGCGCTATGAGCGACCCCTTCTATCGTCTGTACTGCAAGCAACAAGAACTCGAGTCGGCGTGGCATGACCACTGGGCCTGCGGTTTCGCCAGCCTTGTCTCCTGCTTCCGTATCCTTGGAGACCGGACCACGGAGAACGAAGCTCTGGTCCGCGAGTTCCGCACCTTCGGCAAACCCCGCGATGGCATGACCACCGATGAGGCCGTCCGCCTAGCCCGGGAGTTCGGTTACAGCGCTAGGGTCAACCGAGGAGACTCAAGGCGCGACTGGAATGCCTTCGAGATCTGGCTGGACGCCAACTTCGCGGCGCGGAAACCCGTGATGCTTTCGGTCGATTCGAAAGCCAGCCAAGAACAAGCAGACCATTGGTGGATGATCTACGGCGATCCCGACGAATCCAACATCTGGGTTATGGATCCGTTCATTACCGATAGCCCCTTCGAACTCCTCAGCCGCGCTGAGATTGAATCCTTCGCATCATGCAGTGATACCGACGGATTCATTGAATTCGACGGGGTCGCCATCGAGTCGGAGAGCGCGAGCCAGATGATCGCGATCCCTCCGTCTGCAACGCTGATGGAATTCATCAACGAGGGACACGTGCATGAGAAGGGATGGAGCTCTGAACAAATCGCTGCCGCCCTTGTGGACAACCATTTCTCCACCATCAGCGAGTTGGCACCTGCGGGCCCACGGCGCGTCCCGGTGTGGGAACTACTCGAAGACGGGGCCGCCGTTGATACGGTGATTGATCACTGGGACACTTTCTTCAGTGAGTCCCAGCTTCAGAACATCAACCAACTCAGGCACACACTCCGCGATATTGAGGCGCACGCAAACCATTCCGCGACACCCGGGGAGCAGGACCATCTCGTCCGGGAGATTGCACTCAACCTGATCCTGATCGGCACGAACCTCATGGATGGCTAATGAGGCTCGTGGATCAAAGTGGCATTCTTAGTCATCCCGGCGGCACACGGGTTTCCCCCCTCTCTCCTGCAACTAGGCTCATGCGCAAGCGTGGCAAGCGAGCCGATAGGGACAGGCAAAACGCTGTCCCATCATCGGCTCTCTCGCGCCGCTGCCGGGGCGCGTCGCGTGGGTAAACGCGATCCGGTGGTTCCCTGCGTCCGCTTTGCGGACTGCGGTCACCGACCGGCTATTCGCTCTGATGCCTCCGGCATGGCAGCATGGCGGGGTCGCGTAGATGCGGCACCGCGAGTGCCTGATCCTCGGTTGGGACATTCACGGAGGCATGACTATTGGCACACGAACGCTCTCCCTTTTTTTGCAGCTTTGTGCCGTGGTGCCTTGGTGTGAGTCATTGCGCCTGAAGGTCACACCAAGGCACCAGGGCACCAAGGAGAGGCTGCGAGCGGAGCCCCGCGGTGATGGCAAATATCCGCTGTGACTCCGGTGTGCGTCCGCTGGCTCAAGAGTGGATCACACCGGGAAGGATCCTGAGCAATGCAGTCTCGCGGCGGCTTTACTAGATTGCGGGGCGGCGGCTCCGGGGTCATTGTGGAGGCCATCCGCGCGTCACCTCGCGGACTCCACCCCCGCATGACTTCCCCGATGAGGCTGCTTGCCGCCCTGCTGCTCCTGCTCCCTTGGACCTGCCGCGCCCAGTCCCAAACCGCGCCTGCAGAGCGCCGGATGGTCGGTGGCTGGACGGTGCACGTCAGCCGCGAACTGCTCGAAAAACTACCCCAACCCACAGCCCGCGCCCTGGAACTGCTCAGGGCGCAACTCGACGAGATCGTGCGGGTGGTGCCGGCTCCCGCAGTGGTGGAACTCCAGAAAGTGCCGCTTTATTTCAACCCGGAATACCCCGGGGTGCGTCCGACCGCGGAGTATCATCCGGGCGCGGGTTGGCTGAAGCAGCACGGCCGCAATCCCACGATGGCAAAGGGCGTGGAGTTCACCAATGTCCGGATCTTTGAGGAGGAAACACGGCGGATGCCGAACTTCGCGCTGCATGAGCTGGCGCACGCTTATCACGACCGGGTGCTTCCAGACGGCTTCGGTCATGCGGGGGTGAAGTCTGCGTTTGAGCAGGCGCGGGACAGCGGGAAGTACGACCGCGTGGAGCGCTGGTTTGGCAACGGAAAGCCGAACAGCTTTGAAAAGGCTTATGCCATGACCAACCCGCAGGAATACTTTGCAGAGACCACGGAGGCTTATTTTTCGCGGAACGACTTCTTTCCGTTCACCCGCGAGCAGCTGCTCCAGCACGATGGGGGGATGGCGGAGCTGCTGGGAAAACTCTGGAAGGCGACCCCATGAGTGCGGTCTCGATTTTCAACGACGTCATCGGGCCCGTGATGCGCGGCCCGTCGAGTTCGCACTGCGCCGCCGCACTGCGGATCGGCCGCATCGCGCGCGACCTGATGGGTGGCGAAATTTCCGAGGTGCTGGTGGAGTTCGATCGCGGTGGATCTCTGCCTGCCACTCATGAAAGCCAGGGGTCCGACATGGGGCTTTTCGGCGGGCTGCTCGGTTGGGAGGCGGATGACGAGCGTCTTCCCGCCTCCGGCGCTGCACTCGCTGCGGCGGGGATCCGGCTGCGCATCGAGACCGTCGACACGGGCGATCCACACCCCAACACCTACCGCCTCACGCTTTCGAACGCGGGCGAACGTCACACGCTGATCGCCTTGTCCACAGGCGGTGGAATGGTGGATGTGCTCAGCATCGACGGCCTGCCGCTGCGGATGGATGGCGGCTATCAGGAGACGCTGATCTGGGTTGCGAGAAACACGCCGGTCCACCTCGAAGCCGAGGAGGTGCTGATTCACGATGCGGGCTCCGAGCGGCTCGTGCAGGTGAAGGACGCGCAGTTCGTTTCGGAGGGCGCCCTAGCGGAGCTCCAGCCGCGCAGCGTGAGGAGGATCGGACGGGTGCTGCCCGTTGCGTCGCGGAGAAACATCCAGCTGCCGTTCACCAGCTGCGCGGAAATGCTTGCCCACGATGCCGGGCGTCACACACCGCTTTGGCAGCTTGCGGTGGAGTACGAGCGCGCGCGCGGGAATTTCTCCGAGGCGGAGGTCTTGGATAAAATGCGCGCGCTCATCCGGATCCTGCGGGGTTCCATCCAGCGCGGGATCGACGGGACGCATTACGAAGACCGGGTGCTAGGGCACCAGAGCGGACGTTTTCAGGAATTGATGGAATCCGGGAGGCTGCTGGATGGCGGCGCTCTCAACCGTATCGTGCTCTTCGTGACGGCGCTGATGGAGGTGAAGAGTTCCATGGGCGTGATCATCGCCGCGCCCACTGCAGGAGCCTGTGCCGCGCTTCCGGGTGCGGTGATCGGCATGGCCGAGGCGATGGGTTTGTCCGAGGAGGACATGGCGCGCGCGATGCTGGCGGCCGGGTTGATCGGGGTGTTCATCGCCACCCGCTGGACCTTTGCGGCCGAGGTCGGCGGCTGCCAGGCAGAGGGCGGCGCGGCAGCGTGCATGGCGGCTGCCGCGCTGGTCACCCTCGCGGGCGGCACGCGTGATCAAGCCATCGCCGCGGCGTCCCTCGCTTTTCAAAGCATGCTCGGGCTCATCTGCGACCCGATCGCGAACCGGGTGGAGGCTCCGTGTCTTGGAAAGAACGTCATGGCCGCGAGCAACGCGCTTTCCTGTGCGAACATGGCCCTCGCGGGTTTCGATCCGCTCATTCCCCTGGATCAGGTGGTGGACGCTGCGAAGGAAGTGGCAGCGAGGATGCCGCGTGAACATCGGTGCACCTCGCTCGGTGGTCTTGCGGTCACACCCGCCTCGCTTGAGATCGAGCGCGCACTCGCTGCGCGCAAGGGCGGCGCGTGCGGCTCCTGTGCGTGCGGTTGATCAGGCGGTGGCGGGTACTCACGCTGACGGAGGGTGAGACGCGTCGGGGGTAAGAGCGACTCATCGCACTGCAGCGCACTGCAGCGCGTCTGCGAATAACCACGTCACAACCGACGCGATCCGCGGTAACTGTCCACACCGGATCACGGATCATCCGGGCATCTCTCAATCGCTTGGAATCCCCTGAATCGGGGGATTTCGTTATGCGAGGAATTTGGTGGCCTCTGTCGGAACCTCGATCTTGTTCAATGCAGGAGAAACCACTTCGTTCACGAGGATAGCAACCCATGCCTTCGACGAACGAACATTCACGATTTCAACCTCACCGGGTTTCAGAACCCGGTAATGGACGGTCACCTCGACCGGAGCGGCCTCTCCGTGCAAGTTCAGAACCACAAGGATCTCCTTTTTCTCGGTGGTGATCTCCACCTTTTCCAAGGTCCCGAGCTTGGCGAGGCCGTAGTCTGCAAAGAACTTGGGCGCCATCATTTTAAGCGCAGCATTCTTTGCTGTATCCGAGGAGGCAACGGCGTCGATTATGGCGTCTTTGGCTGTATTAAGGAGGCTATCTAGGAAGCTCATGCTATGAGTGCATATCAAGTTATAGTCGCTCCAGCAACACTAAGACAAAGGACTGCTCTGGAAGAGCCTGCAAGCCGACGCGTGCGTGCTGCTAGATATCCACGACTTTATCCTTATCCTTCGCTTTCTTCGACGGACTGAGCAGATGGCGCAGGTCGAGGCCGAAGTAGGCGAGGCAGTTGAGCAACAGGAATGCCGCGGCCGCCTCGTCGATGTTGCCGATGATCGGCAGGTTGTCTGGAATGAAATCGATGAAGCCCGCGCCGGGGTTGAGAAGATAGAGGAGGGAAAGCAGGCCGACGGTGAAAACGCTGAAGTGCTTGATGATTTTCATAGGGGAGAGATCAGGGTAGCGGCGACGGGGATCGAACGATGGTGACTGAGGACGGAGCGCTCTTGCGGACGATCTTTTCGAGTTCGGCCATCAAAGCGGCGTCCGCCTCGGACAGGAGGGTGGAAGACTCCGCCTGTTTTCTTGCCGCGGCGACCCATGCGTCCCTCGCATCCTGCCGCTGTTTCTCGTTGATGCGATTCCACAATCCATGCTCGTCCACGACATGAGTGATACTGATGAGTTCGACTGAGTTGATTTTTGCAGGTGGCATTGTGGCCCGGATCGTCTGACCGTCCTCGGACACGTCGATGGAGAAGGGCTTGGTGAGGTCATAGCCAGCCTTTGCGATGAACTTCCCAGTGAGTTTGATCTGGTTGGTGCTACCCATCCACGTGCTGCTCCAAGAGTAAGTATGATCAAACGGGGACTGCTTGAGGGAGAGCTCGGAGATGCTTTCGCTCGCTTGGACCACAGTCACCCCTCCCGAAGTGATCCTCGGGCGGAAATGGAGCGTATCATCGATATCTTTTGCAATCCGTCTGGCGAAATCCCACGCCTTGTTGGCGGCGTCGTTGGCTCCACTCGCGCCGTTGCGAACAAGGTCGGAGGGTGCCTTGACGAACGCCACATAACCTGCGGCGGCGATGGCGGCGATCACCATGACTCTGGCGACCGCCTTCGCGATGGTTTGGCCGGGGGTTGGAGAATGAGTCATTCGTCAGTGAAAAACGGGGGTTCCAGAAATGCAGTTCAGCAAAGAAAGCGGAGCTTCGTGGAAGACACTCCTCTTTAAGATCATCAGTAACTGGTCTCGGGCCTGCCGGGGCGGGGTGACTGCGCGAATCAGGGCAGGGAATCTCGCAGGAACACTTAAGGAAGGACAGCCCATAGGGCGGCTGGGATCGCTACGAGCACCGCATGGCAAAACCGTGAGTTCCGCTGTCATCATGCGTCGCGCGGGTTTGGGGAGTGGCGGGTAAACCGAAACGCAATCCCCGCGAGATTCTAGAAGTTATCCTCCTGCGTGAGTTTGTTCTCCACCTCATCCGCCGTCTCAATGACGACGCGGAGGGTGGTGAAAAGGGACTGTGCATCGGTGTTTGCGGCAATCTGGGCGGCGAACATGGCTGCGCAGGAGTCGTCCCCGAAGCGGACCAACCGCCAGGAGCCGAGCTTCACGTGGGCGTTATAGATCAGCAGCGCGTTCGCCGTATCGGCGTCGAGCGGGCCGGGGAAGGTGCAGGCCGGTGAGGTAATCTCGCGGATCTCGAACTTGCCCAGATGGGCGGTTTCGGACCGGATGATGGCCAACTGCGAGCGTTCCTCGTCTAGTGCGAAGATGACCCGGTAATCGCCGTCGCTGTCGACGTCATACTTCAAGTCGAGTTGATCGAGGAGGGCTTGGACTCTTGGGTCGCCTTGTTTGGATCCAATCATAGGTTGTCTGGTTGATGGGTTGGGTTTGCAGCGGATGAGAGCACGGAACCGTCTGAGGAGCCCCTGAGGCCCATTGGAAGAGCGTTGGAAGTGGTCGATGCACGCAGCCGGGGCTGGCTTCCGCGGCGTGCGTGGGAAGACGGGCGACGCATCAGAGCCCGAGCGTTACGTGGACCTCGCCGTTCTTCACTTTCAAATCTTTGAGCAGCATCTTTACCGCGGCCATCTTCGTGTCCTTGGCCGTTAAGGTATAAACAGGAACCTGCTCCAGATGCTCGCGGGCAGCGTTCGACGCGAAGCTGACCACCTTGTCGAGGAATTGCTCCGGAACCTCCGGAATCTCCACCTTGCTGATCTCGGGCTTCGACAGGAAGAACTGCTTGGTTTCGTTCCGGTAATCGATGGCAGAGGAGGCATGCACGGTGCCTCCGAATTTTTTGGATGCGCCGAGCGCACTGAGTTCCACCTCGGCATCCAGCACCACGTCGAGTCGGTTGGAGTCCGGGGGAAGAGTCAGGCGGGGATTGGAGTAAGTAATATGGAAGATCTTGAGATGCTTTTTTGTGATCGGGAATTTTTTCTGGAGCGCCTCGTTGATCTGCTGCTGCGTGATCACGAGGGTGTACTGCATCGGACGGAAGAAGCTGAACGCAGCGGCGATCCCGATGCAGAGAACGAGGGCGGCGATGATGATTTTTTTCATGAGAGGGATGGATGAGTGCGAGAGGCGACAGCGTTATGTGGTGATAGACCTCCAGACTCGCCAGGGGAGCGTGGTTCCACCGGGCAAGCGCGCTCGCTCGCCGGCGGGACGGTCTGGGCAGGACACGCAGGAGCCGGCCGGCGATGCACAGCGACAGTGCGCGGGGTTTGATGGCCGATGGAGATGCTCTTCATTGAACGCCCTCCTCCGGTGCGATTTCGATTTCCTTGGAGAAGAGTTCCAGCGCGGTGGCTCCGACCTTGCTCGTGTCGTAATAGGAATACCCTCCGACGCCCATAGCGCCAAGAATCGGGACGTACCGGGAGACGGAGGATGCGATCGCCTTCTGCGTGGCCCGGATTCCGATGGACTGTAATATCTTTTGCATACTGCGGAGAGCCACCCGGCGGATGAGCATGCGCTCACCCACGCGAACGGCAAGGTCTCGGACAAGCAGGGCGGCCCCGTGGCGGAAGAGGCAGTAAACCATGACCTCCTGAGTCAGGGCCGAGCGTTTCCCGAAACAGGACGCGATGTCGGCGACGAGCTGTTGCTGAATTCCCCAGATCATCTTGAGATCCGGAATGATGGTCACAATCCCCAGCGGCCCCGGGGGCAGGGCGAGTGCGCCGGAGATTGCTGCTGATCGCAGGGCGGCGCTTTGGACGAGGGCCTTGGCGCGCTCGTCAGGATGAACCGCTGCGAGTTCACGGGAGTCCGGAATGGAGGCGGCGAGATCTGCGACAAGGGTGGCAATGCGCGAGGCGGGTTCCTCCGGTCTTGTGGCCAACTGGCGCTCTTCACTCATCTGCATTGGGTGGGATGGAGGCAGCCAGCTACGCTATTTCCGCACAACGGACCGTGGCCGGCTACTGTTTGAGTCACTCTTCATGGAGTCTCGTTGATCGGACGAAAGACGGGCGTTTTTCGGGGAGATATTACTTCTCCCGCGCGGCTGGTTTCCTGCGAGTTTTGGTTGTGCGACTGGGAGTGGCGCGCCTCGGCGACTTCGGGGATCTGCGCGCATCGGATTCAGCAGGGCCCGTCCCCACGGATCCTGAGGATTGGGGCGCGGACTTTTGAGCGACAATGGTCTCGTAGGCACTCTGGATCTCACGGAATTTCGCCTCAGCGACTCTGGTCAGTTCCGGGGACACGTCTTTACCGGCGAGCGTGTCTGGATGATAGGCCTTCACGAGATGGCGGTACCGGGCCTTGATGACGTCCATCGAATCGGTTGGGGAGCATTCCAGCGCCTCGTAAGCCGCGTGAGACACTGGCTGCTGAGCCTGATGCAGGGACTGCTGGTGCCGGAAGAAGCTTTGTACTTCCGCATAGTCAGTGCCGCAAATTTCGCAGGCCTGCCGGACTCTGGCGAGGGCGGGAGGTGTCGGGGCACCGTCCGCATGGGCGAGGCGGAGAATCAACACGCACACTGCTTGGCGGAACTCATCGGCCTGCTCGGCAAGTCGGGCGAATACAAGGAGGCTTTCCTCATAGGTGAGGGGGCCTGCTTTGTGTTTGTTGAATACACGGATCGCCCTCTTCCGCTTCTGGCCGGTGAGTTCGAAATCCCGCAGGATTTCTTCGACGCACGCTACTTCCGCCTCGGAGACGACCCCGTCCGCCTTTGCGAACTTCGCAAGAATGGCGACGGCAAAGTCGAGCGGAGCCTCTGAGAGCGCTTCAATTTCGCGCCATTTTAGCGGATCGACGGGCGCCTCCTCGTCCGCGGACTTCTTGCGAATCCTCGGCTTTGGTGGCTTGGGCGTCCGGGGCTTGGACTTGGAGGACCTCGAGCCTTCGAAGATTTCCTCGCCGAGCTTCCACAGAGCCACTCCAAGGCTAATGATGCCAATCATCGTTTTAGGCAGATGCCGACAAGACTCACGGCGCGAGGAGGCAGGAGCGCGGACCTTGAGCGAGCCTGCATGGGGGCGGGCAGACGATTGGGGAGAGATTTACCGGGAAGCAGGGGTGAATCATTCCGGAGCATGGTGGAGGAGTTCGGGAGGATTACTTCCGCCTTATTTTACCGGCAACATAACCGATACTGGTAATAAGAGCGGCGAGGCTGAGGATGAGAGACGGGGAAACTGATGAAGACGAACTCGGCGTGCTCCACGGCCAATCCCAAGTGAGGCCCCATGCGAAGCAAGGAACAGCTGAGGAAAGGATCAGCAGGCATGTCAGTACTATTCGATAGCGTGGCGGCATAGGTTTGCGGCGGGTCGTTCGGAGGACGAAAGGTGCAGGGCCAGAGTCACGGCCGTGCCCGTGGATGTGCCGAGTGCCGCCGGTATGGAAATCGGCATCGCGAGAATTCCGGCCAGACAAGGAACAAACCCCACAGTGATGTTCTTGGTCGTCTCCCAATTGATGAGAGGCCATCAGCGGGTCATGGGGAGGGTAAGGGCGAGCAATCAAGGAATGGGGCGCAAGCGCTTCGGCGCTGGAGAATGGCGAGGAACCGTTGAGGGCTTTGTCGGCGATCCACTCCAGCAGCAGTTGTGTGTACAAATTCGCGGGGTGTTTAGGCATAACGGAATCCGTCGACATCACATCGACCCAGCCAAGTGATCAACGGTTATTAAAGCACTGAATGAAAGCGGGCGGTTAAACCCGGAAATGCATACATATAGCTACATCCGGTCGGCGAGGGAAAAGCGCACCATGCTGGCTCCTCCGGGGAGCCGGCGACCCCGCGTCCGGGGTCACGAATCACCCAGGGCAAGGAGGAGCATCGGGCCGGCTTCCTGAAGGTGGCAGGCAGAGATGCGGGCGGGGTGTTCCAGAACAGGAGGGGCGCTTTTATCATGGGTGGCTACGCCGCTAGGGAAGATGAGTCTTCACTATTGGAACTCGCGCACCCGGGAGGCGCGCCACCGCCCAATCCGCACTTTGGGCGAATTGCACCAACCCGAGGGGTAATCAGCGCCAATCGAAGTTCTCTGTGCCGATGCCAATCGGTGAGGATATTCGGTTCGTCTGAGCAGTGACACGGGACGCATTCATCGCTCCGTTGTTTTGGCGTCCATGTTGGAGCCACGGCATTTGCGCCCGACGCAGGACGGATTAGCCGGGGCCATGGGTGGCGAGGTCCCGCCCGAAATCCGTGCTCATGAATTTCGGCTGTGGTTTGGCACCGACCCGACCAAGGTCGAGTCGGTCGGCGTCCCAGCAGGTGCCGATGGTGGGGTCCTCGTGGTGAAGACCATCCGTATGGCCGGCGCACGCAGCATGCAGGAGGGCGAAGCGGTCATCGGCAATGTCGAAGAGGATGCCGCGGAGGGATGCCGCGAACTCCGCGCCCCGCAAACCGTGGGCCGGATCCGTGAATTCGTTCTGGCGGCGGCTGTCGTGAAACAGGGCGAACAGACGGACCACCACCACATCCGCGCCGGTGCGGGTTGCGAGGTGGAGGCCGTTGTGTTCGACGCGCCGCCAGTGCGCCTCGCCGTGGATGGAACCGCCCTGCAGCGGGAACTGCGCAAGGACGTGCGACCAGAGACGCGGAAAATCAATGGGTGGGCTCATGAAGAGGGGCGAGTGCTCGAGGGCTCGAGGGGCTGGGTCTGACGATGGGAAACGTGCCTCTGGACTGTGAATGGTCGATCGAAACGCTGCCGCACAACGCGGCTTCAGGGTCTCTGTGAGGGTGCCCGCACTGCGGTCCCCGCTCAAAGTAAGCGCGAAGAGTGCGGAGTCTCCCCCCCCGGCGACCCGCAATCCGCGGGCGTGCGGGGAGATATCGCGTGGCCCGATTCGGGATCATGTCCGGTGGGTTCTGGGGGTGATTGATTTCGGCCTCTGCGCTGCACCTGGAGGCTGGGAGTCAGAGGTTCCATGGTTCGTCGCGCGTGACGGGCCGTAACGTACCCGCCATTCACCGCGGCATTCCGTGAGCGAAGAACCGCAAACGGAAGCACCACACTGCTCGCAGTGGATTACGACCTGATCGCTTTCGCGATCCACCCATGCAGTCCCGCCGCATCGGCATTGGAAGTGACGATCCATGGAAATAATGAGGTTTTAATGGGATTCAGCGAGGGTTGAAGCCATCGAGTGTGTTCTCTCTTTCCGAAGATGGATGCTGGCGGGATCGATGCGCGGAAGATGGAGGGGCGACGGCGTCATCGGCGGAGTGGTTCGGCGCAACGATGGTTAAGAGTTAAGGACTGGGCTCGCGGGTCTTGTAGTACTCTTCGGGTGGGGTGAAGTGGCCGAGGTCCACGCAAGATTCCGGGTGCTGCGTGTTCCACCATTCGACGTAATGACGGTTGGTGCAAAATCCGAGCACTCCATCTGGCAGTGGAAGCGTGATCCCGCGCTCCGTGAAGCGGCCGCAAAGAAGGCATGTGCAGGGCACGGAGACCTCCGGTTCGACGGCATCGTGCC
Organism: Chthoniobacter flavus; assembly: GCA_945861435.1. Classification (GTDB taxonomy): domain Bacteria; phylum Verrucomicrobiota; class Verrucomicrobiia; order Chthoniobacterales; family Chthoniobacteraceae; genus CAIURC01. The sequence goes on along the minus strand of CAMAUX010000038.1, from coordinate 28,851 downwards.
AGGGAATCCGGACGTATCCCTCATACAGTCCGCTTGCGGTAATCCCGCCGCGCGGCTGCTGTGGTGGCATCGTCTCAATGTCGGACTTGCCGTAATGGAAATTCTTGCAGTAAGTCCAAAATGGATTGGTGATTTTGACTTGGCGAAGTGTGCAGAACGACAGCTCCCAAAAGCGTCTCCGCTGATCGGGATGAGGATGCGCCATTTCCTGAACGGCTTTGTTGAACACGCAGTTTCCGCAGCAGTCTGGTCCTCCGTTTGGCATGGTGCGTGTTGTCTGCGGGGTGTGATTGTGGGACGCGCGGAGCGGTGCGGAGCCCGGGGTGGAATCGGCAGGAGGCGCGGGTGCTGGGCGGCGGCGCCTCGTTAGCCATATATATACATCAGGGGACGGCTGGTCCGCTACTCGAAACCGGGCTGCTTTTGCTTACTCGCAAGGGAAATGCAGCGCGTTTGGTCTCCTGCGCCAACCAGCGCCGATCATGCCGGGGGCCCCGGCTCCGGGGAGGCCGTGGCGTGGGTGGGCGGAGGCTCTGCGGAGCGGAGGGTGAAGTAAAAGGTGGAGCCTTCGCCGGGCGTGGATTGGAGCCAGATCCTGCCGCCGTGCTGCTCGACGATTTTCTTGCAGATGGCGAGGCCGATGCCTGTGCCCGGGAATTCCTCGCGGGTGTGGAGGCGCTGAAAAACCCCGAAGATGCGTTCGTGAAATTGCGGGGCGATGCCGATGCCGTGATCACGCACAGCGAAGACCCATGAGTCGGCCTCCGCGGTGGCGGAGACGTGGATTTGCGGCGGGTGCGCCGTGGAGAACTTGATGGCGTTGCCGAGGAGGTTGAGGAAGATCTGGGAGATGCGGGAGAGGTCGCCGAGGACGAGCGGGAGAGGGGTGCTGGTGATCACTGCGCCGGATTCCGCTATGGCGGTTTGGAGATTGGCCTGCGCGAGCTGGAGGGCCGTGGTGCTGGAGACGGTGCCCGGTTGATGGGGCTGCCTGGCGATGCGGGAGTATTTGAGGAGATCATGAATGAGGTTCTTCATGCAGGTCGCTCCGCTGACGATGAATTGGATGATCTGGCGGCCTTGGGGGTCGAGGGTGTTCTGGCAGCGCTGCTCCAACAGCTGCACGCATCCGGCCACGGTGCGCAGGGGCTCCTGAAGATCGTGCGAGATGACGTAGGCGAACTGTTCGAGCTCCGTATTGGAACGGGAAAGTTCCTCCGCCTTCTCATGCAGCGCCTGCTCGGCGAGCTTGCGCTCCGTGATGTCGCGTGCAGCGGCAATGACGGTCCCTCGACTGGATGCGGATGCGGTCCAGAGCATCCAGCGCAAGGAGCCATCCTTGCAGAGGTAGCGGTTCTCGAAGCCCACGGTCGCCTCGCCTTCGAGGAGCTTGTGGAATTCTTGCCGGGTGCGGTCGCGATCCTCGGGATGAACGAAGTCAAGGAAGGGACGTCCGGTGAGTTCGGTCTCGGTGAAACCGAGGGTGCGTTCGAAGGCGGGGTTGAGGCGGCGGAAACGCCCGTTGATGTCGGCGATACAGAGGAGGTCCAGGGACAGGGTGAAAAAGAGGTCGCGCTCCGTTTCCGCTTCCCACCGGCTGCTGAGATCGAGGGCGAAGCCGATGCAGAACTCTGGCCCCTCTCCAAGCAGGACGCCCCCGGCAAGAGCCGGCACTGGATGGGTGTTGCGCCCGGCGAATTCCACCTCGCGAGTGGGCAGGACGCCCTGCGTGCCGAGAGCGCAAAGCGCGGCGGTGTCGCAGGGAAGGAGGTTGTCGATGCGGACCGCGCCGGCACGGAGGTCTGCGGGGACATAGCCGAGCATCTGCAGAAAGTGGGGGTTGGCATCGGTGCAGCGGCCGGTGGCGTCGAGAGTGAAGACGCCCACCAGTCCGGCTTCGCTGAGGCGGTGCAACTTGGCTGCGCTGATGCGCGCTGAACGCTCGGCGGCTTCGCGGCGGGCTTCCGCCTCTTCAAGCCAGCGGGCGCCGAGAAGCACGGTGGTGAGGAACAGGGCGGCGTCGGTGACGGCAAAGAGGGCGACTTCGAAAGTCGGATCGGCGCTGTCGGGCAGGACACGGTCGAGGCCGAGGGCGCCGAGGATGAGCGGGAGGAGGAGGGCTGCGGGGACCATCCAACGGGCGAGACGGCCGGCGGCGCCCCCGCTCAGGAGTACGCGCAGGGGCCCGCTATGGGGATCGAGTGTACAGGAGGCGCTGCCGGCCAACAGGAGGAGGAGCGCGGAAGGGAATGCCATGCCGCTCTCTGCGGCGGAATGGAACACGGTGGAGCCGTAAGCATGCCCGGCGATTGCGACGACGCCGATGCCTGCGGCCGTCATGCTGCATATTTGGGCGAGTGCAGCGGCCTTGCGGCGGATTCCGAGCAGGATGGCCGTTCCCAGAAGCAGGAGACTGAAGGCGGTGTTGGGCGGGATGTGGGCCGCGCGGTGGGGATCGGCCCACAGCAGTTGATCGATGTCGAGGGTGCGGTGGAAGACGGATTCGATGAGGCTTCCGGCGCCGATGCAGGCGGTGGCGAGTGCCAGCAATTGGGCCGTGCGCGGAAAGCGGCGGCTGAAGGCGAGGGCCGCGCCAGCGAGCACCAGCGCCACGGCGGCGTTGGGTGGGATTGGGAGGCCTTCGGGGAGGAAGCGGGTCCAGCTTTCGAAACCAAGCATCCACCCGAGCACGAGCACCGCTGCGGCGATGAGCAGGGTGGTGGCCCCAAGGATTCTCGGAAGACAGAGCCAGACAGCGTCGGAGATCGGTGTGCCCATGGCCGCGGGCGGTGCGGTTCCGGAAGGGCCGGTGTTTGAAGGGGCATCGGCGGCGGGGCAGGGCGCTGCTCCGAGCGTGTGGCGCTGTGTTTGTGCTCCCGCTTTTGTTTGGGGCGACTGTGGAGGCGGCTCCGGGGGAGAATCCACGGGCGGCGTGGGCGGCGTGGGCGGCGTGGGCGGCGTGGGCGGCGTGGGCGGCGTGGGCGGCGTGGGCGGATCGGTGGGGGCCTTTTTCTCCGGGTCTTTGGGGCCTGGCTTTTCGTGGATATCGATATCGGCCATGCGCATCCCCTCCCCCTGACGATCCGCACCGACAGCGCTTGCGTGCTGTGGAAGCGACTCAGATCAATTTCGCACAGGAACGGGGGTTGTCGAGGGGGGCAGGACAGAGCGGCGGAATTTCCCCCTCCCTAAAAATGTCGGCTCCGGTGAAAGCGGACTGGCGGCCGGGGGCGCTCATGACTGAGAGTACAGGGCGATGAATAATGCAGATGGAGCGAAAGCGGGTGGCGCAGAAAGCCCCACAAACACGGTGGATTCGGCGAACTCGGCGAACTCGGCGAGCTCGGCGAACTCGCTGAACACGGTGGATTGGGCGGCTGTGCGCGCGGAGTTCCCGATTCTTGACCAGGAGGTGCAGGGGCGGCGGTTGGTGTATCTGGATAGCGCGGCGAGTTCGCAAAAGCCGCGGGCGGTGATCGACGCGCTGGTGCGGTATTATGAGCACGACAACGCAAATGTGCACCGCGGGCTGCATGAGCTGAGCACGCGGGCGACGACGGCCTACGAGGGTGCCCGCGAAAAGGTGGCGCGTTATCTGGGGGCGGCGAGCGCGGAGGAGGTGGTGTTCACGCGCGGGACGACGGAGGGGGTGAACCTTGTGGCGAACACGTGGGGTCCGGCCAATCTGCGGGCCGGGGATGTGGTGTTGCTGACGGAGATGGAGCATCACAGCAATCTGGTGCCATGGATGCTGCTGGCGGAGCGGCTCGGGCTGCGGCTGCGGCATGTGCCTGTGACGGACGAGGGTCTGCTTGATCTTGCGAAGCTCCCGGAGTTGCTGACGCCGGAGGTGAAGCTTTTCGCGTTCACGCACATCTCGAACTCGCTGGGCACGGTGAATCCGGTGGCGCAGTTGTGCGCAGCGGCGCGCGCGGTCGGGGCGGTGACGCTGGTGGATGCAGCGCAGAGCGTGGGTCATCTGCCGGTGAACGTGCAGGAGCTGGGCTGCGATTTCCTCGTGTTCTCGGGTCACAAGATGTGTGCGCCCACGGGCATCGGAGCACTGTACGGGCGCCGGGCGCTGCTGGAGGCGATGCCGCCATGGCACGGCGGCGGGGAGATGATCAACAGCGTCACTTTTGAGAAAGTCACCTTCAAGGCGCCGCCGCATCGGTTTGAAGCGGGGACACCAAACATCGCGGGCGCGGTGGGGCTGGGGGCGGCGGTGGATTATCTGGAGAAGCTGGGACGGGCGGCCATTTTTGCGCACGACCAGCAGTTGGTGGGGTATGCGATGGAGCGGCTGGCCGGAGTGCCCGGTCTGCGGATCATCGGGCCACCGCGCGGCGGGGCGCAGCGGGCGGGGCTGGTGAGTTTTGTGATGGAGGCGGCGCATCCGCACGATCTGACGACGTTCGCGGACAGGTACGGTCTGGCGCTGCGCGGGGGGCATCACTGCAACCAACCGCTGATGAGGAAATGGCGGCTGCCGGGAACGACGCGTGCCAGTTTTTACTTCTACAACACCACCGGGGAGGTGGACCGGATGGTGGAGGTGCTGCACGAAGCGCACCGGTTCTTCCGCTGAAAAAGGAGGATGCTTTGATCGTGAACGGCGGCGGCAAATTAGGCGCAACGCGGGGTCGACTTTTAACGTGCGTTGATCCATCTAATGATTTTGCTGCTTTGCAGCACCGGACCGCACTCGGTTCCGGCGACTGCATGGCAGCCCAGCCGCCCGATGGGCGGAGACCATGAACTCTCCCAGCCGCACTCCCTTTATCGTAGCGGTCGCCGGCCCGATTGGCAGCGGCAAGTCTGCGATTGTGTCCGCGCTTGCGGAGACGCTCGGCGACGCCACGACGCTGCACTTTGACGATTACGAGCATGCCAGCGCGCGCGCACCGGAGAATCTGCGGCACTGGCTGGAACACGGCGCGGATTTCAACGCGCTGGCGGCGCCGGCGCTGACGCACGACCTTGGGCGGCTCAAGCGCGGCGAGCCGGTGCTCCCTCCGCATGCGCGTGTGCCCGTGCAGCCCCGGTCTTTTTTGGTTCTGGAGATGCCGTTGGGGCGCGAGGACGCTTCGACCGCTTCGCTCATCGACGCGCTGCTGTGGATCGACCTGCCGCACGACGTGGCGCTCGCCCGCAAGCTGCGGCAGTTGACCCGCCATGCGATCGCCGATGCGGATTCGGATTGTTACGTGCGCTGGCTCGACGCCTACCTCGACCATTATCTGTCGACGGTGCGCGACGTGCTCATCGTGCAGGCGGCGCGGGTCCCTGCGAAAGCCGACCTGCGGCTGGACGGCTTGATGCCCGTCGGCGCGGTGGCGGCGCGTGCCGCACAGACGGTGCTGCAGATGGCTTCCCGGAAGAATCCGCTCGCGGCCCTTGGCTGAACGCGGCTCCGGGCCGGATGGCACTGGGATCAGAGGCTTGTTCCTATTTTTTGGGCGACGCCTGCAAGACGGCGGTAGAGGCGATAGGGGCAGGCAAAACTCCTCTCATCATCTCCCTTCTCGCGCCCCATGCCGGGGCGCGTCGCGTGGGGAAACGTGGTCCGGTGGTTCCCGCAATCCGCTTTGCGGATCGCGTTCACCGACCGGCTATTGGCTTTCATGCCTCCGGCATGCTGAAGGTGCGGGGAACCGATCCGGTGATCGATAGGGACACGCAATTTTGGGCCGTGAAATTGGGGAAGCCGATAGGATAGAGCCGATAGGGACAGGCAATGTTTCGTCCGCGGCGTCATGGAATTGCACCTCTGTAACAACGCGTTCCAAGGGACCTTCAAAGGCGACGGCCAAGCCCAGTATTCGCCGCCTTTTTACTCCTTGGTGCCTTGGTGCCTTGGTGTGAGAAACGGCTCCCGAAGGCTCACACCAGGGCACCATGGCACAAAGGAGAGCCTGCAAGCGGGGCCGATAGGGACAGGCTCATTTCGTCATGTTTCGTCCGCGGCGTCATGAAATTGCACCTCTGTAACACGCGTTCCAAGGGACCTTCAAAGGCGACAGCCGAGCCCAGTATTCGCCGCCTTTTTGCTCCTTGGTGCCTTGGTGCCTTGGTGTGAGAAACGGCTCCCGAAGGCTCACACCAGGGCACCATGGCACAAAGGAAAGCCTGCAAGCGGGGCCGATAGGGACAGGCAATGTTTCGTCCGCGACGTCATGAAATTGCACCTCTGTAACACGCGTTCCAAAGGACCTTCAAAGGCGACAGCCGAGCGACGGTATTCGCCGCCTTTTTACTCCTTTGTGCCTTGGTGCCTTGGTGTGAAAAACGGCTCCCGAAGCTCACACCAAGGCACCATGGCACAAAGGAAAGCCTGCAAGCGGGGCCAATAGGGACAGGCAAAATTTCCTCTCGCTCTCGACTCGCGGGACCGGCCCGCTCCGTTCTGGGCCGCTTAACGGCCGGCTGCTGCCGCGTCGGGAACCTGAACGGGAACGGTCCGCATTCCCGGGGGCGCCATGATGATGCCGATGCTCTGGATCTCGGTCTGGGATGGCAGTTCTTGGTAGGAAAGCACCACCAGTTTCGGGAAGGAGGATTCGAAGAAGCGCTTGAAGGCGAGGCGCAGTTCGCCGCTCACCACCACGATGGGAGTGAGGCTCTGCTCGGTCATCGCGTTGCTGCGGATGGTGAGCTCTTGGAGCAGGAACTGAGCGGTCTGCGGGTCGATGGCCAGCATCACTTCCAGATGCGAACGGTGGATGCGGCCGATCAGCATCTGCTCAAGGCGCGGGTCCAGAGTGACCCCCTTGATTTTGCCCGGCTCGCACTCGTAGGAGTCCACAAAGTAGGTGCCCAGTCGGCGCCGCACCTGTTCGGAGAGTTCGTCGGGATTCTTGGTGACGGAGGCGAAGTCGGCGATGGCCTCGAGGATGACGGTGAGGTTCTTCACCGAGACGCCTTCGCGCAGGAGGTTCTGCAGGACGCGCTGGATGACGCCGAGGCTGACCAGATCGGGCAGCAGTTCGGAGACGAGAGCGGCATTGGCGTCCTTGATCCGATTGATGAGGCTCTGGACCTCCTGGCGGCTGAGGAGGAGGTGGGCGGTCTGTTTGAGGACTTCGGCGAGGTGGGTGATCATCACCGAAACGACATCGACCACCGTGTAGCCGTTGATTTCAGCGGACTTGCGTTCCTCCTCGCCGATCCAGACGGCGGGAATCCCGAACACGGGTTCGGTGGTGGGGATGCCGTTGAGGTTGACGCGGCTGTTGGTGACGTTCATGGCCAGCCAACGGTTGGCGACGACCGCCGCCCTGCCCATCACCTTGCCGCGTAGCAGGAATCGGTATTCGTTGGCTTCCATGTCGAGGCTGTCGCGCACGGCAATGGGGGGGACGATGATGCCAAGGTCGCGCGCAAGGTTCTTGCGGACCCCGGTGATCCGGTCCAGCAGATCGCCGCCCTGGGACTTGTCGGCGAGCTGGGTGAGGCCGTAGCCGAGTTCGACCGCGAAGTTCTCCCCTTCGATGAGCTTTTGGAAATCGTCGGATCCCGCGCCTGCCGCGCCCGGTTTTCCCCCGGATCCCGGCAATACCCCCTTGGTCGAGCCCGCGGTGAGTGCGGCGAGGGCGCCGGGGCTTGCGGCCGCTTCTTCTGCGCGTTTGCTGAGGAGGAAGTAGGCGCCGGCGGCGATCAGGGAGAGGAAAAGGAAGGGGAGGGCGGGGAGGCCGGGGATGATGGCGAAGACGAAGAGGAGGGCGGAGGCGATGGCGATGGCGCGCGGGTAGGCGGAGATCTGAGCGGAGATCTGTTCGCCGAGGTTTGAGTCGTCGGCCGTGCGGGTGACGAGGAGGCCGGCGGCGACGGAGACGATGAGGGCGGGGACTTGGGCGACGAGGCCGTCGCCGATGGAGAGGAGGGTGTACTTCTGGAGGGCCTCCATGAGGGGCATGCCCTTCTGGAGCATGCCGATGCCGAAGCCGCCGATGATGTTGATGCCGGTGATGAGGAGGCCGGCCATGGCGTCGCCGCGCACGAACTTGCTGGCGCCGTCCATGGCGCCGTAGAAGTCGGCTTCTTTCTGGATTTTGCGGCGGCGTTTGGTGGCGGTGAGTTCGTCGATGAGGCCGGCGTTCATCTCGGCATCGATGGCCATCTGTTTGCCGGGCATGGCATCGAGGGTGAAGCGTGCGGCGACCTCGGCGATACGTCCGGCGCCCTTGGTGATGACGACGAAGTTGATGACGACGAGGATGAGGAACACGACTCCCCCGACGAGGTAGTTGTTGCCAACGACGAACTTGCCGAAGGCCTCGATGATATGGCCGGCAAAGCCGTCGAGGAGGATGAGGCGCGTGGAGGCCACGTTGAGCGCCAGCCGCAGGAGGGTGACGGACAGGAGTATCGTGGGGAAGCTCGAGAACTCGGCGGGTTCCTTGATGTAGATGATCATCAGGAGCACGAGGAGCGAGGCGGCGATGGAGAGCGCCAGCAGCACGTCGAGCATCCATGTGGGCACTGGCAGGATCAGGAGGACGACGGTGCCGATGAGGCCGCCGGTAAAGAGCAGGTCGCTCTGCTTCGCGAGCTGCTGGGGGTCGATGCGGATTTTGGTAAAAGGAAGGTTCATGGGGCGCTGGCGCTAGGCACTCATGCGGCGCATTTTGAGCTGATGGAAGTAGTACCGATGCGTGCGGTACACGTAGCCGAGGATCTCCGCAATCGCTTGGTAGAGCTGCGGCGGAATCTGTTCGCCCACCTTCCCAAACCGGAACAGGGCGCGCGCGACTGGCTTGTTTTCGACGGTGGGAACATCGTGAGCGCGTCCGATTTCTTTGATCCGGTGGGCCATGAGATTCTCCCCCTTGGCGATGACCATCGGCGCCTGGTCCTTGCCCCGCTCGTATTTGAGGGCGACGGCGTAGTGGGTGGGGTTGGTGACGATGACATCCGCCGTCGGGACGGAATCCAGCATCTGCTTTTGGGCGAGGCGGCGGGCCATGGCGCGCTGGGCGGCCTTGATCTGGGGGTCGCCCATGCTTTCGCGCGACTCCTCCTTGATCTCATGCTTGGCCATCATGAGGTCCTTCTCCGTTTTGCGCATCTGGTAGATGTAGTTCGCTGCGGCGAGGAGCGCCATGGCGAGGCCGAGCCGGCCGAGGATCCGCACGGCGTTCTCGAGGATGAAGGAAGCGAGCCGGGTGAGGGGTACGGGCGAGTGGAAGATGGGGTCGTCGAACATGTCGCGGACGACGCCGTAGAGAAGGGTGCCGACGACGAGGAACTTGACGAAGTCGATGAGCATGCGGACGAGGCCGGCCTTGGAAAAGACCCGTTCGAATCCGGCTGCGGGGTTGATTTTTTCGAAGTCGAATCCGATCACCTCGCCGGTGACTGCGAAGCCGCTCTGGCCCGCGCCTGCGAGGACGCCGGCGAGCATGCACAGGACCATCATGGGCATGGCCATGGAGAAGATGGTGAAGACGCTCTCCCGCGCCAGCTCGACGATCATCTGGGGCTGGAGCTGGTATTTTTCGAGATGGCCGAAGACGCCGGTGCCGATGGAGGCGACCTGGAGGGCGTTGTGGGGTGTGATGTACTTGAGCCCGAAGTAGGCGGCGAAGAGGACGGCGACCACGCCGATTTCCGGGGCGCGGGCGAACTGGCCGCGTTCCCGGGCCTTTTCGAGGCGCTTGGCCGTGGGTTTCTCCGTTGCGTTGTCCTGTTGTTCAGCCATGTCAGCGCAGGAACCGGAGCATGGTCTCCGGCATGGATTGGAGTTCGCTCAGCACATGCTGGGCGGTGAGGGTGAGGCTGAGCCCGAAGACGATGAGCCCCGCAAAGATGCGGATGGCGAAGGAGGAGGAGAAGACCTCGAGGCTGGGGGCGGACCGGCCGAGGGCGGCGAGGGCGAGATTCACCAGAAAGTTCACCGCGACAATGGGTGCGGAGACCTGGAGCATGGTGTTGAAGATGCGTCCGGTCTGAGACACCACGCGGTCGGCGATCGCAGCATCGAACGCGGCCGTGGGCGGGAACACCTCGAAGCTGCGCGCGAAGGCGACGATGCAGGCATGGTCGGCTCCGGTGAGGAGAAACATATTCGCCCCGAAATAAAACAGGAGGGTGTTGAAGGGGGTGGTTTGCTGGTGGGTGACGGGGTCGACGGTGTTGGCGAGGGAGAGACCGATTTCGCTGGAGATGACCTGGCCGGCCATCTCGAGGCCGTAGAAGAGGAGGCGCGAGGCGAGGCCCATGAGCAGGCCCACGAGCATCTCATGGACGCCGGCGCGCACGAGGCCCACCACGGTGGGAGGGACCGGGCCGAGGTCGCCGGCGACCTGCCAGACGAAGAGGGCGAGGAAGCCCGAGAGGGCCACGCGCATCATCACGGGGAGTGTGGCTCCCGAGAAGATGGGGATCAGCGCCATCAACCCGGCGGCCCGGATGAGGATGAGCATGATCCGGTAAAGCTCGGCGCTGTCGATCGTGATCACTTGGCCATCTCCGGCAGGCGGCTCAGGCACATCGTAGCGAACTGGAGGATCTGGCGGAGCATCCACGGCGACGCCACGATGAGGAGCACGCCGACTGCGGTGAGTTTGGGGACGAAGGTGAGGGTCTGCTCCTGGATGGAGGTGACGGCTTGGAGGACGCTGATGATGATGCCGACAAGGATGGCGACGCCGACCACGGGGCTCACCACCAGCAGCGAGGTGGTGATGAGGGCGCGCAGAATTTCAACAGCGGATTCGGGGTTCATGCGCCAAAGCTCTGGACGAGGGAACGCACCACGAGGTGCCACCCGTCCACGAGGACAAAGAGGAGGATCTTGAACGGGAGCGAGACGACGACCGGGGGCATCATCATCATGCCCATGGACATGAGGGTGGAGGAGACGAGGAAATCGATGACGAGGAACGGGATGAAGATGAGGAAGCCCATCTGGAAGGCCGTGCGGAGCTCGCTGACCACGAAGGCCGGGAGAACCACGCGCAGCGGCACGTCCTTGATCGCCGTGGGGCCGAGGCCGGCGAGGCCGAGGAAGAAGTCGACCTCACTGCCGCGGGTCTGCCGCAGCATGAATGTCTTGATGGGCTCGGCGCCCTTCTCCAGCGCCTCCTTGTGGCCGATCTGCTCGGCGAGATAGGGCTGGAGGGCATCCCGGTCGATCTCCGTCCAGACCGGTTCCATGATGAAGAAGGTGAGGAAGAGCGAAATGCCGATGATGATCTGGCTGGTAGGCGCGCCCTGTGTGCCGATGGCGGAGCGGATGAAGCCGAGGACGATGACGATGCGCGTGAAGCTCGTCATGAGCATGATGATCGAGGGCGCCAGCGTGAGCAGCGTCATCACGAAGACGATCTGGATGGCCGAACTGACGTTCTGCCGCTCCGTGCCGCCCCCCATCTGCAGATTCACCAAGGGGGAGGATCCTGCCGCGGCAGCGAGCGCATTGGGGGAAATCGTGGGCGCGGGGGTGGCGGGCGCAGGGGCCTGTGCGCGCAGCGGTGCAGCCACCAGTGCGAAGAAAACGCCCAGCAGCAGCGCAAGCGAGCGGAGAAGAGGGACGGAGGTCATGCGGAAGGAGAGCCGGGCTCTTGGACGCTGAACTTGGAGGAGGTTTCGCGGGCTTCCAAGGGGCAGAGATAATCAATTTGGCCCGGAGTCACCCCGAGCAGCATCCGTTGGTTCTCGTACTCGACGACGAGGAGGAACTGCCGGTTGCCGAGGGCGCGCATCTCGGCGATCTCGAGTTTGCGCTGGGATCCGGTGAGGGCCGTGCGGAGGGGCAGGCCGTTCTTCATCAAATACAGGCCGCCGCCCGCCAGCACGACGAGGAGGACAAAGTAGAGGATGAGCGTGCCACCACCGGCACCGCCCGAGGGCAGCAGAGGCGCCGTGTTCTGCACACCGCTGCCGGCCGTCGGTGCGGCGGGTGAGGCGGTCTGGGCAAGAAGAGCGGCCAGCGCGCAGCCGTGGACGAGGGACGCGAGGACGCCCGTCCGGATCCAACGCCATGGCACCGGCCCGGGAATGCACCCGCGCCCGAGACGGGCCGGCTTACTCATGCAGCGTCTCCGATGATCTGGGTGATCTTGATGCCGAAATTTTCCTCGACCACCACGACCTCGCCGCGGGCGATGAGCTTGTCGTTGACGTAGAGGCCGACGGGGTCGGCCGCCGACTGGTCGAGCTGGAGGACGGCGCCCTCGCCCATCGCCACCACGTCGCGCATGGGAAGCTGGCAGCTGCCGATGCGCACGGTGAGGTCGACTTTGACGTCGAGGATCAGGTCGAGGTTCTTGGGATCGTCGGTGGTGCTCATGCCTTGGTTTTCTCCGCTGTGTTTTTCGGGGCTTCTCGCTGGATTTGGACGGCCACCTTGCTGTTCTCGCAGCCGGCCTTTCCGAAGAAGCGGGGCACGTTGCTGACGCAAACGCGCGTGTTTTCGATGGTGGTGCGAGGAAGTTCGAGGACATCGCCGACCCGCAGGCGCAGGAGGTCGCCGACGGTGATGCCGGGCACGGTCCAGTCCGCGACGACCGGGACGCCGATGTGGTCGTAAGCGGCGCGCCACTGCTTGGGTTTGGTGGGGTTTTCCTTGGGGATCTCGCGGCTGCGGACCTCCTTCACCACCTTCATCAGAGGCTCCAGCATGTGGGCGGGCATGGCGAGCTGCATGCCCTCGGTGCGTCCGCCAAAGGTGGCTTCCAGAACCATGACGAGCATCACGCTGTCGTTCGTCATGCCCTGCAGAAAACGGGCGCTGGTTTCATGGCCGATCTGGCTGCCCTCCACGTTGCAGTATTCGCGCCACTGCTGGCACCACTCCTCGATGACCATCGCCAGAATGTCTTCCAAGATGGCGATCTCGATCTCGGTGAGATGACGGTCCACCTCGGCCACGGTGCCGGGACCGCCCAGCCTGCGGTTGATCATCGCGATCGCGAGGCGCGGCTGAATCTCCAACACCGCGACGCCCGGAAGCGGCTCGGCCTTGAAGAGGGTCAGGTGCGTGGGCGAGCTGATCGAGCGCGTGAAGTCCGCGAACGAGCTGGTCGTGAGGCCTGCAAAACGGAGGTTGAACTCCGCGCGCAGGAAGGAGGCGATGCGGCCCGATAGGCTCGCGACGAACTGCTGGTGCGATGTGCGCAGCCGCGAAATGTCCGGCTCCGCAAGGAAACGCGGGGTGCGGAAGTCGAAGGGCTCGACTCGGACCTGCTTCTCCTGGGGGAAGCGGCCTCCGTTGTGGCGGTAGATCCGGACACGCTGCATCGCGAGGGCCGCGGCGGCGAGTTCCTCTGCTGCGAGGTCGTTCTCGGCGATCGCGGGGTCGATGTCGGCAGGTTCTTCGGCCATGGCACGGGGTCGCGGTCAGGGCCTACTGGATGACGAACTCCGAGAAGTAGAGCTGTTCGATATACTGGCCGCCGAGTTTCCGGTTGAACTGGGTGATGATCTCGTTGCGGACGAGGTTCTTCCCGCCGGCCGCCTCGAGGGTGCTGACGGTCTGGGTGGAGAGCACGCTGAGCGCGGCATCCTGCAACGCGGCGTGGTTGTTCTTGATCTTCTCCTCGAGGTGCTCGTCGGCACCAGCCAGCACGAAGTTCACCTTCAGGTAACGGGTTCCGCCCGTGCCCACGAGGTTCACGATGGTGGAGCCGAAGTCGACGGTGACCTCACCGCCCTTGCCTCCCTTGCCCCCCTCCTTCTTGCCCTCGGACTTGCCTTCCTTCTTCCCCTCGGACTTGCCTTCCTTGCCCTCGGCCTTGTGCGCGGGTTCGGCCTTGTGGGCGACTTCCGCTGCGGGCGCGTCGCCTTCGGCGAGGGGCGAGAGGGTCTTTTTGAGACGGGGCACGACCACGAAGTCCATGACCACGTAGCAGAGGACGGGCACGAGGACCACGACCGCCAGAAGCGGGACGATGTCGAGCTTGGCCTTGGGGGCTGCGGCCTCTGCGGGAGCTTTTTCGGTTTCGGCGGCCATGGCTTATCGCTTGAGGTTGACGAGCTCCTCGAGGACCGAGTCGCACACCGTGATGATGCGGGACGCGGCCTGGAAGCTGCGCTGGGTGAGGATGAGGTCGGAGAATTCCTGCGTGAGGTCGACGTTGGAGAGTTCCAAAGAACCACCGATGATGTCGCCGAGACCGTCGTTGCCGGGGGCGTTTTGGTCTTTGTTCAGGTCATCCGTCCCGACGACGCCTGCGGCAGAGAACCCGTTGTAGAGGTTGTCGCCCACGGACATCAGCGCATTCGGATCTGCGAAGTTGCGCAGCAGCACCTGGCCGCGGGAGAAGCTCTTGCCGTCGTTCAGGAAGCAGGTGATGGTGCCGCTCTTGCCGACGGAATAGCTGGTGATGCTGGGAACCTTGCCGCCCGCAAAGCCGAACGCCTCGAGCTGATTGGCCGTCACGGTGCCAGCGGCGATGATGGCGTCGAAGTTGCTGCTCACCCCGTCGTTCACCGTCAGCTTGCCCACGGCATCTTCCGTGCCGCTGTCGCCCGGATTGAATCTGGTGACGGTGGTGACGAGATTGTTGAAGGTCAGCGCGCCCGTTACAGCAGCATTGGTGGGGGCGGAAATCTCGACCTGATACGAGCCGATGATCTTGGTGACGTAAGCGCCAGCCGGAATGCCAGTGCCGCTCACTTTAGCGCCGACCTTGAGCCCGAGTGCGCTCACGGTTGTGGCGTTGGCTCCCGTGCTGGGCAGGTTGATGACGGTCGAGGCACTGAAAGGAGCGGCGCCAGCGGTCGTGGTACTCGAAAAAACGACGCCCGTGACATTCCCTGTCGGGTTCGCGGACAGAGTGACCTCGGAAGGCGTAACGGAATCGTTGAAGCTGGCTACGGTGGATCCTCCGGTGACATTCGTGCCCGTTACGGTCTGTCCCGCCACGAGGCCGAGGCTTGCGGCAGTGACGCCCACCCCGAGCGTTATCACCGCACTGGCGCTGGTGCCGGTCGAAGGAATGGTCGCACTTTCGAACGTGAGAGATGTGAGCGGTGCGTTGGTCGCCTTCGAAAGAACGAGGCGATTTGTCGTGGTATCCACGCTCACCACGGTCGTCCCGGCTTGAATGCCCGTCCCGCTCACGAACTGCCCAGGTTGGATGCCAAGCCCTGCGAGCGTGTCGGTCCCACCCAACTCGATGGTCGTGCTGGTGTTGTCCGCAACAGCGAGTGGGACGGCGGTCCCGACTCCCACCGTGTAGGTGATGGAACCGTTGTTGATTCCTTGAAGATTGAGGCCGTGGGTGGTCATCAACTGGCCTACGTCGTCCACGCGGAAGTCCCCTGCGCGCGTCGCAAACAACTCGCCGCTGGCAGGGTTTTTCACCATGAAGAAGCCGCCGCCGGAGATGGCCAGATCGCTGGCGTTGCCGGTGGCCTGAATCGAGCCTTGGGTGAATTTCGCGCGGATGGAGGCAAGATTCACGCCGGTGCCGGACTGAATGCCGTCGCGGTTGGCGGTGATGCCATCCGAGGGGGCGGAACGCTGGAGGACGTCGCTGAAGCTGTCCTCGTAGTTGGCGTGGGAAGCCTTGAAGGCGGTGGTGTTGACGTTCGCGATGTTGTCGCCGATGACTTCGAGCGATTTGCTGAAGACTTTCAGCGCTGCGACGCCGTTGTTGAGGGAGTTGAGGAGTGCCATAGGTCTCTTTCTCTTCGGGTTACTGTCTGCGTTGCGGTCTGCGTGGGTCTCTGAGGATTATTGAACGGGTTGCTTGGGTGCGGGTGCTGCGCCAGGTGTCGCGGCCAGCGCCACTCCGGTGACGTAGGCGAGGTCGTACGCTTCGCCGTTGATCACCACCGACGGCTTGCCCGCGTCGAACAGGACAGCTTCCACCGTGCCGGACAAATCGCCCCGGTTCGGATCGGAAATCGTGACGTCGCGCCCGAGGTAAAGCGGGGCGGAAGCCGAGCGCTGGTCGGCTTGGAAGGAGTTGAAGGACTTCACCAAGGTGCCCATCTGCTCCAGAGAGGTGAAGCTCGCCATCTGAGCCACGAACTCCGTGTCTTTCACAGGGTTCATGGGGTCCTGCGCCTTCAACTGCGCACTGAGCAGTTTCATGAAGTCGTCGGCACCGAGGTTCGATTTGCCGGCGTTAGGATTCGCACCCTTCACGACGATGGATCCGGGAACGGGAGCGGCAGCAGCGGTAGGAGCAGCAACTTGCATAGGTTGTGGTGGTTCAGGCCCAGCGGGTGGTGGATCCAGGCGCGGACGCTCTGGTGCTGGGGGTTGGGTTTGTCGCGGAAGATTGCTGGCCGGCCGCCTTGCGCGCACCGGGGAAGAAGGGGTTGCCGTTTTCGGAGCCGGACTGGCGGCTGCGCCCGTCGGACTGCGGACCCGAGCCGAGGTCCTGCGAACCGCCCCGGCCGCCTGAGGTGAAGGTGGCGTCCCCGAGGCGGATCCCCTGCTGGAGGGAACGCTCGGCGAATTCGGGCCATGCCTGCTGAAGTGCCGCGCGCATCTCGGCGGAGTCCGTACGGAAGGTGCTGTGCAGCGCGCCACCGCGGAGATCGAGGCGCACGCGCATGGACTCGCCATTGTCGAGCGCCACGTCCACCTCAAGGTGCGGCGGGACATTCGGACGATACTTGGCGAGCTCCGTCTCAATCGCGTGCATGGCTTGTGCAGCTCCAGCCAGAGTCGGCTGGGCAACGCGGAAAAGGTCTGAACCCCGGACTTCCGAAGCGGCCAGCGGAGCCGATCCAGTGACGCGCACTGCGGCCGGGTCGCCCATCAGGCCGCCCCCGAAACCGGAGGACTTGCCGCCGAGAGTAAACTCCGCCCCGCCCTGCTCTTCCGAGCCGGTATCGCTGAACGCCTGGGAGGCGCTCAAAGGGGTGGGTTCTGCCGTTGCGGACAACATGACACCCTCTCGCCCAGCACCGACTGTGCCAGCACCACGCAAAGCACCCGAATTTTCGCGTTTCGCCCGGACAGCGGGCTCAGGGGTGGATGTTTGAGCGCCAGCGGCAGCGACCTGCCCGGAGGCGGCGGCAAAATCTGCCGGGGCCTGAAGACCGTCTGCCGGAGCGTTTTGTTCCGACGCCGCGGCCTTCGCCTTGCCCTTGGTCTCATGAGAACCCGCCGCGCCCGCCACAGGCTGCGATTGAGCCGCATCGGGGGCTTGGGGAGCCTGCTCCTGCCCGACCACAACGGCTTGGACAGCGGAAGGCGAAGACGGCACTTCGGCACTCTGAGGCGCCTCCGGCAGGACGAAACCTTGGGCGGGAACTTCGGTCGCGGGCACGCCAGTCGCGGGCACGCCAGTCGCGGGCACGCCGGTCGCGGGAAGGCCAGTCGTGGGAAGGCCGGTCGCGGGCACGCCAGTCGTGGGAAGGCCCGCTGCGGGAACACCGACCGCAGGCACATCGGCGGGAGAAACGCCGACATCGGTCACATCGGAAGATGCCTCGAGGGCGAGGTCTCCTTCCACCGGCACGATGGTGAGCATGGAGAGGACAGGAGGGAGGGGCGCGATCGCGCAGCCCATGGCGCCGAGCATGGAGCCTTGGGCAAGAGGATCGGGAGGCTGCCCTTCGTCCTTCGACTCATCGCCCGTCTGGCCGGAAAGCGCCTGTTCGAAACTCAGCGCCCCATCGACGGCTTCCGCACCGGACTGGCCGCCAGAGGCAGATCCGGCGGCAGCAGCCGGGCCCGCGAGAAAAGAGGATGCAGGAGAAAGGTTCATTGAGCGGGTGCAGTTTCGGTGGCCTGTTTTTTGAGGAGCCGGATTTGGTCGCTGATGCGTGCGGCGCGTGCGGCCATGCCGCCGGCGGGGCGTGCCATTTCCTGGAAGACGGCAGCCATGCCCTCGGGCTTCATGAGGGCGAGGAGCTTGACGATGGTGGCGTCGTCCATCTCGGACATGATGGAGACCGCCTGGGACGGCTTCATGGCCGCGTAGGTTTTCGAGAGGGTCTTGAGGTTGACCGTTTCGGACTGCTGGATGACGGGGACGAACTTGTCGAGTTCGTCGCGGAGGCCCTCAAGCTCGCTGCGGACCTTGACGAGCTCCTGCTTTTCCGTGGAGAGGCGTTCGGCGTAGGCGTCGAGATCCTTGGCCCGTGCATCAAGCTCCTGGCGTTTGGCCTTGAGTTCATTGACGAGGGTCTGGACTTCATCCGTCCAGAAGTCCCAGTTCCTGGCCTTGGGGAGTGCGGGAGGGGCGCCGAACTCTGGGATGACCGTGGGAGCGGCTTCCGGAGTGGCTTCGGTGATGGTGCCCATGCGCATCATGAGCGTGGCGACACTGGCGCCGACCCCGAGGACGACGGCAACTACGGCAAGAAACCATGTGGATCTCAACATGACTAGGCTCTCTGGAGATGACGGGAGAAGGTGGCAAACTCCTCAAGAACCCGCTCTTCCCTGCGGGCGAGTTCCTGAGCCTGGGTCCGCTGCCATTTCTCCCGGAGGCGGAGGACGAGTTCGTGATCACAGCGGGCCTTGACGAGTTCCTCCATCCGAGTGCGGACGAGCGCCTCGGCGGCGGTCTGCCGGCCTTGGAGCTGGCGGCAGAGGGCATCATGGTCGCAAAAAAGGGCCCAGCCGTTCTGGCGGTTGGCGGCCGTAAAGGTGGCACCGCCGATACGCTCGGCGAGCGAGGCGAGTTCGGCGTCTGCACGCTCACGCTCCTCGCGGGCGCGGCGGAGGTTTTCGTGGGCGACGCTGAGGCGCTCCTGAGCGGCTTCCTTGGCGCGTGCGCGGAGGTCGAGGACGGCTTGCAGATTGAAGCGACGGGAGCTCATGCGAGGACGGCCTCCAGTTGCTTGAAGCTATTGGCGCGGGGCACGCGTTCGGTGACGGGCTGGCGGAGGAGTTCCATCAGCTTGGGCTGGCGGTCGACGGCGAGGTCGATGCGCTGGGAGCTGCCCTTGGCGTAGGCGCCGATGGTGATGACATCCTCGTTCTTGCGGTAAACGGCGAGGAGGTCGCGCGCTTTTCCAGCGGCTTGGACCTCCATGGGCGAACAGATCTCGAGGGTGAGCCGGCTCACGCTCTCAAGCACGTCGATGGAGGGATAGTGGTTGGCTGTGGCCAGGGCGCGGCTGAGCACAAGGTGGCCGTCCAAGATGCTGCGGACGGCGTCAGAGATGGGCTCGTTGAAGTCATCGCCATCCACGAGGACGGTGTAGAGAGCGGTGATGGAGCCCGTGGCGCCCATGCCGGTGCGTTCGAGCAGGCGGGGCAGGAGCGCGAACACAGAGGGCGTGTAACCACGGCTCGTGGGCGGTTCGCCCACCGCGAGTCCAATCTCCCGCTGGGCCATGGCAAAGCGGGTGACGGAATCCATCATGAAGAGCACTTTGCGCCCCTGATCCCGGAAATACTCGGCGATGGAGGTGGCGAGAAGAGCGGCGCGCATCCGCATGGGCGCGGGTTGGTCTGAGGTGGAAACCACCACGATGGAACGCGCCATGCCTTCGGGACCGAGATCTTTCTCAATGAACTCGCGCAGCTCGCGACCACGCTCGCCGACGAGGGCGATGACATTGATCTCCGCATCCGAACCGCGCGCGATCATCCCGAGCAGGGTGGACTTGCCGACGCCGCTGCCCGCGAAGATGCCAAGACGCTGTCCGCAGCCGAGCGGGGTGAAAAGATCGATGGCCTTGATGCCGGTGGAAAGCGGCTCGGTGATGCGCTGGCGGTGCAGCGGATTGGGCGGCGCAGCGTGGATGGGCCGCGCTTCCCCGGGAGGCAGCGGGCCGGCGCCGTCGATGGGATTACCGAGGCCGTCGAGGATGCGCCCGAGGAGACCGGGACCGGCCTCGATGGTGTCCGCGCGGTCGGAGACAACGACCTCGCAGCCCGCATGCATGCTCTGCATCGGGCCCAGGGGCATGAGCAGCACGGTCTGTTCGCGGAAGCCCACGACCTCCGCCGGGATCGGTTCCGGAATGCGATCGGAGCGGATGAGGCAGACATCGCCGAGGGAGACATTGGGCCCCTCCGCCTCGACCACGAGGCCGGTGACCTTGAGGACGCGGCCGACCCGGGCCACAGGCGTGGCCTTGCCGAGGCGATCGCGCCACCCGACAAGCAGGTTCTCAAGGCTGGGAGGTTCTGCGCTCATGCGAGGGCGCGGCCGAGGTTGGCAAGTTTGGTGGCAACCCGTCCGTCGATGACTCCGAAGCGGCTCTGGACGCGGCAGTCGCCAGGAGTGAGATCCGGGTCGGGATGGAGTTGGATGCCGGGATATTTGTGGGAAAATTCGGCTTCGATGCCTTGGACGAGTTTGTGATCGCCCGGAGCGAGCCAGACCTGCACATCGCCGGTTCCCGGGCTGATTTCGGCGAGGGTTTCAGAGCAGAGGCGGGCGATGCGGTCGGGGTCGGCGGGGATATCGCCGATGATGCGGCGGGCGACTTCGAGGGCGATCACGGGGACCATCTCGGAGAACTGGCGTGAGAGGGTTTCGTTGGCCTTGGCGAGCGAGCGGAAGGTGTTGTCCTGGAGCTGGCCGAAATCGCTGCGCTGTTCGAGCATCTTGCCGTCGAGATAGGTCATGGCCTCCTCGAAGCCGCGGCGGTGGGCCTCATCGCGGCCTTCGCGCTCCCTCTGCATCTGCTCCTCGGCGAGGGCTTCCGAGGCGGAGAGCGCGAGAGCGCCCACGCGGATTTCCCGAGGGAGAGAGGAGAAATGGATGCGGCTATTCGACGACATCATTGGCGCCCTCCTGCGCAACGATGACCTCGCCGCTGTCGATCAGTTCGCGCACCTTGTCGACGATGCGGCCCTGAGCGGCCTCGATGTCCTTCATGCGGGTGGGGCCGAGCAGGGAGATTTCCTCGCGCAGACCTTCGCCGGCGCGCTTCGACATGGCGCCATAGATGGCGATGCGCACGTTCTCGCGAGCCCCCTTGAGGGCGAGGGCGAGATCGGCCGATTCCACTTCGCGGAGAAGACGCTGCACATCGCGGGGATTGAGCCGGATGATGTCGTCGAAGATGAAAAGTTTCTTGCGAATGGCGTCGGTGAGATCCGCGTTGCGATCCTGCAATTTGGCGAGCAGGTCCTTGCTGAGATCCTTGTCGAGGGAGTTGAGAAGCTGAGCGGCCGCGGAGGTGCCCCCGCGTTCGTGGAAAATCTGCTTCTGCGTGGAACCCGCGGTGTGCTTGGAGAAGCCGCCGAGCACCTTGCCGATGAGACCGCTGGAAATGGCGCTCATGGAGGCGAGGCTCTCCACGATGCTTTCACGTGCGCCATCCTCGAAAAGGAGGAAGACTTCCGAAACCTTGCGGGGCTCCAGATAGGAGAGGATGAAAGCGATGGTCTGGGGCTGCTCGTTTTTGAGGAGGCTGTGGAGCTGGCGGACATCGAGCTGGGCGAGGTCGCGCACAGCCTCGATCGAGCTGCTGGGCGGCATCGCCTTCTGCAGGATGTTGGATGCGACATGAGGCCCCTTGGCGCGCTCCAATGCCCGCTGGGCAAAGTGGACACCCCCAAGCACGCTGCTGAGCCCGTGGCTGATGAGATCGCAGAACTCGGACATGACCCGCTCCTGCACATCGAACTCGATCACCTCCATGGTGGCCATTTCCCGGACCACGCTCTCGACTTCGACGTCCGGCAGTTGCTTGAGAATCATCGCCGCGTCCTCCGTCCCGATGAGGACGAGGAAAGCCGCCAGTTTCTGGGTCTTGGTGAGGCTGGCGTAATCGAGGGATGGCATGATCAGTTCCCTCCGTTCTGGCCCAGCCATTCCCGCAGCGTGGCGCCGACGTTCTCCGGCTTCTGGCGGATGAGTTCGTTAAGGAGTTCAGGCGAAACCTTGTGGGATTTCATCCCAAGCATTCCCCCGCCCTGCTCGCCGGCCGCGCCTTGAGGAACCACCTCGAAGTCCAGAGGCTCCGGCTTGGTCTTCTTGAAGAGGCGGAGGAAGACGAAGAAGCAGACACCGGCGAAGGCGAGCGCCAGCAGCGGACGGGCGCTCTCGAAGATCCCTGCAA
Organism: Chthoniobacter flavus; assembly: GCA_945861435.1. Lineage (GTDB taxonomy): Bacteria > Verrucomicrobiota > Verrucomicrobiia > Chthoniobacterales > Chthoniobacteraceae > CAIURC01. The sequence goes on along the minus strand of CAMAUX010000038.1, from coordinate 6,912 downwards.
CCTTGTCCACCGCGCCGGTGGTGGGCTCCACCGCCGCCGGGAATGCAACCTCCTGGACGGACACTGCGGCCGCTTGGTTCTGCGCGCCGCCGGTCGGAACGCCGAGGGCGTTGACAACCATCTGCCGCAGCGAGTCGATTTCCTGCGCGGTCCTGGCCACGGGGGCTGCACCAGCGGCGCCGAGGCGCGAAGCGAGGAAAACGGCGGCGCTCAGGCGGGTGATATTGCCCGGGCTCTTGGTGGTGCTGGTGACGACGCGGTTGATCTCGTAATTCTGCGTCTTGGATTTGCGCTGCTCCTCGGTGGTCTTGCTCGGGCCGCCGCCGGCCTGACCGCCCTGCCCCTGCGGGAGATTGGCGGCAACTCCGGTGTTCTGGCCGTTGCCATCCGCTTCCTTCTCGTTGGTGATGTTGGTGTCCTCCGTGGAGGTCTCCTGCCGGGCCACCTGACTTTCCGGATCGAACTTCTCCTGCGTTGTGGAAGTCGCCTCGCTGTTGATCTCCGCAGAAACGCGCACCACGGCCTGACCCGGCCCCAGCACCTTGGCCAGCATGGTCTCGACCTTGTTCGCGAGATAATCCTCGGTCTGCTTGCGGAACTTGATCTGACTGGAGGCGGTGCCGAGCTGCGGGTCGGACTTGAGATCCTCGGAAAGAACGTTGCCACGGCTGTCGACGACAGCGACGTCGTCCAGGCGCATGCCCTCCACCGCGTTCGCCACGAGTGCACGGATGGAATTGACCCGCTCCGCCTCGAAAGCCATGCCGCCCGTGTCGATGAACACCGAGGCCGTCGGGCGGGATTCCGCATTCTTGAGCAGAAGCCGGTTTTCAGGAAGCACCACCATGACGCGGGCGGAACGCACACCCTTGAGCTGGGCGATTGTGCGGCTGAGCTCGCCCTGCAGCGCGCGGGTGAAATTGGTGCGCTGCACGAAATCGCTGATGCCGAAATTGCTGCGGTCGAAGATCTCGAATCCGATGCCATCGGCGGCCGGCAGCCCCTTGGAAGCGAGGTCCATGCGAACCTTGTAGACCTGATTGGACGGGACGTAGATGGAAGTGCCGCCAGCGCCCAGCTCGAACGGGATGCCCTGCGTCTGAAGGGCGGAAACGACTTCCGCAGCCTCCTTCTCGCCGAGGCGTCCGTAGAGGAGCTTCATGTCGGGGCGCTGGGCCCAGACGAGCAAAGCGATCACCGCGCCCACCACCGCAAGAGCGGAGGCGCCGAGAGTGATGCGCTGATTGAGACCAAGTTGACGCCAGAGGCGGAGCATGAGGGTGCGAGGGGTGAGAGGGTTTTAGGCAGGGCGGAAACGGCGTCAGACCTGCATCCGCATGAGCTCCTGATAGCCTTCGACGAGTTTGTTGCGGACCTCGACCATCAGGGAGAAAGCGACGCCGGATTCCTGCATCGCAATCATGGCCTGATGCAGGTTGCTGGTATCGCCACGCAGCACCTTGGCCTGCTCGACCCCCGCCTTCTGCATGGTGCCCTCGACCCCGGAGACAAAGCGGTCCAGCATCGAGCCGAAGGTTTCCCCGGCTTTGCCCGTGGTCTGCGGCGCCTGTGCCTGCCCGGGGGCCTGCAGTTGGCGGATATCAATCCCGGGGGCTTCCATTGGGGTGAGCGCCTGACGCGCGCCGGGAAGTTCGTTGAAGGAGGCGATCATAGGAGGCGGACGAAATTAGCGACCGAGAGAGAGGGCGTTGGCTGCGATTTGACGGGCATTGCGGACGACGGCGAGGTTGGCCTCGTAAGCACGGGTGGCCACGATCATGTCGACCATCTCATGGGACACGTCGACGTTGGGCATGCGCACATTGCCCTGGGCATCCGCGTGCGGGTGCTGCGGGTTGTGGATGCTCGGGCCCGGGGTCGGATCCGCCTTGATGTGGCTGATCTTCACGCCACGCCCGCCATGGGGGGAAGCGGCGTCCAGGACTGCCTCGAAGCTGGTCACCTGGCGCTGGTAAGCGCCGCCCTTGATATCCTTGGTGGTCTGGGCGTTGGCGATGTTCTGCGCGATGAGGTCGAGACGGAGCTTCTCAGCGTCCAGCGCACTGGCGCTCACGTTGACCGCGGAAAGGATGTTCATCATGCCAGGAAAGGGGTGGGTGGGTGGAAAGACTCAGCCTACGCGTTGCGACCTGTGATTGCCGTGCGCAACTGCTTGATCGAGCCGCTGACAAACTGCGTCAGCACCTCGATGTTTGCGGTGTTGGATGCCATTGCAAGAAGCTCTTGGTCGAGCTGCACATTGTTCCCGTCCGTCCGCATCACGGAGGAACGCTTCTCATCGGCCGAAATCACCGGACGCAGGGCCGCCATTCCCTTCCGATCTCCGCGCTCCAACTCCGTCTGGAGATGGGTGGAGAAGTTTTTGGCGAGGTCGAGGCGCTTGTATCCGGGCGTCTCGACGTTGGCGATGTTGCTGGCCAGCGCCTCGTGGCGCGCGAGGGCAACTTCCAGCAGTTTCTCGGTGGCAACCTGATTCTTGCTGTTGAAAAGGGACTCGATCACGAATCCATGCTTAGCAGCGCCTGTGCCAATCGCCCCCTTTTCTCGGCCGCCGCGGGGCGCCTCCGTGCACCCACGTCTACAACCCATTGGAACCCGTTCGCCGGGAGGCAGGTTGAGGCAAATTTTGCCGCCGCCCCTCCTCACCCCCGCCCAAAAAAAAAGGGCGTCCTGAGGATCCCCCCCCAGGAACGCCCAAAATCCGCAAAATCAAGCCAGTCGATTAGGCGGAAAAGGAGCGAGAGATGATCTGCCCCTGCTTCTGGAAAGTAGCCTGCGCCTGCTCCATCTGAATAAACTTCGCCTCCAGAAGGGCGCGCTCGGTCTTCAGGCGACGCTCAGCGGCGGCAATCTGTGTATCCAGGCTGGTTGAGCGGCTGGATAGAGAGTTCGTGAGCGTGGTGATGGCTCCCTTGGTGCCCGTGGTGGCGGTGATGCCATCCAGGTAAGTGGTGTAGCGGTCCGAAAGGCTCTGGGCGGTTCCCGTGAAGAAGGCAGACACAGCGGAGGAGCTCCCGTTGAGCTGCGTGTCTAGAAGGGACGAGTCCGCCACCTTCAACTGGGAGCTCGTACCACTGGTTTCGATGCCGAGCTGCCCAAGGAAGGTGATCGAGGTGGAGAGAGACCCCGGGTTCGTCGCGATCCGGCGCAGCATCCGGCTGAGTTCCGTGATTTCGGAAACGCCTGAGAGCAGACCCGCCGTGACCTTGTTCCCAGAGACCGTGATTTTGGTGTAGGCCTCGATGACGGTCTGGAGGCTGTTGTAAGTGGAAATGAAGCTGTTGATCTTGTCCTTGGGCGTGGTCAGGTCTGCGCTGACAGTCACGGTCTGGGTCGCCGAGGACCCCTCGCTGTCGGCCGTCACACTCAGCCCCTCGATCCCGTGCGAGGAACTGTCGAATTTGTTGGATCGGCTGGTGAGAACCCCCCCGCCGTCCACCGTGAACTGGGCGTCCCTCCCTGCAACCAGAGTGGTGAGAGGGGTGACGCCGAGGGCGGCAAGGATGTTCCCGTTCACGTCCACAGCGCTGATCCCGACGTTGCCGGTGGTCTTGTTCTTGAGGATCAGCTTGTCCGTCCCCGCATCGTAAGTGGCGGACACCCCGGCGGCGGAGTCGTTGATCTTGGAAAGGAGCGATTTGAGGCTGTCGGTGCCTGCGTACGTGATGGAGATCCCATTAATGGTGAAGCTGGGATCCCCCGTTCCCGGGGCCACGTAGGGCGTACTGAGACTCAGGCTGGCGACCGCCGTGGTCTGCCGGAGACCGGAGACGGTGCCTGCGCTCTGAAGCGTATTCGTGGCGCCGGACACCACGTTGCCTTGGAAAAGCCTGAAGACCTGCAGGAAGTTGCTCGTGTCCGCCGCGCTTCCAATGGTGAAGGAGTTCGTGTCGCCAGTGTCGATCTGGATCTTGTCGCTCGTCAGAGACGCCGTGGCGGACGGGGAAGTCGTCTGCAGCGCGCTCTGGATGCTCGCAAGCACGGTGCCGATGGTATCCGTGGACGCCACGGTGATCTGGGTGCCGTTCACCGTGAAAAATCCGCTCGTCACTGCGGTCGGCAAATTGAGCGCGCTCAGAAGATCCCCCGAACCGGGGCTGGCGACCGCATCGGCGAGCGTGGTACCCGCCTTCGCCCCGCGCCAACTCGCCTGCGTGGCGAGCTGGTTGACATGGAATGAGTAAGACCCGGGGACCGCGCCGCTATCTGCCGAGGACGTCCACGTGGTGGTGGAATCGCTGAAGGCCGTCTTGCGGGCATCGTAAAGCGTGGCGTCCTTCAGGGTGGCCACTGCGCTCTGGAAGCTCGCGAGCGAAGTCTTGATCTCGGAGATCGCAGACTGCTTCTGCGTCACCGTGGACTTCTCCGTCTGGAGACGCCCCTGAGTCTGGGAGCGACTCACCGCGATCAGTTGGTCCACGACCGTCTTCCAGTCGAACCCCGATGACAATCCCGAGAGCTGAATTCCGGCCATAAGTGATTTATCGGCAGATTTTCACCCGACTTGAGCCGGGCTTAACCCAGAATCGTAACCCCGCCGGCGGCCTGCACCTGGAGCGAGACGGGCCCGTTGAGACGCTGGAACCCTTGCGCATCCGCAATGGCCTGCCGCAACTGGCTCACCACATGCGCCTGCGAAGCCGGGATCGCCAGCTCGCCCCCAGGCCCCCGCACGCTCGCCCGCCCATCGGCCTGCAGCGTGACGGTGAGCGGATCCTGCCCGGTCCCACCGAGCGCGTTGATCTGGGGATCTTGAACAAGCTGACGCGCAAGACTCTGCGTCCGCTCCACCCCGTTCACACGGAGGCTCTGGGCAGCGGCGGCCTGCTGGGCCTGCATTTGCTCGGCCATGGTGACAGCGAAGGGCTTCGCAGGCTCCTGATTCGCCGGCTTGCCCTTGACGAGATCCAGAAGGTGACCGCCGAGGCGGACGGCTTGGATGGCGGAGAACGGATCGATCATAGTGTTGAGGGCAGGGGTGAAATGAGGGGGCAAAGGTTCAGGCGCAGGACACCGACAGGGTGCGCTCGACGAGCAGTTCGAGGACGTTGGTTTCGCAGTCACCGGCAAGATTCCGGCCGGTGCAGGCAAAAAGGGGCGCCATGTTCTGATCGAGCGCGAACTCCCAGAGCTTCCCGTAGCGGGGAAGTTCATCCACATGGGTGAAAACCACATGGCTCGCATGCAGCGCGGCAGCCTGGGTGTAGGCATGCTGGATCACCTCCCGGTCGTAGGCCGCATTTACCACCAGCACCCGGGAATCAATCTTCTGGTCTTCAAAAATCTGCCGCAGCCGCCGGGCCGGCGGACCCGAAAGCGGAGTGCCCGGCACATCGAAATACACCGTCCCATCGGAGGGCACATCCGCCAACTCCCCGGGCGACCGGAGCAAATGCACACCGAGTGCCTCGCAGAAAGTAGCCAGCCCCTCCGTCGGGTTCGGATCATCCGTGTCCAGCTTCAGCACACAGGCCGACCGCTGGCGGAGAAAGACATCCGAAGCCAGTTGCTTGCACAACGCCGTCGTCGCACCCGCACCCGGCGTCCCAAAAAAGACCACCCGCTTCCCAAGCGACGCCTTGCGAACCGGAGCCGCATGCCGGAGCAGATTGGCGGACTTACCAAGCGCCGAAGAAAGAGGCTGCGCATCCAGCTCCCTCCACTCCTCACGCTGCTGCAACTGACGCAGAAACTCCCTCGGCAAACCCGCACGCTCAAGGATCGGCCACAGGCGGCCGGAGAGCGCACCGGCGGAGGACGGCAACCGGCTCCGCACCACCTCCACGGGAAGCGCCGGCTCGTCCGATACAGAAGAGATCAACGTCCGCTCCACCACGGCGCGGCCACCCCGCGGTAAAGTCACGGGCTCCGGCTGGCTGGGTTGTGCGGCCTCCGGCGTCTTCGCGGGCACCGCCTTGGAAACCGTGGCGCTCGATACGCTGTGAGCCGCCGCCTCGGAAGCCTCGGAGTTGGAGGAAGGGCCCGTCTTCTGCTGGGGCGAAGCCGTCCCGGCAGAATTTTCCGGCACCGTCGCAATCACCTGCAGACGCGGTGCGCGCAAGAAACGCGACAACCCCTCGCCCTCCACTTGCCGGACCGAAAGGACGCGGGCGTTTTCACCGAGACGCTCCCGGATGAGGCTGACCGCCTCCTCGGCCGTAGCCACCAGAAACTTATAGCACTGGCCCGGGACGACCGGCAGCTCGGTGCGGGCGCTCATGCGCAGCTGGCCTGATACGCGCTCCGAAATTGAGCGACGGTCGGGGCGGGGGCCTTCACGGGCCGCTGGCTGGAACCCTTGAGAAGGAGAAGCTGTTCGCTCTCACGGCTCAGCAGCATGAGCTTGAGCAGTTTCTGCATCACGCGATCGCGCAGTTCACGAGCCCGCGGGCGATCGGAAGTCGGAACAGCGCTCGCGCTGCGAATGGAAACCAGAAGAGTGTCCAACCGGGAAACGTTTTCCCGGGCCCGTCCTGCGGCTTCCTCGCCGAGGGGGTTTGCTCCGCGCAGGATGCAGTTTTCCGTCTGCATGGAGGCGGAGAGCTGGTCACACAGCTGGGAAAAATTTTCCAACGCTTCGAGGGTGTTCATTCCGGGGGTGTTGTTAAGCACGTCGGGTGCCAGCCGGCCCTGCGGAAAAACAAAAGGGGCCGCCCTCGCGGGCGACCCCTTTGTAAACTAGCTATTCAGAACCAATTACTGGAGGAGTCGGAGGACCGACTGGCTGCTCTGGTTGGCCTGGGCGAGCATCGCCGTGCCAGCCTGCTGCAGGATGTTGTAGCGGGCGAGCTGCGAGCTTTCGCGCGCAACGTCCACGTCACTGATCCGGCTGTTGGCGGCTTCGAGGTTCGCCTTGTTGACTGCGAGCAGTTCGGAGATGAACCCGAGCAC
>CAMAUX010000037.1 GCA_945861435.1 Chthoniobacter flavus | reverse complement strand
CCGGGGCGCGTCGCGTGGGGGAACGTGGTCCGGTGGTTCCCTTCGTCCGCTTTGCGGACTGCGTCTACCACCGGCTAATTTTCTCTCATGCCTCCGGCATGCTGAAGTTGCGAGGGCCCGTTTCTTGCTCGGGCTTTCCCAGCAAGGCGCGAGCCTCAACGAGGCAGGGCTGATGCCCTTGTCTCGGTGCATCCGCGGCCCCCCTGGTCTGGAGCGTTAGAGGCCGGAGCCCGCCTTGAGCGTTTGCCGTCCTTCGTAGATGACGTCCTTATAGGTGCCGCCGGAGGGGATCATGGGCAGGACGTGCTCGGTGTACGGGACCATGACGTCGAGGACGTAGGCCTGCTTGGAATCGAGCATGCGCTGGATGGCGCCCGCGAGGTCCTTCTTGTGCATGACGCGCTCGCAGGTGACGCCGAAGCCGGCGCACATCTTGACGTAGTCGGGATAGATGCCGGTGGGGTCTTCGAGGCTGCCGTTGTAGGTTTGCTTGGGGTCGCCCAAAAACGTGTGGCCGCGGTTGCCTTTGTAGAAGCGGTCCTCCCACTGGACGACCATGCCGAGCCACTGGTTGTTGAGGATCATGGCCTTGGCGGCGATGCCTTCCACATAAGCCAGCGCGAGCTCCTGAACGTTCATGAGGAAGGAGCCGTCGCCATCGATGTCGACGACCTGCTTGTCTGGGAAGGCGACCTTGGCGCCGATGGCGGCCGGGTATCCGAAGCCCATGGAGCCGAGGCCCGCGGAGGAGATGAAGGTGCGGGGCTCTGTGTATTCGAAGAACTGGCCGGCCCACATCTGGTGCTGGCCGACGCCGGTGGTGATGATGGCGTCACCCTTGGTGAGCTTGTAGAGGAGCTGGATGGCGTACTGGGGCTGGATGACGTCGTCGGTGTCGTTGTAGGTGAAGGGGAACTTGTCCTTCCATTCCTTGATCTGGGCGTACCAAGCGGGGAAGGTGGTGAAGTTGTTGTCGGTGACGCGCTTCTTTCCGGCCTTCTCCAGCATGCCGTTGAGGCGGTTGAGCGCGTACTTCACGTCGCTCTGGATGGGCAGGCGGACCACCTTGTTTTTGTTGATCTCGGAGCTGTCGATGTCGATGTGGACGATGGTGCCGTGCTTGGCGAATTCACTGATCTTGCCGGTGACGCGGTCGTCGAAGCGGACGCCGATGGCGAGGAGGAGATCGGCTTCGTTGACGGCGTTGTTGGCGTAGACGGTGCCGTGCATGCCGAGCCATTTGAGCGAGAGCTCGTGGGTTTCCGGGAAGCAGCCGATGCCCATGAGCGTGGTGGACACGGGGATCTGTGTGCGTTCGGCGAACTCGAGCAGTTCTGCGGAGGCTTCCCCGGAGATGATGCCGCCGCCGCAGTAGATCATGGGCCGCTTGGCCTCGCGGATGAGGCCCATGACTTCGTTGAGGGCGAGGTCGTCCGCGTGCTTGACCGGGTCGTAGCCGCGCAGGTGGATCTCAGCCGGGAAGACGGGCTGTGTGGTGGCGAGCTGGATGTTCTTGGGGACATCGATGAGGACCGGGCCGGGCCGTCCGCTTTGGGCGATGTAGAAGGCCTCCTTCACAATCCGGGGGATGTCGTTAACGTCCATCACCAGATAGTTGTGCTTTACGATTTGAGCGGTGACCGAGAAGACGTCCGTCTCTTGGAAGGCGCCCTTGCCGATCATCGCCTGGGGCACCTGGCCGGTGATGGCCACGAGCGGGGTGGAGTCGAGGTAGGCGTCTGCGATGCCGGTGACGAGGTTGGTTGCGCCGGGCCCCGAAGTGGCCATCACCACACCCGCCTTGCCGGTTGCCCGGGCATAGCCTTCGGCGGCAAACACGCCGCCCTGTTCATGACGGGGCAGGAAGGTGCGGATCTTCGTCGACTTGGTCAGAGCCTGATGCATGTGCATGGATGCACCGCCGGGATAGGCGAAGATGGTGTCCACCCCTTCGCGCTCAAGGCAGGCGACGAGGATCTCCGCGCCGCTCATGGTTTCACCACGTTCGGGCGCCGCCGGTGCGGCTTTGGATTGGGTGGACGAGGTCTTGCTCATAAAAGTAAAAAGGGGCGGGAATCTATCCGGAAGCTCCCCGAGGCGCAAGTGCCATCCCGCGGGCTTGTTGCCGCGGTGCGATTGGCGGGGCCTGCGCGGATGATGCTGGATGGCAAAAATCCCTGTGGTCGTTGGTTTTACCGCGGTTCAATCCGACGTTCTTTACCTTCCGGTGTTGGTGGTTTTAGTCGGCCGGGCCGGGGGGCGAAGGATGCTTGGAAGTCATTGCGGGGGAGGCAGGGATGTCTAAATTAGTTAAGTTTACCTTCGGCGCTTTTCAGCCGTGGATGGGTCGACTAGAGGTTGGCTATGTCTGGAACCACCCCGTCTATTGCGCTCTCCGTCGTGAGCAGCGATTCCCTTGCTGCGATCGCGAAAAGCGAGCCCTGTGTCATGGTGATTATCGGGGCGAGCGGGGATCTGACTAAGCGGTTGCTGATGCCGGCGCTCTACAACCTTGTATGCGACGGGCTGCTTTCGGAGAACTTCGCGGTGCTGGGCACGTCGCGCACCAAGATGGATTCTGCGGAGTTCCGGGCATCCATGGCGGGGAAGGAGGAGGGGCTGCGGGCGTTTCACACGCGCAAGGAGTTTGACGATGAGCAATGCGACCGGCTGATGAGCCGGTTGCATTACGAGCCCAGCAACATCACGGTGGAGGACTTCACGGCGCTGCGGAAGACCGTGGCGCGGTTGGATGCGGAGGTGGGTGCGCAGGGCAACGTGCTGTTTTATTTCGCGATGGCACCGCGCTTCTTCGGCAGCCTTTGTGAGACCCTCGCAAAGGCCGGTTTCCGGGAGGGGCCTGGCTGGAAGCGGATCATTGTGGAGAAGCCGTTCGGGACGGATCTGGAGTCGGCGTTGAAACTCAACGAGGAGATCCTGCGATACTGGGACGAGAGCCAGATCTACCGGGTGGATCACTACCTTGGGAAAGAGACGGTGCAGAACCTTCTGGCGTTCCGGTTTACGAACGGGATGTTTGAGCCGCTCTGGAACAAAGACAACATCGACAACATCCAGTTCAATGTTTGCGAGGCCGTGGATGTGCAGGGTCGTGGCGGATACTACGACAGCTCGGGCGTGCTGCGGGACATGATGCAAAACCACATGTTCCAGATGCTCGCGTACCTGTGCATGGAGGCCCCCGGCTCTTTTGAATCCAATGCCATCCGCAACGAGAAGGCGAAGCTCCTGCAGGCGGTGCGTGTCTACGAGCCGAAGGAGGTGGAGCGCTATGTGGTTCGCGGACAGTACGGCCCCTCGCACAAGGCGGACGGCTCCGTCGACAAACCCGGTTACCGCCAGGAGAAGGACGTGGCGCCCGGATCCGACACGGAGACATTTGCCGCCGCACGTCTGCACATCGACAACCTCCGCTGGGCGGGGGTCCCCATTTACCTGCGGTCCGGGAAGGCCCTGTGGAAGCGGGGCACAGAGATCGTGGTGGAGTTCAAGAAACCACCGCTCGCCACGATGCGGGGTTCGGCGGTGACGCAACTGGATGCCAACCGGCTGGTGTTTCACATCCAGCCTACGCAGGGTATCGGCCTCATGTTTCAGGCGAAGGTCCCCGGGCCCGTCCTAGACCTGCAGCAGGTCGACATGACGTTCAACTACGGCAGTGCGTTCAAGGCCTCCCGGTACACGGGGTACGAGGTGATGCTCTACTCGTGCTCGCGCGGAGACGCCACGCTCTTCTCCCGCGGCGACCTCGTGGAGGCCGCATGGAGGGTCGCCCAGCCGCTGCTCGACTACTGGAAGTCCCATCCCGCCGGCGATAGCTTCCCGAATTACTCCCGCAATTCGTGGGGGCCGAAGGCTGCGGATGAACTGGTGCGCCGCGATGGACGGCGCTGGTTCGAGGTGGTCACGCCCGAGACTCTCGAACGGTCCCCGCTTTTCAAGGGGGCTGATCCGATGCTGCTCAAGGCGGTGATCATGGCGCTGCGGTCCGTGTCGATCGAGGCCGGGGAGGTCATCATCGAATGCGGTGCGGTCGCGCAAGAGATGTACCTGCTGTGTCAGGGCGAGGTGGAGGTGGTCGATGCCGCCGGTAAGGTCCTCGCGCAACTCAAGACCGGCGATTTCTTCGGTGAGGTCGGTCTCCTCGCATCCGTGCCGCGCACGGGCACGGTACGTGCCGTGGGGCGCTGCGACCTGTTCGTGCTCGAGCAGCATGAGTTCTTCCGCATCCTGCGCGATTATCCGCATTTCGCGGAGGCGATGAGCGCAGTGGCTCGGGAGCGCTACCAGATTGCGATCCCGGCGCGGCAGTTGATGGCTGGGAGCAATGACCATGCATAGTTGCGCAGCCTGATTGCACCTGATCCGCCCGCCCCAACGCGAAGGCTGGGTGCCGGGTGCCGCGTTTTTTCACCAATGAAAAGTCTGATCCGAATCTTTGCGCTCATGCTGTTGATGCTTGGTGTCCCTTGCGGCGCGCAGTCGCCCTCTGCTGCTGCGGCGGTGTCCTCGCCGAAGCCGAGGAAGCTTGAGGCGGGAGAGCGTGCTGTGGTGAAGGAGGCGCTGGCAAAGATTTACCTGCTGCACGCGGTGCTGCTGGATCTCAAGCGCACTGCGAAGGCCGATTCCGGCGCCGTGTCCAAGGAGATGGTCGTGGCCGGGCGCAAGGCCGCTGACACGTGCGATGCGGTGTGGGCGGCGCTCGCACCGATGGCACAGGCATCCGGGGATGAGATTCCCACGGTCCTGAGCGGCGATGACAAGAAGGCCTTTGCGCAGCTCAAGGGGACACGCAGCGGAGGGAAGAGCAGTTCCGCGAAAGACCAGCATGCCAAGGGGTCCAAGAAGGACGGGGAGACTGGCACGTATGCGGAGGAGTTCCTGAAGATCGCAGTGCGCGAGGGGAAGGCGTTGGAGGGTGTCCTGGAGCGCCTCTCCAAGGCGGGCGGTGCAGATCTCAAGGACCTCTCGACGCAGTGGGGCGTGGCCGTGAAAGCTTCCTGCGCGGAGTTTGAGAAGTTGGCGCAGGCTTCGAAGTGAGTCTGGAGCCGCGCCGAGCCGGGGGCGCGTTGCGGCCGGTCGAATTCAGCCGCGGCGTGATCAGCCGTTGAGCAGCTTGGTCATGCGCTCGGAGAGAAACTGGAGGCGCTGCGCGTCTCCGCCGGGGACTTCGGCGATGCCGTAGCCCGTGTAGCCTGTGTCGCGGACGGCCTGCATGACGGCGGGCCAGTTCACATCGCCTTCGCCGAGTTCGACGCCGAAGCCTTTGCCCATTCCCTCGTCATTCGCCTTCTTGCGGCTGAACTCCTTGATGTGGAGGTTCAGGATCCGCTTGCCGAGAAGCTGGGGCCAGTGTTCGGGCCAGCCGTTGATGACGCAGTTGCCGATGTCGAAGTGCCAGCCGACCCACGGGCTCTTGAATTCATCCACAAAGCGGGCGGCCTCGGCTCCGTTCATGATGAACTTGTTCCAGACGTTCTCGATGGCGATCGCGCACTTGGACTGTTCGGCGGTTTCCACGCAGCGTTTGATTCCCTCCACCGCGCGCTCCCAACATTGCGCGTAGTTCACCCTTTCGGTGACCACACCCGGAACGAGGAGCACACGGGTGCATCCCAGTTCGCCGCCTTGCCGGAGTGCGAGCTGCAGGCCGCGCACCGTGCGTTCGCGCTTGGCCGGATCCGGATCGGAAAGTGGAAAGCTCCAGTGCGGCGTGCAGATGATGCCGGCGATCTCGAGTCCGCTCTGGGCGCGCGCATCCTGAAGAATCTCCACGCTGAGGTTGTCGTCCGGAAGGTTGAGTTCGACGCCCTCAAATCCCGCATCCCGCGCCATCTTGAAGCGGTCGGCGATGGAGGCGCCAGCGGCACCCTTGATCATGCCGAGGTTCACGGCCTTCTTGATCTTCACGGCTGTGGGGGCCGCTGTGTTCTGGGCGAGGCTTTCGCGGGTGAGCGTGCCGGCGATCGCGGCGGCGCTGGTGAGCAGGAAGTGACGTCGGTCCATGGGGGGAGGGGTGGAGGGGGAAGAGCGCGCAGCCTAGGCTGGGAGGCGCGCCGCTGGCGAGGCGAAGTTCCCGGGGAGATGCGACCGCACGAGGTCTGTAAAAAAGTGTCTGGGAACCTGAGGCGTCCCGTCGCGTCCGCCTGCCATTCATCGCGGAATGGACAGGTCGCTTCAGGCTCGGAAGGGGTGCGTGCGTGTGGCCTGCGACAAAGCGTTTGGTGGCTGAGATCCGCCAAAGTCGCTCGCGGCCTTTCAAGCCACGACAGCGATGTGGGTTGGTGCAGTACATCTCGGGAGCGCCCGTAACGGGAGCAACCGCGGTGTCTGAAGGCGGCAGTGAAAACCAGGGATCACGTGATGAGTCCTTACTTCCCACACGATGCCCCCACGATCCTGTGACCTCAGCATTGAGATCAACCAGAAGTCGAACCTCGTGAGTTGGATGCCGCCTCTCGATCGGCGGGCTTCTAATCTGGGAGCTGGTCCATGCGGAACGTGCAGCAGCCGAAATCGAGTGTCGTTCCTTCGCGTGCGAGTCGACGTCGAAAGGCCGTAGCGATGAAGTACTCGTGGCGTTGACCGATGGTGCGGAGATCGACGATGCCGGCGCTCTTGAGGACTCGCAGATGCTTGGACGTGTTGTATTGCGACACTTCGAGGCGTCCGGAGAGTTCGTTAACGCCGAGATCGCCGGCGAGGAGCGCTTTGACGAGCCGCTGGCGGGTGCGGTCGGCAAGGGCCTTGAGGATATCGGTGCAATCGGCTGCGGCCATGAAACACACTCGCGCCTTTTCCTGCTTGGCAGCAATCCTGCATTATATATGCCTTACAAGGCATATACATGCCCTCGGAATCCCCTCGCTCCAAAAACGATCACGACCCAAATGAAACCCGTCCTCGCCTTCGCCACGCTCGCGGTTGCCGCGCATTGCGCCATCGCTGACATCGGCATTATCTCAGCTGCCGAAGCGAAGAAACTCATCGACAATCCAGACGCGAACAAGCGGCCGATCGTCCTCGATACACGCGGCGGCTACAAAGACTACTTCCGCGGCCACCTGCCGACGGCCCATCACCTCGAGTTCGACACACTGCGCGGCACGGACAAAGGCGTGCCAGTGCAGTATCTTCCCGACGATCTGACCAAGGCTTTGCTGCTTCGAGCGGGAGTGGACAAGGATCGGCTGCATCTCGTTTATGCCACTGGCGGCGAACTGCCGAACGACGAAATCCTCAGCAGCACGATGGTCGTGCATGTGTTGGAAAAATTCGGAGTAAAGGACATCAAGATCGTCGATGGGGGTCTGCCCGAGTGGCAGCAGCAGGGTTTTCCAACGGTGCAGGATTACTTTGGGAATCCTGTTGGCCATCTCCCTCCAAAGATGGACTTGGGCATCGCCGCCGACATTGAAGAAGTCCAAAAGCGGGGAGGAAAAATCGGTGACGTGCTGATCGACGCGCGCCCTCTCAATGAGTTCAAGGGCGAAGACGAAGTCTGGCTGCGCAAGGGCCACATCCCAGGCGCGATCAGCTTCCACTGGGCGCGGTTGATGGAGAAAGGCAACACTCACAAGTTCAAGCCGTTCTCCGAAACCAAGGGCGAGTTGGAGAAGGCGGGCATCACGCCTGACAAAAACATCATCTGCTACTGCGGCACCTCTCGCGAAGGCAGCCTGTTGCGCTTCTACCTCAAGCACGTGGCCGGCTACCCTAATGTGAGACTCTACGAAGGCGCGTGGAAGGAATACGTCTGGATCAAAAACAAGTCCCTGCCCGCTGAGACGGGTGGGGAGCCTGCCGGTAAATAGCTCGCTCGCTTGATCGTTGCCCTCCTCTTTCTCGGGACTTGTTTCGTCGCCTTCACCAATGGGGCGAACGCGAACTTCAAAGGCGTGGCGTCGCTCTACGGGAGTGGCACCACCAGTCTGCGCGTCGCGCTTTGGTGGGGCACAGCCACGACCTTTGCTGGCGCGATCGCGGCATTGTTTCTGGCGCGCGGTCTTTTGAAGACCTTCAGCGGCAAAGGGCTCGTGCCCGATGCACTCACGCAGGCTCCGGAGTTCCTGTTGGCGGTTGCGATCGGTGCCGCGCTGACGAGTTTCCTCGCCACGCGCTTCAGCTTTCCTGTCTCCACCACCCACGCCCTTACTGGTGCGCTGGTCGGTGCGGGACTGGTGAGCGGTGACCACACAGTTCATAGCGCCGCGCTCGGGAAGACATTCCTGCAGCCGCTGTTGCTCAGCCCGGTGCTGGCCATCGCAGGTGGCGCTCTCATCTACGTTTTGCTCAAAGCCGGACGGTTGCTGCCCGATCACCGCACGCGGACACTCGATACCCTGCATTTCCTCAGCGGAGGCGCTGCCAGCTTTGCACGCGGGCTCAATGACACGCCGAAAATGGCCGCGTTGCTGCTCATCGTCCATGCGCTCGACATTCGCTACGGATTTGTCGCCATCGCGGTGACGATGGCCGCCGGTGGCTTGCTCGACGCGCGCAACGTCGCCGAGACACTCGGGAAAAAAGTCACGGACATGAACCCCGGCGAAGGCTTCGCCGCGAACATCGCTACTGCCCTGCTCGTCACGGCCGCGAGTTTCCACTCCCTGCCCGTGAGCACCACTCACGTGAGCGTCGGCTCGCTGGTCGGCATCGGCATCAGCACAAGGAAGACGCACGGGAAAGCGGTCGGACAGATCATTCTGTCGTGGGTGATCACGCTGCCCTGCTCAGCCGTTATCAGCGGAACAGCCTGCTGGCTGCTAAACCACAGATGATGTAATTAACCTGGGAACGGCGATGGGGCGATGCGGGGTTGGGTGGCGTGGGCGGAGCCTGGGGGGGAGGAATAGTTGCTGCGCTTACTCGTAGGTGAGTTGCGCGGAGGCATTGGTCGCGACTGCGGAGATCGTCCGAACCCAGTACGCATTGAGCCAAGAGGGGAAGACATGCGTCTTCTTCTCGCCGCGGCCGAGTTTGAAACTGAGGTAAGGCGCAAAGCGTCCGTCCCCCGCGGCGTCGAGTTCCACGGCGATAGTCGTGTCGGCGTCGCCGTGGTTTTCCAAAGTGAGAGTCTTGTGATCAAAGCCGGTCATCAGGTACGGGTCCGAGGGCTTTCCGGGCGCGACGTCGGTGTGCTTCCAAGGACCGCCGTGGCCGCGCGGCTTGCCGAGTTTCCAGAGGTCGTCCGCGGCACCCACCCAGACGGCGGCCTTCCCATCGTCGGAGCGGATGACATGCCGGTTGCCTTTTGCACTTTCCGCATGGATTCCGCTGAGCACGAGCAGGCCGCGATACGAGCAGAAGTCGTGCACGGCGGAGTTGCTCGTCGCGATGGGGCGCATCCGGATCGCTCCCATGGCGTTCCGCGCGGGCAGTTCGTAAAAGGTTCCGTGGGCCTGAAGCAGGTCGCGTTCTGTGCAAACTTCACGCGCCTTGCGCAGAGCGCTGCGTGCGAGCAGGCCGCCCTGCGCGGACTCGGCAGAACGCGGCAGACGCCAGCGGACGCCGCTCTCCTCAAAGATCACGGAGGCGTCGTCGGCTGAAACGACTCCTTCAGGAATGGCGGTATTCTTCGCGATATACCCGGCGACCTGCGGGTCGGATTGTTTGGTGAGTTGCATGTCGGCGGACAGTTCGTAGGCCTCGTGAATCACGGTGTCGCCGGGTGTCACGGTTGTGGCGAGGACCGAGAGGGTGCGGAGATTCGCGCCGCGTGTGAGGAGGAAGCCGCCTTGCGAAGCCGATTCCCCTGCAGTGCTAAGTCCGGCGAACAATGGGTCGCGTTCGGCTGAGCGCGGATCGTTTGCTGCGTACTGAAAGATCGCCGTGGCCGTGGAAACGTCGCGGTCCGTTTGGACGCGAATCCATGCGCCGTTCGTGTCCGTGGGAATCTCGATCCAGTGCGAGATTTCGTCAGCGGGGAGTGTCTGCGATTTCCATTGGGTCCAATGGCCATCGCCCTTCGCATCGATCTCCATGGTGAACGTGGTGGGAGCGTCTCCGTCGTGACGGAGGAAGAGTGCGCGTTTGGCGAAGCCGGCCAGAAGGAAAGGATCCGAAGGGGTGCCGGCTTTGGTGGGTTCGTCGATCCACACGCTGCCGCGGCCGAGTGCGGGTCCTGCATGGTCTGGCGCGTCGAGTGCTGTGAACCAAAGGTTGGACTGCGACTGGCCGGGCCCGGCGAGCGCGCCTTTTGCGGGACGCTTGTTGAGGAATTCGGACTTGGCGGTGTCGTCGCAGCCGAAGACGAGGCGATCGTTCCAACGCGTGAAGTCGCCAATGACCTTGAGGTAGGCGGAGCGCGGGGCGAGGCCTGCGGAATTCTTCGAGGAGAAGCCGGCGGGGAATTTCCAGAAGAGCCCGTGCATGGTCATCAAGCGCGAGCGTTCTTCGCCGATGTCGCGGATGCGCGGCCACTCGGTGTTCCAGCCGTGCGCGCCGTCGTAGGAGTGGCTGCCTTTCGGGAGTCGATAACTCGTCCACCTGCCTTCCTCCATCACCATCAGGATCAGCGAGCGGTAATCCCAGCCGATCGTCCAGAGCGGGTCCTTCGCCGGATCTGCATTGCCGCTCAATCCTCCCGGGCCTGTGACTTCCGTGAACTGGTTGCGACGCACGAGGGACCAGTTGCCTTCGCCATTCCATGAGCCGAGAGCGCCGCTGACGATGGTGGGATCGACGAGCGCCTTGGAAGACAGTTCGCCGTTGTTGGAAAGGATCACCCGCCCCTGTCCGGAGTAGAGGCCCTTGCCGTGATAACCAGGAAGCGTCGAGGTGATCGCGGCGGGGCTGACCTCGGCCGTCTGACCGGGCTTGGGCACATTCTTGATCTCCCGAATGAGCCCTTTCACTGCGAGCGTGCGGACATCCACTTCATAGAGTCCGTCCTCCATCGTCGCGTAGTAGACCTTGTTCGCTGGATCCGTGAGATGGCGCGCATTGCCCGTGAGGCGGCCGGGCATGAGCTTCGGCGGGATCACACGGACATCGCCTTCAGCACTGATGAAATAGGGCCCGATGATCAACTGGTTGGACTCCTTGTGAATCATGCGGTTGGCCGGAGTGCCGCCGACGCTTTCGGGGCGTACGATCTGCCGGAGGTCCGGCGTGACTTCGTAGAGCTTGTCGCTTGAGCCGTAGGGCAGGTGAGGACCGTAGGTGATCACCCACAAGCGGCCGGCCCATGGGACTACGGCGCCGGTGCCGCATTCGCCCTCGTTGTTGAAATAGGCGAGCTCGGGATAAATCCCGGACCATTCCTGCGGTGCGGCGGTGGTGGTGCAGGTGAGTCCGAGGAGGAACAGACCAAGCGCGGAGATTGAGCGGGGGAGCATGCGGGCACGCTGGCAGAATTGGTTGAACCGGACAGAAGAAATCACGGAGGGAATATGGAAATCTGTCACAGGGATCGCGAGCGCACTTCCCTTCCTGAAATCCCCGTTGTCGCGTGGAATGAGGACCGGTTCGAATAGAGCCAAATGGGGACAGCTTATAGAGACCGGCAAAATTTCCCCGCGTGTGGTGGGGCGTTTCTTGCGCCCCATGCCGGGGCGCATCGCGTGGGGACAAATGATCCGGTGGTTCCCGCGATCCGCGTTGCGGATTGCGTACACCGGCCGGCTATGGGCTCCCATGCCTCCGGCATGCTGAAGTTGCGAGTGCCTTTTGCCTGCCCGGGCTCCCTCACCAAGGCACGACACGACCGATGCCCATCACTATTAATCAGGCCATTGAATACCCGCTCTAATGATGCGCCGCACGCAGTGTCTCGATGCCTGGCGAGCGAGGGATGAAACTATTGGGCGTCGTACATTACGGTGACAACCGGAATGCCCATGCTCTGGGCGCTACGCGGTCACCCTATTTCGCGATCCTCAATAATGTGGACTGCCAAAGCGTAACCAAATCGACCCGCGCTATCGCTGGTGTTTTGTGGCCGGCTCAATAAGTGCCATTCGGGATAGGCGAAATCTCCTTCGGGGAACACCTTCGTGCGCCGATGCGCAAGAGGGATGGGAGGAGGGTTGGCCCACGGAACATCGGCCCGGACGATACGGAAAGGAGGAGGGGAATGAGGAGGATCAGAGTCTGTGTCATGGTCCGTGCATTCAGTGCGTTCCGTGGGCCTTCGCGATCGGCGGGCGCAAAGGCGCGTTCCTCGCAAACCGCGCAATGTTTGCCTTGCTTGAGAAGCTGCAGGGAGTGGGTGCATTGTGATTCCCATGCGCATCAACAATTCCGGTCACGTGGATTGCGACCATCACACGGAGAAGTGTTCCTCTTCCGATGCGGTCCGCAGAACAAGCACCACGGGGCATTCCCTCTTATCAAAGCTCCTCTTCGCATCGATCCTGTGCGCTGCCACCTTGTCCGCCGAGGAGCACGCGGGTGTGGATGCTTTGCGCATCCAAGCTGCTGCGGGTGATGCCAGGGCGCAGCTCGCCCTCGCCATCCGCTATCGGGATGGCAAGGGCGTCGCCAAGGACGACGCCGAGGCATTGACGTGGGCGCATCGCGCGGCGGATGCGGGTGATGCCGATGCCATGGATTTCGTCGGATTCACTTACCTCCGTGGCGCCGCGGTGAGACGTAATCCTGCGATCGCCATCGCCTACTTCCAAGCCGCGGCGGAGCGGTCCGCGCAAGCCGCGTTCAACCTCGGGCAATGCTACTTCGGAGCCCAAGGCACTGAGCAGGATTGCGCGAAGGCGCTCCAGTGGTGGAGGAAGGCTGCGGACAAAGGCAATGGCCGCGCGGCGGCGCTTGCCGCGATGGCTTGTTATTCGGGCGAAGGCGTCCCGGTTGACGCGGCGCTGGCGCAGCGTCTTGCCGAGCGTGCGGCGGAGTTGAACGATCCAGCGGGCCTCGTGTTGCTGGGGGAAATGCAGTATCAATCCGGTGAAATCGACGCGGCTAAAACCCACTGGACGAAAGCCTCGAAACTCCGCCCCACCGGTCCCACCGGGCATCCTGCGCAACCCTCCGCCGAAGCCTCCGCGCAGGAGGCTGCGGATCTTCTGAAACTCCTCGGCCACCGCCAACGCAAAGGTGAACCGGGAAAGTTTGCGTTTGTGCAGATGCCGCACATCCAGCAGGGCTACAACAACTGCGGCTCCACTGCCTGCGCCATCTTCGCCCGCTTTCAGGGAAGCCAAATCGGGGGTTGGGATTTCAAGAAGCTGTGTCCTTCGCCTCTTGGCACCGGGACGGATTGGGGTCACCTGCTGGATGCTTCCAAAAAGATCGGCCAGCATTGGAAGCTCATCACCTTCACGCCCGATGACGAAGGCTTCGTCAAAGCCACCGACATGCTGAGGAGCGAACTTGATGCGGGGCGTCCCGTGGTTGTGGATTTCAAATACATCGGCC
This sequence comes from Chthoniobacter flavus, assembly GCA_945861435.1. Lineage (GTDB taxonomy): Bacteria > Verrucomicrobiota > Verrucomicrobiia > Chthoniobacterales > Chthoniobacteraceae > CAIURC01. The sequence goes on along the minus strand of CAMAUX010000037.1, from coordinate 38,817 downwards.
CGCAATTTCCGAACGGCAGTGCCGGCCATACGTTGAATGTGTGCGGCTACATTGCCGATGAGGACCTCTACATCCTCTGCAATCCCGCCGTGGCGACGCCCGGCCTGCAACTCATCACCGCCGGGGACTTGAAGTGCTTCTGGCGGTCGGACCACTATGGCGCTCTCTCCAAAGGCATCCTTTCCCGGCCCGCCTTTGTCATCGATCCCCGCTGATCCTCCCATGAAAACCCTCCTCTTGATGGCCTTGGTGCTGCCTCTCACTGCAATGCGGGCCGCCGACACGAAACCCAATATTCTCGTCATCCTTGCGGACGACCTCGGCTACGGCGATGTGCGGTGCAACAATCCGGAGCGAGGGAAGATTCCCACGCCGCACATCGACAAACTGGCGGCGCAGGGCATGCGGTTCACGGATGGACATTCGTCCTCCGGGGTGTGCTCTCCATCGCGTTACACGCTGCTCACCGGGCGCTATCACTGGCGCACGAAATTGCAGAGCGGCATCGTCGGCGTGTTCGGCGATCCCTTGATCGCGCCCGACCGCATGACCATCGGCTCGCTGGCGAAGCAGCAGGGCTACCGCACCGCGTGCATTGGGAAGTGGCATCTCGGTTGGGACTGGCCCGTGACGAAGGAGCAGCGGCCGTTGCTTTCCCCTGCGAAGCATCTCGAGGACGAGGCAGCCAAGGCCGACAAGAAAGCCGCGGCTGCTGGAGCGGTCGCCACTGAGCAGCAGGTCGCCGCATGGCGTGACATCTTCTCAAAGCCCATCCCCGGCGGGCCGTCCACACGCGGCTTCGATCTCTACTTCGGCACCGACATCCCGAACTGGCCGCCGTTTTGTTTCATCGAAAACGAGCGCACGCTCGGCATCCCCACGGAGTTTCTGCCGCGCGAATATCTGGTCAAAAACCAGGCGAGCAACCAAGGCCCGGCGCTCAAGGATTGGAAGCTCGAAGGGATTCTGCCAGCACTCGGCGATCGCGCGATCCAGTTCATCGACGAGTCCGTGCAGAAGAAGGAACCCTTCCTCGTTTACCTGCCGCTCACCTCGCCACACACCCCGCTCGCCGTGAATCCGGAGTGGAAGGACAAGAGCCATCTCAATCTCTTCGCGGACTTCGTGATGGAGACGGATGCTGTGGTGGGTCGTGTGCTCGATGTGCTGGAAAAAAGCGGCGCCGCGGACCGAACGCTCGTCATCTTCACCGCCGACAACGGCTGCGCGCCCTACATTGGGGTGAAGGACCTCGAACAAATGGGCCATTACCCGAGCGGATCGTTGCGTGGTTACAAGGCGGACGCATGGGAGGGTGGGCATCGCGTGCCTTTCATCGTGCGCTGGCCGGGGGTTGTGAAGCCGGGCAGTGTCTGCAATCAACTGGTGTATCAAGCCGACTTCATCCGCACCTTCGCTGAAGTATTCGGCATGCAGCTGCCCGACGCGGCCGGGGAGGACAGTTTCAGCCTGATGCCTCTGCTCAAGGGCGACGACAAACCCATCCGCGCGCACGCGGTCAGCACGTCCATCGGCGGCACCCCAGCACTGCGCAGCGGGTCATGGAAATACATCCCCGCACCCGGCTCCGGCGGCTGGGGCGGCGGCGGCGATCAATCGCAACCCGTGCAGCTCTACAATCTCGCGGACGACATTGGCGAAACGAGGAACCTTGCCGCGGCGATGCCTGAGAAAGTCGCCGAGATGAAAGCGCTCCTTGAGAAGCTCATCACCGACGGCCGGAGCACACCGGGAGCGTTGCAAAGGAACGATGTGGAGGTCGTCCGCTACCCGCGGGAAACCGCGCCAAGGAAGAGGGCGGCGGCCAGGAAGTAATCTCCTCAGCGTTCACTCACGAGGCGTCTTTGCTTTCACAAGATGTGTCCTGTTTCTCGCTCTCGTTCTTGGTCCCCAAAGGTCCTCGTTGTTGAAGAGAGCGCTCTGGTGTCCGTGGCGGAGTGGGGGGACACTGCGTCGCGGGTTTCAGTCGCTTGATCCCGCCCCGCTGACACGAAGCGCTCTCCCTCCCGTGAAAACGTTCTCCCTTCTCTTCCTCGCATCCTGTCTTTTTCTGCTCGCCGGTTGCTTGCCGGAGCAGCGCTTCTGGTGGTCGCCCAAGGGCGATCGCGCTCTGGTGCTGCTGGACGACGGACTGCATCTGGCGTCAGCCGATGGCAAACTCGGCGGCGCGATGGATGGCTTCGGCAAGGCGGGCTCGGTCAGCTGGCTGAGCGATGGCAGCGGCTTCGTGTGCTCAAGGACCCGCGTGTTTCAACGCTGGAATGAAGTCCGTTCGTTGCTGCCCGGGAGCGAAGTCGCCGAGATCGAGGAACGGATCCCGCTCATGCCCACCCTGCTGGAGGCGGCGGCGCGGCAACCGGACAAACTCGAGATTTTGGGCAAGATGACGAGAGGCTTGGAGAAGGGAACCTTGATGCGCAGCGTCGCGGCGATGCGGATTGCGCATGAGCGCGACCGTGTGGAGATGGAGAAGCTGCTGGGCACTCTTCCGGACGGTGACAAGATGGTGAAGGCGCTTCAGAGCGAGGGTTTCGAGGTGGTCGAACTTTGCTTGGTGAAACTCGACGGCAGCAAGCCCGAGACGCGGGTGCTGCTCACCAGCATGATTCTCGAACCGACTCAGGCCCGCGTGTCGCCCAAGCATCCCTTGGTTGCGTACCTGACCGCGGACGAAGACGGGGAGACCTTCTCATTGAAAGTCATGCCGCTGGCAGGCGGCGCATCGCGTCACGTCGATCAACACCTCACCTATGCGTATGATTGGCGGGCGGACGGCGAATCGCTGATTTTCATCGAGAGACACGACAACAACCATCCCGGCACCATCAGGGCCAGACGTCTTGCTGACACCACGGGGGAGCTGCTGGATCCGGAGAAGGATCGTCTGCCCGATGGATCGATGGCGCAAACGAGCACGCGCTATGTTGCCACTGTGGCTGACGGCGGCATGGGCTTCCTCCGTTCGCTGCCGGACGGACGCGTGCTTCTGAAGTCGACGCCGTTCAGTCTGCCCGCCGTGGGCGCAGAGTCCGGGGAGAACGCCCGGCTCTACATCATCTCCGCGGACCTCAAGAAGCTTCAGGAAGTGCCCTGCCCCCAAGGCGCACTCCCATCCGACATTGATTCCTTCAGCGTTTCTCCCGACGGCCGGCGGGTGGCTTTGGTGCAGAGCAACAGCGCCGCGGTGAGCGTGGTGGAGATTGATTCCGGGAAGGTGCAGATCATCTCGCCAGCGCATCCGCAGTGGAGCGGCCAAAAGACGCCGGCATGGAAGAGTAATACCGAACTCACCTTTGTCGCCCCGCACGGCACCGCGCAGACACCGCAGTGGATGCAGTGGAACATCCACGGCGAGACCCGCTGTTTGAGCCAGATGTGGCCCGAGGGCTCGACCAAGGAATGGCTGTCGAAGGAGAAGGAATCCGAAGCGCCCGGGCCTCGGTAAAAAGCTTTGATGAGCGCCTTGGGACAGTCCCGCTGGGAACCCACAGAAAACAATTCCGGCAATCGTCACCTTTGAAGCTGACCTCGTGCGAGCGCGGAGTGGCGCACTTCGGAGGTGACGCGGTCGCCGAGGCGATTTTTCCCGGCGCGCCGCCACGCGTCTGGATCGACGAGCGAGCAGCAGCTGCGCCTGTCCCCATAGGCTCCCGGTCCCCATAGGCTCCCGTTGGCCCCAGCCCGGCACCGAAAGTCTGCTGCTCAACCTTTGAGCAGCTTGGCCGCCTCATCCATGGAGTGGTTCTCAAAAGCGCTGGCGTATGCGTCCAAGGTTGCCGCTTTGAGGCGGAGCCGTTTGCCGATATTCCGCCACTGGCGAACCGCCGTGAATACCTCCTTCAAGATGAGCCGGGCCTCCCGCGGCTTGAGTCCGAAGCGAGAAGCCATCTCCAGCGCGACCGCAATCCCGGATTCCCCGTGTTCCTCCGAGACGGGCGTCTTATTCGTCCGGGCCCTTTCCATTTCCGGCACCGGATTGAGGTCGTACGCCGGCGAAAGACTCCACCGCCCGAGATGGTGCATGAGAAACCCGTGATTGTGCAGGTGATCATCGCAGTTGCTCGCAAGGAGTGAAAAAGCCATCCGCCGCCAGAGTTCCCGCAGGTCCGTCGCGACATCATCGCCAAACCGCCGGATGGCATCGGCAATCTGGGTGTAGGAGCCCGGGGAACTTGGTTCCAGCCCCAGCAAACTGGCCGCCGACAGAAAAGGAATGCGTTGTTCGCCGTGACGGTCGAAGCGGGAAATCACCGTCACGCTGGAAGAACCAACGGCCACGCGTTGGACCTCAACGGTCCGGACTCCGGCGTTGCGGGCGAGATGCAGCGCGAGATGTTCCCCGGCGGCAATGTCCCGGGTGTCGTCGGGCTTGGGGAACTTGGCGATGGCCAGCCCTCCATCCTCCCGGCGCACCGCGGATTTGGGTCGAGCGCCGCCCAGAGGCGAGCCTTCGCCGAGCAAAAAACGGAGGTCTTCGGCAGTCTCATTTTCCTGATGGATCGCTTCAGCGGCGCGCAACAAGGCGGCCAGCCGTACCACGGGCGGAATCACGCCCACGGAAACCGCGATGAACGCTTCCTCGGGGCCGGAGCGGAACCGAAGTGCGCCGATACGGGATTGGTCGTCCAGTGCCACGACGTAATCCACCTCGCGAAACGGTTTTTGCGGCAGCACTTTTTTGCGGACTGCCCGTTCGATCAGGAGCCGGCCCCACCGGTCCGGGCCGCAGTCTTGAATCCCTCCAAAGAGGGTGGCGCTGTGCTGCATGCCTGGACGCAGCGGCAGCGAGGTTGGATCGAGAGCGAAGCTACCAGGCCTGAGCAGCCAATCGCGCGCGTACTCGAAGGAGACGGTGGTCCCGCGCTCCGCGGGAAACAGACGTCCGGCGAGGTGGGTTTCGCCCGCCCAATCGATATGGACTTCGATGCTCATCGGCGACGGTGGATCTTTTTGGGGACGCGCTGTTCATCGAGGCTGAGAGCCACCTCGTCCGAGGACGGCGCGGCGAGGTTTGCGAGACGCTCCTGCAAACCGAGTACAAAAACAGCGGTGGCCAACGTGCCGGCGGAGACGGAAGGATCCCCGCGTTCAAGGCGCCAGAGAGTGTCGCGACTGACGAAGAGGCGGGAGGCCATGTCGGCGGTGGAGATGGCGCGTTTGCGGCGGGCGAGCGCGAGGTCGCGCCCGAGTTTTCGGAGGGCGTGACCGACTGGGAGAGGGAGGGAGTCAGGGCTTGGCATTCAAATAATGTCAGAGATATCAGACTTATTGGCAATTTAGTTTTGGTATGTCAGACATCAATGGATGCCAGCTAAGGCGCGACTTCCCATGCGGCCTGTTCGGAAAGGTGGATCACTCCGCTTCATCGAAAGATGCCACATCGTCTTGAGAATCTCCGGCAGGCCAGAGCGCTGCGGACGCCAGTCTCCGTTTGCGTGTCATCAGACCTCGCAGCAGGCAGGCAAAGGCGTTTGCACGAAAGCGCGAGTGGACCGCCGGACATGAACAAGGATCGCTTCGGTCCACCGGATTCCCTCCGTCTCCCAGCCTGAGTCGCCGGCGGCTTGTTCCGGGGCGGACAGCAGGCGGAGCAAAGACGGGGACAGCGCATGGCCCCAAATGGTTCTCATTATCGCCGAGAGCGCGCTGTTGTTTGGAACCGAAAAAGTGGAAGCTGCAGGCTCTCTGTCAACCGTCCCATCTTTCCCCTCCCTCAGACTATGAAACCCACGTTCACTGCCCTCGCTGTTCTGGCCTTCTTCGCCACGTCAGGACTGGTTTCCGGTGCGCCACAGGCGATGCCCAACCCGGACTTCACCCAAGGCGAAAAGATTCCTGAGGGAGCGAAGCACGACTGGAATCTGGGTGCCACGGGCCTGCGCGGCTGGATGTTTTGCGACAAGATGGTCACCTCCGATGGCCGACAGATCGCGATCACCCAGGTGGCCAAGGGATCTCCTGCGGACGGCGTTCTCGATGTCGGCGACGTGATTCTCGGCGTGGGCGGCAAACCGTTCTCTTATGACCCGCGCACCGAGATGGGCAGGGCGCTGACGCTTGCTGAAACCGAAGCGGGTAAAGGGAAGCTGAGCCTCACCCGGTGGCGCGCAGGCAGCGCGGCGGAGGTTGTGGTGAACCTGCCGGTGCTCGGAACTTACAGCGCCACGGCGCCCTTCGATTGCCCGAAGTCCAAGCGCGTTTTCGAACAAGGATGCAAGGCACTCGCCGCGCGCATGGCGGAGCCCGCTTATGCGAAAAAGCTGAGCCCCATCCCCCGAGCACTCAATGCGCTCGGTCTGTTAGCCAGCGGCGACCCCGGTTATTACCCGCTTCTCAAGAACGAAGCGGAGTGGGCCGCGCACTTCAAAGCCGAAAGCATGGCGACATGGCATTACGGCTACGTCATGATGTTTCTGGCCGAATACAAATTCGCAACGGGCGATGATTCGGTCATGCCGGGCCTGGCACGACTCGCGCTTGAAGCCGCTCATGGCCAAAGCGCGGTGGGTTCGTGGGGGCATGGGTTCGCGAGGCCCGACGGGCGGCTTTCCGGCTACGGGATGATGAACTCTCCCGGCGTGCCGCTCACGATCGCGATGGTGATGGCGCGGATGGCGGGAGTCAAAGACCCGGCCTTGGATCTGGCGATCGAGCGCAGTGCCAAGCTGCTGCGCTTTTACACGGGCAAGGGCTGCATCCCTTACGGCGATCACAGTCCTTGGATGGAAACGCACGAGGACAACGGCAAGTGCGGCATGGTCGCTGTCTTGTTCAACCTGCTCGGCGAGGCCAGGGGCGCGGAGTTCTTTTCACGCATGTGCGTCACCTCCCATGGAGCCGAGCGCGACTGCGGGCACACGGGTAATTTCTTCAACATGCTCTGGTCCATGCCCGGAGTTGCGTTGTCGGGACCCGAGGCGACGGGGGCGTGGATGAGCGAGTTCGGGACATGGTACAGCGACCTCGCGCGCGGTGCGGACGGAGGGTTCACCCATCAAGGACCGCCTGAAAAGGGGAATGACAGCTATGCAGGCTGGGACTGCACGGGCGGCTATCTGCTGGCCTACGCGATGCCGCTCAAGAAGCTCCTGCTCACCGGGAAGGATGCGAAACGTGTGCCGCAGCTGAACGCCGCCGCCGCCCAATCGCTCATCCTCGACGGGCGTGGTTGGACGAACAAAGACCGCAACAGTTTTTACGATGCCCTGAGTGACGAACAACTCCTCGAGCGTCTCCGCAGTTGGTCGCCCGTCGTGCGTGAGCGAGCCGCCATGGCATGGGGACGCCGCAAATCCGCATCCGTCGCACCGTTGATCGAGATGCTGGATTCTCCGAGCCTCGACGCCCGCTACGGCGCTTGTCGGGGGCTGAGTTTCCTTCGCGGACGCGGTGCGCCAGCCGTGGACGCGCTGCAAAGGACGCTGGCTGACAAAGACCTGTGGCTGCGCATCAAAGCTGCGGAGGCACTCGCCGCCATCGGCGCGCCTGCGATGAAAACCGTGCCGCAACTGCTCGAACTGCTGGCTCAGGTGGATGAGAAAAACGATCCGCGCGGCATGCAGCAGCGTTATTTCTCGTTCGCACTGTTTGAGCGGGACGGGATGCTGGCCCGTTCATTGGAGGGCGTGGATCGCGCGGCGCTGTACAAGGCCGTGCGTGCGGGACTGAAGAATGAGGACGGACGCGCTCGCGGCACCATCGGCTCCGTCTACAGCCATCTCTCGCTCGAGGAGATCAAGCCTCTGCTGCCTGCCATTCACGAGGCCATTGTTCAGCCTGCGCCCAGCGGCGAGATGTTCGCCGATGGGATTCGCGTGGAAGGCCTGCGCGTCCTGGCCAAGCATCACATCGAGGAAGGCATCAGCGCCTGCCTGAAATACACCCGCGATCAGAATCCATGGGCCAGCCAGAAGCGGACGCCGGAACTCATGAAGATCCTGCTCGGTTACGGCACGCACGCGAGGGCGGCCATTCCGGAGCTGACGAAGATCGCGCATTACTTCGAGAAGGAGGAGAAAGACTTCCCACCGCATCTGATGCGGATGAAGGCCGACAATGTGCGTGAAACGATCGCAGCGATTGAAGCCTCGAAGGACACGCCGGAACTCATCCGCATCCGGGTAGGCGGAGGAAAAACGGACTGACAGGGAGAGAAGATCCGACACCGCCTGACTGGCTGGCTGGATCTCGCCTCTTGTCTTGTATTGTCCTGTCGCAAGCCATCAGCACCGCCTCTCTGCGGCAAACCTGCACAAGTGGCTAAAGGGGACAAATTTTGGAAATCACGCCCCAAAACTCGCGGGGTGTGACAATTCTGATCTCTCTGAGCGGGACGAGAGATGGGATGTCTTTGTCGCCTGAAACTAAATACTCCGCCTTCGCCTCGATTGCCTCCGCGACAACGGGAAGATCGTCAACATCCCGAATTACAATCTGAGGCAGCGTAGGCGGCAGGGGCGCCATTTCCTGTTTTTCCAAGAGGGCGATGATTTCGGTCACCGTCTCCTCGGGAACCTTGAATCTGCGAATGAGGAGATCTTTGGTCTCCGCAAGGATGTGCTTGCTGATGACCAGCGTGTGGGCCGAGAGAATTTTCCTGAACAGGTCAGCGCATAGTCCCCTCGTGGTGAAGGCGCCGACGATGATGTTGGTGTCCAGGAATACTCTCAAGAAACGGTCTTGGAGACGTCTTCATCCGTCAGAAAACCCTGTGCTTCAGCAAAAGGCATAGCGAGGGAGCGGAGTTGGTCAAAAGAAGTGACGGCCAGTTGCCGGCGGAGAGCATCGCGAACCACCTCACTGCGGTTGCGCCTGGAGCGTGTGCAGACTTTCTCGAGGAGACTGTCGAGATCATCGTCAAGGCGGATGGTCAGGATCGACTGCATGCATGCCGATGTCATACAGCGGGCCCGATGTCAAAACGCATGGAACGTCGTCCGTGGTCGGACATCCCGCCTGCCCCCGGCGCCACCGCCACCACGCCTTTCTTTGTCGCCCCGGATGGCGGTGGGATTTTTTGATCGCTGACTTCCATTTCCTGAGTGGTTGGTAATCCGACGCGGATTTGGGGAGTCGATAGGACAGGCGAACTCTCTCCCAACATCGGCCTTCTCGCGCCCCATGCCGGGGCGCGTCGTATGGGGAAATGGGATTCCGGTGGTTCCCGCAATCAGCGTTGCGGATGGCGTACACCGACCGGCTTCTCTCATGCCTCCGGCATGCAGACAGTCAGAGCGCCTGTTTTGAGCTGCCCCATCGAGGCATGGCTGATGCCCTTACCGAAGAGCCATTTGGGGCCGAGAAGAATGGCACTTAGTTATTAACCTAAATGGGAGTCGTTAGGGACTAGCGAACTCGCTCCCAACATCGGCCTTCTCGCGCCCCATGCCGTGGCGCGTCGTGTGGGAAACTGGGATTCCTGTGGTTCCCGCCATCCGCGTTGCGGATGGCGTACACCGGCCGGCTAATTTCTCTCATGCCTCCGGAATGCAGACAGTTAGAGCGCCCGTTTTGAGCTACCCCATCGAGGCATGGCTGATGCCCTTACCCAAGAGCCATTTGGGACGGACAAGAATGGCACTTAGTTAAGGGCATCGGTCGTGCCTTGTTGAGGGAGCCCAAGCGAGCAAGAGGCACTCGTAATTTCAGCATGCCGGAGGCATGGGAGCCCATAGCCGGTCGGTGACCGTAGTTCGCATCGCGAACGCAGGGAACCACCGGATCGCCGTTTCCCACGCGACGCGCCCCGGCAGCGGGCGCGAGAAGGGCGATGATTCGAGAAAGTGTTGCCGGTCCCTATCGACTCCACTCCTCGCACTCGCCTGCGCGCCATCGTCGCCCCAAAAAACCACGGTGAAGCCCTTAACTATTGGGCGTCGTACATCACGGTGACAACCGGAAGGCCCATTTTCTGGGCGTGGCGCGGTCACCCTATTTCGCGATTCTCAACAAGAGCCATTCGGGGGAGACAAAATCTCCTCGAATCCGTCCGCATGAATGGCCTTCTTTCGTCCTCTGGCCATGGCAGGTCGCGTGGAGGGCGATTCGGTGGGTTCCTGCGTCCGAGGCTGAGGTGGTGCCATTCTGGACAAAAAGCCTTCGAAGGCTGAGGGTTGCTCCAGCTTCAGCGAGTGAGTCCGTGCAGGGGCTTGCGCTGTGCCTGTCCGCGGTAGTTTTCAGCCACTCCTTATGCCCTCACACTTTCACGCCAGCACAGCACTCGACACCAGCGCGGATGCGGCGTTCGCCTTTCACAGTGATCCCCGCAATCTCACCGAGGTGATGCCGCCGACGATGCAGCTCGTGTCCTTGAACACGGACGGGCCGGCTCAGGAGGGGCGGATGATCGAACTGCATTGCCGCGACTGGTGGATCATCCCGATGCGCTGGACTTGCCGTTGGAAAACGGTGCAGCGCCCCCGTGTGCTGGTGGATGAGATCGTGAAAGGTCCCTTTGCTCTTTTTGTTCACGAGCATCGCTTTGAGGAGCAAGGAACAGGCAAGTGCGTGATGCACGACACGGTGACCTACCAGTGGGGGCGCTCCTGGTGGGGACGTCTTGTTTCCGAAACAGGGGTGCGGCTCTATCTTATGTTGTTGTTCATGTACCGGCATTACCGCACCCGGAAATGGGCTGAGCGCAGTTCGGGCGCCGGCACACCGACCACCCGCCCATGATGGAACTCACCCAGAAACTCGCGATTCTCGCCGATGCGGCAAAGTATGACGCCTCCTGCGCAAGCAGTGGCGCGGCACGCAAGGATTCGCGGGGGAGCACTGGAGTGGGATCCACGGGGGGATCGGGCATTTGTCACTCCTACACGCCGGACGGGCGGTGCGTTTCGCTGCTGAAGGTGTTGATGACTAATGCGTGCATTTACGACTGCCATTACTGCATCAACCGGCGCTCCAGCAATGTGACCCGTGCGCGGTTTACGCCGGAGGAGGTGGTTCAGCTCACGCTGGACTTCTACAAGCGCAACTACATCGAGGGATTGTTCCTGAGCAGCGGGATCATCCGCAGCGCGGACCACACGATGGAACTCGTGATCGAGGTGGCGCGGAAGCTGAGGGAGGAGCACCAGTTCCGGGGTTACATCCATCTGAAGACGATCCCGGAAGCTTCGCAGGAGCTCATCGCGCTTGCGGGACGTTACGCAGACCGGATCAGCATCAACGTGGAACTGCCGAGCCAGAACAGCCTCAATACACTGGCGCCGGAGAAGAACCTCGCCCGCACCGAGGACGCGATGGGGCATATCCGCGAGAAGATCGACGAGCGGCATGCGGAGAAGCGGAAGCCTGATGCTCCGAAGCCACCGCCCTTTGCCACCGGGCAGAGCACGCAGATGTTGGTGGGCGCGGATGCCTCGACGGATGCGGTGATTTTGAACTGTGCGGACCGGCTCTACACGAGCCACCGGCTGCGGCGCGTTTATTACTCGGCCTTCAGCCCGATTCCGGAACCGTCCGCGGTCCTGCCCCTGAAGGCGCCGCCGTTGATCCGCGAGCACCGGCTTTATCAGGCGGACTGGCTGCTGCGTTTTTATGACTTCCAGCCCGGGGAGCTTGCATCAGAGGCGGCTCCCAATCTTGACCTTGCTCTGGATCCCAAGCTTTCGTGGGCGCTTCGGAACCGGGAGCGGTTTCCTGTCGACGTGAACAGGGCGCCCCGAGAGGTGCTGCTGCGGATCCCGGGCCTTGGCGTGCGCAATGTGGAGCGGATTCTGAGTGCGCGTCGGTACACGAGGCTGCGCCTTGCGGACCTGATTCGGCTGCGATTGCAGATGAAGAAGCTGATGCCTTTCATCATCACGGCGGACCATCATCCGGCGAGGCTGGGGCTGGACGCGGACTCGCTTCGGGCGAGGTTTCTACCGCCACCGGAGCAGCTGGACCTGCCCTTTGACGCGCCGCCAAAGTCCACCGAAACCGACCTTCTTTCGGTGCGATCGGGAGAACTCTAACCCTTTTCCGCATGCGCACCGTCCTCATCGAACCGGAGTTTGAGGCATGGCGGGATGCGGCTCGTGGGTTGTTGGAGCAGGGTGTGGGGCCCGACGAGGTGTTGTGGACGGAAGATCCGCAGGAGGCTGCGTTGTTTGCCGGTGCGGACTCCGGTGGGCTGGCTTCGGTGCGGCGCGCCATCAAGGTACCGCCGGCTTTTATGGACATGGCGCGGACGGCTGCGGCGCACACCGATGCAAGGCGCTGGGCCCTGCTTTACCGGCTTCTGTGGCGCGTGACGACCGACGGAGAGCGGCATCTGCTTTCCATCGCCACGGACCGCGATGTGCGACAGGTGCAGGACTGGTGCAAGGCGGTGCGGCGTGACATCCACAAGATGCACGCCTTTGTCCGCTTTCGGTTGGTGGGGGTGGATGAGGCGACGGGCCGCGAGCAGTTCATGGCTTGGTTCGAGCCGGACCATCGCATCGTCCGGCTGGCGACGCCGTTTTTTGAAAAGCGCTTTGCGGGCATGGACTGGTCGATCCTGACGCCGCATGAGTGCGCGCATTGGGATGGGCGGCGCCTGCAGTTCAGCCCCGGAGTTCCGAAGGGCAGCGCACCCGACGCGGATGCGCTGGATGATCTGTGGCGGACTTATTACCGGAACATCTTCAATCCGGCCCGGCTGAAAATCAGCGCGATGCAGTCGGAGATGCCGAAGAAGTATTGGAAGAACCTGCCTGAAGCGCCGCTCATCGCGGGGCTTATTGCGGAAAGTGGGGTGCGTGTGAAGGGGATGCTCGGCACCCCGGAACGGCCCGCGAAGCCAGCGCCGGACAATGCCTACCTGAAGTCCCTGCGTGCGATGAACGAGAGCGCGCCGCCACTGCCGGGCGAGGGGTCGGGAGAAACGGCGTCATGAGGGGCGTTCACAAGCGGGATCTTCCCTCCAAGATTTGCGTGGTCTGCGGGCGCCCCTTCACATGGCGCAAGAAATGGGAGGCGGTGTGGCTGGAGGTGAAGTTCTGCAGTGAACGGTGCCGGCGCAACAAGCCCGCGAAGGGCCTCGGCACTGGCCAGGGCTGAGCTCTCGTGAGCCGCCAGCAGGAGGCTGATGCCGCGCAGGGTCCATGCAGCGGTGCGCCACCAGTTGGTCGCGACGAGGCGCTGATGCGCCCGGGGATCGAAGCCCGCGGCGAGTTTTTCGTGCAGGGGGATTTGCACCCGCCACGTGGAAAGCCAGTTGAAGGCGAGCGGGGCGAGGCTTGCGAGCAGCCATGGATCGCGGGAGCCCGCGATCAGAAGTCCCATGGCCGTGAGGGATTCCGCGAGCATGAGTGGCGCGACGATCCAAGTGATCCGTGTGGTGTGGCGCTGATGATAGGTTTTGAAGCTCTCCCCGGCTGCCTGTGCAAACAGCGGGTAATGCACGAGCTGGATGGTCCAGATCAGGCCCACAAGGGCCCATGTCGCGGCGGCATGGCATGAAAAAAACAGGTTCATGGATGGGTGAAAGGTTGGGTGATGGAGGCGGCTGAGCGTCGGATTGCGGCGACCGGGGCCGCGATGACGGCAGGGAATCCTTGCACGTTCATCTCGGTAAATGCCCCGGCCTCCATTTTTGCAATGCTCGCATGCCGTGGGGGGACAATCAAAGCAGCGCGGCTGCGGCCCAGCCTGAAAGGGCCGCGCCTTCCATGCGAGGTCCGCCAAAGGCGTCTCCCGCAAGAACGAGCGGGGGGGCGTTTTGCACGAGTGCGCACGGGAGCGGATCGGTCTGGAGGGGCTTGCTGTAGCGCCAGCCGTGAACATGGAAGGACTTGATGCCGGCACCGATCCATGGAGCCGCCGCGGCCAGCAGCCGGCGCGCTGTCTCATCGCGGTCGTGATCCCAGCACTCCACACTCACCGCATGGGTGGCGTGCAGCGTGATTGCGGGGTCCGCCGAAATGCCCTTCAACTGATTGTCCGCGATCCACGCGATCGGGCCCTCAGCCGGTGCAAAGCCGCCCGGCGGAGGCAGCCGCGAGGGGCCGTCCAGCACCGCCATGACGGCGATGCAGCGCTCATATTGAATGGAGGAAAGACGCTTCTCGAGAGCCGGCTCCAGGGTGACTGCACCCGCCTCGAGAATCGCCAGTGATTGGGGAACGGGCGCGGTGAGGATTACCGCTGCGGCAGACCATGTTTCTCCATCGGCCATGGTGGCAATCCAATGGTCCTCAGCCGGGCTCAGTGCGAGGACCTGCCTGCCGTGGATGATTTCCATGCCCGCAGCGAGATGTTTGGCGAGTGAGGACATGCCCGGCGCCCCCTTCCAGCGCGGGTGCCCATCTGGCTGGCCATCGAAACCCCGGCACCATTCCACGGCGGCCCCGGCTGCGCGGGCTTCTTCGAGGACTTGAACGAAACGGGGGTCGCGCGCGGTGGCAAACTGCGCTCCGTGATCGAAGGTGGCGCCTTCGATCCTGCGCGTGGCCATGCGTCCGCCCACGCCCCGGCTCTTGTCGACAATCAGGGTTTTGCGCCCGGATTTTTGCAGGGCTGCCGCGGCCGAAAGCCCCGCCATGCCGGCGCCGATGATCAGCACGTCTGCGGTGTGGGGGATTGGTTTATTCATGGGGGGCTGTGAATCCGGAGCGGCGCCGATCCGTTCCTGCACTGCAGGGGATTCGGGCGGATTGGGGGATGGGTGTCGTTGCGCGGGGCGGTTTCATTGCTGGCTGGGCGTGCTGAGATGACTGCTCATTTTCTGCCAGAAGGGAAAGAAGCCCGCCGTTGAGAAATCGAGCGCTATCTGGTCCGAGGGCCTTCGGATGAGCGTGAGACGGGTGCCGATGGATGCGAGGTGCTGCCTGAGCCGCGGGACCATGTCGTGGATCGGTCCCACCATGGGAGCGAACGCGACGACCTCGGAGAGTGCATGATCGCCCGCCCATGCGCCGAGTCCCTGCACCGGGTCCTCGGAATCGACAACCACTGCGGGAGCCGCGTAATGCGCCGCAGCCCGGGCCAGTCCGTCGCGGATCACCGTGTGCAGGGAGTCGATCCGCTGGCTGCTGAGTCGGTAAACGCCCCGGTAAACGCGGTCGCTGATGCAGCCCGCGATCGCCGCTGGAGCGAGGCCGGAAAGAGGGCCGCTCTCGGGAGCGAGGTCGTCGGGATGCAGCCACAATCCGGTGCGTACGGTGTTTTGGTGGAAGGAGGTCGGATACTGCGGGGGTGTGAGTTTGGTGACATCGCAGAAGTCTTCCGGCACGTGCGCGGTCACCACTCCGTCGGCGATGCGGTCGGCGCCCGATACATCGGCGGCGAGGTAATCCGGTGCGTATTTCTCGATGTTGGAAAGGCGGACGAGATAGGCCTTTCCGGCGGTTTGGAGTCCGGCGACCCAGCGCCACGAGAGGGTGTTGCTCGCGGGGTCGGCATCCAGCAGGTGCCTGAAGAAAAAGTCTGCACCCAGCTCCCATGGCAGCTGTTCGGCATGGATCCAGAAGCTGGCCCACCACATGCGGGCGTGGTTGTGCAGGTAGCCCGTGTCGACGAGTTCGCGCGCGATCCGGTCCATGCAGGCGACACCGCTTCTGGCGGCTGTGACGGCCTCTGCGCGCGCCAGTGTTTCCGCGGGGAGTGTTTGCTGCAGCGAACGGATCCTGCGACGCCATTGCGACCAGACCTGCGGACGCATTTCCAGCCAGCCCTTCCAGTAGCGGCGCCAGCAGACCTCTTGGAGCCACTTTTCAGCCGCGCGGAACGTGTGCCGTTCGAGGGTGGTCTGGATGATCTCGTCTTCGGTCAGTGTCCGGAATCGAATGCTGGCGCCAAGACGCGACACGTTCCCGTGGCCCGTCTGCACGTGATTGCGGGCGCCTGCGTAGGAGGCGAGCGTGGGGAGGAATTCGCTCCATGAGGCGAGGGCGTCGTGGCGTGTCAGCGGCTGAAGGGGAGGCATCGGGAGGGGTGGTTGCACATGCCGGGGTTGCGAAGTAAGGACCGGTGGGAATCGGAGGAGTGCGTTGCCCCGAAGTGCGCGCCGTTGCGTGGATGCCGGAGGGAGGGGATGCCTGCGGTGGTGGCGTGATCGCGCGGGGCGCGGCGGTTGGTGGGCTGCTGCGGTTGCGATGGATTCATGATGGGTGCATGGGTGGGAGGCGAGAGATTGGGCGAGGACAGGCCTGAATGGCACTTAGATAAAGGGCTTCGCCGTGGGATTTGGGGCCGACGATGGCGCGCAGACGAGTGCGAGTAGTGGAGCGAATAGGGACCGGCAACTCTTCCTCGCATCATCGCCCTTCTCGCGCCCGCTGCCGGGGCGCGTCGCGAGGGAAACGGTGATCCGGTGGTTCCCGCCATCCGCGTTGCGGATGGCGTACACCGACCGGTTGTTGGCTGTCATCCCCCCGGCATGCTGAAGTTGCGAGCGCCTCTTGCTCGCCCGGGCGCCCTCCACAAGGCACGACCGATGCCCTGAACTGCGTGCCATCCGGGACTGCCTATGCCTTTGGAGTGAGAGCTCCGGGATTGAGGGGGATTTCGGATGCGTTGGGGTATTCTGTGCTGAACCAGCAGCCTTTAACTCGTCCGTCTTTCCCCCTTCACTCCACGGATACAGCTCATGCGAAACCTCATCATTATTCTTGGCGACCAACTCAATGTTGATTCCGCCGCGTTGGACGGATTCGATCCGGCGCTCGATGCCATCTGGATGGCGGAGGTGGCGGGCGAAAGCAGCAAGGTGTGGAGCAGCAAACCGCGCATCGCATTTTTCCTGTCCGCGATGCGGCACTTTCGCGATGCGCTGAGGTTGAACGGTCGGAGGGTGATCTATCGCGAACTGGGAAGGGCCGGAGGCGCATGGATGCTGGATGGCGGGGAGTCCAGAAGTTCCGACGCCGAGACGTTTGCGGCTGCGCTTTTGGAATCCGCGGGGTCGCTGAAGCCGGAACGCTGGATCATGACGGAGCCGGGGGAGTGGAGTGTGCGGGCGGAGATTGGCGAGGCGGCAGCGGCGGCTGGCATTGTTTTGGAGATGCGGGATGACCGTCATTTCCTCTGCAGTCACGCTCAGTTTGCGGCACACGCGGAGGGGCGGAAGCAGCTGCGCATGGAGTTCTTTTACCGCGAGATGCGGCAGCGGCATGGCGTGCTGATGGAGGGAGGAAAGCCTGCGGGGGGCGCATGGAACTTTGACAGCGAGAACCGGAAGAGTTTTGGGAAAGGCGGCCCGCCGCTGCATCTGCCGCCGCGTCGGTTTGAACCGGACGCAATCTCGCGTGAGGTGATCGCGGTGGTGAACGAGCGATTTGCGGAGCATCCGGGGGACCTCACGGCTTTTGACTGGCCGGTCACTGCGGAAGAGGCGGGGCAGGCACTGGAGGACTTTGTTGCGCATCGGTTGAGTGACTTTGGCGACTGGCAGGATGCGATGTGGACGAGCGAGCCGTGGCTATTTCACTCCCGTCTGAGCGCGGTGATGAATGTGAAGCTGCTCGATCCTCGCCGGGTGATTGTGGCTGCGGAGGAAGCATGGAAGCAGGGGCGCGCGCCGCTTGCGGGGGTGGAGGGGTTCATCCGGCAGATCCTTGGATGGCGGGAATATGTGCGTGGGATCTACTGGCGGCAGATGCCGGGCTACGTGGAGATGAACGCGCTCGGAGCGGAGCAGCCATTGCCCGCATTTTATTGGACAGGGGAGACGGAGATGGAGTGTTTGCGCGATGCGTTGGGACAGACGCTGCGGCTGGGGTATGCGCATCACATTCAGCGGCTGATGGTGACCGGACTTTATGCGTTGATGCTTGGGGTGCGTCCGCGCGAGGTGCACGAATGGTATCTTGCGGTATACGTGGATGCGGTGGAGTGGGTGGAGCTGCCGAACACGCTCGGCATGTCGCAGCACGCGGACGGCGGGTTGATGGCGAGCAAGCCCTACATCGCCACGGGCAAGTACATCGAGCGCATGAGCAATTACTGCTCAGGCTGCCGATACAATCCCGCGGAAAGCACCGGTGCGAAGGCCTGCCCGTTCACGACGTTGTACTGGGATTTCCTTCTCCAGCATGAGGACACCCTGCGGAAGAACCAGAGGATGGCCATGCAGGTGAGGAATCTTGGGCGTCTCGATGAGACAAAGCGCGGAGAGATCAGAGCTCAAGCCGCGCAGTTGCGGAGCGCATCGCAGGAATGCGGTTAGCGGGTTTGGGTTATTCGAGCACGCTGCAGCGGAGTGGCTGAGGGCGCGCGCCCGGGTTATTCCAGATAGAGCAGTTCGTTGGCGTTGAGGAGTGCGCGGCAGAGGGCAGCGGGGCCGTGGGCAGCGAGGAGGCTGGATGCAGCGGCGTGTTCCTGCGCGCTTGGTTGGCGCTGGAGTGCGAGGCGGTAGGCCTGCCTCACAGGATCACCGGATGCGATGCGGGTGGCGAGTGAGCCAGCCATGTCGAGGGTGAAGCTGTGGTTGAGCAGGGTGAGCGCTTGCATGGGCGAGGTGGTGCTGGCGCGCTTCGGCGCTGCGAATGCGGTGTCCGGCAGGTCGAAGTCGTTGAGTACGTCGACCACACTGGCCCGTGCGTTCTGGTGGTATACGGCACGGCGGTAGGTGTCCGGGCCGTGGGCATCGAGTGGCAGGTAGGTGGAGACGTTGTTCTGGGTGAATTTGTAGAGGCGGAATCCAGGGCCGCCCATGGGATCCAACTGCATCCGGCCTGCGACGGTGAGCATGGTGTCGCGGATCTCCTCCGCGCTGAGTCTGCGCGGCGGGAAGCGCCAGAGGAGGCGGGCGTCCTTGTCCTGCTTTGCAGCATCCCCACGGTAAGCGGCGCTCTGCTGGTAAGCTTTGGAAAGGAGGATCTCGCGGTGGAGGGGCTTGATCCGCCATCCGTTGGCGATGAGCCGCGTGGCGAGGTAATCGAGGAGTTCGGGATGCGCCGGCTTGCTGCCGAGGAAGCCGAAGTCGCCGGGAGTATCGACGATGCCGGTGCCGAAGTGATGCTGCCAGACCCTGTTTGCGAGCACCCTTGCGGTCAGCGGGTTTCCATCGCTGGTGATCCACTGTGCGAGCGCGAGTCGGCGCTGACCCTCGTCTGCATCCGACTTCAACGCGTAGGGTTGTGTGACGCGGTCCAGAACGTTGAGGCTCGCGGGTAGGACCTGATCGCCGGGCTTCATCGGGTCGCCGCCCCTGTGGACGGTGGTGGCGTCCTTGGGTTGCGCGTGTGATCCGACCCAGGCTTGGGGGAGCTTGGGAACGCGGCTCAGTCTTGCCTGCAGGTCCGTGATCTTCTTTTCAAGGGCCGCGATTTGTTCCTGCTCCGCCTTCGTGATGACTTCCGCGCGGGCTTTTGCAATGCCGTGGGCCGGGGTCCATGGCTCACGCCCCTCGTCGGTGGCCACGGTGCGCCAGTCCTTTCCATCCATGGAAACCTGCACCTCGTACTCGCACGGGGTGGAACCGCGGACCTTGCCTTCCTCGGTGGTCCGATCGCCGCGCGCGTTGATGAAGGTGATGCCACGGATCTTTTCCGGCTTGGGAAAGGTGAGGGTCAGGATCGCAGGCCGGCCGATGAACCATGCCTCACCGAGCGCCCCGTCGATGCAGTACTGCGGGCCGTAGGCCTCTGGGAAATCCTCTGCAGTGGCCGATTTGGCGCCCTCCGCGCGGGTGCCGAGCGATGCGAGGGCGACGTTGCGCGTGGGTTCGTCGGCGCTCCAAATTTGGAACTCGGTGAGCTTGCCGTTGGATGAGCCGGCGGGCTTTCCCTTGGTGCTGGGCTGGTGGTCGCCCGTCAGCCCATGGATGACGAACCGGACAGATTGCGCCTCCACGGGATCGAAGGATTCGCTGGTGCCGTTTTCGTCGATTTTGGGCCGGGTGGGCTTTCGGGTGGTGAAGGCGTCTGTTGCTCGTGTCTCGATTGCCTTGTGGAGGGCGGTCTGTTCGGCCTCGAGAGACTTGAGCTCGGTGTTGAGCGGCGTCGTGGCGGCGGTGAAGGCGTCGCGTTGTTCCTTTGAAGCGAGAACCCTGCGTCCGTGCGTGACGCCTTCGAAGGCAGCGCGCAAGCGGTAGTAGTCCTCGGTCGGGATGGGGTCGAACTTGTGGTTGTGGCAGCGTGCGCAGTTGACCGTGAGTCCGAGGAAGGCGGAGCTGGTGGCGGTGATGATGTCGTCGAGGGTGGCTGCACGGATGTTCTTCTGGGCGACCGCGTCCTGGTTGCCGACATCGTCGTAGGGCCCTGCGACAAGGAAAGCGCTGCCGACCTCGACGGAGGGGTTGTCCTTGCCGACGACGTCACCTGCGAGATGCTCGGTGATGAACTGGTTGAACGGCTTGTCCTCGTTGAGCGAGCGGATGACGTAGTCGCGGAAGGGCCAGAGGTCGTCGATGATGAAGTTGCGCTCGAAGCCGTTGCTCTCGCCGAAGCGGACGACATCCAGCCAGTGGCGTCCCCAGCGCTCGCCGTAACGCGGTGAGGCGAGGAGGCGGTCGATGAGCGTGGTGATGGCGGCCGTTGCATCCGTGCGGTGTGCGGAAACGAACGCGTCCACTTCGTCCGGAGTGGGCGGCAGTCCGGTGAGGTCGTAGCTCATGCGCCGGAGGAGGGCGCGCGGATCTGCGGGGGGATTTTGGGAGAGACCTGCGGAGGCGAGGCGTGCGGAGAGGAAGGCGTCGATGCTATTGTGTGGCAGCTGGGTGGGGATGGGCTGGAGGGACCACCAGGACTTGTCGGCGCGTCGCGCCTCGAGCTGCGCGCCATCGCGTGGGTCGGGAGCGCCCATCTTCACCCAGTTCACCAGGTCCGCGATGAGGGCATCGGGGAGCTTGGGTTTCTTGGGAGGCATGTCGAGGTCGGGCTCGCGATGCTGGATGGTGCGGATCAGGAGGCTGGCTTCTGGATCGCCCGGGATGATGGCCGCCTCGCCGCTGTCGCCGCCTTTCTGCCAGCCGGCCTTGGAGTCGAGGTGGAGGTTGCCGCGTAGCTTTTTTGCATCTGCGCTGTGGCAGCCGTAGCAGTGCTCGACGAGGACGGGGCGGACCTTCTGTTCGAAGAAGGCGATGCCTGCTGGATCTGCAGCGTGCAGGGTTGCAGCGAGGGCGAGAAGCAGCGCGCAGGCCGAGGGGAGGCGATGTGCGGACATATTTAGGCGAGGATGGGTTGGATCACGTGGCCGTGCACATCGGTGAGCCTTCGGTTGGCGCCGTTGTGGTAGTAGGTGAGCTTTTCGTGGTCGAGGCCGAGCAGGTGAAGGAGGGTGGCGTAGAAGTCGTAGGCGGTGGCGACGTCCACGGCTGCGCGGCGGCCGAAGTCGTCGGTGGCGCCATGGCTGATGCCGCCTTTCACACCGGCGCCCATCATCCATGTGGTGAATGCGTCGGGATTGTGATCGCGGCCGCTGGTGCCTTCCTGGTGTGTGGGCATGCGGCCGAACTCGGTGCACCAGACGACGAGGACGTCGTTGAGCATGCCGCGCTGTTTGAGGTCGGTGAGGAGCGCGGCGGTGGGTTGGTCGAAGATGGGGCAGTGGCGTTCGTAGTCGGCCTTGAGGGTCTTGTGTGCGTCCCAGTTGAGGAGGCCGTCGACGGCGCTGGCACGCGATGCGCAGTAGAGGCTGACGTAGCGCACACCCTGCTCGAGGAAGCGGCGCGCAAGCAGGCAGTTCTTTGCGTAGGCGGCCTTGAGTTTGTTGGGATCGTCCGTGCCGTAGAGGGCGTGGACATGAGCGGGTTCGCGCGAGAGGTCGCTGACCTCCGGTGCGGTGAGCTGCATTTTCGCGGCGAGTTCGTACGCGGCCATGCGGGCGCGCAGTTCGTCGTTGCCGGGATGGGCCGTGGCGTGTTCCGCGTTGATGCTGCCGAGGAATGCGCGGGTGGCCTGCTCGGTGGGATCGCTGATGGAGTCCGGACGCGCGAGGTTGCGGAGGGGTTGCTGTGCCGCCATCGACACGGCTTGGAACTGCGCGGGGAGGAATCCGTTGCTCCAGTTGGCCTTGCCGTTGGGCGGTTCGCCGCGGAGATCCTGGATTGAGATGTAGGTGGGGAGATTTTCGTTCGCGGACCCGAGAGCGTAGCTGACCCATGAACCCGCGCTGGGAAAGCCTTCGCGGGTGAAGCAGGAGTTCATGTAGATGCAGCCCGGCCCGTGCGTGTTCGTGCGCGAGGTCATGCTGTGGATGAACGCGATGTCGTCCACGTGGCGTGCCATGTGCGGCAGCAGCGAGGAGATCATCTTACCGTTCTGCCCCGCCGGCGCAAAGGCCCACGGAGATTTCATCAGATTCCCGTTCTTGCCCTGAAAGGTGACTTCGGTTCCTGCGCCCGGCATCGGTGTGCCGTGAAACTTTTCAAGCATCGGCTTGTGGTCCCACAGGTCGATGTGGGATGCCGCGCCCGGACAGAAGATCTGCAGGACCTGCTTCGCCTTTGGAGCGAAGTGAGGCTGGAGAGAGGATCCGGCGGCTGTAAGGCGTGAGAGTGCGACTCCGGTGAGGCCGGTGGTCATGCTCCCGAGGAACTGCCTGCGAGTGAGGTCCAGCGGATGTTTCATGGTGTGTGGGGGAAGTCGCGATGCGTTGACTCCGAGCCATGTTTGGATCCGGAGCGTTTGTGTGAATTGGGCGAAGGTGGCCGCGAGGATAGTGAGATCCCTATGAGGCGGGAGGAGGCTCTGGTGGTCGATGGTAGCGGACGCTGCAGTGCCTTCGCAGGGCTCCTCCGAATGGAGGCGGGTTGGTGTGCCGTGCGTTTGGCGCCAACAACTCCTGTGTGTGCAGTCCTCATGGGAGTGGGGGATTGAGAGTGATATAGGCTGGTCAACCGGGGCGCGTCTACGCCGGCCCACTCAAAGAGTGGCACTATCGTCTCATTCGACGGGTGCCAGGCGTTAAGGAGCGAGACGCCCATGCTCCCGGAAAAATCCCCGTGGGGCCGGGACGGTCAGGCGAGGATCTCGCGGACGACCTCGCCGTAGACGTCGGTGAGCCTGAAGTCGCGGCCGAGATGGCGCCAGGTAAGGCGGGTGTGATCGATGCCGAGTTGGTGGAGGAGGGTGGCGTGCAGGTCGTGCACGTGGATTCTGCCCTCCACCACGCGGTACCCCATGTCGTCGGTGGTGCCGAAGGTGAGGCCTGGTTTCACGCCGCCACCGGCCATCCATGCACAGAAGCTCTCGGGTTGGTGCTCGCGTCCGTGTTTGTCGATGGGCGCTGTGCCGCTGAGATCCTGGCTCCACGGGGTGCGTCCGAATTCGCCGCTCCAAAGAACGAGCGTGTCCTCGAGGAGTCCGCGCGATTTGAGGTCCTTGAGGAGTGCGGCGACGGGTTGGTCGGTTTGGGCGCAGAGTTTGGGCAGGTTGCCGCGGATGTCGCCGTGGTGATCCCAGCCGCCCATGGTGACTTGAACGAAGCGCACGCCTGCCTCGCTCAGTTTCCGTGCGAGCAGGCAGGCGCGACCGTTCTTGTCGGTGTCCTTTCCGCCGATGCCGTAGAGTTGCTTGGTGGCGTCGGTCTCGCGGGAGATGTCGACGATCTGCGGGGTCGTTGTTTGCATCCGGAACGCGAGTTCAAGATTCTGGATCATGCCCTCCATGCCCGGGTCGCCTTGGAGTTGGCCGGTGAGGCGGCGGTTCATGCGCTGCATGAGGTCGATGCGCGCGCGCTGGGCCTCGGCTGTGGGGGAGGCGTTGCGGAGGTTCTGGACCGGGGAGGTCTTGTCGTCGAGGGGAACGCTGAGCGCCGTGCCTTGGTGGATGGCGGGAAGGAAGGCTGATCCGTACTCGCGAACGCCGCCGGGTTGGACGCTCACGAACGAAGGCAGGTCCTTGTTTTCGGTGCCGAGCCCGTAACTGATCCATGCGCCCATCGATGGCCGCACTTCGGCGAAGGTGCCGGTGTGGAACTGGAGCGTGGCGCCGGCATGCTGGGGGTTGTCGGCGTTCATGCCGCGGAGGAGGCAGAGGTCGTCTGCGACCGAGGCGAGGTGGGGCATCAGGTCGGAGATGGTGGTGCCGGACTGTCCGCGCGGTTGCACCGGTGCCATGGCGCCGAGTGCGAGATACTTTTCCGTGCCCACCTGCGTGACCTCAGCGCGCAACGGCGACTGCACCGTCTGCCCGTGACGCTCGGTGATGTAGGGTTTGGGGTCGAAGAGATCCATCTGCGATGGTCCGCCCGCCATGAACAGGAAGATCACGCGCTTGGCCTTGGGTGTGACACCGGGAATGCGTGCGCTCAGCGGATCCGATGCGGCGCGGAGGATGTCCTGGAGTGCGAGTGCGCCGAAGCCGCAGGCGGTGTTGCGAAGCCATTGGCGGCGGGAGAGGGGGAGTGGGGAGTTCATGGCGTGACGGGGAGGTTGAGAGGACGAGACTGCGGATCGCGGAACGGGGATGGAAAGGAGTGGTCGTTCATGCCGGAGGCATGGGAGCGAATAGCCGGTGCTGAGCGGAGTCCGCGCAGCGGATGGAGCGAGCCACCGGATGAGGAGTGGAGGAGGGTTGCGAGGCGGTGAGTCGTTGCGGGATGAATCCGGAGGAAGGGTGGCGGAGATGTTGGATCCGGGGGCGCCGCAGGCGAAGGGATGCCGTTCATGCCGGGGGCATGAGAGCGAATAGCCGGTGCTGAGCGGAATCCGCGCAGCGGATGGAGCGAGCCACCGGATGAGGAGTGGAGGAGGGTTGAGCGGTGATGATTCGTTGTGGGATCAATCCGATGGATGGGCCGCGTAAAGGTTGAATCTGAGTACACCGAAGGCAGGTGGGTGCCGTTCATGCCGGAGGCATGAGCGCGAATAGCCGGTGCTGAGCGGAGTCCGCGCAGCGGATGGAGCGAGCCACCGGATGACGCATTGGAGCGGGTTGCGCTCCGGCAGGAGCGCGAGATGGGTGAGGGGTGGGATCGACGCATCTTTCGTTGCATTACCATGTGGTGTTCAGCACCAAGGGGCGCGCGGGCTTGATCACGCCGTATGTGCGCGGGCGGATTCACGAGTATATCGGTGGTGTCGTCCGTGGGAATCGGTGCATTTCGCATGCGGTGGGCGGCACCAAGGACCATGTGCATGTGCTGGTTGGGTTGCGGGCGGAGCACCGCCTTTCGGGCGTGATGCGTGAGGTCAAAAGTGAGTCCTCCTTGTGGATCCATCGTGAATTGCGCATGCCCCTGTTCGCATGGCAGGAGGGGTATGGGGGATTCACCGTCAGCGCGTCGCATGTGGAGACGGTAAGAGGGTATATCTTGCGGCAGGAGGAGCATCACCGGGTGAGAACGTTTCAGGAGGAGTATGTGGCGATGTTGCAGCAGGGGCTGGTGGAGTATGACGAGCGGTATTTGTGGTGACGCGCCGTGCGTTTGCAGGCGGTTCTCGCGCATCCTCCGGAGCGCATCGCGTGTGTGTAAGGGGACCGGTGGTTGCGCTCGCAGGAGCTCGCTCCACCACCGGCTAATCGCTCGCGAGCCTCCGGCTCGCCGGAGTGCGCGTAGGGTGGGACAGGGATTGCCTGCGCCATTGCCAATTCGCGAGGGGGGCAGAGTAGTCGCAGATGGTGCTCTGGGCTGGTGGTGGCCACTGGTGGCGGAGCGGTTCGTTGAATATCGAGAAGCCCTGAATGAGCGCAGGTGGGGTGATGTCGAGCCTCCGGCTCGCCGGAGTGTGTGTGCGTGCGGAGAGCGGTGGCCTTTGCGCTCACCCATCCGTGGGATGCGCAAAACAGTCGCGGTCCATGGTGGTTGAGTCTCATAGGCGATAGATGAATTCGTTGGAGGCCATGAGGCTGTGGATCAACTCGGTCCATGCGGCGCTCTCGTTGGTGATATCCGGGGATATCGGCTTGGACGTCGATGGCGTGGCTGGCGTGGCTGGCGTGGCTGGCGTGGAGGGTGTGGAGGGCGTGGAGGGCGTGGAGGGCGTGGAGGGCGTGGAGGGCGTGGCTTTGGGGGCCTTGGTCTCAAGAGCGGTTGCGGGCGGCTTTGTAAGCTGGTCAAGGAAGGCGTGCGCGTCCGCGCGTTCCTCGGGGGTGGCTGGACGGCTGAGCACCCGCAGCCAGAGCTCTTCCACTCGGGCCCCGCGGTCGGGATGCTTCTGGACGAGATCTTTTGCAAGGGCGGCTGCGCGCTTGCGGGGCAGGTCGTTGTTCAGGAGGAAAAGCGCCTGGGTCGGAACGACGGTCTGCGGGCGCTGCCCTGCGATCTGGGCGGGATCGATGAAATCGAATGTGCCGCGGAGGCGGTCGGGTCCTGCGAAATCCGGGCCGGCGAATCCGCCGCGCATGACGGGAAGGTAGATCGTCCGTTCGAACTCCTGAGAAGGCCGGGGAACTCTGTGGGTGTAGGAGGGTGGGTTGATGCCTTTCTGAACAAGGGAGCCTGTGTTGGCGGGGTTCTCAAGGACCAGAGCCGGGCCGCCGGTGGATGGTTGGAGCTCGTCGCTGACGGCGAGGAGGGAGTCGCGGATGGCCTCGGCATCGAGGCGGAGGCGGTTCATGCGCCAGAGGAGGCGGTTGTCCGGGTCGGTCTGGAGGGCGGTGGCGTTGTTGGTGCCTGCCATGCGGTAGGTGCGGCTGAGCACGAGAGCGCGGAGTAGTTTCTTCGGAGACCAACCCTCTCGCATGAATCGCGTGGCCAGATGATCGAGCAGCTCCGGATGCGAAGGGCGTTCGCCGCGTTCACCAAAGTAATCCACGCTGCGAACGAGACCCTCGCCGAAAAGCTTCTGCCAGACGCGGTTCACGGCAACGCGCGCGGTGAGTGGGTTGCGCGGGTCTGCGAGCCAGTCTGCGAGCTGAAGTCGGCCGCTTTGTCCCTGAGGGATGGCTGGGAATGGAGCCCATGATGCGACTCGCATGACGCCGCGTGGGATGACGGGGCCCGGTGCGTAGGGATTGCCACGGATGTAGACGGGCATGTCGGCGGGGGCCTCGCTGTCGCGCATTGCGAAGGCCTTCGGGACCATCGATCGGAAGAATTCAGCGTGTTGGATTTGCGTGCCGAGCTTCTTGAGACTGTCGTCGATCTCAGTGCGGCGTTTGGTGAGCGTTTCCTTGTCTGGAGAGGGTTTGGGTGTTTCTGGAACCGTGGTGGAGGTGTTGGTTGCCGTGCCCGCGCATGCTGCGTCCGCTTTGGTGGCGGGTTTGGGGGTGGTCGCTGGAGCTCGGTTGGTGCTGGGTTTGGCGGCATCCTTCTCGGTCTTCTCGATCTGGGTGAGTTGCGCGGCGACGGACTTTTTTTCGTCGTTGAGTCCGGTCTGCTGTTTTTTGAGATCGTCGATGGACTGTTCGTGTGCGGCTTCGCGTTGTTTGCGGGAGGCGAGTTGGTCCGGGGATTCGGGGAGTTCGGTGGCGTTGAGGTGGCTCCAGACGCCGAAGGGGATTTTGTGTGTGGAGGGGGAGCTGCGGAGCATGCCTGCGATGCCGTAGTAGTCCTGGACGCCGATGGGGTCGAACTTGTGGTCGTGACAGCGCACGCAGCCGAGGGTCATGCCGAGGAAGGCGGCGCCGATCTTGGTGATCTGGGCGTCGATGTGGTCTGCCTCCATGCGCGCCTTGTCTGGATTGACGATCTCGACGTCGCCGACCATGAGGAAACCTGTGGCGGTGATGTGGTCTGCGCGTTGCGCGGGAGAGTGGGCGGGGAGAAGGT
Organism: Chthoniobacter flavus; assembly: GCA_945861435.1. Classification (GTDB taxonomy): domain Bacteria; phylum Verrucomicrobiota; class Verrucomicrobiia; order Chthoniobacterales; family Chthoniobacteraceae; genus CAIURC01. The sequence goes on along the minus strand of CAMAUX010000037.1, from coordinate 11,223 downwards.
CGCCGGCGATCTGTTCGCGGACGAACTGGTCGAAGGGTTTGTCGGCGTTGAAGGCGTTGATGAGGTAATCGCGGTAGCGCCATGCGTGTTCGGCGAAGACGCTGTTGGAGGTGCCCATCATGTCGGCGTAGCCGGTGAGATCGAGCCAGTGGCGCGCCCAGCGCTCTCCGAATGCGCGCGAGGACAGGAGACGGTCGACGACCTTTTCACAGGCGTCCGGGGCGTTGTCCTTGAGGAACGCCGCGATGTCGGCGGGAGCTGGTGGCAGGCCTGTGAGGTCGAGGCTGACCCGGCGCAGCCATGTGGGGCGGTCGGCATCGGCGGCCGGGGCGAGGTTCGCTGCATCGAGGCGCGCGAGGATGAAGCGGTCCATCGAATCCAGCGGCCATGCGGTGTTGCGGACGGCCGGGGGCGCGGGGTTGGCGACGGGTTGGAAGGCCCAGAAGCGGCGGCCTTGTTCGATGTCGATGACCCGCTTGCTGACCGCAGCCGTTTCCGCGCGCGGGTCGGGTGCGCCCTGCCTGATCCATTGTTCAAAGAGGGCGATTTCCTCTGGCGGCAGCTTTGCCTTGGGAGGCATTTGGAAGTCCGAGTCGAGGTAGCGGACGGCCTTGATGAGGAGGCTCTTTTCGGTGTCGCCCGGGATGAGTGCGGGGCCGTTGTCGCCGCCGTGCTGCCAGCCGTTGCGTGAATCGAGGGCGAGGCCTCCCTTGATTTTTTTCTCGTGTGAGTGGCATTCGAAGCAGCGCTTTTGCAGCAGGGGCTGGATGCGAGACTCGAAGAATGCCGCGTCATCGGGTGAGGGTTCGACCGCGGCGAGGAGGCCGGGAGCGGCGGCGGTGATGGCGATTAGCAGGCGGCGCATGGGGGGGATGGGTTGCGTGATGGATGTCAGCTTCCGGTGCCGATGTGGCCTGCAACTCTGGGCGCCACGAAGCCCTGAATACTGAGTGGGCGGCAAATGAGGGTTGAGGCGGGTGACGCGTGGAAGTAGGGTTGGGGCATGAACGGATTCGCCCGCCTGCTCGACTCGTTCGATCGTCTGTCCTTGGAGGAGCAGGAGCAGGTTGCCGAGACCCTGCGACGGCGGATCGCGGAGAGGCGGCGTGTGCAGTTGGAGGCGGCGGTGCGGAGTGCCGGGCGCGAGTGGGCGGCAGGGAAGCTAAAGCCGGTTGAGGCGGGCGAGGTGATGCGTCGGGTCGTGAAGTGAGACGCGCTCTTCTGCCCAGCCGTGCGTTTTTGCGGCTGGCCCGGCGGTTGGTGAAGAAGCGGCCGGGGATCGCCCCCGCACTCGGTGAGACTCTCGCCGGACTTGAAAGCGATGCGTTTCAGCCGTCGCTCCGGACGCACAAACTGAAGGGGCGGCTGGCAAACTCGTGGGCGTGTTCGATCAGCCCCGATTTGCGAATCGTGTTTCGGTTTGTGAGGCACGAGTCGGAGGACGCGATCTTGTTGGAAGGCGTCGGCACGCATGAGGAGGTGTACTAGCGTGTCTGCGGCTCTTAGACTCGCAATGGATGGGAGAGTCGTTCTCATCGCGATTTGCACGGGATAATGAGCTTGGAGAGCGCCCCGGGTTTGTGATGGACGGACTCGGTTGCGACAGCGGTGCGTGCGTCGAAGGGGCCTGCGCCGGTGTTGGGATTGCGGTCGTAGAGGGGGAAGTGGGCGCCGCAGATGTCGACGCGCAGGCTGTGGCCCTTGGCGATGGTCGCGGCAACCGGGCCGAGATCGACGGTGATCTCGCAGATGCGTCCGGGCTCGAGCGGGGTGGGTTGGGTGAGCGAGTGCCGGTAGCGGGCGCGCAGGATGCCGGAGGCGAGATTTTGTGCGAAGCCGTCCGGACGCACGTCGACGAGCTTCACGGCCCAGTCGGCGTCGGGAGTGTCGGCGGAGACATGGAGTTTTGCTTCGACGTTGCCGGCGAAGGTGAGCGGGTCTTCAAGCGGAGCGCTGGTGTAGACGAGCACGTCGTCGCGGTCTTCGAGCGCCCCTTGGTCGACGGGGCCCCAGACAGCGGCCTTGATCGGACGCGCATCGGTGACAGGACATGCGGGGACGGGGTTGGCGGGATCGGCGCGGAAGGAGTCGGCGGGTTCGTCCTTGGTGGGAGCTTCGCGTGTGATGCGGCCGCTGCCTTTGCGGGTGTTGGCTTTTCCATCGGAGCGGAGATGGAACGCGGTGGGGGTGAATCCCTCGGGGGGCCATGTCTGCGCGTCGTGCCAGACGTTGTCGCCCATGGAAAAGTAGCGGACGGGGGGGAAGGGTTTTGCGAGCGCGGCGGGATCCTGTTTGAGATGGCGATCAAACCAGTCGAGTTGGAGCGCCATGGTGTCCACCGCCGCATCCGGGCCGAAGTCGACTTCGGCGACCTTGGTTTTACCGACGCTGCCGTGATCCCATGGGCCGAGGATGAGGCGCTGCTGTTGGCGGACCTTCGGGTCACGCGCCTGCTTTTGCATGACCATGAAATTGTCGACCGATTCGCGTGAGAAGAAGTCGTAGTAGCCGACGACGTGGAGAGCAGGAAGGGTGAGGTTTGGGAGGTGCGGGGTGAGATCGAATCGGGTCCAGAAGCCGTTGGGTTCGGGATGGGTGAGGAAGGCGTCGAGCCATGGCATGGGCCAACCGATGGCCTGGTCGACATCGCTGAGTGGGAGTCGCATGAGGGCGACGTTCATGTCGCCGGGTTTGATGTCGGCGGGTTTAGCGGTGTTGCCGGCGATCCAGCCTGCGATGAGCGAGAGGCGGACGGCGCCGCCGAGGTAGAGGTTACGATAGAAGCTGCTCCATGTGGCTTGGGGAGCGATGGTGGCGAGGCCCGGCGGATGTTCGACGGCAGCCTGCCACTGGACGGCGCCGACGTAGGATCCGCCCATCATGCCGACGCGTCCGCTGCACCAAGGCTGGCGCGAGATCCACTCGATGGTGTCGTAGCCATCCTGCCCCTCGTTGTTGTAAGGAGCCATCACGCCTTCGGAGGCGCGGGTTCCGCGGCAGTCCTGGATCACCGCGATGTAGCCGGCCTTTGCAAATTTCTCGGCGGTGCCCTTTGCCTTGGTCCGGTCGTAGGGCGTGCGCATGAGGACGACCGGGGCTTTTTGCACGGTGTCGTCGCGGTAGAGATCGGTGGCGAGATGGATGCCATCGCGCATGGGGACTTTGAGGGGGTCCATCTGGACCTCCGCATGGGCGGTCAGCGCCGTGGTGGCGCAGAGGGCGAGAGCGAGGGCTGTGCGGTGGTTGGTTGGGCGGGGGGCTTGGGGGATCATGCGAGGAGTTCTTTGACGACGGAGCCGAAGACGTCGGTGAGCCTGAAGTCGCGGCCGGCGTAGCGGTAGGTGAGGGTTTCGTGGTTGAAGCCGAGGAGATGGAGGAGGGTGGCGTGGAGGTCGTGGACGTCGACCCTGCCCTCGGCGATGGAGAGGCCGATGTCGTCGGTGGCGCCGTGGATGTGGCCCGGGCGGACGCCGCCGCCGGCCATCCAGATGCTGAAGCCGTCGTTGTGATGATCGCGGCCGACCTTTGGAGTGAGCGGCATCTGGGCGGTGGGGGTGCGTCCGAATTCGCCGCCCCAGAGTACGAGGGTGTCTTGGAGCATGCCGCGTTGCTTGAGGTCTTGGAGCAGGGCGCCGATGGCTTGGTCACATTCGCCGGCGAGTTTTTTGTGGGCTTCCTCGATGCTGTTGTGGTTGTCCCATGGCTGGCCCGCGCCGTGCCAGACTTGGATGTAGCGCACGCCGCGTTCTGCGAGCCGGCGGGCCATGAGCATCTGGCGGCCTTGGAGGTTGTCGCCGTACATTTCCCGGATGGGAGCGGGTTCGCGGGTGACATCGAACGCGTCGGTGGCTTCGCCCTGCATGCGGAAGGCGAGTTCCATGGATTGGATGCGGGCCTCGAGCTGGGGATCGCCGGTGCGGTTTTGGCGGTGGAGTTCGTTGAGTTGCTGGATGTAGCTGAGCTGCTTGAGCTGCTGGCTTGGCAGGATGGAATCGTTGCGGAGATTGGCGATGAGTTGGTCGGGCCGGGTCTCCTTGGTGTCGATGTGGGTGCCTTGGTAGATGCCGGGGAGGAAGGCGCTGCGCCAGTTGGCGCTTTGGGAGACGGGGAGTCCGCCGGGGCACATGACGATGAAGCCCGGCAGGCTCTGGTTCTCGGAGCCGAGGCCGTAGAGGGTCCATGAGCCGACGCTGGGGCGCGGGAGGGTGATGTTGCCGGTGTTCATCATCATGAGTGCGGACTCATGATTGGGGACGTCGCTGAACATGGAGCGGACGACGCAGAGGTCGTCGGCATGTTTTGCGACGTGGGGGAACAGCTCGCTGATATCGATGCCGCTCTGGCCGTGCTTGGCAAACTTGAAGGTGGAGCCGAGCGCGGCCCCGCTGAGGCGTTTGTCCTTTCCGAGATCCTTGTTGGTGGGGAGGGATTTGCCGTGGAGTTCGTTGAGCTTTGGCTTGGGATCGAACGTGTCCATCTGCGAAGGGCCGCCGTTCATGAACAGATGGATCACGCGCTTTGCTTTGCCCGGGAATTGCGGTGCGCGCGGTGCGAGTGGTGAGAGGTTGGCGGCATGGGCGGACGTGAGGCCCATGTCGTTGAGGAGTGCGCCGAGTGCGAGGCTGCCGAGGCCGAAGCCTGTGCGGGCGAGGGCTTGGCGGCGGGAGAGTGGATGGGGGGCGGGTTGCATCACGGGTAGAGGTGATCAGTCGATGAAGAGGAATTCGTTGGTGATCAGGAGCGCCTGGGCGAGTTGCTCGAGCGGGAGGAGTTTGGTGGGCTGAGGTGCCTTGAATTCGGATTGTGCGTCCCACAAGGACGGGGCGCCGGTCATGGGCTTGTCGGCCGGCGTTGAAGCTCCAGCGGGCATTTGCAGGCGGATTGTCGGCGACCAGCGGAAGCCGTCGGACTGTGTGGTCTCGCGGCAGTCGACCGCGAAGTCGAGGATGTCCCCGGCCTCGGCATGGAGGGTTGCGAGGCTGGTTTTGAGGGAGGTGTTTTCGATGCGGTCTACGATCCATTCGGCGCAGAGGCCGGAGCGTGAGGAAATGACGCGTGCGCGGACGCCGTCGCCCTTGCCGGCTGCGTTGACGCTGAGTTCGCCGTGGATGGTGAAGTCGCCGGAGCAGGGGGCGATCCAGCGGCGGAGGACGGCCTTTTGGATTCCCTTGTCGGGATGGCCGCCGCCGGCGCTGAGGCTGGCGAAACCGAGTTGGGAGTCGGGGAAGACGCGGCCGCCCTGATAGCGTTTGGTCTGGGCGTCGAAGTGCGGGAGTGGCTGGAAAGCCTCGGTGCGAGGGGTTTCCGGGTCGGCGCTTCCGACGCCGTAGAGCCATGTGCCGTGCGGTGTGGTGTCTTGGCGGAGCGAGTCTGTTTCTTGCAGAAAGGCAGTGGCCATCCGCGATTCGGGAGCGGTGGGATGGCGCTGGAAGAGTTTAAGATAGAGCCAGTCGAGTGCCGTTGCAGAATCAGCGCCGGGTGCTGCGGAATCGAGGGCGCCCTTTGCGAGGGTGCGTGCCTGCTCGATGATGAATGCGTCGTTGAGTGCGAACAGAGCCTGTTGCGGGACGAGCGTCTGCGCGCGTTCGGTGCTGGAGATGTCGGGCGAGGGGAAGTCGAAGGTGGTGAAAAGCGGGTCGATGTTCACCCGGTCCACGAAGCCGTAGAGGGTGCGCCTGCTGGTGAACGGGGTGGAGGAGAGGTTGACCGCGCGTCCGCCGACCTTGGGGTCGAGTTTGCCGCTGGTGGCGAGCATGGCGTCGCGCATGGATTCGAAGTCCATACGGCGGCGGTGGGCGCGCCAGAGGAGTTGGTTGTCAGGGTCTGCGGCGGCGGGGCCCGTGCGCTGGGTGCTGTCCTGCTGGTAGGTTTCGGAGAGGAGGATGTCGCGGACGAGCTGCTTGGTGGACCAGTTGCGCTGCACGAGTGCGGAGGCGAGCCAGTCGAGAAGTTCGGGGTGTGTGGGCGGCGCGGATTGCAGTCCGAAATCCCCCGTGGTCTTCACGAGTGGAAGCCCGAGCAGATGCCGCCACACGTGGTTGGCCCAGACCCGCGGTGTGAGCGGGTTGTCGGGGCTGGCAATCTTTTCAGCGAGTTCCCTGCGTCCGCTGTGTTCTGCGGAGAAGGGCTTTTTTGCAGGATCGAGGACTTGGAGGAAGCGGCGGTCGACGGGGTCGCCTTTTTTGGCGGGATCGCCGCGCATGTAGATCACGGGCTTCACGGGTTTTGCGCGGTCCCGCACAGCCATGGCGCGCGGCGGTGAACCGGGATGCGTGGCTTCGACCTCGGCGAGGGCCTTGTCGAGTTTGTCGTATTCCCTGCGGTTCTCCGTGGATGCGCGACCCGCAGCATCGATGTCCTTCGGCTGGAGGGCGAGGAGGCCGGGATCTTTGGTGAAGGCGGTGAGGATTTCCCGCGAGTCGCCCGCGTTATCTGCAGCGGCGTTGGCGAGGAGTTTGCCGTAGAGAAGGAGGAGGGTCTGTGCGTCGGTTGGTTTTTGTTCGCGGATGGTCGCGAGCACGAGCGGATGCACGGCGGGTTTGTTTTCCGCGAGGAGGCCTGTGCTGCTGATGGATTCGAGCAGTTCGCCGCGCTTGGATTCCGGAGCGGCGGCGATTCTTGCGAGCGGACCGAGGACGGGATCGTCCGCGGCGGTGCTGGATTTGCGGAGGGCGTTCCACTGGGCGCTGAGCGGGGAGAGAACGGCTTCGGGAAGTTTGGTGTCGCTGACGACTTTGCGCTGGTCCTTCTTCAGGAGTTCGACTTGGGCTAGGGCATCGAAGTAGGCCTCGGGTTTGGCGGTGACGGCGGCGACCGCCTTCTCGCGGAGAGAGTTTGTGAGGTCGGCGAGCGCCTGGCGCGCCTTGGCCATGGCGGCTTCGTAGTCGGCGCGTTGTGCGGTGGTGGGTGCGGCGGTGGTGGCGTGGATTTCCGGCAGTGTCGTGAGATCCTCGGTGCTGCTAAGGACGCCGTGCAGCGCGTAGAAATCGGCGGTGGGGATGGGGTCGTACTTGTGATCGTGGCAGCGGGCGCAGACGACGGTCATGCCCATGAGGCCGCGGGTGAGCACGTCGATGCGGTCGTTGATTTGCTCCTCAAGGCGCCGCAGGAAGCGGGGGCCGACGGTGAGGAATCCGAGCGCAGCGAGTGCGGGGTCGTTGTCTGGGAGGCCGAGTTGATCGGCGGCGATTTGCTCGCGCAGGAACTGGTCGTGCGGCTTGCCGGAGTTGAAGGCGTCCGTGACGTAGTCGCGGTAGGTCCATGCAAACGGGTAGCGCAGGTCCTGCGTGGGGAAGAAGTCCTGGGTGTCGGCGTAGCGCGCGATGTCGAGCCAGTACCTGCCCCAGCGTTCGCCGAAGTGAGGGGAGGCGAGGAGTTCGTCGACCTTGCTGGTGAGTGCGGCTGGGGCGTCGTGCTCGAAGGCTGTGCGGAAAGAGGCGAGTTCGTCCGGGGAGGGAGGCAGGCCCGTGGTGTCGAAGTGAAGGCGGCGAAGCAGTGTGCGGGCATCGGCGCGTGGTGAGCGGGCGAGGCCTTTTGTCTGGAGCCGGGCATTGATGAGGGAGTCGATGGTGGCGGGGCCTGCTGACAGCGATGCGGCATCGGCTTTGCGAACGGGTTGGAATGCCCAGTGGGTGGCGGCCTTTTTGAAGAAGAGCTCTTGGTTGCCGAGCGTCTTGGTGGCGTGTGCGGCGCCTCCGGGCGGTGTGGGCCAGTCGGCACCCTGATCGATCCAAGCGCGGAGGACGGCGAGGGTTTGTTCGGGAAGGATGTCCTTTTTCGGAGGCATCTCCATCTCGGGCTCAAGGTGGGCGATGAAGAGGATGAGCGGGCTCTGGGCGCTTTTGCCGGGGAGGATGGCGGGGCCGTAGGAGCTTCCGCCGGCGAGTGCCATCTCGCGCGAGTCGAGCCGGAGGCCGCCCTTCTGTTTGTCGGGTCCGTGACAGGAGACGCAGTGCTCCATGAGGACGGGATGCACGTCGCCGAAGTATTTTACCGGACGCTTCACGGGCTCCGGAAGTTCGCTCTCGTCGACGGCCGTGCGTTTGCGCGACTCCGCGCCGGGAGCGAACGGAGCGCCCACTGCGAGGAGGACGCAGAGCAGCAGGGCGGAGGATGAGCGCTTCATGCGTGAGTGCATGCTGTGGACTGAGGGGCGGCGGGATCCGTTCAGGATTGGGCGGAAGAGGAGAGTGCCATGTCCTTTCCGGCAGCGAGGATGTGGGCGTGCATGGCCTTTCTTGCGGCAGCCGGGTCGCGGCGTTCGATGGCGGCGAGGACGCGGGCGTGGTGGTCGATCGCGGTCTGTTTACCAATGCGGCCAATGGTGCGTTTGCGGCTGGCGCGGCCGAGATCGCCGAGCGATTCGAGGACGAGGCGGAAGATGAGGTTGCCGCTGGCGTCGGTGATGGCGCGGTGGAAGGCGAGGTCGGCGGTGATGGCGGCAGCGGAGTCCGGTGCGGCTTCCAGTTCGGAGTGAATCCGGCGCAGTTCCTCGAGCTGGGTTTGGGTGGCGCGTTCGGCGGCGAGTGCGGTGGCGTCTGGCTCGATGGAGAGTCGCGTTTCGTTGAGTTGGAGGAGGCGTTCGGCGACGTCGGGGAGCAGGAGTGCGAGGGATTCGTTGAGGGGGCGGTGGAGGCGGTCGACGACCTTGATTCCGTTGCCATGCTGGATTTCGAGCATGCCCTGTTGCTCGAGGCGCTTGGTGGCCTCGCGCACGACGGTGCGGCTTACGCCCAATTGTTCCGCCAGTGAGCGTTCGCCCGGCAGCCAGCGTTCCTCGCCGGCGTCACCGCCGCGGATGAGTTTGGCGAGCTGTCTGCAGACCTCCTCGACAAGGGAGGCGGGGCGTTGAATTGCGGTGGAGTGCATGTGGGGAGGTGGAAGGCAGGGGTGGTGAATGGGGGACGGATCAGTAGGTGGCGCGGCCGCCGGAGAGGTCGAACACGGCGCCGGTGCTGAAGGAGCAATCTTCGGAGCAGAGCCATGCGACGAGTGCAGCGGCTTCCTCGCGTTTGCCGAGACGGCCCATGGGGATTTTGGAGAGCATGTAATCGATGTGCGCCTGGGTCACCTGCTTGAGGATGTCGGTGGCGATCACGGCGGGTGCGACCGCGTTGACGGTGATGTTCGCGGTGGCGAGTTCCTTGCCCAGCGACTTGGTGAGGGCGATCACGCCGGCCTTCGATGCACTGTAATGGGCGGCGGTGGGGTTGCCTTCCTTGCCCGCGATGGAGGCGATGTTGACGATGCGACCGTAGCCGTTTTTGAGGAGGTGCGGCACGACGGCATGGCAGCAGTAGAAGGGGCCGTGCAGGTTGATGTCGATGACCCGCCGCCATTCTTCAGGGGCGGTCTCCCATGTTTTGGCGTTCGTGCCGGCGACGCCTGCGTTGTTCACGAGGATGTCGATTTTGCCGAAGGCGTTGGCGGTAGACTCTGCAGCGGCGTGCACCGAGGAGAAGTCTGCAAGGTCGACGGTTGCGGTGTGGACAGTACCCGCGCCTGCGAGTTCTGCGGCGGCCTGTTCCAGAGCTGTGGCGTCGATGTCCCAGAGGGAGACGCGTGCGCCTGAGGCGAGGAGTCGTTCTGTGATGGCGAGGCCGATGCCGCGGGCTCCGCCGGTGACGATGGCGGCACGGTTTTGGAGGTCGATCTGGTTCATGAAGTCGGAGTGGTCATACCAGTAAACCTGTGGGCGTGCGACTTCTTAGTGGCCGGAGCGGGAAATTTCAGCGCCCCCGGATGAAGCCCGTGTGGACGGAGGATGAAGCTGCTGTTTTAGCGGCGCCTGCGCAGGAGCGCCTGCAGGATGGACCAAAGGAGGATGGGGACCAGTGCGCTCAACCAAAGGGCGAGTTGGGGATCGCCGTGGCCCGCGGCGCCAATGGCCGCGTAGACGAACGCCATCGGGATGGAGCCGCAGGCGAGGGCGGCGGCGAATGGGCGCGGGGGCATGCGGGTGAGGCCGGCCACACAAGTGACGACCTCCGGAAGCAGTGGCAGCCATCGCGAGAGGACCACGAGCCAGCCCCCGAATTTTCGGAAAAGCGTCTCGCCGCGTTCCAGTTCACCGGGGGCGGCAAGTCGGAGTGCGATTGAGCGACCCCATTTGCGGCAGAGTCCGTAGGCGAGCATTCCGCTGAGGAAAGATCCTGTGGCGGAGAAGAGCCCACCCCACCAGATGCCGTAAAGGTAGCCGGCGGCGGACATGACTGGGGTGGCTGGGATGGGGAGGAAGAGGTCGCCGATCAGAAGGGCGATCACGGCGATGCCGCCCCATGCGCCGAAGGACCGGAGTTTTTCGATAGCCGCGCCGCCATCGAGCCACTCCATGAAGGTGCCGCCCCAGAATAAAAAAGGCAGGAGAAGCACCAGCGCAAGGCCGAGGACGGTCCACCACAGACGCATGGATGCTTGTGGAAAGATCAGGTCCTGCTGTCAACGCCGGTGGCGATCATCCTTGGGGCTTGGGTGGGTCGCCGGCGATGGGCTCCCGGCTTTGGGAGTGGTCGCATCGCGGGCGCAGGTTCAGGAGTGCAAGGCGCGCACGCGTAGCGAGAGGGCGGTGGGCGATTGAGATAGGAAAGACCATTTATGAAAGCCTCGTTGACTATCGTTGTTGCCGCTCTCGTCGTTGTCTTTGGATCCGGGTGCACGAGCGGTGCGCGGATTGGGACTGCGAATCATCACGTGTCCGTGGGTGGCTCGGCGCACTAAGTTGCGGGCACCCGGCGGGAGGAGGCTTCGAGCCGGGGGTTGCTGCTTAGCTGGCGCATATCAGGCCGAGGGTTGGGTCTTGGCATGATTGCCTGAAGATTCCGTCCTTCGGGGACTCCCTGGGCTCCCGGGGGGCGGCCCGGCAGCGGCACCCCTTGAAGCACAGAGGGGCCGTGAGGAGTTCGTGATGGACGGACTCGAATGGCACTTCGTTAAGCTTAAAAGCGGCGATGGGACGAGGCGTTGAAACGGAAGCCTTTCAAAGGCAGAGAAACCCAGTGCTCCGCAATGAACTGATTGGGTGACAATCCACTCCGTTGTAGAAAGCTGCTTTTGAGCGCACTCCCCCCGCTTTCGAGAAGTCCATTCACGTTTTTAGGTGTGCGCCGGGGAAGCCGGAAACCACGCGGGTGAAAGTCCCGCCGGTCGAATTAGACGGTTCGCGACCGAAAGCGATGCCCGGAATGAGGCCGTGAGGCCGAAGCCGCAAGCGGGGCATCGTCTGAA